>NZ_JAUYAF010000047.1 GCF_030693625.1 Phenylobacterium sp.
TCCGCCATAGGCCGCGTAGGTGCGGCCGGCATGTTCAACATCGGCGAGAGTCAGCAGCCAGGCGAACAGGGCCAGCGCCGCCAGCCCCGGGATGAGCCAGAGGATGCTCTGCCCCTGGCGCAGCCAGGCCCAGAAGGCGAAGCAGCCAGCGATCTCGGCGACCGCGGCGCCCACATAGGTCAGCAACCAGAACTTCATGCGCCCCCCCTTGATGGAGGTCCGAGCCTACATGCGTTCGGGGGTCTCGATACCCAGCAGGGTGAGGGCCAGCTCCAGCTGGCGCAGGGTGGCCGAGGCCAGGGCGAGGCGCGAGGCCTTGACCGGCGGCTCGGCGATCAGGATCGGGCAGGCTGCGTAGAACCGCGAGAAGGCCTGGGCCAGCTTGTAGGCATGGTCGGCGATGAAGTTCGGCGCCTTGCGTTCATAGGCTTCGGCCAGGGCGTGGTCGAAGGCGTCCAGCAGCAGAGCCAGCTCCCGCTCGGCCGGCTCGCCGATGACGATCTCGCCGGCTTCGGCGCCCTCGTCAGCGGCCTTGCGCAGCACCGATTTCACCCGAACGGCCTGATAGAGCAGATAGGGACCGGTCTTGCCCTCGAAACTGGTGAAGCGGTCGAGGTCGAACACATAGGAGGTGCCGCGGAAGTTCTGCAGGTCGGCGAACTTCAGGGCCGCGACGGCCACCTTGTGGGCGGTGTCGTCGAAGGCGTCGGGATCGAGCTCCGCGCCGAGGTCGGCCTCCCGCAGGCGCTCCCGCGCCTTGGTGCGGGTCATTTCGATCAGGTCGTTGAGCTTCAGCACCCCGCCCTCGCGGGTCTTGAAGGGCTTGCCGTCGGTCCCGTTCATGGTGCCGAAGCCGATGTGCTCCAGGCTGCCCTCCGGCGCATAGCCGGCCAGGTATGCGGCGCGGAACACCACCTCGAAATGGTCGGCCTGACGCTGGTCCACGACATAGAGCACCTGGTCGGGATCGAAGCTCCTCTCCCGGTCCAGCACGGTGGCCAGATCGGTGGTGCCGTACATGGCCGACCCCTCCGACGAGACCACCAGCAGGGGCGGCAGGTCGCGCTTGTCGCCCTGGCGCGCCACGCGGATGATCCGGGCGCCCTGGTCGTCCACCAGCAGGCCCTTGGCGTCCAGTTCCTTGACCATCGGCGCGATCAGATCGTCGACGTCGCTCTCACCCTTCCAGAGGTCGAAATCGACCCCCAGGGCGTGGAAGTCCCGCTCCAGAGCGACCTTGGTCACGCGGGCGAAGTGCCGCCACAGCAGGTGATAGCCAGGCGCCTTGGCCTGAAGCTCGGCGGTCATCCGGCGGGCCCGCTCGCGGTACTCGATATCGGCCTTACCCTTGGCCGCGGCCAGGGGATAGAGGCGGTCGAGATCCTCCAGGCTGACCCGATCGTGCAGGGCGGCGAAGGCGGTCTTCTCCTCCTCCGCCGACACCGGCTGATTGCGGCCGTTGAGCTGCTCCACAAGGGCCTTGATGAAGGGGTCCTCGTCCATCACCGCGCCGATGATGAGGCCCATCTGGTAGCCCCAGTCGCCGAAGTGGGCGTCGCCGACCACCAGGTCGCCACGGAACCGGTAGATGCGCTTGATGGCCTCGCCGATGATGGAGGAGCGCAGGTGGCCCACATGCATCGGCTTGGCCACGTTGGGGCCGGCATAGTCCACCAGGATGCGCCGACGGGCCTCGACCACAGACGCGCCCAGGCGCGGATCGGCGGCGATCTCGTTGGCGCGCTCGGAAAGCGCGGTGTCGGAGACCCGCATGTTGATGAAGCCAAGCCCGGCGATCTCGACGGCGGACAGGCGCGGATCAGCGGCCAGGGTCGCGGTGACCCCGGCGGCGATCTCGCGGGGATCGCGGCGCGCGGTCTTGGCGGCGGCCAGGGCGCCATTGCATTGGAAGTCCGCGAGGTCGGGCCGGTCGGACGGCGTGACGCGTCCGAGTTCAGCCGGCAGGCCCGCGGCGGCGAAGGCGGCGGCGACCGCTTCGCTCAGGCCCCGTTTCAGATCACTCATTGACGGTCGGTCGTCCCCGCCGCGGCGACGGCCGCCGTGCCCGCGTTCACCCGGAAGCGCTTGCCGTCACGGTTGAAGGCCGCCATCTGCGGCGTCACGTCGAAGCCGACGAGGATTTCGAAATTGGCGCCGCTGGTGGTGTCCTTGGCGCGCGGAATGGTGATCTGCGCCATCTTTTCGGTGGCGTACACGCGGTCCTGGCCGGGGCCGAAGCTGACTGGCAGGTCGAAGTACTGCTTGGCGATGATCGCCTCGTTGCGCTTGGTGACGGCCACCCAGTAGCGATAGTTCTTGGACGAACCCTGGGCCTGCGGGCCCTTGCCCAGTTCGAACAGCACTTCCATCTCGACCTGGATCGGCTGGTCGTCCTTGTACGCGCAGCCGGCCGAGATGCCCTGGATCTCGCCCGAATAGCCGACATTGGCCGAGGCTTCCTTGTCGTCCTTGAACTCGATGTAGCGGCCGGCGTCGTAGAGCACCTTCACGAAGGGGCACGGGCCGGCGTTGCGCAGGGCCTGCAGCGGCGCCTGGACGTCGTTCCACTCTTCCTTGGATTTCTTCTTCTTGGCGGCCTCCTGCTCCTGGCGCTGCTGGTCGCGGCGCGGCGAGCCCTGGGCCAGGGCGATTTCGGGCAGGGCGATCGCAGTCGCCATGAAGGCGCAGGCGGCGAGCAGAAGGGAACGGCGCATGGGGTCGTCCAGACAGAGGAACAGGGCGCGGAGGTCCGCGCGGTCGGCCCTGTACTACTGGCTATCGATTGAGGCCGCAACGCGGCTGGCGGTGGAAGCTCCGGACGCCTAGTTTGGGGTCATGTCCGAACCGACCCGCGCCCGCCGCCCCCTGACGATCCTGCTCGCCACCCCGCGCGGCTTCTGCGCCGGCGTCGACCGCGCCATCCAGATCGTGGAACGCACGCTCGAGAAGTACGGCGCCCCGGTCTATGTGCGCCACGAGATCGTCCATAACCGCCATGTGGTGGACCGGCTGAAGGCTCTGGGCGCCGTCTTCGTCGAGGAGCTGGACGAGTGTCCCACCGACCGTCCGGTGGTATTCTCGGCCCACGGCGTGCCCAAGTCGGTGCCCGCCGACGCGAAGTCGCGCAACATGCTCTACCTCGACGCCACCTGCCCCCTGGTCTCCAAGGTCCATGTGGAGGCCCAGCGCCACTACGACGCCGGCATGGAGATCGTGCTGATCGGCCATGCCGGCCACCCGGAGGTCGTCGGCACCATGGGCCAGCTGCCCGAGGGGGCCGTCACCCTGATCGAGACGGTGGAGGACGCGCGCGCCTTCACGCCGAAGGACGCGACCAACATCGCCTTCGCCACCCAGACGACCCTGTCGGTGGACGACACCGCGGCCATCGTGGCGGCCCTGCGCGAGCGGTTCCCGGAGATCTCGGCGCCGCACAAGGAAGACATCTGCTACGCCACCACCAACCGCCAGGAGGCGGTCAAGAGCGTGGCCGCCCGCAGCGACGTCCTGCTGGTGCTGGGCTCCGCCAATTCCTCCAATTCCGTGCGTCTGGTGGAGGTGGCCAAGCGCGGGGGCGTGGCCCAGGCCCACCTGATCGACGACGCAAGCTTCCTCGACCTCGCCTGGATCGACGGGGCCCGGACCGTTGGCGTCACCGCCGGCGCCTCGGCGCCAGAGGTGCTGGTGCAGGGGGTGATCGAAGCGTTGCGCGCGGTGTTCGATGTCACGGTGGAGGAGGTCGACGCCGTCCGCGAGACCGTCAGCTTCAAGCTGCCCCGGGTGCTGGTGGAAGGCTGATGGCGACGATCCGCGCCCTCGCCGCCTATGCCCCGCCGCCCCTGCGGCGCGCCCTGTCTGGCCTGTGGCTGGACATCAAGAGCCTGCCGACCCGCCGGCCGGGCGACCCGTGGAGCGTGATCCACAATGTCGGCAACGGCGACCACTACGCCATCGGCCTGCAGGCTGTGGGCTGGCTGAAGACCTATGCGGCCCTCAAGTCTGGTGATGCGGTGCTGGACATCGGCTGCGGCACCGGGCGGATGGCGCACCATCTGACCGACCATCCCTACACCGGGTTCGACCTCTCCAGGGCGGCGATCGGCATGTGCAGGCGTCGCTACCCGCAGCTCACCTTCGTCCACCTCGACGTCTGGAACGGCGACTACAACCGCGGCGGATCCATCGCGGAGGACGAGGTGGCCTTTCCCGCCGAGAGCGCCTCGGTGGATGTGGCCTTCGCCATGTCGGTCTTCACCCACATGCGCTTCGGGGCCATGAGCCACTACCTGCGGGAGGCGGCCCGGGTGCTGAAGCCGGGCGGCCGGTTCGCCTTCACCGCCTTCTCGCCCCGCGAGGCGGAGGCCCCGCTGTTCGACTTCCAGCCCTATGACGCGACGTCCAGCGTCGTGGACCCCCGCAGCCCCGAGCGCGCCATCGCCCATGACCAGCAGGCCCTGGCCCGCGCCATCGCCCAGGCCGGCCTGGCCCTGGTGTCCTTCCACAAGGGCAATTGGGCGACGCCCGCCGACTATGACGGCGGTCAGGACCTGTGGGTGGTCGCCAAGGCTTGACGCCCGGCCCGGGCTCCCCCATCCGAGCCAGCATGGCCGTCTATACCGACATCAATGATGAGGAGCTCGCCCTCCTGCTCGCCGACTACGACATCGGCACGGCGCTCGCCTTCAAGGGCATGGCCGAGGGCGTGGAGAACTCCAACTTCCTGCTGGAGACCACCGGCGGCCGTTATTTTCTGACGGTCTACGAGAAGCGCATGCGGGAGGAGGAACTTCCTTTCTTCCTCGACCTGATGCGCTGGCTGGCCCAACACGGCTTCCCCAGCGCCGCCCCCCTGGCCGACCGCAATGGCGTGACCATCAAGCGGGTGCGCGGCAAGCCCGCGGCCATCGTCGAGTTCCTGCCGGGCCTGTCGGTTCGACGTCCCACCGTCGACCACTGCCGCGAGGCGGGCGAGGGCCTGGCGCGGCTGCACCAGGCCGCTCAGGGTTTTCCGGGGACGCGGGCCAATGACCTGGGCCAGGCCTCCTGGGCGCCGCTGTTCGCCAGCCTGCGCGAAGCCGCAGACGGCCTGAAGCCAGGGCTGGCCGCCACCATCAGCGGCGACCTCGACCGCCTGGCCGCCGCCTGGCCGCAGGGCCTGCCGACCGGCGTCATCCACGCCGACTATTTCCCGGACAATGTGTTCTTCACCGCGGGCAAGTTCGCCGGCGCCATCGACTTCTATTTCGCCTGCGTCGACGCACTGGCCTACGACGTCGCCGTGGCGCTGAACGCCTGGTGCTTCGAGGCCGACGGAAGCTTCAACATCACCTCGGCCCGGGCCCTGGTGGCCGGCTATGAGAGCCTGCGTCCCTTGAGCGCCGCCGAGCGCCAGGCCCTGCCCGCCCTGGCCCACGGCGCGGCCATGCGGTTCTTCCTGACCCGGCTTGAGGCCTGGGGGGCGACCCCGGCCGGCGCCCTGGTCCGCCCCAAGGACCCGCTGGAATACGAGCGCAAGCTGGCGGTCCACCGCGCCGCGCCCGATCTCGTCCTGTTCGGGGCCCCGGCGTGAGCGGGACCAAGGTGGTGATCTATACCGATGGCGCCTGCTCGGGGAACCCGGGCCCTGGCGGCTGGGGCGCGGTGCTGATCTCCGGCGGCCACCGCAAGGACATCTGCGGCGGCGAGCCCGACACCACCAACAACCGTATGGAGATGATGGCCGCCATCCAGGCGCTGGAGGCCCTCACCAAGCCTTGCGACGTCGAGCTGCACACCGACTCGACCTACGTCATGAAGGGTATCTCGGAGTGGATCCACGGCTGGAAGAAGCGCGGCTGGAAAACCGCCGACAGGAAGCCGGTGAAGAACGAAGACCTGTGGCGCCGCCTGGACACCGCCCGCGACCGCCACACCGTCGACTGGCGCTGGGTCAAGGGCCATGCCGGCCATGCGCTCAACGAGCATGCCGACTTCCTGGCCGGCAAGGGGCTGAAGGAAGCCCTGAAGGCGCGCGCCTAGCCCATCAGGCCGCGTCGCCTTGAAGTCACAGTCTCGCCGGATTCGAAAGAACGTGGGTCTTTTGGGGTTGAAGCTTACCTTACGACAACCCATGTCGTTCAACAGTGAACGATATGGAGACGACCGTGCTGACACCAGACCTTCGCAATGGGCCGGCCGCCCAGGCGCATCCTTACGTCCAGGTGTTCACCGAGATCGGGGCCATCGAGCACTATCTGCGCGCCGCGGTGACCAGGCACCTGCCTGAGGGCATGACCCATGCCCAGTTCGAGTTGCTGCAGTGGTTCATGCGGTATGGCGACGGCCAGACCCCCGCCGAGCTCGCGCGCATGATGCTGATGACCAAGGGCGCGATCACCAACCTCCTCCAGAAGCTGGAGAAGATGGGCTTTGTCGCCGTGCTGGCCGACTGCGACGACCGGCGCAAGAAGCGGGTCAAGATCACCCGGGCCGGGCTCGAGGTGTCCAGCGCCATCATGAAGGACATGAAGGCCAAGACCGAGGCCCTGCGCGAGGGGTTCACCGACGATGAGTTCCGGGCGGTGACCCCATTCCTGAGGGCCCTGCGAATCTTCCTGTCGGAGATCAGCGAGCTGGGCGCACCCGCAGCAACGCCCCGTTGATCCCCGTGACCTCGATGGGGGCGCCGATGGCGAGGACCGCGTCCCCCTCCAGCTCCGCCGCCCATTCCTTGCCGTCGATGAACACCCGTCCCGCACGGTCACGGAAGTCGGCCGCGGCCCTGCCGTGGTGGCCCACCAGGCGGGAGATGTTGTCGTTGATGTCCTGGGATTCGTCGGCCGGGCTCGGGCGCCAGTAGCGTCGGGCCAGCAGGGTGGTGACGATGGTCAGGCCGGCATAGAGGCCGATCGCCCCGACCCAGCCCATCTGCGGAAACAGCAGGGCCGCCACGGCGACGGCCGCCGCACTGGCCGCTGGCCACAGCAGCCAGCCCGAGCCGGTGGAGACCTCGGTCGCCAGGATCAGGGCGCCGATGGCCGCCCACACCCAGAACGGATTGGCGGCCACCAGTTGGATCAGGCCGTCCACGCGATCAGCCCCCCGCCCTGGGAACCGCCGTGGCGCGCGGCGCCTGCGGCGGACGCGGCTGCTGCGGCGGCTGCGGCGGGCGCGGCGGCGGGCTGTCGGACTGGATCGACTTCACCAGCTCGCCGATGCCAGCGATGGAACCCACCAGCGAGCCCATGTCGGCCGGCACGATCACCGTCTTCTGCTGCGGGCTCTCGGCCAGCTTGGCGAAGGCCTCCACGTATTTGAGCGCCACGAAGTAGTTGATGGCGTTGACGTCGCCGCTGGCGATGGCGTCCGACACCAGCTTGGTGGCCTCGGCCTCGGCGCCGGCCGCCCGCTCCCGGGCCTCGGCGTCGCGGAAGGCGGCCTCCCGGCGGCCCTCGGCCTGGAGGATGGCGGCCTGCTTGGCGCCCTCGGCCACGGTGATGGCGGCCTGCTTCTCGCCATCGGCCTCGGTGATCACAGCCCGGCGTTCCCGCTCAGCCTTCATCTGCCGCGCCATGGCGTTGGTGATGTCCGGCGGCGGCTGCAGGTCCTTGATCTCAATGCGCGCCACCTTCACCCCCCAGGGACTGGTGGCCTGGTCGATGACGTCCAGCAGGCGGGTGTTGATCTGGTCGCGCTGGCTCAGCACCTCGTCCAGCTCCATGTTGCCCACCACGGTGCGCAGGTTGGTCATGGTCAGCTGGGTGATGGCGTAGTCGAGATTGGTCACGCGATAGGCTGCGGCCGCGGCGTCCATCACCTGGATGAAGACGATGGCGTCCACCTGGACCGAGACGTTGTCCTTGGTGATCACGTCCTGGCGCGGCACGTCCAGGACCTGTTCCATCATGTTGATGCGCCGGCCCACGCCCTCAATGAAGGGGGTGAGGAAGGAGATGCCCGGCTTCAGGGTGCGGGTGTAGCGGCCAAACCGCTCCACCGTGTACTCGCGCCCCTGGGGGACGATCTTGATGGCCCCCAGCACGATGACCAGGGCGAGGATTAGGAAGGCGATAGACGCGATGGTCGCAGCGGCCATGACGGAATCTCCGACGGTAGGTGCGGAGAGTTTAGCGCGGAGATTGTTCGCCTGTCGCGTTCATCTCGAAGATGGTGGGCAAAGGCTCGCGCTCAGTCTTGATCATCACCTTGGCCAGGCGCTTGGAGATATCCAGACCGTGGTTGGCGGCGGCCAGTTCGGCGCGGCGGCTGGCCGGGCCACAGGACTGAAACTCGGTCTGGCGGGAGGCGAAGCCGGTGTTGAAGCTTTCCTTCAGCCGCCCATCGAGGGCCGCATCGGGCTTCTCGTTGCTGACCAGGTTCATCATCCGCGTACGCCAGAACTGATCCTCAGCCCCGGCGCAGGCCTGGCGCAGGGCATGGCTCTCTCCCAGCACATAGGCCAGGTCCACGAGGCTTTGGCGTTGCGCCGGGCTGCGATCCTGGGCGAGGACCGGGAAGGCCACGGCGGCCAGCGCGAGGGTGAGCATTAGACGGCGCATGGCCTCACTTAAGGGAAGAACACCGATTTTGTCATCCCGTCGCGCGCACTAGGCGAGCGCCATTCTCCTGCCGCCGGATGCGCGGAAATCGGTTAAATCCCGACCGAGTCGACCCAAGGACCCGTCATGCGCATCGCCACCCTCGCCGCCGTCGTCGCCGCCCTGGCGGTCGCCGCCCACGCCGCAACGCCCGCCAAGGCGCCGGCCAAGTCCGGCCCCTTCGACCTCCGCGATCCCACGGCCCTGATCAGCCTGCTGAAAACCATGGACGCCAAGGCGGAGATCGCGAGGACCGAGGCCACCGTGGTGTTCCTCAACGTCACCACCCCTGGCGGCGACTTCGGCGCCCAGTACGTGGATTGCGACCCCAAGGGAAAGGCCTGCCGCGCCCTGGTCTTCTCCACCGCCTTCTCGGCCAAGGGCGTGAACCTGAGCAAGATCAACGAATTCAACAAGGGACAGGTGGCCTGTCGCGCCTTCCTCGCCGACGACGGCAAGCCCAACGTCGCCTACGCCACCCTCGTGAACCTGCGGATGACCGCCGAGGAGGCCAAGCAGCACGTGGGTGTCTGGCAGGGCTGCCTGGCAAGCTTCGGGTCGTTCACGAAGACGGTGGGCGGATAAGCCCTAGGGTCTCTCCAAATCCTCGATCATCGCCCAGGGCGCCGTCGCCAGACGCGCGGCCAGGAAGTCGAACAGCACCCGCACCCGCGCCGGCCGCAGACGCCCCGGCGGCGAGACCAGGTGCAGGGCGATAGGCGGGGTTCGCCAGTCGCACATCACCGCCTCGATCGTGCCGTCCGCCAGTTCGGGCCAGACGATGAACTCAGGCTGCAGGGCCAGGCCCAGCCCCTCGCGCAGGGCGGGGAGCAGGGCGTCGGAATTGTTGACCTTCAGGGGACCGGAGACGGTGACCGATTGCTCCCCCTCATCCGGATGGACGAACTTCCAGACCTCCGGCGTCAGGACATAGGCGTAGGTCAGGGCCCGGTGGAACAGCAGGTCGCGGGGGTGCTCGGGCCGGCCGTGTTCCGCCAGATAGGCCGGCGATCCCACCAAAACCAACCGCACCCCGCATAGCCGGCGCGACAGCAGGGAGGAGTCGGCCAGGTTGCCGATCCGCAGACCAAGGTCGAACCCCTCCCCCACCAGGTCGACCTTCTGATCCGACAGGCTGAGGTCGATGGAGACCTCCGGATAGAGCCGGAGGAACTCCGGCAGCAGGGGGGCAAGGTGCCGGTTGCCAAAGGACATCGGCGCGGCCAGGCGCACCAGACCCTGAGGCGTCGCCGACTGGGCGGCGGCCTCGGCCTCCACCGCCTCGCCCTCGGCCAGGATCCGGCTGGCCCGTTCCAGGGCCGTGCGACCGCTTTCGGTCAGGGCGAGTTTGCGCGAGGTGCGGTGGAACAGACTGGTCCCCAGTCGCTGCTCCAGCCGCGACACCGCCTTGGACACCGTGGCCTTGGAGAGCTCCAGTTCGACGGCGGCGCGGGCGAAGGCGCCCGTCTCGGCCACCTTGGCGAAGACGGCCCAGGCCTCGAAATCAGGAAGACGGGACATGACGATTTCCGAAACGATCTGTTTCCATCGTTTCTATTTCGGAATGTGTGGGGATGACTACCTTGATCTCAACAGCGGCGCGGCCCTTCGGCCAGCGACCTCACGAGACAGGAGACCCACGAGATGATCGAACGCAGAGCCTTTGACTCCCTCGGCGGCGCCAACCACGGCTGGCTCGACGCCAAGCATCACTTCTCCTTCGCGGAGTACCACGATCCCAAGCGCATGGGCTGGGGACCTCTTCGGGTTTGGAATGATGACCGCATCGCTCCCAACTCCGGCTTCCCGCCGCACCCCCACGCGAACATGGAGATCATCACCTATGTCCGCACCGGCGCCATCACCCATAAGGACAGCCTGGGCAACGAGGGCCGCACCGAGGCCGGCGACGTCCAGGTGATGAGCGCGGGCTCCGGCATCCGCCACGCCGAGTTCAACCTGGAGAGCGAGCCCACCACCCTGTTCCAGATCTGGATCCAGCCCAACAAGACCGGCGGTGCTCCCAGCTGGGGCGCCAAGCCCTTCCCCAAGGGTGACCGCGCCGGGAAGTTCGTGACCCTGGCCAGCGGGGTCGAAGGCGACACCGACGTCCTGCCGATCCGCACCAATGGCCGGGTCGTGGCCGCCACCCTGAAGGCTGGCGAGACCGCCGAGTATGACCTGGGCGCCGACCGCTTCGGCTACCTGGTGCCCGCTACCGGCTCGGTGGAGGTCAATGGCGTCACCCTCCACGCCCGCGACGGCGCGGCCATCCGCGATGAGGCCACGGTCCGGGTCACCGCCCTGGAGGACGCCGAACTGGTCCTCGTCGACGCCGCCTAGACCCCCTTCCCGCCCCGGTGAAAGCCGGGGCGGCTTCCCTCTCCCCTCCCCCGGAAAATCCCATCATGACCAAGGTCCTCGTCCTCTATCACTCCGCCTATGGGCACATCGAAACCATGGCCAAGGCCGTGGCCGAAGGCGCCCGCGAGGCCGGCGCCACGGTGGACATCAAGCGCGTCCCCGAAACCGTGCCCGATGAGATCGCCAAGGCGGCCCACTTCAAGCTCGACCAGGAGGCCCCGATCGCCAGGATCGAGGACCTGGCGGATTACGACGCCATCATCATCGGCGTCGGCACCCGGTTTGGCCGCATGAGCTCCCAGATGGCGGCCTTCCTCGACCAGGCCGGCGGCCTCTGGGCCAAGGGCGCCCTGAACGGCAAGGTCGGCGGGGCCTTCACCTCCACGGCCACCCAGCACGGCGGCCAGGAGACCACCCTGTTCTCGGTGATCACCAACCTGCTGCACTTCGGCATGGTGGTGGTGGGGCTAGACTACGGCTTCGCCGGCCAGATGACCCTGGATGAGATCACCGGCGGCAGCCCGTACGGCGCCTCCACCATCGCCGGCGGCGACGGCTCGCGTCAGCCCAGCGACAACGAACTCGAAGGCGCCCGATACCAAGGCCGCAAGATCGCCCAGACCGCCGCCAAGCTGGCCGCGTAACCGACAGGCTGTCGTTCCGACCTCCCCCGGAGGACGACGGCCCCGCCGCCGAGGCTGACCCCCAGCCCGGCGGCGCAGGAGGGGTGGAGGCGTCCCGCGCCTCCACCCTGACCGTTTCGATGATCCCCGTGGTCGGCCGAGCCTAGGCCGTCACCTTCACCAGCTTGCTCGCCCGCGTCAGCGCGGCCTCGGCCTCCGAGACCAGGTTGGCCACGATCTGGGCCGCCGGCAGCACCGTGTGGATGCCCCCCGCCGACTGACCCATGGCGAAGCAGGACTTGTCGGGGTCCAGGCCCTCGATCTGGCCGCCGATGCCGCCCATGACGCCGGCCTGGCTGGAGATCATCGCCTGCATGGGGAAGGGCTGGATGTCCTGGGGACGGGTCTCCCAGTCCTCCACATAGGGGTTCTTGCGCACCCGCATCGGCTTGCCGGAATAGGACCGCGTACGGACGGTGTCCTCGTCGGCGGCCTCCACGATGGTCTGGCGGTAGAGTTCGCCGGCATGGGCCTCGTGGCTGGCGATGAAGCGGGTGCCCATCCAGACGCCGACGGCGCCGAGGGTGAGGGCCGCGGCCAGGCCGCGCCCGTCATAGAGGCCGCCGGCCGCCACCACCGGGATCTTCACGGCCTCCACCGCCTGGGCCACCAGGGGCATGGTGCCCACCAGGCCCGTATGGCCGCCGCCCTCGCCGCCCTGGCAGATGACGGCGTCGCAGCCGGCCTGCTCGGCCTTCACCGCGTGCTTGACCGCCCCGCAGACCACCATGACCTTGAGGCCGGCCTTCTTGAGCTTCTCCATGATCGGCATGGGCACGCCCAGGCCGGCCACGAAGCTGGAGGCTCCCTCCTCGATGATGATCTCCACCGAGGCCGTCAGGCTATCCGGGCTGGCCGCCAGCAGGTCGACGCCGAAGGGCTTGTCGGTCAGGCTTTTGACCTTGCGCATCTCGTCGCGGATGAACTCCGGCGTGCGGCCGGCCATGCCCAGCACGCCATAGCCCCCGGCGTTGGACACCGCGGCCACCAGCTCGGCATAGGAGACGCCCCCCATGCCGGCCAGCATGATCGGGTGCTTGACCTCCAGGAGGTCGCAAAGCGGGGTGTGAAGGGTCATGGCGTTTTCTCCCGAAATCTCGTTGGGGACAGGATGGCGCCGCAGCCCGCGGAAGGGAACCGTGACCCAGGGTCAGCGGCTCACAGTAAGGCGGTCAGCCGCTCGACATAGCCCCGCGCCCAGCCGCTGAAGGTCTTGCCCGCCGTCCAGCCGGCACGCTCCGGCGGCCGAGTGAAGTACTCCCAGAGCAGCAGCCGCTCATAGACCACGTACAGCGGCGCGCGGGATTGCGCGTCCGGCCCGCCGCCGCCCGCCCCTCGGTAGGCGCCGATCAGAGCCGACGTCAGGGCTGGGTCCTGGTCCAGGTAGTTGGCGGCCTGGCGGCAGAGGTCGGCTTCCCCGCCGCCGAAGGTCGACGTCATCAGGTCCACCACCCCGGTGATCGCCCAGGCCCCGTCGCGCCGCTGCGCCAGCACATTGTTGAGGCTGAAGTCGTTGTGCAGATAGACCGCCGGGCCGGAGTCGCGCACCAAGGCGGCCAGGTGCAGCACCCCCTCGATCCAGGCGTGGTCCTCCGGCGTCAGCGAGCCGGAGCCGTCGGCGTCGGCCACCAGCTTGCGCACCTCGCGGACCAGATGCCCGATATGCCCACCTTCGAAGGGCACGATGTCACCGGTGGCGAGATCGAAATCCCCCGCCGCCGCCCAGGTCAGGGCCTGCAGGGCCGCCAGGGTCTCGCCCTGAGCCCAGGCGATCTGCCAGCGGTCGTCGGCCGAAAGTCCCGCGATCACCGCCGGGTCGGCCAGAGGCTGGCCCGGCAGGCGCGGGGCCACGATGTACGGCCAGCCGAAGATCTCCGGCGAGGTCTCCAGCCACTGCGGCCAGGCCACCGGCCCGGCTGTCCGCGCCGCCAGCAGCCGCGCGAAGAACACCTCTTTCGCGAACTGCCAGTCGCCGTGCTGGGCGCCGCGGAAGATGAATTCGCCGCGGCTGGTGGTCAGGAAGACGTTCTGCCCGAACAGGCCGAAGGGCACGGCGGTCGCGCCGACGAGCTCGCCCAGGTCCAGCCGGTCGAGCGCCTGCTGGAACTGGGCGTCGGAGATGTCCCCCAGCCGGGCGGAATAGGCGCGCGTCGTCATGCGCGCCGCATCCTCAGAAGACGCCGTATCCGCCGTCGATCAGAAAGCTGTCGCCGGTGTGGAAGGACGAGGCGTCCGAGGCCAGGTAGACCGCCATGCCGCCGAAGTCCGCCGGCTGGCCCCAGCGGCGCATGGGCACCCGCTTGATCACCGCATCGCTGAACTTGTCGTTGCCCTGGGCGCCCGCCGTCATGTCGGTGGCGATCCAGCCGGGCAGGATGGCGTTGGCCCGCACGCCATAGCGGGCGTGCTCCACGGCGATGGCGCGGATCATCGAGATCACGGCGCCCTTGGTGGCGGCGTAGGCCTCGTTCTTCGGCGCCCCGTCGAGGGCCGACAGCGACGAGATCACCACAAGTGATCCACCGGCCTTGTCGCCGGAGCCGGCCCGCTCGACCATGTGCTTGCAGGCCTCCCGGAAGGTGAAGAACACCCCGTCCAGGTTCACCGACAGCACCTTGCGGTACATCTCGGTGGAGAACTCCGAGAAGGAGGGCGCACCGCCACCGATCCCGGCGTTGGCGATCACGGTGTCGATGCGGCCCATCTTGGAGACCGCTTCAGCCATCCCCGCCTTGACCGCGTGCTCGTCGGCGACGTCCACCACCTGGGTCAAGACCCGGACGCCGACCTTCTTGAGCTTCTCCTCGGCGTCCGCGTTCTTCTTGGGGTTGGAGCCCCAGATCACCACGTCCGCGCCGGACTCGGCCAGGGCCTCGACCATGCCAAACCCGATGCCGCCATTGCCACCCGTGACAAGGGCCACCTTGCCGGTCAGGTCGAAGGGTTTGTAGGCCATGGCGTCTGCTCCCATTTGTCTTGTTTGTTGGGAGGACAGAGGCCGGGTTGACGCCCGGTCCGTCAAGCGCCGAGGTCGCGTTGAAACCTTCGCTGGCCTCGGCGCGAACTAGGATGTGACCCGCCCTGTTGGCGGCCGGAGACACCCGATGAAGCTCGCGCCTTTGTTCGCCGCCCTGCTGCTGGCCTGGCCCGCCGCCGCCGCCGCCGCCGCCGCCGCCGCCGCCGCCTTTGATCCCGGCCCCGCGGTGGGGTCCAGGGTCCCGCCGATCTCGGCCCGCGACCTGGCGGGCAAGCCGGTGACCGTCGCCGGCCTGTCGGACAGGAACGGTGTGGTCCTGGTCTTCGTCCGGTCCGCGAAATGGTGCCCCTACTGCCAGAAGCAACTCATCGACCTGAAGGCCGCCAAGGCGCCCCTGGCCGAGCGCGGCTACCGGCTAGTGGCCCTCAGCTACGATTCACCCGAGGTCCTGACTCGCTTCGCCGAACAGCGGGAGATCCCCTACGCCTTCCTCTCCGATACGGGCTCAGCGACCATCGACGCCTTCAAGCTGCGCGACCCGCAGTACAAGCCCGAAAGCTTCGCCTACGGCGTGCCCGTGCCGGCGATCTTCGTCATCTCACCGCGCGGTGTCGTCCAGGCCAAGCTGGCCGAGGAAGGCTACAAGACTCGTCCGCCGGTCGACGTGGTTCTGGCGGCCGTCGATGGCCTGAAGAAATAGTCTACAGTCTGCTGGCGAAGGCCTCGACCACGCTGTTGCCGGTGGGGTCCACGACCTTGGGTCCCACCACCTGTTTGGCGAAATCCGAGGTGATGTAGCGGAAGTCCGGCGTCTCGGCGGTGGCGGCGCCGAGAATGATCCCGGCGATATCGGCGCCAGTCTGCCCATACTGGGCGAAGACCCCGGTGCTGGCGCCCATGTATTTCGCGACGATGGCGTCATAGGGCGGGGCGTAGGCCGCAAGGTCGCTGGCCGAGCGGACGCTGTTGACGAACTCGGTGTTGATAGGGCCGGGCTCGATCAGGCTGATCTGCACGCCCAGCCGCTTGGCCAGCGGGGCCAGGGATTCCATCATCCCCTCCACCGCGAACTTGGCGGCGCAGTAGGCGTCGTTGAAGGGCTGGCCGATCAGGCCTCCGACGCTGGTGACCGAGATGATCCGCCCCGTGCCGCGCTCGCGCATGTGAGGGAACACCGCCTTGGTCATCCGCCAGACCCCGAAGAAATTAACCCCCATGGTCCGTTCCAGATCGGCGTCGGTGGTCTGTTCCAGGCTGCCCAGGAAGCCGGCGCCGGCGTTGTTCACCAGGACGTCGATGCCGCCATGCTTGCGGATCACCTTCTCGACGCAGGCCTCGATGGACTTCTTCTTCTGGACGTCGAGCTTCTCGACCTTGACCTTCACCCCGGCGGCCTTGGCCTGGGCCAGCAGGTCCTTCTTCTTGGACGTGTCGCGCATGGTGGCGATCGTCACGTAGCCGGCCCGGGCGAAGGCGATGGCGGTGTGCAGGCCCACGCCCGTGGAGGTTCCAGTGATCAGGACCACGGGTCCCGTGTGGCTCTTGCTCATATGCTTCCCCCCAGCGGCTCGGATCGGCCGCATTCCGGGAAACCCTAGCGCGGCTAGAGCAGCGCCTCCAGGGTCGCACGCTCCTCGCCGAAGGGGTCAGACTGAACGGTCGACGCGGCTGTGTCGAACACCATGGTGTCGCGGCTCGCCGCGTCATAGGCGGGCCAGGCCGGCAAACCGGGATGGTTGGGGTTTCCGGTCCGCGCAAACGCGATCCAGGCGTCCATGATCTCGCCCTCCAGCCGCTCCACGTCGGGGCCGGCGCCCGCAAAGTTCACCTGCCCCTCGATCCTTGTCGTGCCGAAGACGAAGGGCATCTCCAGCGCGTGACAGGCGCCGAGCGCCCCACGGCGGGCGGGAGAGGCGTGGGTGAACAGGTAGAGATAGGCCGGGCCGTGCGGGGCCTGGGCTGAGGCGAACTTGGTCGCGGCGATGCGAAACTGCATGTCGCTGCCGATGGCGTCGAGCAGGTCGAGGTTGTCGGTGGGGAGCCCCTTGGTCTCTCGCGAGGCGCGGTAGACCTCGATCAGTTCCTTGGCCTGCGGCTCGGTGGCGTTCGGAAGACGGCCGCGAACCTCGGCCAGCAGGGCCTCATCGGCCATCGGCTCACGGCGACCCGGGACAAACAGCTTCACCTCGTCTCGGTTGGAGCCGATCAGCAGGGCGACGTCCCTGGCTCCGCCATCGCGGACCACCACCATCGGGGCCTCGGGCAGGGAGGCCGGGTCCCGGGTCGGGCCAAATCCGCTCCCCGGTCCGAAGCCGCCCGAGGCCTGGGCCGCCAGGATCTTGTCGGCCGGCAGGTCGAACAGATCCACCACCTCGCTGCGGTCGAGACCGAGGCTCGCCAGCAACTTGTCGGCGGCCTTGGCGGCGACCTCCGGCGGACCCGCGCGACCCACGCCGCTCTGCAGGATCGCGCGCTTGAACAGCCCCTTCGCGGCCGGCATCGCCACCAGGCAGGCCACCGCCGCCGAGCCGGCGGACTCCCCGAAAATGGTGATCTGCTCGGGGTCGCCGCCGAAGGCCGCGATGTTCTCGGCGACCCACTTCAGCGCCGCCACCTGGTCGAGCAGGCCCGCATTGCCGGGGATGCCAGCCTCCGGGATCGACAGGAAGCCCAGAGCGCCCAGCCGGTAGTTCAGGGACACCACCACCACGTCGCCGCGCTCGGCCAGGGGCCCGCCGTCATAGAGCGGTTCGTAGCCCGCCCCATGGGTGAAGCCGCCGCCATGGATCCAGACCATCACCGGCCGCTTGGCGCCGTCCGTCGCCGGGGTGAAGACGTTCAGGTTGAGGCAGTCCTCATCCTGGGCCCCGCTGGCCGCGAATCCCGGGATGAAGTGCGGGGTCTGCAGGGCGGCGAAGCCCTTTTCGGTCGCCTTGCGCATGCCCGCCCAGGCGCCGGCCGGCTTGGGGGCGCGGAAGCGGGTCTGACCGGTGGGGGCGGCGGCGTAGGGGATACCGTAGAAAGCGATGTGGCGGCCGCGCGCTAAACCCTCGACCCAGCCGGCGTCTGTCTTGACCGTAGCGTCGAGCGTGGCGGCGTCACTCATGGCGTTCTCCCTGACGGAAGCCATACTGCTCCCTAGAAAGAACATCCGGCGCGCCGGACCCTGCGTCAAGCGTCGGCGGCCTTGGCCTTGGCGCTCATCAGCGGCGGTTGCGGGCGGGAGAAGACCCACTCGCTGTCGGTGGAGGCGTGGGCCTGGAACCGGTAGCCGTCGGTGTCGAAGGCCTTGAGGTCGGCCGCCTTGGCGATGCGGTGGTCGACGGCGTAGCGGGCCAGGGCCCCGCGGGCCCGCTTGGCGAAGAAGCTGATCACCCGGGACTCGCCGTCCTTCTCCTCCACGAAGCGCACATTCACCACCGGCAAGGTCAGAGCCGACCGGTCCACGACGCCGAAATATTCCTGGCTGGCGCAGTTCACCAGGGTCGGGTCCTTGTGACCGGCGGCCTGGGCGTTCAGGGCCTTGGCGACCTTGTCGCCCCAGAAGGCGTAGAGGCTGGGACCGCGCTTGGTCTTCAGCCGCGTCCCCATTTCAAGCCGATAGGGCTGGATGCCGTCGAGGGGCCGCAGCAGGCCATAGAGACCCGACAGGATGCGGACGTGATCCTGAGCGAAGGCCAGGGCCTTCTTGTCCAGCTCCCGAGCCTTGAAGCCCATATAGACGTCGCCATTGAAGGCGAAGGCGGCCTGCAGCCCCTCCTCCATGGCCGGATCAAAGGCCTGGAAGCGGTCGCGGTTCAGCTTGGCGAGGTTGTCCGACAGGCCCATCAGCCGCTTCACCTGCGCCACGGTCAGCTTGCGGGTGGTCTCAGACAGCAGGGCGATGTCCTCGCCCATCTCCGGGGTGGTCATCGGCAGGGGCTTGTCCGGCGCGACGAAGTTCATCGCCTTGGCGGGGGACAGGACAATCAGCATGGCGGCTCAGAAGAAGACGCGGGGGTTCATGATCCGCTTGGGGTCCAGGCTTTGCCGGATCGCGCTCAGCGCCGCAACCTCCACCGGGCTCTTGTAGCGCCGGGCCTCCTCGGTCTTCATCGCGCCCAGGCCGTGCTCGGCGGAGATCGAGCCGCCCATGGCCGCGGCGATGTCGTGCACCATCCGCGACCCCTCGTTGCGCCTGGCCGAATGGACCGCGTCGTCGCCGCCCTCGGGGCGGATGACGTCATAGTGGATATTGCCGTCGCCGACGTGACCAAAGGCGGTGATCCGGCAGCCCGGCGCGAAAGCCTCCATGGCCGCGGTCGCCTGCGCGATGAACTTGGCCACCTGACTGACGGGGACGGAGATGTCGTGTTTCCAGGTCGCCCCCTCCGGCTTCTGCCCCGGCGACTGGTTCTCCCGCACCGACCAGAAGGCCTTGGCCTGGGCCTCGCTCTGGGCGATGGCGGCGTCGAGGATCAGGCTGTCCTCCAGGGCCTTGCCCAGCAGCCGCTCCATGGCCGATTCCGCCGCGCCGGGCTCGCCCGAGGCGATCTCGATCAGCACGTACCAGGGATAGGCCCGGTGCAGCGGGTCGCGCTGGCCCGCGATATTCTTCAGCACGAACTCGACCCCGCGCCGGCCCATCAGTTCGAAGGCCTCAACCGCTCCTCCGGCCTCCTCCTTGGCCCGCACCAGCAGCTGGATCGCCACCTCCGGCGACTCCACCGCCGCCACCGCCGTGGCGCGGCTGGCGAGGATCGGGAACAGCTTTAAGGACGCGGCGGTGACCACCCCCAGGGTCCCCTCCCCGCCGATGAACAGCTGCTTCAGATCATAGCCGGTGTTGTCCTTGCGCAGCCGTTTCAGGCCGTTCCAGATCTCGCCATTGGGCAGGACGGCCTCGATCCCCAACACCAGATCGCGGGTGTTGCCGTAGCGCAGCACCGCCGTGCCCCCGGCGTTGGTCGACACGATGCCGCCGATCGTAGCGGTCCCCTCCGAAGCCAGGCCCATGGGGAAGCGCCGGCGCACCTTGAGCGCCGCCTCGTGCACGGCGGCGAGCGTCACGCCCGCCTCGGCCACGATCACGTCGTCAAAGGCGTCCACGTCGCGGATCGTCGAAAGCCGCTCGGTGGAAAGCAGGATTTCGCCCTGCGGAATCTGGCCGCCCACCAGGCCGGTATTGCCGCCCTGGGTGGTGATCGGCACGCCCGCCTCATGGCAGACGCCGACGATGGCCGAGACGTCGGCCGTGGTCCTCGGCAGGGCCAGGAAGGGCGTCGTCCCCTTCCAGCGGTCGCGCCACTCCAGCAGCTTGGGCGCCAGGCGCTCCGGATCCTGGCTCCACCCACCCTCGCCGAGCACGGCCTTCAGGCGGGACAGGACATCGGCGGGAACGGAGATGGTCATGACGTCCAGCCTACTCCCGATGGCCCTAGCCGACAAAGCCCGCGGCGCGGATCAGGCGGTCGTTGATGGCCTCGCCCAGGCCCTGCGTCGGGATCGGCGCGACAGCGATGGCGGCAGGCTTGGTGCGATCGGCGGCGCGCAGGTAGGCGAAGAGATTGGCGGCGGCCTCTCGCAGGTCGCCTGACACACTGAGGTTCAGGACATTGCCGGAGGCCGTGGTGGGTCCAAAAGCCAGATAGGCCTCGCCCGCCTCCGGCGCGCCGACGTTCAGCCGCACGGGCGCCTCGGGCGAATAGTGCCGCGCCAGGCGGCCGGGCGAGCGCTTGGCGTCGTCCTCCGCCTCGGCCAGCCGCCCGACCACCGCCTCGATCTCGGAGCGAGTCACCGACCCGGGCCGCAGCAGGCGCGGCTGGTCCAGCAGGGCGACGACGGTGGATTCCAGGCCCACGGCGCACGGACCGCCGTCGAGACCGGCCGCCGCCTTGTCCCCCGTCTCGTCCATGGCGTCGGCATAGGTGGTGGGGCTGGGCCGTCCCGAGCGGTTGGCCGAGGGCGCAACCACCGGACCGCCGAACCGCGCCAGCAGTTCGCGGGCCAGGGGATGGGCGGGCACGCGGATCGCCACCGTCTCCAGCCCCGCGCGCGCCAGGTCACAGACCACGGTGTCGGGCGCGATGGGCAGGACGAGGGTCAGAGGCCCAGGCCAGAAGGCGGTCGCCAGCGCCCGCGCCCGGTCGTCGAACACCGCCAGCCGCTCGGCGGTGGCGAGGTCGGCCACATGGCTGATCAGGGGATTGAAGCGCGGCCGACCCTTGGCCTCATAGATGGCGGCGACGGCGGCGGGATTGGCCGCGTCGGCGGCGAGGCCGTAGACGGTCTCGGTGGGTAGGATCACCAGCGACCCGGCGCGCAGGGCCGCGACGGCGGCGTCTAGCGCGTCGCCGTGAGCTGCACGCTCACCTTCACCTGAGCTGGAATCTGATCGGTCGCCTGCCACTCGCCCTGCCCCACGCCGAAGGCGGTCCGGTCGAGGGTGGTTACACCGCTCATGCGCGCCTTGTCGCCGTCGATCTTCAGGGTGGAAGGCGGCAAGCGACCTATAGTCGGCTCGGATCTCCTGGCTGTGGCGCCCACGCCTTGGCGCATCCCGGGCGTCGGGGTAGACAGCCAGCCTACCTCTCAGGAGCCGCCCATGACCTTCCGCGCCCCGGTTCGCGATCTCGCCTTCGCGCTCAAGACGGTGGGTCACTCGGCCCTGATGTCCCAAGCCTTCCCGGACCTGGACGAGGACACCGTGGTGGCCGTGCTGGAGGCCGCCGGGTCCTTCACCGAGAGCGAGCTGGCGCCGCTCAATCGCAAGGGCGACACCGAGGGCGCCAAGTACGCCAACGGCAAGGTCGCCGCCGCGCCGGGCTTCGCCGCCGCCTACCAGGCCTTCGTCGCCGGGGGCTGGAATTCCCTGTCGGCCGATCCGGACCATGGCGGTCAGGGCCTGACCGGGGCGCTGGGCCTGGCGGTGTTCGAGATGGTGCACGCCGCCAACATGGCCTTCGGCCTCTGTCCCATGCTGACCCAGGGCGCCATCGAGGCGCTGGCCCTGCACGGCACCGAGCGGCAGAAGCGGCTGGTCTTGCCCAAGCTGGTCTCCGGCGAGTGGACCGGCACCATGAACCTCACCGAGCCCCAGGCGGGCTCCGACCTCGCCGTCGTCGCCACCCGCGCCGAGCCGGACGGCCAGGGCGGCTACCGCCTGCATGGCCAGAAGATCTTCATCACCTGGGGCGACCACGACGCCGCCGACAACATCTGTCACCTGGTCCTGGCCCGCCTGCCCGACGCCCCGCCCGGCGTGAAGGGCATCAGCCTGTTCCTGGCCACCAAGCGGCTGGTGGACGAGGACGGAAACCTCGGCGACCCCAACGACCTGCGGGCCGGCTCCATCGAGCACAAGCTGGGCATCCACGGCTCGCCCACCTGCGTCATGCTGTTCGAGGGCGCCCAGGCCGAGCTGGTGGGGGAGCTCAACAACGGCATCGCCCACATGTTCGTCATGATGAACGCCGCCCGCCTGCAGGTTGGGGTCCAGGGCGTGGCCATCGCCGAGCGCGCCTTCCAGCAGGCCCTGGCCTTCTCGCAGGAACGCCGCCAGGGCCGCGCCGCCTGGGCGCCCGACGGCGCCATCTATGGCCACCCGGACATCCGCCGCTCGCTGCTCTTGATGAAGGCCAAGATCGAGGCCGCCCGCGCCATCTGCCTGTCGACCGGCGTGCTGAACGACGTGGCCCGGCTGGCCAGCGACGAGGCCGCCCGCGCCGTGGCCAAGGCCCGCGCCGAGCTCTTCACCCCCATCGCCAAGGCCTGGTCCACCGATGTGGGCGTGGAGGTCGCCTCCATGGGCGTGCAGATCCACGGCGGCATGGGCTTCATCGAGGAGACTGGCGCGGCCCAGCACTATCGCGACGCCCGCATCGCCCCGATCTATGAGGGCACCAACGGCATCCAGGCCATCGACCTGGTGGGCCGCAAGGCGCCGATGGAGAACGGCGGCGTCATGGACGCCCTGGCCGCCGAGATGCACGAGACGGCGAACGCGCTCTCAGGCACGCCTGGCCTCGAGACCGTCGGCGCGCGCCTGGAGGCCGGTGTCGCGGCTCTGGAACGCGCCACCGACTGGATCCTGGCCAACAAGGGTCCGAACGCGCTGTCGGGCGCCACACCCTATCTGAAGCTGGCCGGCGACGTGCTGGGCGGCTGGATGCTGGGCCTCCAGGCGCTGGCCCTCGTGGACGCCACCGACGACTGGTCGATGAGCAAGGCCGCCCTGGCCCGCGTCTACGCCGCCCAGGTCCTGGCCCAGGCGCCGGGCCTCGCTGAAGGCGTCATGGAAGGCGCGGCGGACTACGAAGCGGTCAGCGCTCACGCCTTGGGGGGGTAAGAGAGAGGAACCACGAACCTCACGAACGACACGAACGGGAGCGCGACGGCGCTGCACGGGTGTGTCATCCCGGTTTCCGCGAAGCGGAAGACCGGGACCCAAACTCACCGATTCTCCGGCATGCCCCGCGCGTCTGGTCCCGGACAAGCCCTGCGGGCTTTCCGGGATGACACGTTGTTTGTTCGTGCCGTTCGTGAGGTTCGTGGTTCGATAAGACGGCCTCACCACCGCAGCAGCCTGCGCCCCGCCAGCGCGCCCAGCAGGGCGGTCACCGCCATGCCCGCGGTGTACCAGAGGGCCACGAAGGCCGCGGCGCTCTCGCTGCAGTGGAAGGCGTAGATCCAGGCTCCGATGGCCCCGGCGCAGCCGCCGGCCACGAAGCCCGACAGCACCAGACGCGTGGGGGCCAACCCCCTCAGCGCCCAGACCGCGCCGGCGAAGATGGGCAGGCTGAGGATCGCGATGAAGACCGCGCAGACCTCGGCGGAGTTCCCCAGCATCATGTCCTGCCGGGTCGCCGGATCGGCGCCCGACAGCCGCCACAGCGCCATGCCGCCGACCAGGGCGAAGGGCGCCGCCAGCGCCCAGGCCAGCGAGCCCATGGAGCCGCCGGGCCGCGCCACCCGGATCAGGGCGGCGGCCAGCACCGCCGAACAGGCCAGGGTGTAGGCGAACTTCATCCAGAACATCGTCCCGGTCATGGCGTCCATCAGATCGGGCCGCACCCCCAGCCAGAAGATCATCAGCAGGGCCGAGAAGAAGGCCCCGCTGCCAAGGCCGATCAGGATGCGCCGCGTCACCCACCAGGGGGGCGTGGGCTCCAGATTGGCCGTCAACCGATCGATCAGCTCGTCAGTCTTCACGCGCGCCTCCGAACCTGGCGGTCAGCGCCTTCAGGCCCCGATGCACAGCCACCTTCACCGCCGTCTCGGAGAGCCCATGCTTCTCGGCGGCCTCGCGAGTGGACAGCCCTTCCACCTTCACGTCGCGGATCAGGGCGCGGGTCCGGGCCGACACCTGCTCCAGCACGCGGTCGAGGTCACGCTTGACCACCAGGTCCTCGGCGCCGCCGTCGGTGAACAGGCCATCGGCCTCCTCCAGCGGCGAGGAGGGACGCACCTTCGTGCGCCGCAGATGGTCGATCATCTTGTAGCGCGCGATGGCGTAGGCCCAGGCGGTGAAGGGCTGCTGCGGATCATAGGTGGCGCGGCGGGTATGCACGGCGATCAGGGTTTCCTGGACAAGGTCTTCGGCCTCCGGCGTCCCGAAGCCCAGTCGCCGGGCGTAGTAGCGGCGCAGCAGCCGGCCCAACTCGGCCAGCAAGGCGCGATGCGCCGCGGCGTCGCCAGCCAGGCCGGCGAGCATCAAGGCCCGCAGTCGCGCTTCGGTCTGGTCCACGTGTCGTCTCAGGTACGCAGGGCCGGAAGGATTGGTTACGCCAGCCTAGCGGCGCCTGAGGCCCCGGCCTACTCCGCCGCCATCAGCGTCGGGTGGTCGCGCAGGGCGGGATCGAGGCCCTTGCCCATCAGGTCGATGAAGTTGTCGCGGTAGAAGCCGCGCTTGGCCGTATCCGTGCAGCCTTCAAGCGCGTCGTTAAACCGCTTGAGCGGATTGCGGCCACCCTCGATGTGCGGGAAGTCCGAGGAGAACAGGCACATCTCCGGTCCGGAGTTGGCGATGATCCAGGCGGTGTCCTCGTGCGGATAGGGCGTGACCCGCAGCTGGCGGCGCAGGATCTCGCTGGGCTTGGCCGACAGCTTCTGCAGCCGCTCCTCCTTGCCGAAGGCCGCCGCGCCCGAGTCCATGAACCGCATCAGGCTGGGCAGCCAGGAGGCCCCCAGCTCAATGGCCCCGAACTTCAGCCGGGGGAAGCGGTCGAAGACGCCGTCGATCACCAGGGCCGACAGGGTCTGCCAGACCGACAGCGGGATCGCCATGAAGGTCAGGGACGTGAAGTTCTCCGCCCCGCCATGGAAGTCCAGCACCCGCTCGCCGCCGTTCTCCAGATAGGCCTCGTGCATCTTCTCCTCGCCGCCAACGTGGAACAGGATCGGCACGCCCGCCTCCTGGGCCACCGCCCACAGCCGATCGAGGGCGGCGTGGCTCGGCGAATGGTGCGGCGGATGGCGTGAGGGGATGACCAAGCCCTTGCAGCCCATCTCGATGGCCTCGCGGGCGATATCGGCGGCCCGATCAAGGTCCACCAGGGTGACATAGCCGGTGGCCAGCAGGCGGCGGTCCACCGAGCAGAAGTCGGTCATCATCCGGTTGTGGGCCCGGGCGCCGGCGACGGCGAGCTCGACCTCGCCCATCTCCTCCAGCCCGTAGTTCCCGAGCGCCGCGGTGGTGAAGACCAGCTGGCTGGTGAAGCCCAGCATGTCCAGGGCGCGGGGACGATCGGTGTTGCGGAACGACCCCATCGCCTGGAAGTTCTTGCGCAGCAGGAGGTTGGCCTCGTCGCCGGCCCGGAACTCCGGATCGTCATGCAGCGCCTGGGCCTTGGCCGACCATTCGACGAGAGTGTTCTTCTTGGCGGTCTTGGCCGCGAATTCCTCGCGCAGCCCCGCCTCGACATAGGGGAGAATGGCCCCGGGAAGCTCCATCACATGACTGTCGGCGTCATGAATGGTCTGGCCCTCAACATAAGGCATGGCGTTCTTCCCTGATGAGTTCTTTTCTTGTCCCCAGTTCGGACCCAAGCGAACCCGGCGTCAAGCTGTTCGCGCGCCACCCGGCCGACGTGGCGCGGGACCTGATCGGCATGATCCTCACCGTGGACGGGGTCGGCGGACGCATCGTCGAGACCGAGGCCTATCACCACGAGGACCCGGCCTCGCACACCTTCAATGGGCCGACGCCGCGCAACGCCGCCATGTTCGGACCCGTCGGCCGGGCCTATGTCTACCGCTCCTACGGCCTGCACTGGTGCCTGAACTTCGTCTGCGGCGACACGCCGGGCAGCGCCGTGCTGATCCGTGCGCTGGAGCCGATGAGCGGCCTCGAACAGATGCGTGAGCGGCGCGGCGCCGATGCCGCGCGCCTGCTCTGCGCCGGGCCGGGACGCCTGTGCCAGGCCCTGGCCATCTCCCGCGAGCACGACGAGGCGCCGCTGGACAAGCCACCCTTCGCCCTGGAGCCGTCGATGCAGGATTGGGAGATCGTGGTGGGCGCGCGCATCGGCCTCACCAAGGGGGTCCAGACCCCCTGGCGCTTCGGTCTGGCCGGCTCGAAATTCCTGAGCCGGCCATTCCCGAAGGCGTAGGTGGTCCTAGAGCTGGGCCAGCAGGTAGTCGGCGGCCGAGACCTTGAATTCGCCAGGCACCTCGACGTTCAGCTCCTTCACCACGCCGTCCTCGACGATCATGGAGTAGCGTTGCGAGCGCAGGCCCAGGCCGAACTTGGAGCCGTCCATGTCCAGGCCGACGGCCTTGGTGAAGTCGCCGGCCGGATCGGCGATCATCTGCATGGTGTCCAGGACGCCCTGGTTCTCACCCCAGGCCTTCATGACGAAGGCGTCGTTCACCGACAGGCAGACGATGGCGTCCACGCCCTTGCCCTTGATGTCGCCCGCCAGGTCCTTGTAGCCGGGCACATGCTTGGCCGAGCAGGTGGGGGTGAAGGCGCCGGGGACGGCGAAGAAGGCCACCTTCTTGCCGCCGAAGATCTCGTCGGTGGTGGTGGGCTTGGGACCTTCCGCGGTTCCGGCGATGAGGTTGGCGCTGGGCAGCTTGTCGCCGACTTTGATGGTCATGGTCTTCTCCCGTGATGGCGTTGGAAACCAGATACCCCCGCTTGGCCGGGGTTCAACGCAGAACTTCTGGGGTCGAGACTTGAAAGCGCCGCGTTCACCTTCAAACTAGGGGCGATGGATGACGCCTCTTTCCTCCGCGGCCAGCTGTTGATCGCCATGCCGGGCATCGGCGACCCGCGTTTCGAGCGCGCCCTGGTGCTGGTCTGCGCCCATGACGAGACCCATGCCATGGGCATCGCGGTGAACCGGCCCGTGGAGGGCCTCACCGTGCCCGACCTGCTCAAGCGCCTGGACGTGAAGTCGCAGATCGAGATCCCGCCCGACCTGGTGCTGATCGGCGGGCCGGTGCAGCGCGAGCGCGGCTTTGTCGTTCACACCGACGACTACAGCGCCGGGGATCACAGTATCGAGCTGGGCGGCGGGGTCGCCCTGACCCCCACCCGCGAGGCGCTCGAAGCCATGGGCGCGCAGGACCACCCCCGCCGCGCCCTGCTGGCGCTGGGCTATGCCGGCTGGGGCGCAGGCCAGCTGGAGTATGAGATCCGCGAGAACGTCTGGCTCACCTGCCCTGCCGACGAGGCCCTGATCTTCGACCCCGACTATGATCGGAAATGGACCAAGGCCCTGGCCAAGCTCGGGGTGGACGCGAGTCTGCTGACAGCCGAGGCGGGCCGGGCCTGACCCAAAATCCGCTCATCCCGGCCTTCGCCGGGAATGAGCGGGGACGATCAGCCCCGCGCCTTCACCGGCGCCGCGCCGTCCACATAGCTTTCATTGAGATAGACCTCGGCCTCCTGGGCCGACAGGGCCGGCGCATAGCCGAAACCCTGGCCGTAGTCGCAGCCGACCGCCAGCAGGGCCTTGGCCATCTGGGCGTTCTCGACGCCCTCGGCCACCACCTCCAGGTCCAGGTCCTGGCCCAGCTTCACCACCGAGGAGACAATCTTCGCCGAGCCCTCGTTGGTGGCCATGGTGCGCACGAAATAGCGGTCGATCTTCAGGGTGTCGAAGGGCAGCCGGGTCAGATAGCTGAGCGACGAGAAGCCGGTGCCGAAGTCGTCGAGCGCCAGGGCCGCGCCGGCCTCCCGCAGGTTGCCCAGGATCACGGCGGCCCGGTCGGGGTCGCGCATGACGTCGCCCTCGGTGACCTCCAGCTTCAGCGCGCCCGGCGGCAGGCCGGTGTCGCGGCGGATGCGCATGACGTCGGCCACCAGGTCGGGCCGGTCGATCTCGCCGGTGGACAGGTTCACCGCCACGGTCAGTTCGCCGGCGGCCCGGTGATTGTTGCGCCAGACCGCCAGCTGCTCGGCGGCCTGACGCATCATCAGGGCGCCCAGCTCGCTCATCAGCCCCATCTCGTCGCAAAGCGGCAGGAACTGGTCCGGGGTCAGCAGGCCACGGCGCGGGTGCTTCCAGCGCACCAGGGCCTCGAAACCCGACAGTGCCCCGGTCGAAAGGCGCACGATGGGCTGGTAGTAGGCGGTCAGTTCGCCGCGCCCGATGGCCCCGCGCAGGTCGCTCTCCAGGGCCAGGCGCGAGAGGCCATCTGTCTCCATGGTGCGGCCATAGGCGGCCCCGCCGCCGCGGCCGTTGCTCTTGGCCGACTCCACGGCCAGCTCGGCCCGGCGCAGCAGTTCGGCGGCCTCCGGCGCCTCGTCACCGCCCATGGCCTCGACGGCGCCGATGGACAGGGTGGGATGGATATCGAAGCCCGCGACCCGCAGGGGCTGCTCCAGGGCCTTGCGCAGGATCTCGGCGGCGCTGATGGCGCGGATGGGGGTCAGCAGGGCGAACTCGTCCTCGCCGATGCGGGCCATCAGCACGCCGGGCGGGAAGGCCGCAGCCATCCGCGAGCCGAGCGCGGCCAGCACCAGGTCGGCGCGCTCGTGACCCAGCGCCTCGTTCAGGCGGCGCAGGCGGTCGAGGTCGGCCACCACCAGTTCGTGGACGCCCGGGGTCTGTAGCCGCTCCCGGGCCTGGGCGATGAAACTCTTGCGGTCCAGCAGGCCGGTCAGCTTGTCGACGTCGGAGGCGGCGAACTTGGTTTCCGGGGCCACGACGCCGGCGGCGCGTAGCCCCTCCTCCAGCCAGACGCCACGCCATATGCAGATCCCGCCAGCGCGCATCCGCAGGCGCACGGCGATCTCGCTGCCCGGCTCCTGCACGCGCAGGACTTCCTCGGCCAGGGCCCGGTCCTGGGGCATGGCCAGCGCGCGCATGGCGGCCGACGAACATTCAGGCGCCAGGGGGCCAAGCCCCAGGGCGCGCGACGCGCCGGTGATGCGCAGCCGGTCACGCTCCGGCTCCCACAGCCAAAGGGCCACGTCGGCGGCGCCCAACGCTTCAAGCGTCGTCGTGGCGTCCCAGATCCAACGGTCGTTCGGCATCGCCTCGACTAACTCTGGTCACGCGCCGGCTAGACCGACACTCCCTGATCAGGCTCCAGAGCCGCGCGAAGCGGCGAGACAAGCCCGAACAGGACATGATCTCGCCAAACGCCGTTAATTTTTAAATAAGCCTTGGCATATCCCTCCTCGGCGAACCCGGCCCGGCTGAGCAGTTTGCGGCTGGGTTCGTTGGTGGGGAGGCAGGCGGCTTCCAGGCGATGCAGGGCCAGGGTGCGGAAGGAAAACAGGGTGAGCGCCCGGACGGCGGCCAGGGTTTGTCCTTGCCGGGCAAAGGCTTGGCCGCACCAGTAGCCCACCGAGCCCATCTGGGCGACGCCCCGGCGGACGTTGGACAGGGTGATCCCGCCGGTCAGGGCCTCGTCGCTCGAGCGGAAAACGAAGAACGGATAGGCCGTTCCGGCTTCACGATCCCGGGCGTAGGCCGTCAGTCTGCGTCGGAAGGCCGCGCGGCTGAGATCATCGGCCGGCCAGGTCGGCTCCCACGGTTGAAGGAAATCCCGAGAGGCCGCCCGCAGTTCGCGCCAGGCCTCGAAGTCGGCGTTGCGGGCCGGCCGCAGGAAGACCCCCTCGCCCTCCACGCGTAGGCCGCTTTCCGGCGCGATCCAGTCCAGCAGGGCCATGGCGCGAGGGTCGGACCTGGAGCGGGGGCCGTCAAGCTCTCTACCCGAACAGCGCCTTCTGGAAAGCGTCGGCGGCCTTCAGGGCGGGCCTGGGTCCCAGCACGCTGACAGCGGCCTTGCCGGGCGCCAGCAGCAAGGTCCCCAGACGGGCCAGGTCGGCGGCCTCGACCGCGTCGATCTGCTCGGCGATCTCGGCCGTGGAGAGCAGGCGGCCGAACAGCAGCACCTGGCCCGCAGCCTGTTCGCTCCGCGACTGCAGGGACTCGCGCGCCATGAACATGCCGGCCTTCAGCTGGGCCTTGGCGCGGGCGAGTTCGGCCGGCTCGACGCTCTCGGCCAGGCCCTGGATCTCACCGGCCGCGACCTTGGCCAGTTCCGCGGCGTCCTTAGCCGCGCAGCCGGCGAACACGCCCAGCACCCCGGTGTCGGCATAGGTCTCGGAATAGGCGTCCACGGTGTAGGCCAGACCCCGCTTCTCGCGGGCCTCCTGGAACAGCCGCGAGGCCATGCCGCCGCCGAGGATTTCGGCGAACAGGCGCAAGGGGAAGTAGTCGTCATGACGAACACCCACGGCGGGCAACAGGAAGACGAGGTTCGCCTGCTCCAGCGACTTGGGCGCCGTCTCGGTCCCGCCGGTGAAGAGGGCCGGCGCGGCATCCGGGATCGGGGCGCCGACGGCTCCGCCGAAGTCCCGCTCGGCGAGCTTCAGCACCTCGTCCTCGGTGACCGCGCCCGACGCCGAGAAGATCAGGGTCTCAGGCGCGTAGAGCGCCGCGCGCCAGTCGGCCAGGGTCGCCTGGGTGGCCGGCGCGATGGAGGCGTCGGTGCCGAGAATCGAACGGCCCAGCGGCTGGCCGCTGAACGCCGCCCCCTGGGCCATCTCGAACACCACGTCGTCGGGGGTGTCGGTGGCCTCGGCGATCTCCTGGCCCACCACCTGCTTCTCGCGCGTCAGGTCACCCGGCTCGATCACCGGCCGCTGGATCAGGTCAGCCAGCACCGCCGAGCCGAGATCCAGGCCGCCGGCCAGGGCGCGGATCTGGAAGCTGGTGCGCTCATAACCTGTGGCCGCGTTGATGGACCCGCCCTGCGCCTCCACCACCTCGACGATCTCTCGGGCGGAACGGTCGCCCGCCCCCTTGAAGACCATGTGTTCGAGCAGGTGGGACCAGCCTGAGCGGGCCTCGTCCTCGAACCGCGCGCCGCGACCGGCGACGACGGACAGGGCCACGGTCTCAAGACCCGGGACCGGATCGCAGACGACGCGGACGCCGTTGGAGAGGGTATGAAGCGTGGCCAGGATCAGCTTTCCGCAAAGGCCCTGACATAGGCCTTGATGGTGTCGGCGTCGGCCGGAAGGCGGTCGAAGCGCTCGGCCTTGCCGGCCAGGTTCTGTGCGCTGCGCGGCAGGCTCGGGGTCTCGCCGCAGGCGGCGCTGACAGCTTCCGGGAACTTGGCCGCATGCGCGGTGGACAGCACGACGATGGGGTCGGTGGTCCCCCGCGCCCGGCGGAAGGCGGCCATGCCCACGGCGGTGTGGGGATCGATCAGCTCACCAGTCTCGTTCAGGGTCGCCACGATGGAGCCGCTGGTCTCGCGTTCGTTGATGGAAACGCCCACGAAGGTCTCGCGCATCATGGCCAGGGCGCCCGGCGGAATGTCGATCACCCCGGTGTCGCCGAAGGCCTTGAACGCCCGCATGGTCTCGACGCCGTCGCGGCGCACGGCCTCGAAATACAGCCGCTCGAAGTTGGAGGCCGACTGGATGTCCATGGCCGGCGACTGGGTGTGGGCCACCGCCCCGCGGCTGTAACGGCCGTCCTGGAAGGCGCGCGCCAGGATGTCGTTGGAATTGGTCGCCACCAGGATCTTGGAGATCGGCAGGCCCATGCGCTTGGCCATGAAGCCCGCGAAGCCGTCGCCGAAATTGCCCGAGGGGACGGCGAAGGCCACCGGCCGATGCGGGGCGCCGATGGCGACCGCGCTGGTGAAGTAGTAGACCGACTGGGCGACGATGCGGGCGAAGTTGATGGAGTTCACCGCCGACAGGCCCACCGACTGTTTCAGGCCCTGGTCGGAGAGCGCGTCCTTCAGGATCGCCTGGCAGTCGTCGAAGGTGCCGGACACCGCCACGCAGCGGACATTGTCCTCGCCGGCCGTCGTCATGAACCGGCGCTGCACCTCGCTGATGCGGCCATCGGGGAACATGGCGACGATGCGGGTGTTGGCGCGGCCGCGGAAGGCCTCCACCGCCGCTCCGCCGGTGTCGCCCGAAGTGGCGCAGAGGATGGTCTGGGTGCGCTTCTGGGCGCCCAGCACATGGTCGCTGATCCTGGCCAGCAACTGCATGGCCACGTCCTTGAACGCCAGGCTCGGCCCGTGGAACAGCTCGGCCAGGAAGCCGCCCGGATAGAGCTGCTTGACCGGGACCACGGCGGCGTGGGTGAAGGTCGCGTAGGCCTCGGCGCACATCTCGGCCAGGATGTCGCGGGGGATCTCGTCGCCCACGAAGCGGGCCAGGATCTCGGTGGCCACGTGGGCGTAGGGCTTGCCGGCGAAGGCGGCGATCTCGCTGTGGGTCAGGCTCGGCCATTCCTCCGGGACATAGAGGCCGCCGTCGGGGGCGAGGCCCGCCAGGATCGCATCGACAAAGCCGACCGAGGGCGACTGCCCCCGCGTTGAAACGTACCGCATCAAGCCTTCCACCATCGCCAGAGCATGGCGGCATAGACGGCGACCAAGGCGCCCGCAAGGCCGAACCAGGTCAGGGCGTATTCCAGATGGCGGTTGGGAATCTCCGCCGGAAGCGGCTCGGGCTTCAGGGCCTGCCAGGCGGGGTTGGAACTGGTCTCCGCCGCCAGCATGATCGGGGCCGGCGCCGGCACCTTGAGCTGCGCGGCCATGGCCGGGATGTCGCGGGAGTACCAGTGATTGCCCGCCACGTCGTTGGCCGGGGTCACGAAGGTCGCCTCATCAGGCGCGCGCAGGACGCCCACCAGGCTGACCGGCGTCCGGTCCTCGGGGTCGACCGGCGGCCGCGCCGAGATGATGTCGGACACGAAGCCTCGGTCGACGAGAATGCTGCGGTACCTGGCGCTCTCCACCGCGCAGGCCGAGATCAGCCGCAGGCCGGCCCCGGTCTCGCGAACCGAATAGAGTTCCAGATAGGGGGCGGCCCCCAGGCCCGGGCATTCCACCTTCACCCGGATGAAGTCCCCCTGCCCGCCCCGCGCCAGGCCGTCGAGCACGGGACCCAGCGGTCGGGCGGGCGCGGCCTGCAAGGCCTCGATACGGGCCAGCAGGCTGTTCTTCCACGCCATGCGCTGCATCTGCCAGGAGCCGAGCCAGATCAGTATGCCCGCCGCGACCAGGGTTGCGAGGGTCAGGGCGAGGGGGAAGGCCTTGCGGGGGGTGGGGTCAGTCCTGTCCGTCATGCCGCGCCTCGGACGCCCGATTGGCGAACTGCGCCGCCAGCATGAGCCCCTTCATCGGCCGCAGGAGGCCAAGGCAGAGGAACAGGGTCAGGGGCAGCCAGATGATCATGGTCAGCCAGACGGGCGGATCAAAGGAGAACTGGGTGAACAGCGCGCCGAAGCAGGCCAGGAAACCTGCGATCAGGATCACGAAGACGGCCGGACCGTCGCCGCTGTCGGCCTTGGCCAGATCGTAGCCGCACGCCTCGCAGCGCGCGGCCACTGTCAGGAAGCCTGAGAAGAGAGGTCCTTCTCCGCAGTTCGGGCAGCGGCCCGCGAGCCCCGCCAGCAGCGGATTGTGACCTCTCATCGGATTAGTGGGCGCCAGCCGCTCCGCCGAACACGACGTAGATGAAGGCGAACAGGAACAGCCAGACCACGTCCACGAAGTGCCAGTACCAGGCGGCGGCCTCGAAGCCGAAGTGCTGCTTCTGGGTCAGGCCGGTGCCCATCATCCGGATCAGGCAGACCGCCAGGAAGATGGTGCCGATCAGGACGTGGAAGCCGTGGAAGCCGGTGGCCATGAAGAAGGACGAGCCGTAGAGGCCGGCGTTGGTGGCCGCTTCGCTGAAGAAGTACTTGTGATCCAGGATGTGCTTGTACTCGTAGGCCTGGATGGCGGTGAAGATCGCGCCCAGCGCGATGGTCAGGGCCAGACCGATCTTGGCGCCCTTGCGGTCGCCGGTCTGCAGCGCGTGGTGGCTCCAGGTGACGGTCGTGCCCGAGAGCAGCAGGGTCAGCGTGTTGACCAGGGGCAGGTTCCAGGCCGGGACCAGCTCGACGCCGGCCGGCGGCCAGGTGGCCCAGGCGGTGCGGACTTCCTCGATGGAGGAGAGCGTCCGGGCCTCGTGGAACAGGGCCATCTCGAAGAAGATCCAGAACCAGGCCACGAAGAACATCACTTCCGAAGCGATGAACATGATCATGCCGTAGCGCAGGCCGATGGAGACCACCGGGGTGTGGTCGCCGGCGTTGGCTTCCTTCACCACGTCCATCCACCAGCCGAGCATGGTGTAGAGCACGCCGCCGAGGCCCGCATAGAAGACCCACGGGGTGCCTTCGGGCAGGCCGAACAGGCCCTTCATCCAGACCACGGCGCCGAGCGCCATCACCGTCGCGGAGATGGACCCGACCAGCGGCCAGGGACTGGGATTCACCAGGTGGTAGTCGTGCTTGACGTCGCCGGCAGACATAATCGGTCCTAACCCCTCTCAAATCTCAAAGCCCTGGGCGCCTCTCCGCTGCCCAAGGCCGTCGTAACGGAGGCTATAGCCCCGCCGTGGTGTGTCCGCCAAGGGCCGAACCGACCTTGGCCTGCGATGCATCGGCGCGCCGGCTGGCCTTCTCCGCGTCCACGGACGGGAAGAAGGTGTAGGACAGCGTCACCTCAGGCTTGCCCTTGGTCTCGAAGTCGTCGGCATATTTCGGATCGACGAAGTAAACCACGGGAAACTCAATGGTTTTTCCGGGACCGATCGTCTGGTCCGAGAAGCAGAAGCATTCAAGCTTCTGGAAGTAGGCGCCGGCCGACTCCGGAACCACATTGTACAGGGCCCGGCCGGTCATCGGCGTGTCGCCGTTATTCGTGACCTTGAAATAGGCGAGACCCGTCTCGCCGATTCGCACGGACTGGCGGGTCTGCTCGGCGGTGAAGGTCCAGGGCAGTTCGCGGACATTGGTGTCGAACCGGATCACCAGCTGCTTTTCCAGGATCGTGTCGGGGGCGCGATCAGCCTTGCGCACCACACCGTCGAAGCCGGTCAGCTGGCAGAAGGCCTTGTAGAGCGGCACCGCCGCGAAGGAGGCCCCGACCATGCCGAGGAAGCCGATCGCGCAGATGGCGCCGAGGTTGCGGTTGCGGCGCGCCTGGGGCGAGAGGGGCGGCTTAGCCATTGCCTGTACTGGCCCCCAGACGCACGATGGTCACCACGAAGACCAGGATCATGAACAGCGCCAGGCCGAGGGCGAGCGCGATATTGCGGCCGCGGCGCGCCTTGGCGTCGACGGGGCCTTCGTTCTGCGGGTCGCTCATCAAAAACCTCCGAAGGCGGGCAGGTCGAGGAGGTGCTCGGCCAGCAGGGTGGCGAACAGCAGGGTCAGGTAGAGAATCGAGAAGGCGAAGAGGTTGCGCGCATCCTTGGCCGCGGCCTTGACGTCATAGAGGCCGTCGTCCTGGCGCGGATCGGCCGCGTCGCCGGCCCGGCTCTTGAACACCCGCCAGGCTAGGATCAGGAAGATCAGCCCCCCGCCGGCGGCCACCGCCAGATAGGTCAGGCCGCCGAGGCCGGTAAAGGCCGGGACCAGGCAGAGCGGGGTGAACAGCAGGCTGTAGATGAGGATCTGCTTGCGGGTCGACTTCGCGCCGGCCACCACCGGCATCATCGGCACGCCGGCCTTCTCGTAATCCTCGCTGGTGTAGAGCGACAGCGCCCAGAAATGGGGCGGGGTCCACATGAAGATGATGGCGCACAGCAGCCAGGCGTTCAGTGGGACCGTGCCGGTGGCCGCGGCCCAGCCGATCACCGGCGGCAGGGCGCCGGCCAGGCCGCCGATGACGATGTTCTGCGGCGTCGAGCGCTTCAGCCACATCGTATAGACGACCGCGTAGAAGAGGATGGTAAAGGCCAGCAGGCCGGCGGCCAGCCAGTTCACGGTCATGCCCAGCAGCATGGTGGAGAACAGCGACAACACGACCCCCAGCGTCAGGGCGTCGGCGCCCTGGACCCGGCCGGCCGGCACCGGCCGACCGCGGGTGCGGCGCATCTTGGCGTCGATGTCGGCGTCGAACCACATGTTCAGCGAGGCCGAGGCGCCCGCCCCCACGGCGATGCAGAGGATCGCGATGGCGCCCAGGATCGGGTTGATGGCGGCGTCGGCGCAGACCATGCCGGTGATGGCGGTGAACACCACGAGCGACATCACCCGCGGCTTCAACAGCTGCAGGAAGTCCTGCCAGCGCGCGGGAGCGCGGCTTGTCGGAAGGGCTGACGACATCGTCATGGTTCTACTCTCATACGTCGAGGGGCGCGCGCCGGATGTTCCAGCCCGCGCCCCTCTTAAGTCTTTGGTGAGCGCGGCGCGTCAGTGCGCGTCGGGCTTGATCACCGGCAGTTCGTTGAACTGGTGGAACGGCGGCGGCGAGGACAGGGTCCACTCCAGCGTCGTGGCGCCTTCGCCCCAGGGATTGGCCTCGGCCTTGCGGCGCGAGAGGGCGGCTTCGGCCAGCAGCAGCAGGAAGATCACCACACCGCCGGCCGTGACCAGGTAGCCGATCGTCGAAACCTGGTTCCAGAGGGTGAAGGCCTCCGGATAGTCCACGTAGCGGCGGGGCATGCCCTGCAGGCCGAGGAAGTGCTGCGGGAAGAAGATCAGGTTCACGCCCACGAAGGTCACCCAGAAGTGCAGGGCGCCGAGCCACTCGCGGTACTTCACGCCCCAGATCTTCTCGAACCAGTAGTAGAAGCCCGCGAAGATCGCGAACACGGCGCCGAGGCTGAGCACGTAGTGGAAGTGGGCCACGACGTAATAGGTGTCGTGCAGGCTGTAGTCGATGCCCGCATTGGCCAGCACCACGCCGGTCACGCCGCCGACGGTGAACAGGAAGATGAAGCCCATCGCCCACAACATGGGCGTCTTGAAGTCGATGGAGCCGCCCCACATGGTGGCGATCCAGGAGAACACCTTCACCCCGGTCGGCACGGCGATGACCATGGTCGCGGCCACGAAGTAGGCGCGCAGGTTGATGGTCATGCCCACGGTGTACATGTGGTGGGCCCACACGACGAAGCCGATGAAGCCGATGGCCACCATGGCGTAGGCCATGGCGAGGTAGCCGAAGACCGGCTTCTTGGAGAAGGTCGAGACGATGTGGCTGATCATGCCGAAGCCGGGCAGGATCAGGATGTACACTTCCGGGTGCCCGAAGAACCAGAACAGGTGCTGGTACATGATCGGGTCGCCGCCGCCGGCGGCGTCGAAGAAGTGGGTGTTAAAGTTGCGGTCGGTCAGCAGCATGGTGATCGCGCCGGCCAGGACGGGCAGCGAGAGCAGCAGCAGGAAGACCGTCACCAGGATCGACCAGACGAACAACGGCATGCGGTGCAGGGTCATGCCCGGCGCGCGCAGGTTGAAGATCGTGGTGATGAAGTTGATGGCGCCCAGGATCGAGCTCGCGCCGGCCAGGTGGACCGACAGGATGGCCAGGTCCATGGACGGGCCGGTGTGGCCAGAGGTGGACAGCGGCGGATACAGCGTCCAGCCACCGCCGAAGCCCTTGCCGGGGCCGCCGTCGGTGAACATCGAGGTGAGCAGCAGCACCCAGGCCGCCACCAGCAGCCAGAAGGAGATGTTGTTCATCCGCGGGAACGCCATGTCCGGCGCGCCGATCATCAGCGGCACGAACCAGTTGCCGAACCCGCCGATCATGGCGGGCATGACCATGAAGAAGATCATGATCAGGGCGTGGGCGGTGACCACGGCGTTGTAGCCGTGCTTGGAGGCCTCGATCACCCCGAGCTGGTCCAGCAAAGAACCGGACGTGAAGACCTGGATCCCGGGCTCGTAGAGCTCCCAGCGGATCAGGCCCGACAACGCCCCGCCGACGATCCCCGCCATGATGGCGAAGAGCAGGTAGAGCGTGCCGATGTCCTTGTGGTTCGTCGACAGGAACCAGCGGGTGAAGAAGCCCGGGATGTGTTGGTCGTGATCGTGAGCGGCGGCGTGTGCCATCGTACGCGTGTCCTAGATCAGAGCGCGGCCGGCGCCGCAGCGGGCGCGGGCGGCGTGGAAGTCGGCGCCGCCGCGGCCGGAGCCGGCGCGGC
>NZ_JAUYAF010000048.1 GCF_030693625.1 Phenylobacterium sp.
TTGTTGGGCGAGACAGGCGCCGGCGTGGTGGCCGAGACCGGAACCGCGGCGTCGCCGGCGGCCGGAGCCGCGGGCGCGGCGCCGACGGGCGAGCCGCCCTTGCTGGCGACCCAGGCGTCGAAGTCGGCCTGGCTCAGCACGTGGACCTCGATCGGCATGAAGGCGTGATCGACGCCGCACAGCTCGCGGCACTGGCCGTAATAGACGCCCGGACGATCAGCCTTGAACCAGGTCTCGTTGACCCGGCCCGGGACGGCGTCGGAAATCACCCCGAAAGAGGGGACGGCGAAGGCGTGGATCACGTCGGCGCCGGTGACCAGCACGCGAACGACCTGGTTGACCGGAACCACCAGGGGCTCGGTCGCCGCCAGGAGGTAGGGGACCTTCTTGGCCTTGGCCTCGTCCTCGGGAAGGATGTTGGAGACGAACTCACCGATCTTCTGGTCGGGATACTCGTAGCCCCAGTACCACTGATACCCCGTGGCCTTCACGGTCATGTAGGGCTTGGGCATGTCGTGGTAGGCGAACAGCAGCTTGAAGGAGAAGATCGAGATCCCCATCAGGATCAGCACCGGGACCACGGTCCAGATGATCTCGATCGGCGTGTTGTGGCTCCACTTGGCCGGGACCGGGTTGGAGCGCTTGTTGAAGCGGACCACGACCCAGATCAGCAGGCCCAGCACGAACAGGCAGATGGCCGTGATGATCGGCAGCAGAATGATGTCGTGGAAGAATATGGCGTCGGCCCGCAGAGGGGTGACCCCCGCCTGCAGATTCATGCCGCCGGGCGTGGGCTGGCCCACGAGCTCCTCGGCCAGGGCCGAGAGGCCCCAGAACGCTGTCATCGCGCCCGCTGCGGCCCCGGCCGCCAGCGCTCGCATCCCTTGAAACCTTGACTTCATGTCCCCTCGGTCTGCTTGGCCGGCGGCGTCTCGTCGAAACGATCGCCCCCGCCGCCGTCATAGAGGTTCGCGCCCCGCAAACTCACGAGGCCCGGCCCTTCAGCGGGGTGCATACGCGCTCACTGACGCCTTGCCAAGGCGGTAGAGCCGCCTATGGCGCGAGCATGGCGCGGCGGGGCGGAATCTTCGGTGGGCCAAGGCGCTTCGGACGATGTGACGCACGCCCCTCCGACCCGTGATCGCTGAACGGGCGACGCCCCCTTCGAAGTGCCGGAAAGGCGTGGTGGCGCGCGGTTTGGGGTGACGGACCGGCCTTGAGCCCCTATCTCTTGAGCCAAGTCAGTCAAGGCATAGCGCTCATGAACGCCCATTCCCCCGCCCCCTCTATCCTGGACTCCGCCGGCGTCTCTCCGGAGCGAGCCCGCGAAATCCTGGGGGACGCGCTGCAGGGCGCCGACGACGGCGAGCTGTTCGTCGAGCGCTCCGAGAGCGAATCGTTCCTGTTCGACGACGGTCGTCTGAAGTCGGCGGCCTATGATTCCTCCGAGGGCTTCGGCCTGCGGGTGGTGGCGGGCGAGACCGCCGGCTACTCCCACTCCAGCGAGATCTCCGAGGCCTCCATTCGCCGGGCCGCGGCCTCGGCCTCCCTGGCCAAGCGCGGTTATGACGGCGTCTCAGGTTCTGATGAGGCGCCGCGCGCCACCAACACCAAGCTCTATGGCGAGGACGATCCCACCGCCTCGCCGGCCTTCTCCGAGAAGGTCGCCCTGCTGCAGGAGATCGACGCCTGGTGCCGGGCCCGCGATCCCCGGGTCGTCCAGGTCATGGCCTCGATGTCCGGCGAGCGCCGCACGGTGGAGATCCTGCGCGCCGACGGCCGGCTGATCCGTGACGTGCGGCCGCTGTCGCGCATCAATGTCCAGGTGACCGTCGAGAAGGACGGCCGCCGCGAAAACGGCTTCACGGGCGCCGGTGGCCGCGCCGGCTTCGAGAACTGGATCAGCGCCGCCAACTGGCAGGAGCAGGCTGAGGAGGCGCTGCGCCAGGCCCTGATGAACCTGGACGCCGTTCCCTGCCCGGCCGGCGAGATGGACGTGGTGCTGGGCGCCGGCTGGAACGGCATCCTGCTGCACGAGGCCGTCGGCCACGGCCTGGAGGGCGACTTCAACCGCAAGGGCACCTCGGCCTTCGCCGGCCGCATCGGCGAGCAGGTGGCCGCCCGGGGCGTCACCGTCTTCGACGACGGCTCCCTGCCCGGCCGCCGCGGCTCCCTCACGGTCGACGACGAGGGCACCCCCACCGAACGCACCGTCCTGATCGAGGACGGGATCCTGGTGGGCTACATGCACGACCGCATGAGCGCCCGCCTCATGGGCATGAAGGCCGGCGGCAACGGCCGTCGCCAGTCCTACGCCCACATGCCCATGCCCCGGATGACCAACACCGGCATGGACAACGGGACCACCAACACCCCGCGCTCGGAAATGATCGAGGCCACCAAGCGCGGCCTCTACTGCGCCAACTTCGGCGGCGGCCAGGTGGACATCACCAACGGCAAGTTCGTCTTCCAGTGCACCGAGGCCTACCTGATCGAGGACGGCAAGATCACCAGTCCGGTGAAGGGCGCCACCCTGATCGGCGACGGCCCCTCGGCGCTCACCCGCATCACCATGATCGGCAACGACTTCGACTTCGACCCCGGCGTCGGCGTCTGCGGCAAGTCGGGACAGAGCGTCCCGGTGGGGGTCGGCCAGCCGTCGCTGAAGATCACCGGCCTGACCGTCGGCGGGACCAGCGTCTAGGGCGTGTGTACTCATAAAATTCGGCGAGGTCCGTGACGCGGGATGGCTCGGCGTCACCGCGCACAGCTAGCAAAGCTTGTTTTAGGTCCCCAGAGGGCATTGCGAGCCAGAAAGGTGAAGCTTGCTTGCAAACCCTGAGGCGGCGTTGCACAGACCGCCCGGTCTGCCGCGTTCCTCGGCCGACCTATGGGGGAAGATCACATGATGAGGAAGTTGCTCGCTGCCGCGGGAGTGATGCTCGCGCTCGCCGCTTTCCCTGCGGTCGCCGGGGATCAAGATTTCACGTTGAAGAACCAGACCGGCTACACGATCGAACAGGTCTACGTCGCCGCCAGCAAAAGCAATGATTGGGAAGAGGACGTCATGGGCGACGACGTCCTGAAGACCGGCGCCAGCGTCGACATCACTTTCGACGCTGCGGAGAACGTCTGCCGCTTCGACATAAGGGTGGTCTACGACGACAAGGAAGAGGCTATCTGGTCAAACCTCGACCTGTGCGCAATCTCAGCGGTCACTGTTCGCTACAATCGTAGTACGGGAGCGACGTCGGCCGTCACCGAGTAACGGAAGATCGTCGGGCGGTCCGGATGCTTTCACCTGGCCGCCCGGGCAGCGTCGGTGACGTCCGCTCCCCATCTGTGGACGCCCCCTTCAGCGCAAGAGCGGATTTGAGAGCTTCTGGTCGCTTGGTCGGATGCTGCCATCTGTCCGGCCTGTTGACGCACCCTTGACGGCGCTGGCCTGTATGGGAGTTCGCGGATC
>NZ_JAUYAF010000060.1 GCF_030693625.1 Phenylobacterium sp.
GCGCCGATCACACGCTCACGAAGATCAACTGACAGCGCCTTGCTCATAGGTGCCAGCCTCCGTCACCAGCACAGAGCTTGAATCAGAATCCGCGGTCCCTGGGAATCCCCAACGATTCAATCAGGTCGCAGAATGCTCTAGGTGGGCGTGGGCGTCGACGAAGCCGGGATAGGCCGCGGCCCCCTTCAGGTCGATGGCCTGGGCCTTGCCGGCGGCCCTGCGCGCCTCGGGCAGCGGGCCGGTGAAAGCCACCTTCCCGTCCCTGACCACGAGGGCCTCGACCTTGGGCTGAGCGTCCACGCCGGTGTAGATCGGGCCCCCGAAGATCAGCAGGTCGGCGGCCTGGGCGACGGCGGAAAGGGTGAGGCCGGCGGTCAGGGCGAGGCTGGCGAGTTGGCGGCGCATGGTTGTGACGATTCCCCCGTATGGTGACGGTATAGAGCCACGATCCCAGGGGTCTGGGAAACGGGTTGCCGCGGTTCCCAGGACTTTCCGCCCATCTGCCTAAGCTTTGCCAGACCGCTTACGACCTCAAGCTTGACTATAGTCAGTCGCACCGAACCCATTGTCACGGGTACGGCGGTTATCTACGGATATTCAACAGCATGACCCCTTCGGACCGGAATTTTCGAGAATGGCTAATTCTATCGGTGTGACCCGTGAGCGTCTTGGGCGCATCGTTGAAGAAGCCGCGAGCGAAGTTTACATATTCTCCGCGAAAGATTTTCGCTTTCTTCTAGTCAACAAAGGCGCGAGAGAAAATCTCGGCTACAGCCTTGAAGAGCTCTACAATCTCACGCCTTGGGATTTGAAGCCCAGAATTACCCGAGATGATTTTCTCGGATTGATACGTCCACTCCAAATGGGAGAAAACGAAAGGCTTGATTTCAACACAATCCATCGGCGAAAAGACGGCACTGAGTATGATGTTGCCGTCAAACTCCAGATATTCAACGACGATGATGATGATGCTGTTTTCTACGCGGCTATTCAAGATACGACAATAAACCGGAAGATCGAAGCCGAACTTCGAGATACTGCTAGGCAGCCTTGATTCGATTCTAGACAACACAACCATGGCTGTATTCCTCATGGATGAGCGACAGCATTGCGTGTTCATGAACAAGGCGGCGGAGCAACTCACGGGATACGCTTTTCATGAAACGACCGGGCGACCGCTCCACGATGTAATCCATCACACCCACCCCGACGGCTCGCATTTCCCGATTGCGGAGTGCGCCATCGACCGCGCGTTTCCCGAGAACGCGGGGACGCAGGGGGAGGAGATTTTTGTCCACAAGGACGGCTCCTTCTATCCTGTCGCCTTCACCGCCAGCCCCATTCAAGACGAGGAATCGAAGGTCGTCGGCACCATCATTGAGGCGCGGAACATCAGTGGGGAAAAGCGTAGCGAGGAGACGCGCAAGCTGCTCATGCACGAGGTCGATCACAGGGCGCGCAACGTTCTCTCGATCGTGCAATCCCTCACCCGGCTTACGCGCGCCGAGGATCTGGAAACCTACAAGGACGTTCTCACGGGCCGGATTGGCGCCCTCGCCCGCGCACAGACATCCTTGGCGACCCGTCGGTGGGAAGGCGGACGGTTGGAGGACGTGGTCAGGGAGGAACTGGACGCCCTTTGCCCCAAGGACAGCGTGGATACCGGCGGCCCGCAGGTCGAGCTTTCGCCGGAGCAAGTTCAGCCCATCAGCATGCTGCTCCACGAACTGGCGACCAACGCCAACAAGCACGGTGCGTGCAGCATTGGCGGAGGTCGTGTGTCGGTCACCTGGACACTCAAGGAGCGCATGGTGGCCCTCCGGTGGCGGGAATCAGGAGGGCCGACGGTTGTCGATCCGACACGAGAAGGCTTCGGTTCGTCCCTGAAGGACAATCTCGTGCGCCAGCTAAGGGGCACGATCGCCCGCAAGTGGGAGCCGGCCGGGCTGATTGTAGACGTCGCATTCCCGCTCTGAGGCGCGGAACGTGGATTAGACGACGATCAACGGTTTGGCCCCATCAGATGTAGGACAACTCGAGTAGCCGGCTCGGTTCGGTCCGGAACCTCGCGCGCCGGCGCCGGTTTGCTCCTTCAGTTCGCTTCTGAACGGAAGGAAACCCCATGCGTGGATGGTTTGTCGCCGCGGCCTCCCTGGCCACCCTCATTTCGGCCGCACCGGCCCTCGCCCAGTCACGGATCGGGGTCGCCGACCGACCGGCCCCAACCCCCACCGACGCCCCGTCCTACGTGGACGAGGCCTTCGCCGCCGACGCCTTTGAGGTCGCCTCCAGCCGGCTGGCCCTCTCCCGGTCGCGGAACCCCGCGGTGAGGGACCTCGCCCAGCACGTGATCGACGACGCGGCCATGACCACCAACGCCCTGCTGGCGGCCGCCGAAGAGGCCAATGTGCCGCCTCCGGCCTCGGCCTCCGGGGACAACGTCAAGGGCGCCATGCTGGACGCCCTGACCCAGACCAGCGGCCGCGATTTCGACGACACCTACATCGCCCAGCAACGCCGCATCCACCAGGAGCAGCTCGCCCTGCACCAGCGGTTCGCCGCTGACGGAGACAGCGACATCCTGCGCGACTACGCGGTGGACACCGCCGCCCGGGCGGCTGACCAGCTGGACGCGGTGAACGACCTCCGGCGGTAGGCCCTGGAGGGGGCTCGCCCCCTCCGCCTAGCGGGGCAGCTTGCTCGCGCCCATCAGGAAGGCGTCCACGGCCTGGGCGCACTGACGCCCTTCGCGGATCGCCCAGACCACCAGGGACTGGCCGCGTCGCATGTCGCCGCACGAGAAGATGTTGGGCGTCGTGGTCTTGTAGTCGGTCACCGGGGCTTTCACGTTGCCGCGCGGGTCGATCTCCACCCCGGCCTGTTCGGTGAAGGCGTTGTGCTTGGGTGAGACGAAGCCCATGGCCAGCAGGACGAGGTCGGCCTTGAGCTGGAACTCGCTGCCCTCGACTTCCTTCAGCACCTGACGGCCGTCGTCGCCCGCCGCCCACTCCATCCGCACGCATTCGAGAGCTTCGATGCGGCCGTTGGAGCCGATGGCGCGCTTGGTGGCCACGGCGAAGTCACGCTCGCAGCCCTCTTCATGGCTGGACGAGGTGCGCAGCTTCAGCGGCCAGTTCGGCCAGGTCATGAACTTGTTCTCGCGGATCGGCGGCTCGGGCATGATCTCGAGCTGTGTCACCGAGGCCGCGCCGTGGCGGTTGGAGGTGCCGATACAGTCGGAACCGGTGTCGCCGCCGCCGATCACCACCACATGCTTGCCGGTGGCCGAGATGGCGCCGGTGGGCGCGGCGCGCAGTTCGTCGTCGCCGGCGTTGCGCTTGTTCTGCTGGACCAGGAAATCCATGGCGAAATGGATGCCGTCCAGCTCGCGGCCGGAGACCTCCAGGTCGCGCGGGTTCTCGGCGCCGCCGGCCATCACCAGCACGTCATAGTCGTCCAGCAGCCGCTGCACCGAGACCGACACGCCGATCTCCATATTGGTGCGGAAGATGACGCCCTCGGCCTCCATCTGCGCCACGCGGCGGTCGATGAGGTGCTTCTCCATCTTGAAATCTGGGATGCCGTAGCGGAGCAGGCCACCGATGCGGTCGCTCTTCTCGAACACCGTCGTGGCGTGACCGGCCCGGGCCAGTTGCTGGGCGCAGGCCAGGCCCGCGGGGCCCGATCCCACCACCGCGACGCGCTTGCCGGTGCCGCGGGGCGACATCTGCGGGGTGATCCAGCCCTCTTCCCATCCCTTGTCGACGATGGCGCATTCGATCGTCTTGATGGTGACCGGCGTGTCGATGATGTTCAGGGTGCAGGCCGCCTCGCAGGGGGCGGGGCAGACACGGCCGGTGAACTCCGGGAAGTTGTTCGTCGACTGCAGGTTCTCGAGCGCGATCTTCCACTGGTCGCGATAGACCAGGTTGTTGAAGTCCGGGATCTGGTTATTCACCGGACAGCCGGTGTGGCAGAACGGAATCCCGCAGTCCATGCAGCGCGCGGCCTGCTTGTTCAGCACGTCCTGCGGCAGCGGGTGGACGAATTCCTTCCAGTTGCGAAGGCGGTCCTGCGGCTTCTCGTAGCCGCGATCCTGGCGCTCAATTTCCAGGAAGCCGGTGGGCTTGCCCATGGGTTTACTCCGACTCTGAAATTCTATTCGGCGGCGACGGCGGCGGCCGCCAGACGCTCGGCGGCCATATCGGTGAGCGCCCGGCGATAATCCTTGGGCATGACCTTCACGAAGGAGGTCAGGCAGATATCCCAGTTGTCCAGGATCTCCCGGGCCCGCGCGCTGCCCGTATAGAGCAGGTGGCGTTCCACCAGGATCTTCAGGCGCTCGGCGTCGTAGGCCAGCATGTCGCCCATGCCGTTGTTCTCCACCGAAATGGAGCGCTGGCTGGGACGGCCCGGATCGTCGGCCCCGCCGCTGGCCGGAGCCACCTTCTCGATGTCGACCATCGCGGTGTTGCACAGCGGCGCGAAGCGGCCCTTCGGATCGTAGACATAGGCGATGCCGCCCGACATGCCCGCCGCGAAGTTACGCCCGGTGTCACCCAGCACCACCACCACGCCGCCGGTCATGTACTCACAGCCGTGGTCACCCGTGCCCTCCACCACCGTGACGGCGCCGGAGTTGCGGACGGCGAAGCGTTCGCCGGCCACGCCCTGGAAATAGGCTTCGCCGGCGATGGCGCCGTACAGCACGGTGTTGCCGACGATGATGTTCTGCGTCGGGTCGCGGCGGCTGTCCTTGGGCTGGCGCACGACAACCCGGCCGCCCGACAAACCCTTGCCCACATAGTCGTTGCCGTCGCCGATCAGCTCCAGGCTGACGCCCCGGGCCGCGAAGGCGCCGAAGCTTTGGCCCGCCGCCCCGTGGAAGGTGAGCGAGATGGTGTCTTCCGGCAGGCCGGCATGGCCATAGGCGCGGGCCACCTCCCCTGACAGCATGGCGCCGACAGTGCGGTTGATGTTCTTGATCGGGTACTCGCCGCGCATCGGGGTGCGGTTGGCCAGCGCGTCCTTGGCGTCGGCGATCAGGGTGTTGTCCAGGGCCTTGCCCAGGCCGTGGTCCTGGCGGTCCTGGTTCCACAGGCCCTTGGGTTCTCCGGGCTGGACCTCGTGCAGGATCTTCGACAGGTCAACCCCGCTGGCCTTCCAGTGATCGACGGCCTCGCGCATGTCCAGGCGGTCCACCTGGCCGATCATCTCATTCATCGTGCGGAACCCGAGCTGGGCCATGATCTCGCGCAGCTCTTCGGCGACGAAGAAGAAATAGTTGATCACGTGCTCGGGCTGGCCGGTGAACCGGGCCCGCAGGATGGGGTCCTGGGTCGCCACCCCCACCGGGCAGGTGTTCAGGTGGCACTTGCGCATCATGATGCAGCCGGCCGCGATCAGCGGGGCGGTGGCGAATCCGAACTCGTCGGCGCCCAGCAGAGCGGCGACCGCCACGTCACGGCCGGTGCGCAGGCCGCCGTCGGCCTGGACCGCCACGCGCGTGCGCAGGCCGTTCAGCAGCAGGGTCTGCTGGGTCTCGGCCAGGCCGATCTCCCAGGGCGAGCCCGCGTGGGTCAGGGAGGTGAGGGGCGAGGCCCCGGTGCCGCCCTCGAAGCCCGAGATGGTGATGTGGTCGGCGCGCGCCTTGGCCACGCCCGCCGCCACCGTGCCGACACCAACCTCAGACACCAGCTTCACGGAGATGCGGGCCTTGGAGTTGACGTTCTTCAGGTCGTGGATGAGCTGAGCCAAGTCCTCGATCGAATAGATGTCGTGGTGCGGCGGCGGACTGATGAGGCCGACGCCCGGCGTGGAGTGCCGAACACGCGCGATGTTGGCGTCCACCTTGTGACCGGGCAGCTGGCCGCCCTCCCCGGGCTTGGCGCCCTGGGCCATCTTGATCTGGATGTCGTCGGCGTTGACCAGGTACTCGGTGGTCACCCCGAAGCGGCCGGAGGCCACCTGCTTGATGGCCGAGCGCATGGAGTCGCCGTTGGGCAGTGGCTTGAAGCGGTCGGCTTCCTCGCCCCCCTCCCCGGTGTTCGACTTGCCGCCGATCCGGTTCATGGCCATGGCGAGCGTGGTGTGGGCCTCGCGACTGATGGAGCCGAAGCTCATGGCGCCGGTGGCGAAGCGCTTGACGATCTCGCTGGCCGGTTCGACCTCATCGAGGCTGAGCGGCGTCTCGGCGTTCTTGAAGCGCATCAGGCCGCGGATCGTCAGCAGGCGTTGGGACTGCTCGTTGATGCCGGCGGCGAAGTTCTTGTAGGCGTCCGGCAGGTTGCCGCGCACCGCGTGCTGCAGCTGGCCCACCGTGTCCGGGGTCCAGGCGTGCTCCTCGCCGCGCAGGCGGAAGGCGTAGGTGCCGCCTACGTCCAGCATGGAGGCGTAGATCGGGTTGTCGCCGAAGGCGTCGCGGTGGCGGCGCACGGCCTCCTCGGCGATCTGGTAGAGGCCGATACCCTCGATCGTCGTGGCGGTGCCGGTGAAGTACTGCTCGATCACCGTGGAGTTCAGGCCCACGGCGTCGAAGATCTGGGCGCCGCAATAGGACTGGTAGGTGGAGATGCCCATCTTGGACATCACCTTCAGCACGCCCTTGCCAACCGCCTTGATGTAGTTCTTGCGGACCTCATAGGCCGACAGGCTGTAGCCGTTGGCGACCCGCAGGTGCTCCAGGGTCTCGAAGGCGAGATAGGGGTTCACGGCCTCGGCGCCGTAGCCGGCCAGGACGCAGAAGTGGTGCACTTCGCGCGCTTCGCCGGTCTCGATCACCAGGCCGGTCTGCATGCGCAGGCCCTGGCGAATCAGATGGTGGTGCACCGCCGCGGTGGCCAGCGCCGCCGGGATGGCGATGCGGTCGGACGAGGCGCCCCGATCCGACAGGATCAGGATGTTCATGTCGGCCAGGACGCTCTCGGTGGCCTCGCGGCACAGGCGGTCCAGGGCGCGCTCGAGCCCGGCGGGGCCCTCTTCGGCCGCCCAGGTGGCGTCCAGGGTGGCGGTCCTGAAGGCGCCGTCCAGCAGCTCGCTGATGGCGCGGATCTTGGCCAGGTCCTCATTGGTGAGGATCGGCTGGGAGACCTCCAGGCGCTTGTGGGTGCCGGCCTGACGGCCCAGCAGGTTTGGGCGCGGGCCGATCATCGAGACCAGGCTCATCACCAGCTCTTCGCGGATCGGGTCGATCGGCGGGTTGGTGACCTGGGCGAAGTTCTGCTTGAAGTAGTCGTAGAGCAGCTTGGCGCGCCTGGAGAGCACCGCGATGGGGACGTCGCCGCCCATCGAGCCGATGGGGTCGTCTCCCGTCTGGGCCATGGGCTCCAGGAAGAACTGCAGGTCCTCCTGGGTGTAGCCGAAGGCCTGCTGGCGATCGAGCAGCTGGGCGGGATCGGAGCCCATCAGGGCGTCGGCCGGCGCGGCCTCGGGCAGGTCTTCCAGCTTGAACTGGGTCTGGGCCAGCCACTCGGCATAGGGCTCAGCGTCGGCGAGGGAGGCCTTGATCTCCTCGTCCTCGATGATCCGGCCCTCCTCCATGTCGATCAGCAGCATCTTGCCGGGCTGCAGGCGCCACTTGCGGACGACGCGCTCCTCTGGGACCACCAGCACGCCCATTTCCGAAGCCATGATCACATGGTCCTGGTCGGTGATGACGAAGCGGGCGGGACGCAGGCCGTTGCGGTCCAGGGTGGCGCCGATCTGGCGGCCGTCGGTGAAGGCCACGGCGGCGGGACCGTCCCACGGCTCCATCAGGGCGGCGTGGTATTCGTAGAAGGCCTTGCGCTTGGGATCCATCAGCGGATTGCCGGCCCAGGCTTCCGGGATCAGCATCATGACGGCGTGGGCCAGCGGGTAGCCGCCGGCCACCAGCAGTTCCAGGGCGTTGTCCAGGCAGGCGGTGTCGGACTGGCCGTGTGGAATCAGCGGCCACATCTTGTTGAGGTCGGGACCCAACAGGTCACTTTCCAGCGTGCGGCGCCGCGCGTTCATCCAGTTGACGTTGCCGCGCACGGTGTTGATCTCGCCGTTATGGGCGATGAACCGATAGGGGTGCGCCAGCTTCCACGACGGGAAGGTGTTGGTGGAGAACCGCTGGTGGACCAGGGCCAGCGCCGACTGGGTCAGGGGGTTGGTGAGGTCGGTATAGAAGGCGCCGACCTGACCGGCCAGCAGCAGGCCCTTATAGACCACCGTCCGCGTCGAGAAGGACGGCAGGTACAGCTGGGTCAGGCCAGGCAGGTTCTTCTTCATCGCCAGCTCGGCCAGGGGGTTCTGCAGCTGCTTGCGGATGGTCAGCAGCTTCCGCTCGAAGGCGTCCTGGTCCTTGGTCCCAGGGCCGCGGCCGACGATGGCCTGGCGGATCACCGGCATCTCGGCGAGCACGGCCGCTCCCAGGCCCGTGGTGTCGACGGGCACGTCGCGCCAGGCGATGAAGATCTGGCCCTCGACCTTCAGGAAGTGCTCGAACTGGCTGACCGCCACGGCGCGGGCGGCGTCGTCCTGGGGCATGAAGCACATGGCCACGGCGTAGTCGCCGGGCGCGGGCAGCTCGACGTCTTCCTTGCCGGCCCAGTCGCGCAGCAGGGCGTCGGGCATCTGAATCAGGATCCCCGCGCCGTCGCCCACCAGGGGATCTGCGCCGACGGCGCCGCGGTGGTCGAGGTTGATCAGGATTTCCAGCCCAGCGGTCACGACCTCATGCGATTTGCGGCCTTTGATATTGGCCACAAACCCCACACCGCACGCATCGTGTTCATTGCGCGGGTCGTACAGACCTTGCCGTTCCGGAGCGCCCATGCGGGTACCTCATTCTTCTACTAGCAGGCATTACAGGCATGCGACTGCGCGGCCGAACCCGGCCGTCAAACGCACGTTCGCGCGGCCATTACCGGCAAGATCGACCCTTGTCGATGGGTTCGAACCTATGGATTTGAAAAGTTTTTCTAAGTTGCGAGGTCGAGAAGCGTTCCGTCCGCATCCCGCGCATTGCGACAACCGGTGAGCACCATGGCGGTGGCGAGCTCGCTGCGCAGGGTTCCAAGCATGCGGGCGACCATCTTCTCACCGCCCGCGCCCAGGGCATAGGCCCAGGCGCGGCCGACGAAGCAGGCCTTGGCCCCCAGGGACAACGCCTTCAGCACGTCGAGACCCGAGCGGACTCCGCCGTCCAGATAGACCTCCAGGTCCTCGCCCACGGCGTCAGCCACCGCCGGCAGGGCCGAGATCGACGAGCGCACCCCGTCCAGTTGCCGGCCGCCGTGGTTCGACACGATCAGGCCCTGCGCGCCCGCCTTCACCGCGTCGCGGGCGTCCTGCGGGTCCAGCACACCCTTGATCACGATCGGCCCGTCCCAGGTCTTGCGCACCCAGTCCAGATCCGCCCAGGTCACCGAGCGGTCGAAGTTGCTGGCGATCCAGGCCAGGAAGTCTGTGACGCCGCCGGCCTTGGGCACGGCGTTGGCGACACTGCCCAGGGTGTGGGGTCGACCATGCAGCCAGACGTCCCACAGCCAGCCGGGATGGGTCACCCCCTGCCAGGCGGTGTTCAGGGCGCCGGAAAGCCCGGTCGCCCCGGTGAAGCCCGAGCGCACATCACGATAGCGCGAACCCGGCAGCGGCAGGTCGACAGTGAAGACCAGGACCGGGCAGCCGGCCGCCTTGGCCCGCGCCAGAAGCTCGGCCATGTAGCCGCGGTCCTTGAGCATATAGAGCTGGAACCAGGGTGCGGTCCCGCTGGCCGCCACCTCCTCCACCGAACAGACCCCCACGGTGGACAGGCAGAAGGGCACGCCCAGGCTGGCCGCGGCCCTGGCCGCCTGCACCTCGCCCCGGCGGCCGTACATTCCGGCCATGCCCACGGGCGCCAGGCCCACCGGGAAGGCGAGCTTCTGGCCAAGGGTCTCGATGCTGAGGTCCAGCTGGCTCATATCGCGCATCACCCGCTGGCGCAGGGCGATGGCCTCCAGGTCAGCCACGTTCCGCTTCAGCGTGACCTCGGCGTAGGAGCCGCCGTCGATATATTCGAAGAACATCGGCGGCAGCCGGCGGCGCGCCAAGTCGCGATAGTCGGAGACCGAGGCCGGGTTCATGGCCGCCCTTCCCGTGGATGCCGGACCCCTTCGTACGGCGCTCGGGGCGGGTTTACAAATGTTCTGTTTTTGTTCTAGCGTGGCGGCATGCATATCCGACTCGCCCTCCCCTCAGACCTGCCGCCCACACGCGACCGGCTGCGCAGCGTCCTGGGCCCGCAAAGGCCCGAGCATCAGCTTGATCCGGTGTCCCAGCTGATCAAGTCGCTGCTGAGCTCGCGGACCTATGACGAGGTGTCATGGGCGGCCTTTATCCGGCTGCGGGCGGCCTATCCGGACTGGAACGCCCTGGTGCACGCCACCCAGGAAGAGCTGGAGCCGGTGATCGATCCGGTGACCTTCGCCGACCAGAAGGCGCGCCAGCTTCCGATCCTGGTCCGCGTGCTGCTGCTGAAGCGCGGCGAATTGAACCTGGACTTCCTGGCCGCCGAGCCGGTGGAGGAAGCCATGGCCTGGCTTATGCGCCTGCCGGGCGTCGGGGTGAAGATCGCCGCCGCGGTGCTGAACCTGAGCACCCTGAACCGCCGCGCCCTGGTGGTGGACACCCACGTGCATCGGGTCTCGCGGCGCCTGGGCCTCACCGCCCGCAGCGGCGACGTGCGGGAAGCCTATGACAGCCTGATGGAGCAGGCGCCGGGTGAATGGCAGGGAGAGCAGCTCTACGAACTGCACTGGCTGCTGAAGGGCCATGGCCAGTCGCTCTGCACCCACTTCGACCCGGCCTGCGGCCTCTGTGTCCTGCGTGACGCCTGCCCTCGGGTCGGGGTTTCCGGCGACCAGGAACGCCGCGTCATCCCCTTCGACGCCTAGCAACCGCCGCCCGGCTCGCGCGCTGAACGCTCATGGACAGGATCGGCACGGCAGGCTGGACGATTCCGCGCACGTCGGCGGCGCACTTCCCTGCCGAAGGGACCGGCCTGGAACGCTACGCCGCCGTGCTGCCGGCCGCGGAGATCAACACCACCTTCTACCGCTCACATAAGCCCGCCATCTTCGAGCGCTGGGCCCACGCCACCCCGCCCCACTTCCGGTTCGCCGTGAAGGCGCCCAAGACCGCCACCCATGAGAAGCGGCTGGTGGAGACCAATGACCTGTTGCGCACCTTTATCGCGGAGATCGCCCCCCTGGGCGGCAAGCTCGGACCGGTGCTGATCCAGTTGCCGCCCAGCCTCCAGTTCACCGACGACGCCGCGCGTTTCGTCAGCGGCTGGCGCGAGCTTTATGAGGGGCCGACCGTCATCGAGGCGCGTCACGCCACCTGGTTCACCGGCGAGGCGGAGGCCAGGCTGGTAGACGCCCACATCGCCCGTGTCGCCGCCGACCCCGCCGTGGTTCCCGAGGCCGCGCGGCCCGGGGGCTGGACGGGCCTCACCTATATCCGCCTGCACGGTTCGCCGCGGATGTACGCCTCGCCCTATTCCAGCGAGCAGATCGCCACGGTCGCCGCGACCCTGGCCACCCGCCAACCCGGGACCGAGGGCTGGTGTATCTTCGACAACACCATGCTCGGGGCGGCCGCCGCCAACGCCCTGGAGCTGATGGGAGTCTAGGATCGAATTTCACGGTTCGGCTTTCATCCGAAGCGGTGCATCTGCTATTGCCGCGCGCCTGAGCCGTTGGAGCCGGGCGCGAGCCGGGCTAGTTTCACCGCGAGACACCGCTATGCGGATTCTGAGGAGCTATTGATGACCGTCCAACGTCCCTGGGCCCTGATGCGCCACCACGCCGGCTGGGCCGATGTCTTCCACATCGACAGCGAGAGCACGGACTCCATCACCGGCTTCTATCCTGACCGCGAGACCGTGGGCCCGCCGGTGACCTACAGCGTGCGCGCCATCCTGGCCCGCTTCGAAACCATGGAAGCCGCCCGCGCCGCCCGCGAAGGCGCCGTCCTGGAGTGGCGCAAGCACGACGCCGCCGTGCGCGACGCCGAGACCACCCTGCGCGAGGCCGAGAAGGCCCGCGAAGACGCCTGGCTCAACTGCCTGAAGGGCGCCGCCGCCTGAGCCTTTCTATCCCGGCCGGGCTCCCCAAATTCGGGATCAAGCTTGGCCGGGAGTTCGCGCCGCTGGGCAGCGCCAACACCTTCGAGGCCGAGGCCGAGCTGGCCTGGCCCTGACGCCGGCGCCATGCACTAGAACTTCGGAAGCTTCAGACCCCTGGCGATCAGCCAGGCCGCCGCCACGGCGATCACGATCCCCAGCAGCAGGCTCCAGACCGGGGCGAACTTGAGGCTCGGGACGGGACCGGAGAACACCCGCTTGCCGGTAATCATGGCGGTGATGAGGTTCTGGCGCTTCCACAGGGCGTAGAAGGCGATGGCCGCGACGTGCAGGACCACCAGGGCCTGCAGCACGCGGAAGGTCAGCTCGTGCCAGTCCGAAGCCAGCCGGCTGGTGTCGAAGTCCACCAGGTGGGACAGCGGTCCGGACTCGATGCCATCGATATCGCTGGCGAACAGGCCAAGGCTGACCTGCACCAGCATGACCAGCAGCAGCAGGACCACACTGACCGCCCCCACCGGACTGTGCCCCACCAGATCGCCGGCGGTGCGCTTGCCCATGGTCGTGAGGTAGCCGACCGTCGCGCCCGGCCCCTTCACAAAGTGGGAGAACCGCGCCGTCTCGCCGCCAAAGAAGCCCCAGTAGAGCCGGAACACCAGCAGTCCGATCACGCCATAGCCCGACCAGCGATGGACCTGCATGTTCTCGCCCCCGGTCAGCCAGGACACGAGGATCAGCACCACCAGGGCCCAGTGGGTGATCCGCGTCGGCAGGTCCCAGAGCCGGGTGGCGATCGGCGGCGCGTCGCTCATGGAACCCTAGGACTTTACGCGGAAGGGCGTGTGGCAGGTCCCGCAGGCGCCGCCGGTGGCCTTCACCTGGGCCTTGATGGCGTCGATGTCGCCGCCCTTGGCGATGGTCTCCAGCTTGGCGCTCTCGGTCTGCAGGCCCTTGGCGGCGGCGGCGAACTTGGCGCCCTCGGCCCAGATCTCCGGCTTGGCGGCGGTCTTGAAGCCCGCCTCCGGGCCGCTGCCCTTCGGGAACCAGTGAGGGATGTGCCCGGCTTGGGCCTTGATGATCGTAGCCTGGGCCGCGATCAGCTTGGCGTCGGGAGCGTCGGTCTTGAGGTTGTCATTGATGGTCTTGAAGGCGCCGCCCATGGCCTTGAAGCCCTTCTGGCGCTGCGCGATGGCGGTCTCGACCGCCGAGGCCGCCAGGGCCGCCCCGCCGAGGGCCGTCAGGCTGAGGGCCATCCCCAGGGCCAGACCGAGGGGACGCTTGGTGAGACGAGCCATGGACAGACCTCTTCGCAACGGAATTCGTAAGCCTGAGTTTGAGGGGCGCCCGGACGCCGCGTCAATCGCGCGTTGGTTTCAGGCCGTCCTGGTTTTGCTGCTGGCCTGAAATGTTCAGCGGCGAGCGGTCTTGGCGGCCACTGTCTTGACCGGCGCGCCTTCGCGGCCGGCTTCGGCGATCAGGGAGGCGCAGGACGCGTCCTTGGCCAAGCCGGGATCGATGAACGGCAGCAGGACCGCCAGGGGCGTGACCACGGCGGCCAGCGCCACAGCGACACCCCCCTGGGCGACCAACTTGCCAGTCTCGATGCCGACCTTCGGCCCGAGGAGTGGGCCCTTCACGGTGATCGGCGAGAGCAGGCGCACTAGGCGCAGTTCCTTGGACTTGCCCTGGACCCGCAGGTTCATGGTCTCGCTGTCCAGGTTGATGGTCCCGGCCCCGGTGGCCAGGACCGGCTTGGTGTCAAAGACGATGCGGTCAGCGGTCAGCACGCCGTTCCTGGCCTGGAAGTGGGCCACGCCGCAGCGGATGGGCACCGACCCCTGGTCCTTGGAGAACAGCAGGCCCAGGCCCCTGGCCACGTTGATGCCCAGCAGTTCGGCGAAAGCCTCGCGGATCTCGCCGCTCGGAACCACCGCCAGCACCTCGCCGTCGGCGTTGGAGGCGGCGCGGTGCACCGAATTGCCGGCGCCCTTCAGCTTGATCCTTCCGACGAAGCTGCCGGCCAGCGGTTCGCCCTTGATGGGGATGAGCTGTTCGAGGCGCGCGTTGGAGAGCCGAACATCCACCTCGGTCACCGGCGTTTCGGCGCGGGCGTTGAGGTGGGCCTGGCCGGTGATCTTGCCCTGGGGCAGGTCCAGGGTGAGGGGGTTGGCGCTGAGCAGGCCACGCTCCAGCTTCACCGTGACGTCGCCCGACCGCAGAGGCAGCATGGCGTCATGGATGGCCGCGACCCGGTAACGGACATCGGCGTCCAGCGAACGGATCTTGCTGACGTTCAGGGTGGTGTCCGGCAGCAGCCGACGTTGGGCGGCCATCTTTCGGCCGATGGCGGCCTGCTCGGGGGAGATGGTTTCGCCGGCCTTGCGGGAGGGGGCCCCGCCGAAGATCGCCGCGAGGTCGTCGAAGTCCAGGCTGCGGGTCCGCAGGTCGGCCTTCAGGTAGGGGCGCTCGTCGCCGGTCTCCACCGAGATGAACCCGGACAGATCACTGTCGCCGACCCGGCCGCTCAGGCCCTCGATCTTGTAGATTTGCTCGTCACGCGATAGCCGGCCGTTCAGGCGATAGGGCGGGGTGTTTGGCAGGGCGACGCCCGTCAGGTCGTAGAGGGCGGCCAGGTCCGGGCCCCGGGCGGTGACGTTCATGGAGAACTGCGCCAGGTCGAAGGGCTTGGGGATCGCCCCCTTGGCGGTCACCCGCGTCGCGCCCGAGCGGATGTCAGCGTCGAAGGGATAGGGCTTGCGGCTGTCGACGTTGAGCAGCGGACCGCCCTGGATGCGCAGCCGGAAGCGGTTCCCATTCAGCGAGCCGTCGCCGGTCATTAGGAAGCCGCGGCCTGCCCGGCCCATCTCCTCCGTGGCGTTGATCTCGCCGTTCAGGACCAGCTTGCGCTTCTCATCGACCATACGCAGGTGGCCGTCATTGATCACGAACCGCCGGATCGGCGGCATCTTGAAGGGCTTCTTGGACTTCTTTCCGTTGGAAAAGTCCCATGTGGCGCGGCCTTGGAGATTTCGTCGGAGGTCGACCTTGGCCTGGTTTAGCTCCAGATTCAGCAGCACAACCTGACCCACCAACAGCGGCATCAGCTTGACCTGGACGTCGAGCCTCTTGATGTCGGCGGTCTGGCCGGGGCCGGCCCACTTGGGATTGCCGACCCGAATGCCCTCCACCGTCGCCCGGGGTTGGAAGGAGAAGGCCTTAACGTCAAGATTGCCCGCCAGCATGATCTCGCGGCCGGTCTTGGCCGAGGCGTAGCGGCCGATCGGGCCGCGCAGGTAGTTCCAGTCGAACAAAATCAGGAAGAGGGCGATGGCCACCACCAGCGCGCCGACAATCCCCCCCGTCCAGGCCAGGGCCCTGTTGCTCGGGCGCTTGAACCTGGTTTCCCGCAGACGCGAGCGCGTCCGCTCCCAACTGGGGCCCATCGCGCCACGTGCGCGGCGCAGGCTATCGGCGGCCCGGTCGCGAGCGCGGACGAGGCCCGAACGGGCGCGCAGGTAGATCGGTTCGTCTGGCAAGGTCTGGGAACTCCGGGTCAGGCCAGAACGCGCCAGCCGCCGAAGGGGTCCGTCTAGTGACGGACTCCGCGGCCGGAGAAGGCGGTCATCGCGGTGCGCAGAATGATGGAGAGGTCCATCAGGGTGGTGCGGGCGGCCAGGTACTCGGCGTCCAGCCGAACCTTGTCTGGCACCGGCAACTCATCCCGGCCGTGGATCTGGGCCCAACCGGTCAGGCCCGGCCGCAGCGTCTGGACGCCGGCCGCGTCGCGCAGGGCTATCAGGTCATCCTGGTTGAAAAGGGCGGGACGCGGTCCCACCAGACTCATATGTCCCCGCAGCACGCTCCAGAGCTGAGGCAGTTCGTCCAGGCTGGTGCGGCGCATGAAGGCGCCCAGGGGGGTGATCCAGGAGGCCGGGTCGGGCAGCAGGTGGGTGGCGACGTCGGGCGCGCCGACGCGCATGCTGCGGAACTTGGGCATGGGAAACAGGGCGTTGAACCGGCCGACACGCCGCGACCAGTGCAGGGCCGGGCCGGGCGATTCCAGCCGCACGGCGACGGCCAGGGCCAGCAGCACGGGCGACAGTAGGATCAGGCCCGCCGCGGCGCCCAGGACGTCTAACCCACGCTTCAGCACACAGGTCCCTCTCGTTGGAGACCAGCCTTAATGCGCCGCGCGTTTTCGCGCTACGGCCTCAAGCTTTCGGGGCGGCCTTGGGCTTGGCTTTGGGCGTTGGCGCGGCGGACTCAGCCGAGGCTTCGGTCATCGGCGCCACGGCCTCAACCACCGTCTGGGCGGCGGCTTGCGCCGGCGGGGTGTCCAGGGGGTTCGGCGCGGGCTCCGGCGCGGGCGTCGGGGCCGGGTCGGGATCCACCACGCCGCCCTCAAGCACGGGTTGGGCCGCCTCCAGCAGAGGCTCGACGAAGGCCTCGATAAGGATGGCGGCTTCTTCCAACGGCGCTGCGTCGGCGCCGGAAAGGGGCAGCATGGCCTCCAGGTTCATCGGCCGCATCCAACGGGTCATCCACCAGTAGGCGACGCCGGCCGAGGCCGCGCCGGTGAACATGAACCAAAGGGGCGAGGCCGCGCCGATCGGCACGTGAAAGGCCGAGGCGGGGGTAACGGACTCGTTCGACTTAAGCGCGATCATGGAACGTCTCCGAGGTTGATTGTGCAATGCAACATAACATCACCCAGCGACGCCTTGATGCAAATCAACGTTACGACAGCGTCGAAACCCGGCCCTGACCATTCTGACCCAGGGTCTGGGCGGTCCAGCGGCACATTTCCTCCATCGAGGCGGCGAAGTCCGCGGGCGCGCGAGCTGTCACCAGGGCGCAGCCGTTCATCTTCATGGGATCGTTCAGCGGCCGCATCCGGCACTCCCCCACCAGCAGCGGGCCGATGCCGGTGTCCTGCGCCTCGTTGAGGAAATGGTCGAAGGTCTGCAGATCCTTGATGGGCAGCCAGATCATCACCACCGCGTCGCGATTGCGCCGGCCAATGGCCTTCAGGGTGGCGACGATGCGAGTGTAGTCGTCGGGCCGTTCGAAGGGCGGATCAATGAGCACGAGCACAGCGCCCTTCGGCGGGCAGCGGCTGACAGCGGTGTCATAGCCGTCGGCGCAGAGGGTCTCGACGCCGGTCCGGCCCTTGAGCGCCATGCGCAGGGCCGCATGCTCCTCGCCGCGCAGCTCGCAGGCGATGTAACTATCCTTTTTCCTGAGGGTGTCGGCGATCAGGCGCGGCGACCCTGGATACAGCTTGGTCGGCCCGCTGTTGTTCAGCTTGTTCACCGCCGCCCGCAGGGGGCCGAAGGCGGCGGGCAGGTCGGCGGCCTTCATCAGCTGAGCGATGCCGGCCTCCGCCTCCCCTGAACGCTGCGCCTCGGCGCCCGAAAGATCATAGAGACCCCGCCCCGCGTGGGTGTCGATGACCGTCAGCGGACCCGGCGCCTTGGTCAGCGTGGCCATCAGGCGCAGCAGGCCGGCATGCTTGACCAGGTCGGCGAAATTCCCGGCGTGGAAGGCGTGGCGATAGTTCACGGACTTTAAGTCTCCCGGCCGACCTGGGAACTCGCGACCGCGAGCTCACGTTCAGCGGCTGTACGGGGCGTAGATGCCACGTCCCCGTGGATCTCCAAAGGCGACAGATGGCCAGAGACACCGCAGAGCTCACGCCCCCCGCTCCGGCCGGCCTGACCTATGTCAACGACGACGACCCCGGCATCACCCGCTTGGCCGGCAAGTCGGGGTTCTCCTACCGCGACGCCGAGGGCCGCCCGGTCACCGATGCGCAGACCCTTGAACGCATCAAGACCCTGGTGATCCCACCGGCCTGGACCGACGTCTGGATCTGCCCCTCCGCCCAGGGCCATATCCAGTGCACCGGCCGCGACCTGAAGGGCCGCAAGCAGTACCGCTATCACACCGGCTGGCGGCAGGACCGGGACGGCATCAAGTACGACCGCGTCATCGCCTTCGGGCGCGCCCTGCCCCGCCTGCGCAAACGGGTCGAGAGCGACCTCGCCCGCCGGGGACTGCCGCGCGAGAAGGTGCTGGCCGCCGTCGTCGCGGTCATGGAGGTCACGCTGATCCGGGTGGGCAACGAGGAGTATGCCCGCACCAACAAAAGCTTCGGCCTGACCACCCTGCGCGATCGCCACGCCAGGATCACCAGCACGGGCACCGTGTTCGAATTCCGAGGCAAGAGCGGCAAGGTCCATCAGACCGGCTTCCGCGACCGCCGCCTGGCCCGCATCGTCAAGGCCTGCCAGGACATCCCCGGCCAGCGCCTGTTCCAGTATCTGGACGACCACGGCCAGCGCCGCGTGGTCGAGAGCGCCGACGTGAACGCCTATATCCGCGAGGTCCTGGGTGAGGATTTCTCGGCCAAGGATTTCCGGACTTGGGCCGGGACCCTGGCCGCCGCCCGCGGCCTGGTGATGCATCCGCACTCCACCAACGCCGCCCAGGCCAAGCGCAACGTGGCGACCTGCGTGAAGGCCGTGGCCGGTCTACTGGGCAACACCGCCGCGGTCTGCAGGGGCTCCTACATCCACCCCCTGGTGCTGGAATCCTACGAGCGTGGCGTCCTTCCCCTGAAGAACACCAACTCGACACGCGCCTTCGAGCTCTCGGTCCTGAAGTTCCTGGAAGCCGCGCGGGAGTCCGCCGCCTAAGGTTTCGAGCCGCGGGTGCGGGCCGCTAGGCGCCCCCGCGTCACCCCAGCTAAGGTCTCGTCAAAGACCCTGGGAGGGCCAGAATGACACTCGAGAACAAGCTGCGCTTCGGCGCCTTCATCGCGCCCTTTCACCCTCTGGATGAGAACCCCACCCTGGCCATCCAGCGCGACCTGGAGCTGGTGCAGCACCTGGACAATCTGGGCTTCGAGGAGGCCTGGATCGGCGAGCACCATTCGGCCGCCTATGAGCTGATCGCCTCGCCCGAGGTGTTCATCGCCGCCGCCGCCGAGCGCACCAAGCACATCAAGCTGGGCACCGGGGTGTCGTCCCTGCCCTATCACCACCCGATGATGCTGGCCGACCGGATCAACCAGCTGGACCACATGACCCGTGGCCGGGTGATGTTCGGCGCCGGCCCCGGCGCGCTGTCCTCCGACGCCTTCATGATGGGCATACCGGTGGCCAAGCAGCGCGACCGCATGGACGAGGCCCTGGACGTGCTGGTTCGCCTGCTGCGCGGCGAGGAGGTCAGCCACGAGAGCGACTGGTTCACCCTGGTCAACGCCCGCCTGCAGATGACCCCCTATTCGCGGCCGTCGGTTGAGATCGCCGTGGCCAGCCAGGTCTCGCCCACCGGCGCGCGGGCCGCCGGCAAGCATGGGGTGGGCTTGCTCTCCCTGGGCGCCACCACCACGGCGGGGTTCAATGCGCTCGCCGCCAACTGGGGCATCGCCGAGGACATCGCCAAGGCCAGCGGCCAGACCATGGACCGTAACGCCTGGCGGCTGGTGGGCCAGATGCACATCGCCGAAACCAAGGACAAGGCCATCGAGCAGGTCCGCTTCGGCCTGGAGAAGTGGATCTATTACTTCCGGGAGATCGCCAACCTGCCCATGGTGCCCGACGACTTCGCGGGCGACCCGGTGGAAGCCTATCTCGCCCTGGGCTCGGCCGTGGTGGGCACGCCGGACGAGGCGATCGCCCGTATCGAGCAGCTGAAGGAAGAGAGCGGCGGCTTCGGCTGCTACCTGATGATGGCCCACAACTGGGCCAACTGGGAGAACACCCAGCGGTCCTACGAGATGATCGCCCGCTACGTGGTCCCGCACTTCCAGCAGCTGAACGTCAACCGCAAGGCCTCCATGGACTGGGTGCGCGACAACAAGACCGAGTTCACCAGCCAGACCCGCGCCGCCGTCGGCGCCCGCATCGTCTCCCACATGATGGAGAAGGGCGCCGACAACATCAGCCCGCAGATCGTCGCCCTCATCGCCGCCGCCGCAGCCGAGCCGAAGAAGGACTGACCTGCGGCTGGTGGCCTGGGCGCTACAGCTCCACCGCGGCCGTCGCGGCGACCACGTCGCCGGTGTTGGGCGTCCCGGCGGGGTCGATGGGCAGCAGCCGAACCTGGTCCAAGTGGCGCGACCGCGCCAGCCATCCTAGCTTGAGCACAAGGAGGAGCGCGCCCATGGACCTCGACGCCTATCTGGCCCGCATCGGCTATGCCGGGACGCCGCGCGCGGATCTGGAGACCCTGCGGGCGGTCCACCGCGCCCACCTCCTGGCCATCCCCTACGAGAACCTGGACGTGCAGCTGCGGCGGCCCGGCGACGTCTCCGTGCAGCACGCCTTCGACAAGCTGGTGACGCAGCGGCGCGGCGGTTGGTGCTATGAGATGAACGGTCTGCTGGGCTGGGCCCTGGCCGAGATCGGCTTCAAGGTCACGCGCATGGCCGGCGCGGTGGGCCGCACCGAGCGCGGCGAGATCAGCCATGGCAACCATCTGGTCCTTCGCGTGGACCTGGACCGCCCCTACATCGCCGACGTCGGGTTCGGCGATGGCGTGCTGGAGCCCGTGGCCCTGGCCGTGGGCCCGATGACGGTGGCCGACTACGACTTTCGCCTGGAGAAGCTCGACGCCGACTGGTGGCGCTTTCACAACCACGCCCTGGGCGGCGCGCCCTATTTCGATTTCACCGAGGCGGCGGCCAGCGACACCACGCTGAACACCACCTGCCAGTGGCTACGGACCTCACCGGATTCGATCTTCACCCAGTTCCCCATCGTCCAGCGCCATACCCCGGACGGCCTGGTGATCATCCTGGGCCGCACCCTGCGACGTGTCCGACCGGGGGAACGCACCCAGGCGCTGATCGAGAACGCCGACGCCTTCGTCGACATCCTGGCCCGAGAGTTCGGCCTCGACGTGCCCGAGATGGCCGCCCTGTGGCCTGCGATCTGCACCAAGCATGAGGACCTGTTCGGCGAGAAGGCGAACTAGGCTCGCGTCTGGCTTTCGAGATAGCTCGACAACGCGTCGAGCAGCCGGCGCGATGTGAGGACGTCGGTGTCCTCGGCCGCCTGTTCGAGACCCGCGCCGAAGTCGGTGATGGCCTGAAAACCGAAGCCGCCGCCTGATCCGCGCATGTTGTGGCCCAGGATCGTCACCGGTTCGAAGTCGGCCCGATCCAGGGCATCGCGCATGGTGATGACATCTTGGCGGCAACTGTCCAGATAGGCCGGAATCCGGGCCAGCAGCCGCTCGCTCGGCCGCCAGGACCTCGGTTCTTCTGGAGCAGGCTCCGCGGGCGGCGCCAGGGTCGCGTAGTGCAGGATGGCCGCCAGCAGCACGTCCTGCTTGATGGGCTTGGTAAGGTAGGCCGTACAGCCGGCGGCCAGGCAGGTCTCGCGGTCGCCCTTCAGGGCCGACGCGGTCAGGGCGATGATCGGGGTCGGCGGCCGCTCATTGGCCTTTTCCCAGGCGCGGATGGTGCGTGTGGCGGTCAGGCCGTCCATGGCGGGCATCTGGCGGTCCATCAGGACAAGGTCGTAGCGCCCGGCCTTGAACATCTCGCACGCGATGATCCCGGTCTCGGCGACGTCGACGCGATAAGGGGTGTCATCGAGATAGGCGAGAGCGATGGTGCAGTTGTCGGGCGAGTCCTCAGCCATCAGGATCTGCAGCGGCGCGAGCGGCGCGGCGGGACCGGCGCCGACGGGCATGCTGACCGGACGGTTCGCCGAGGCCCAGACTTCGAGCGGCAGGGCGAAGGCGAAGACGCTGCCGACATCGACGCGGCTGCTCACCCAAATTCGCCCGCCCATCAGCTCCACCAGACGCTTTGAAATCGTCAGTCCCAGGCCGGACCCGCCAAACCGCCGGGTCGTCGAGGAGTCCGCCTGGGTGAACCGTTCGAAGACGTGCGCCAGCTTGCTGTCGGCGATCCCGATGCCGGAGTCTGTGACGGTGAACCTCAGGGCGGTGGGAACCGCCGGATCCAGGTCCGGCTCCACCTTCAGCGAGACCTCGCCCTCTTGCGTGAACTTGATAGCGTTGCCCAGCAGGTTGAGCAGCACCTGACGCAGCCGCGTCGGGTCGCCCATCAGGTCGTTGGCGACGTTGGGGGCGATCTCGCAGACCAGGGTCAGGCCCTTCTCCTGCGCCCGGGGCGCCACCATCTCGATCACCTTCTCCAGGTGGTCGCTGAGCGAGAAGCCGGTCTGCTCCAGGTCCAGTTGCGAGGCCTCGACCTTGGAGAGTTCCAGGATGTCGTTGATCAGGTTGAGCAGGTTGTCACCGGACCGCCGGAAGATCTGCACGTACTTGTCCTGCTCGGGCGTCAGCGGCGTCTTGGCCAGCAGGTCGGCGATCCCCATGATGGCGTTCATCGGGGTTCGGATCTCGTGGCTCATGCTGGCCAGGAAGTCGGACTTGGTGCGGCTGGCGCTCTCGGCGATGGCCTTGGCCTGCTGTAACTCGACCTCAACCCGCTTGCGCTCGGTGACGTCGCGGGCCGCGGCGAACACCCCCTTCAAGATGCGGTTTCGATCATAGAAGGTGGTGGCGTTGTAGGAGACCACGGTCTGCTTGCCGTCCCGGGCTCGCGCCGTCAGCTCGTAGTCGGTGACCGATTTCTGGGCCAGCACCCGCTTGATGCCCGCCTCGGCCCGGTCGGGGTCAGTGAAGCAGTCTTTGAAGGGCGCCCCGATCAGCTCGTCGCGCGTCGACCCGGTCAGGGCCTCCATCTGCTTGTTCACGTCGGTGATGATGCCGGCCGGGTCGGTGGTCATCAGGGCGTCGATGTTCGATTCGATCAGCGAGCGCGTGTAGAACTGCTGGTCTCGAAGGCTCTGGTCGGACTTTTTCTGCTCCTCCTCCACCAGCTTGCGCGCGGTGTTGTCCGTGCCGATCAGCAGATAGCCGATTATGGCCCCGGCGGCGTCGCGCAGGGCGGTGACCGAGACCACGGCGGGAAACCGGCTGCCGTCCTTGCGGATATAGGTTAGCTCGTAGATGTCCTCGATGCCGCGCGAGGCCTTGAACACGAGGGCCTCGAAGCCCGGCGCGATATGGGTGGCCAGTTCGGCGCTCAGCGCCTGGGCGCGCGCGATCAGTTCTTGGGGGTCGGAGATGTCGGCCGGCGTGATGGTGTTTATCACCTCGGCCGCCTCATAGCCCAGCATCCGCTCGGCCCCGACGTTGAAGATCTGGATCACCCCCTTGGCGTCCGTGGCGATGCTGGAGAAGTTGGCGCTGTTGAAGATCGCGCTCTGCAACGCGGCCAGGTTCGCGCCCGTCTCAGCAGGGGCGGTGGGGATGAGGATGGGGCTTCCTAACTCAGATGTACGTCCGTGACCGGCGCGAAGGCCGGGATCACCGGGGTTTAGTGCAGCAGGGTTCCAACCGAATCGCCGAGTTGCTCAGCCGAATAGGGCTTCTGGATAAACTTGCCCCCCCCGACAAATCCGTCCGCCATTTCCGCAGTGAGCGGGCTCCCGGAGGTGTAGAGCACCCGCAGGCCCGGCCGCAGCACGATGGCCTGGTTGGCGACGTCGTAGCCTCCGGAGGGCAGAGACCTCAGCCTGATGTCCACGAAAAGCGCGTCGATGTGGGACGTCGCCGACAGGTGAACCAGGGCTTCCGCCAGGTCTGTGGCGACAAGGGTGCTGTGACCCAGGTCTTCCATCGCCCACTCGGCGTTCTGACGAATGAAGAACTCGTCCTCGACAATGAGGATGACGGCCATCAGGGGGCCAACAACTGTGGGCGCGGCATGCTGGAAATGTCTCCCGCGGCGGCCATGACGGCTTACAGCGGGTGAAATCTAGCATGCGCCCCAGCAAAGCTTGCATGGCTTCTGACTTATTCCGGCGGGACCCCGACGATCACCGCCGCAGGGAGAAACCGATCCTCAGTGTCTGCGGCGCCGCGAAGCTCTCGGTCCCGTCTCCGGTCTCGCCCACCTCGATGCGGGCGTCGGTGAGGTTCTCGGCCGCCAGATAGAGCTCGCTGTTGGGCGTCAAGCGCCACGCCGCCCGGGCGTCGACCCCGGCGGAGGCCCCGAGCTTGCGGCTGTTCAGGTCATCCTCGAAACGCTGGCTCTCGAACCGCAGGTTCGCCGTCAAGGTCAGGCGCTCGCTGGCCTTCCAGTCCACCCCGGCGGTCACCGTATATTCCGGCGTCTGGGCCGGCCGTTTGCCGGTGAGCTGGGGTGATGCCCTTCCGCCATCGACCTCCGCCTTGGTGGCCGAGGCCGCGCCCATCAGGGTCAGGCCGCCGAAGGTGCGAGAGATGTCGGCCTCCAGGCCCCAGGCCTCGATCTGGCCGGCGTTGCGGCGCTGGCGCAGCACACCACCCACCGGGATGAAGCCCGCCACCGGATAGGTCATTCCGCCCGGCCCCACGGTCACATTGGTGATCGGGTCATCGAGGCGGTTATAGAAGATCGTCCCGCTCCAGCGGGTGGCCCCGTCGCCGCCGAGCCCGAACTCGACCCCATAGAGGGTCTCGGGCCTCAGGGTCGGATTGGCCTCGGTGACATCATTGCCCACCCGGAACGGGCGGTGGAGTTCATTGAGCGTCGGCGGCCGGAAGCCGGCATAGGCCGCGCCCCGCAGCCAGGTCGCCTCGTTCAGCCGGTAGCGCACCCCGAACCGCGCCGTCGGCGTCGTGCCCGAGGTGTCGGGCGAGGTGGAATTCAGGGTGACGGCCCCAGTAGCCAGGTCGCGCTCACGGCGAACCGCCTCGTCCTGTCGCCAGGCATCGACCCGCGCGCCGCCGGTGACCAGCCAGTCGCCCCGGTCCAGCACGCCCTCGGCATAAAGCCCCGCCACCGCCGTGGTCCCACCCGACTCCCGGCCGCGGGTGAAGCCGCCGGCCATGTAGCGAAAGCGCTCGAAGGCGTGGCCGTCGGCGAAGCGGGCGTCGCCGCCCACCTCCCAGGAGAAGGCTGTCCCCCGTCCCTGCCAGGCGGCGTTGAAGCCGTGGCCCAGGGCCGGTGTCGAATACTGGTCGCTGGCCGGCGTGGTGGCCACGCGGCCCGCCGCGACGGCCGACGAGGTGTTCTTCAGGTCGCTGGACCGCGCCCAGGCCTGCAGCCGCCAACCGCCGCCGTCGATGATCCTGGCGATCGTCGCCGTGACCGATCCGCCGCTGGCCGTGGAGTTGGCGCCGACCAAGCCAGCCCCGCGCTGTTCCTCATAGGCCCCCAGCCGCAAGGCGCCGACGATCCCCTCGTGCTCGCCTTGAACCCGGAAGGCGAAGGCGCCGGCGTCCAGCGTCGTCGGCGCGTCGGCCGCCCCGCGTCCGCCCCGCACCGGGGTGTAGCCGTCCGAGCTCTCCGCGCTGGCGGTCACCAGCAAGCCGGTCGTACCGACCGCGACCGCCGCCCGCGACCCGCCCCTCTGGGCGATGGAGACGTCGAGGGCTGAGACGCCCTGCGTCGCCCCGCGCTCCTCCAGGGCGATCACCCCGGTCAGGGCGCCCGCGCCATAGGCTCCCGCCCCCGCGCCCCGAACGATGGTGACGCTCTCCAGGCTTTCCGGCGGCAGGGCCGACCAGATCACCCACCCCCCGAAGGGGTCGTTCTGCGGCGCCCCGTCCAGGGTCACCAGGGCCCGGCCGGCGCCGGAGGGCGCCACGCCGCGCAGGGAGATGCCCTGGATGGTGGGATTGGCCGCGTCGCTGCCGGTGCGCCGGAACAGCGAGACGCCGGGCACCCGCTTCAGGGCCACGTCGAGACGCGGCGCGGTCTTCAGCTCCTCGGCGCCGATCTGCTGGACCGCGAACACCGCCTCCCCACCCAACGCCGGCAGGCGCGGAGCATGGACGACGACGACTTCGACTTCGGGCGGGGGAGGACTGATGGGCATGGCCAAGGGCATAGGGGCAAAGGCGCTCCCTGTCAGCCGTCACCCCGCGACAAGTGACACAACCCCAGGCAGATCGATGAGAAACTGCATGCTCAGCAGGCTTAACGAACCCTCGCCTATCCGGTCATAAAACCGTGCCTGGACTCGGGACTCGCGGCGCCCCAAATCTCCCTCACGGGGGAACAACTGGAGACGAACGCCATGCTGGACCTGTCCTTGCCGCCCTCCGTCACCGTCAGCCCCACCCTCGTGGGGGTCTCGATCCTCACCGATGACGGCGTCACCGTTCAGGTCAGCCTGCCCCGTCCGCGCGGCCTGCACGACATGCCCGAGGCTGAGGTCGCCGCCCGGGCCAAGCGCCTGGCCCAGGCGGCGCTGATCACCGCCTTTGAAAGTCTCGAGACCGTCTAGCCTTCGGTGTCGATTGAGGCCTGCATGGCGGGCGAATAGCGCGGCCCGGTCACGGTCTGCGGATTCACCAGGGCTTCGACCTGGGCCATCGTCTCGGCCGACAGCTTGATCGCCGCCGCCCCGGCGTTTTCCAGCATGTGGTCTGGGTTCGCGGTGCCAGGGATCGGGACAAGGGTCTCATCCTTGGCCAGCAGCCAGGCCAGGCATAGTTGAGCCGGCGTGCACCCCGCCGCCTTGGCCAGGCTGGCGAAGGCCTCGAAAATCTTCAGATTGGCGGCGAAGGCCTCGCCCTGGAAGCGGGGCATGCCAAGGCGCATGTCGCCTTCCTGGAAGGCCGCGGGGTTCGACGCGCCGCCGGCCAGGAAACCGCGGCCCACTGGGCTGAAGGCCACGAAGGTGACCCCCAGGTCCTTGCAGGCCTGCAGCACCGCGATCTCCGGATTCCGGGTCCAGGGCGAGTATTCTGTCTGCAGGGCGGTGATGGGATGGACGGCATGGGCGCGGCGCAGGGTGTCAGCCGACACCTCCGACAGGCCGATAGTCTTGATCTTTCCCTCGGCCACCAGTTCGGAGAGCGCCCCGACGCTGTCCTCGATCGGCACCCGCTTGTCCCAACGGTGCAGATAGTAGAGGTCGATGACGTCGGTCTGCAGCCGCTTGAGGCTACTCTCGCAGGTGGCCTTCAGGACGTCGGGATGGCCGTTCAGCTCCCGCTTGTCGCCATTGGTCAGGCCGCACTTCGACGCCAGCACATACTCGTCGCGACGGTCGCCCAGGACTTCGCCGATCAGGGTCTCATTGTGGCCGACGCCATAGACCGCCGCGGTGTCGAGGAAGGTGTAGCCGGCGTCCAGCGCCCCCTTCAGAACGCGCTCGGCCTGCTCGCGCGGGGCCGGAGGTCCGTAGCCGTGGGAAAGGCTCATGCACCCCAGGCCGATGGCGGAGACCTCGAACGGTCCAAGCTTGCGGGTCTGCATGGGGCGGCTCCTCAAAAGGCGCGCGACAGTGCGCGGGAGCCTTTTGGAGCCGGGGGGATCAGTTCGTCAATCGCGGCCGAGGCCCTTAAGGATTGACGTTCAGCTTGATGCGGATGCGGCCGGCCTGGGCCATGGAGTCCGGCACGTGGATGTTGGCCGCCAGTTTCAGCGCTGTGGCCGCGCCCGGGTTGGTCGCCGGGTCGGCGTCGATGACGGTGCAGGCGGTCAGGGCAGCGCCATTGACCAGGCACTCGACGATATAGGCGTTGGCCGCCAGGGCCGGGGCGGCTTCGGAGGCTTGGGCCGACGCGCCCGAGGGGGCGGAAATAGCGGCCGTCAAAGCCAGGACAGAAAGCAACATGAGACCTCGGCGGTTAATAGAGGTTAATCAAATGTGAAGACGTCCCGAACGCAAGTGTTTCATTTCGGCGTCCCGCAGGATGGCCACCGCAACCGCCGTGCCGCGCCACCCTTTCTCCCGTGTCGGCGCCACCCTTTTGAGCGGCGGCGCCCGCTCGTACCGCATTGCAATATTCGCCATATTGCGTCGCACCATTGTCACTTGCCGCAAGGCGAATCCGCGCGCTAACTCCCTCTCAGGCGACGCGCTTGGGCCACCCTAGAAGCACAAGCCTCAGCCTGAGGAACGCCGGGAGGCGGTTGAACCCCAACCCCTTTCGGAGACGACGACTATGATGAAACTGATGACCCTGGCCGCCCTGGCCACCCTCGCCTTGGCTCCGGTCGCCCATGCTGAAGAAGGCGTGCGCGTCTCTCTGGTCGGCAAGTCCAGCGCCCAGATCCACGCCGACATCGTCGCGGCCGCCAAGAAGGTGTGCGCCAAGGCGGTGACCAGCGAGACCCTGTTCCTCGACGCCTACGGCCGCTGCATGAAGGGCTCCGTCAACTCGGCCCTCGAGCAGCTGGGCGCCGCGGACGTCGCGCAGCTCGAAGCGATGCGGCTCGCCCAGCGCTAAGCGAAACTCCCAGATCTGCAGGGAAAGGGTCGGCATAACGCCGGCCCTTTTTCTGTGGCCTAAGCCGCCACGGCGCCGCCGTACCGCAACACGGCTACAAGCGGGCCGCGACCAGCAGAAACATCGGCCGTGCTCGATCACCGGCAGGCTGACACCAAACTGGGTCGGACCGCGGTCGCGCACCAGCGGCTGATTGCTCTGGCCATTGCAGGGGCTTCCGAAGGCGGCGGGATAGGCGCCCCCGTGGCCGAGGGGCATCGCAGCGTGGTCAATCCGGACGACGAAGCGGCCAATTCTGATACGCCTTGAGTAGTCGCAAGCTTAGATCTCGGCCAATTTCGCGCCGGCGCGACCGTCGAAACGCAAAAAGCCCCGCACGAGCGGGGCTTTAAGAAGTCTTTGGGTGCGGGGACAGGATTTGAACCTGTGACCTTCAGGTTATGAGCCTGACGAGCTACCGGGCTGCTCCACCCCGCGGCAAAGCTATAATCGTGATTGAA
>NZ_JAUYAF010000094.1 GCF_030693625.1 Phenylobacterium sp.
GCCGATCACACGCTCACGAAGATCAACTGACAGCGCCTTGCTCATAGGTGCCAGCCTCCGTCACCAGCACAGAGCTTGAATCAGAATCCGCGGGCCCTGGGAATCCCCAACGATTCAATCAGGTCGCAGAATGCTCTAGTCCCTCCCTTGGGTCATCCTTGACCCCTGGACGGGCCTGGCCCAAACCGGAGTCATGGACTCCACCGACGACCCCCTCGCCGAACAGGCCCGCCACATGGTGGAAACCGTGCCCCAGGCCGCGGCGCTTGGCTTCAGGCTGGTTTCGGTGGGAGGTGGCCGGGGCTCGATCCTGGTCCCCTGGCGCGCCGAACTGGTGGGCGATCCCGCCACCGACGTGATCGCCAGCGGCGTCGTCACCTCCCTGCTGGATCATTGCTGCGGACTGGCGATCAATTCGTCGAAGGGCGAACGCTTTCCCACCGCGACCCTGGATTTGCGCATCGACTACATGCGCCCGGCCGCCCCGCGCGCCGACATCACCGCCCTGGCCCACTGCTACAAGATGACGAGGTCCATCGCCTTCGTCCGCGCCGAGGCCTGGGACGTCGATTCGACCGACCCCATCGCCACGGCCCAGGCCGCCTTCATCCTGCACGGCGCGAGCGCGCCGCGATGAGCGAGGCCAACGACCGCCTGCAGGGGTTCCTGGCCTCGGTGCCCTACATCCGCTTCCTCGGCATGCGCTGCGAACTGGCGGGCGACGAGATGACCGCCATCCTGCCCTTCGCCCCGCACCTGATCGGCAACACCATGCTGCCCGCCCTGCATGGCGGCGTGATCGGGGCCTTCCTGGAGATGACGGCTCTGGCCCAGCTCTCCGTGGTCCAGCAGACGCCCAGGGTCCACAAGACCATCGACGTGACCATCGAGTACCTGCGCCCCGGCCGGGCGCTCACCACCTATGCCCGCGCCGACCTGCGCAAGGTCGGCCGCCGCATCGCCAATGTGACGGTGGAGGCCTGGCAGGAGGCGCGCGGAACCCCGGTCGCCGCCCTGCGCGGCCACTTCATGCTGAGTGGCGAGGACTAGCCTCTTCCTCTCCACTTGTGGGAGGGGGAAAAAGCTCAGCTCGCCGGCTTCAGAGCCTTGGTTTCCGCATGGATCGCGTCCAGCGACGCCTGGGCCTTGGCCATGGCGGCCGCGTCGCCCTTCTCCCGCGCCTCGGCCAGTTGCCCGCTGGCCTCCATCTCGCGAACCGGCAGCAGGTGGGTGGCGTCGGCGCGCCGGAAGGGGCCGCTCTCGATGCGCCGCAGGTTGTCGCGCTGACGCTCGGCCTCGGGGCCGGTCCCGACGCCGTAGGTGAAGAAGAAGCGGCCGATCTTTTCCTTCACCGCCGGGTCCAGGTCCTTGCGCCAAAGCATGGGGTCCTCGGGAATGGTGGGCGACGACCAGATCACCTTGAGATTGGCCAGGGTCCGGGCGCCGGCGTCGGTATGGTGCTGGCCCAGGCGGTCCATGGAGGCGGTGTTGTTGGTCGACGCATCCAGGACCCCGTTGGCGACCGCGAACAGGTTGGCTTCATGATTGGCCGAGCGGACCGTCTTGAAGCAGGTCTCCGGCTTCAGCCCGCGCGGCGAGAACAGGTAGGTCATGGGGGCCAGGGTGCCGGAGGTGGACTTCACGTCCCCCATGCCGAAGTTCAGCGTGCGGTCGCACTTGAGCAGCTTGTCCAGGGTCAGGCCGCTGTCCTTGCCGACGATGATCACCGACTGGTAGCCGTCCTCGCCGCCGTCCGGCTTGGTGGTGCGGGCGAAGACCTCGCCGTTCGAACGCCGCACCGCCTCCAGGCCCGACTGGTTGGTGAACCAGCCCAGATCGGTCTGCTTGAAGCGCATCGCCTCGATCAGGGAGGAGTAGTTGGAGCCGAAGAACGGCTTGATGGTCAGGCCGGTGGCCTTCTCCATGTCGGCCAGGAAGGGGGCCCATTCGGCGGCCTGGGTGGAGGCCTTCTCCGTCGACATGATCGAGAAGTTGATGACGTTGGCGGGGGCGGCCTTGTCCGCCGGCTTGCCGCAGGCGGCCAGCAAGAGGGCCGCGGCCAGCAGGCTCACGCCCGGTTTGGAAGAGATCATCGGCATACCTGACAAGACGTCCAACCCCCTGTTTCGCCTGTTCTTGTGACGCCTGTCCGACATCGGCCAGCGAAAACTAAGCTTGAGGCAGGGCAGTTTGGGCGCTAACGCCCGCCCATGTCACTGCAAGGTCTTTCCCACCAAGCCCGCGAGGCCAAGAGCTGGCCCTTCGAACAGGCCCGCCTGCTGCTGGCGCGCATCCTGCGCCTGCGGCTCACCGACGCCGAGCGCGACCTGGCCGCCAGCCTTATCAACGAGGGCAAGGCCGGCGAGGCCGTGGCGACCTTCCCGGCCCTCAACAGGCCGGTGGTGTTCCAGTGCGGGTTCGGGGCCTCAGGCCTGCCGCACATGGGCACCTTCGGCGAGGCCGCGCGCCCCACCATGGTGCGCAACGCCTTCCGCGCCCTGACCGAGGACCAGGTCCCCACCAAGCTGATCGTCTTCTCCGACGACATGGACGGCCTGCGGAAGATCCCCGACAACGTGCCCAACCGCGAGATGCTGGAAGAGGACCGCGACAAGCCGGTCTCCAGCGTGCGCGACCCCTTCGGCGAATACGAGAGCTTCGCCCACCACAACAACGCCCGCCTGCGCGCCTTCCTCGACGGCTTCGGCTTCGACTACGAGTTCATGTCGTCGACCGAGACCTACAGGTCGGGCAAGTTCGACGAGGTGCTCCTGCGCATGCTGGAGCGCTTTGACGCCGTCCAGGCGGTGATGCTGCCGACGCTTGGCGAAGAGCGCCGCGCCACCTATTCGCCGTTCCTCCCCATCAGCCCGGTGAGCGGCAAGGTGCTGCAGGTTCCGACGCTTGAGCGCGATGTCGCCAAGGGAACCATCGTCTTCGACGACCCCGATGGCGGCCGCACCGAGCTGCCGGTCACCGGCGGCCATGTGAAGATCCAGTGGCGTCCTGACTGGGCGGTGCGCTGGACCGCCCTGGAGGTCGACTTCGAGGCCTCGGGCAAGGACCTGATCGACAGCGTCCGCGTCTCCGACAAGCTCACCAAGGTGCTGGGGGGGACGCCTCCGGTGGCCTTCCACTACGAGCTGTTCATGGACGAGAACAACCAGAAGATCTCCAAGTCCAAGGGCAACGGCCTGACCATGGAGGAGTGGCTGCGCTACGGCGCGCCCGAGAGCCTGGCCTACTACATGTACCAGTCGCCCAAGTCGGCCAAGCGGCTGTTCTTCGACGTCATTCCCAAGGCGACGGACGAATATCTGCAGCAGCTGGACGCCTTCAACCGGGTCCGCGCCGGCACCAACGCCGTGTCCCTGGACAACCCGGCCTGGCATGTCCATCGCGGCGCGCCGCCGGAGCAGGGCTCGCCGGTCAGCTTCTCCCTGCTGCTGAACCTGGTCTCGGCGGCCGACGCCTCGACCAAGGACATCCTCTGGGGCTTCATCCAGACCTACATCCCCGGCGCGACGCCGCAGAGCCAGCCGCTGCTGGACCGGCTGAGCGACTACGCGATCAACTACTACGAGGACTTCGTAAAGCCCTCGAAGACCTTCCGCCTGGCCGATGACCAGGAGGCCGCGGCGATGTCTGACCTGGTGGCGCGCCTGCGGGCCCTGCCGGCCGGGGCCGACGCCGAGGCCATCCAGAACGAGGTGTTCGAGGCCGGCAAGGCCGCGGGCTTCGAGCCCCTGCGCCTGTGGTTCACGGCCCTCTACGAAGTCCTGCTGGGTCAGAGCCAGGGACCCCGCTTCGGCTCCTTCGCCGCGATCTTCGGCCTGGAGCGGACCATCGCCCTGATCGAGGCTGGGCTGGCTGGGGAGTTGGTGGCGGCCTAGCCACCTTCGTCCCGGCCCCGGCCACTCCCAGAACGGCCCCCGAGCGGGAGGCATCTGAAAAGCCGCATGTCCTTCCGGCCGCGCGCGCGCGCCGGGCGATGGCGCGCGCGTCAGAGGGGCTCGCGTCATGAAGACTCCGCGAACAGCGGACCCAGCTTTCGAAGCCGATCACAAGCCCGCGAGCACCCGAAGGTGATCAACGATCATGTTGACGTTAACGGAACTCAGGCTTACGTTTTGGGAAACCAAAAAGGGTAAGGGGAGGACATCCAGATGCCCATGGAACTGCGCCGTCCGGCGCGCACCTTCACCATCCGTCAGTTGTGCCTGGAGTTTAAGTGCACGCCGCGCGCCCTGCGCTTCTATGAGGACAAGGGCCTGCTGTCCCCGGCTCGCGACGGCATGAACCGGGTCTATTCCTACAAGGACCGCGGCCGGCTGCAGCTGATCCTGAACGGCAAGCGGGTCGGCCTGGCCCTGGCCGAGATCGGCGAGATCCTCGATCTCTACGACCTGAACGACGGCGGCGCCGCCCAGAACATCAAGTCGCTCACCAAGTTCCGCGAGCGGATCGTGGCCCTGGAAGCCCAGCGCCAGGACATCGACAAGGCCATCGACGAGCTGCGCGCCGGCTGCGACGCCCTGGAGGCGCAGCTCTCGCGCACCCGCCCCGACCTGCTGCCCCGCGCCGCCGACTACGATCAGGTCCTGCGCGAACGGCTCGGCGATCTCGAACACGCCAAGTGACGAACGGCGCTTTGGCGCCAGCTCGAACCAGCTAATATCAGGGAGGGCTTCCGACCCGTCGGGAGCCCTTGCTTGAATTCGCGCGATGGCCAGCAAGACCGGCTTCCACTTTTGGCTATCGCGCTTCGCCTATTTCCCCGGAGCGGACATGACCTACCAGCCCCCCGTGCGCGACCACGTCTTCCTGCTGCGCGACGTGCTGCAGATCGAGACGTACGCCGACCTGCCGGCCTTCGCCGACGCCTCGATGGATGTGGTGGAGCAGATCATCGAGGAGGGCGGCCGCTTCGCCGCCGAGGTGCTCGCGCCGCTGAACGCGGTCGGCGACAAGGAGGGCTGCACCTGGCGCCCCGACAATACGGTCACCACGCCGAAGGGTTTCAAGGAAGCCTACGCCCAGCTCGTCGAGGGCGGCTGGCCGGCGATCGGCGCCGAGCCGGCCTATGGCGGCCAGGGCCTGCCCCATGTGGTGAATCTGTCCTTCTCGGAGATGAGCTCCTCGGCGAACATGGCCTTCTCCATGTATCCGGGCCTGACCCACGGCTGCTATTCGGCGATCCTCAACGGCGGGTCGGACGAACAGAAGAGCCTCTACCTGCCCAACCTGGTCTCCGGGAAATGGGGCGGGACCATGAACCTGACCGAGCCCCAGTGCGGCACTGACCTTGGCCTGCTGCGCACCAAGGCGGTGGCGCAGGCCGATGGAAGCTACAGGATCTCGGGCCAGAAGATCTGGATCTCGGGGGGCGAGCACGACATGGCCGAGAACATCGTCCACCTGGTGCTGGCCCGCATCGAGGGCGCGCCGGCCGGGGTGCGGGGGATCAGCCTGTTCATCGTGCCGAAGTTCATTCCCGACGCGGACGGCAAGCCGGGCGCGCGCAACAGCGTCTTCTGCGCCGGGCTCGAGGAGAAGATGGGCATCCACGGCAACGCCACCTGCGTCATCCAGCACGACGAGAGCACCGGCTGGCTGGTGGGGACCGAGAACCAGGGCCTGCGCCTGATGTTCGTGATGATGAACGAGGCCCGGATCGGGGTGGGCCTGCAGGGGATCGCCCAGGCCGAGGCCGCCTACCAGGCCGCCGCCGCCTTCGCCAAGGACCGCCTGCAGGGCCGCTCGCTGACGGGACCCAAGAACCCCGACGGCCCGGCGGATCCGATCATCGTCCACCCCGACGTGCGCCGCATGCTGATGGACTCGCGCGCCGTCATCGAGGCGGGCCGCGCCTTCCTGTTCTGGACCGCCCTGCACGGCGACCTGGCCCATGCCAGCCCCGACGAGGCGGTGCGCCAGAAGGCCAATGACTACATGGCCTTGATGACCCCGGTGGTGAAGGGCTTCCTCACCGACAAGGGGCTGAAGGTCTGTTCCGACGCCCTGCAGATTCACGGCGGCTCGGGCTTCACCGAACACTTCCCGGCCAGCCAGTACATGCGCGATGTCCGCATCGCCCTGATCTATGAGGGCACCAACGGCGTCCAGGCCCTGGACCTGGTGGGGCGCAAACTGGCGGCGGACGGCGGCCGGGGCGTGATGAGCTTCTTCGCCGAGATCGACGCCTTTGTAGAGCAAAGCCAGGCCGACGCGGCCCTGCAGCCCTTCACCGAGGGCCTGGCAGACGCCAAGGCCAAGCTGCAGGAGGGCACCATGTGGCTGATGCAGAACGGGCTGATGAACCCGGAGAACGCCGGCGCGGCGTCCACCGACTACATGCACCTCTTCGGGCTCACCGCCCTGGCCTATATGTGGGCCCTGATCGCCAAGACCGCCCAGGCCAAGGTCGCAGCGGGCGACACCGATCCCTTCTACGCCAACAAGCTGGTGGTGGGCCGCTACTACATGCAGCGCGTCCTGCCCGACGCCGGCGCCCACCTGGCCAAGCTGACCACGGGGTCGGAGCTGATGATGGCCCTGCCAGCGGAGGCCTTCTGACCATGGCGAAATACGTCGCCGAGGTTCTCTGGACCCTCAAGGACGGCGAAGATTTCCTGAAGGGCCGCTACAGCCGCGGCCATTCGATCACCTTCGACGGCGGCGTCGAGCTCGCCGCCTCGGCCTCGCCGCACGTGGTGGGCAAGTGGGCGGTGGAGGCGGCCGTCGATCCGGAGGAGATGATGGTGGCGGCGCTGTCCAACTGCCACATGCTGACCTTCCTGCACCGGGCCCGGCTCGCCGGCTTCCTGGCCGTCCGCTACCAGGACGCCGCCGAGGGGATCATGGAGGAGGTCCGTCCCGGACGGCAGGCCCTGACCAGGGTCTGGCTGCGGCCGGTCATCACCTGGCAGGGCGACGAGCCCACCGCCGAGCAGCTCGCCCAACTGCACCACGAGGCGCATGACGAGTGCTTCATCGCCAATTCGGTGAAGACCCAGGTGATGGTGGAGGCGCGCGCCGCCGCCTAGGCGCGCTCCCGCATTCCGCGTTCGGCGACCGGCGCTTTACGAATGGTTTATGCGCGGTGGCGTAGCTTCAGCCCAGAGGGGGCGCGTCCGAGACCTCCAACCGGGGACGCCAGCTGTCGTGAACACCGCATCCGATCTGGGATTGGCCAAGACCATGCTCGCGCGCCGCAACGGCCTGCGCACCCGCATGATGTTCGCCGCCATCTACGCCGTGGCCTTCGCCCCCGTGGCCGGCTGGGGGCCGTCGGCCCTGTGGATCTCCACCTACAGCCTGCTGCAGGCCTGCGAATACTATCTCTTCGCCTCCGAGCGCGCCCGCGCCAGGCCCGTGCGGGGGAACCTGGCGCTCGGCATGCTGGCGCTGAACTCGGTGGTCTACGGATCGCTGGCGGTGATGGCCATCCTCAGCAAGGGCTCCTGGGGTCTGACCTGCGGCGGGCTGTTCCTGGCCGGGGCGGTGCTCAACACCGTGGTCACCAACCAGCGGTCGCAGGCGGCCTATGTCGCCTCCATGACCCCCTTCGGCGTCTACCTGCTGATCACGGCGGCTCTGGCCTGGATGATCAGCGGGACCTCCACCTATGGGGTGGCCGTGGGCATCGTGGGCGTGCTGCTGGTGTTTTCCTCCACCATCCTCTGGCGCGCCGCCGCCGACGGCATCGAGAGCCAGCGCCGGGCCCGCGAGGAGGCCGAGCGGGGCCGCAGCGCCGCCGAGGCGGCCGGCGACGCCAAGTCGGCCTTCATCGCCATGGTCAGCCACGAGCTGCGCACCCCCATCAGCGCCATCCTGGCCGGCGCCGAGGCCATCGAGCGCCGGGGCGGCAAGGACGCCGGCGACGGCGCCCTGATCGCCGAGAGCGGCCGTATGATGCGCACCCTGCTCAACGACCTGCTGGACCTGTCGAAGATGGAGGCGGGGCGCATGAGCGTGGAGACCATCGCCTTCGACCTGTCGGCCCTGGTGGCCGACACCACCGCCTTCTGGCGGGCCGAGGCGGAGAAGAAGGGCCTGATCCTGGACCGGCTGGGGGACGAGGTCCTGCCCACGGCGGTGGCCGGCGACCCGACCCGCCTGCGGCAGATCCTCAACAACCTGATCTCCAACGCCATCAAGTTCACCCCGTCCGGCGCCGTGACCCTGACCGTCACCGGCCAGGACGCGGCCTTCGAGTTCTCGGTGACCGACACCGGGCGCGGCATGACGCCGGCGGAGCTGTCGCGCCTGTTCGCCCCCTTCGAGCAGGGCCAGGTCTCCACCGCCCGCACCCACGGCGGCACGGGGCTGGGCCTCTCCATCAGCCGCGAGCTGGCCCGTCTGATGGGGGGTGATCTCACCGCCGCCAGCGAGGCCGGCAAGGGTGCGGTCTTCACCCTGTCCATCGACCTTCCCGACGCCGGAGAGACGACCGCCCCGGACCTGGCCGACGTGGCGGAGGTCCGCGTGCTGGTGGTGGACGATCACGAGATCAACCGCCGCGCCGTGGCCCTGATGCTGGAGCCCTTCGGGGTCGAGCTCACCGCCGCGGCCTCGGCCGCCGAGGGGCTTGAGATCGCCGCGACCCAGCCCTTCGATGTCATCCTGATGGATGTCTACATGCCCGAGATGGACGGCCGCGAGGCCTGCCGCCGCCTGCGCGGCGCCCCGGGACCCAACCGGTTCACCCCGGTGGTGGCCTGCACCGCCTCGGGCAGCGACCAGGACTGGGCCGACTGCGTCGCCGCCGGCATGACCGACCACGTGGCCAAGCCGATCGATCCCGGGGCGCTGAGCGCGGCCATCGCCCGGGTGCTGGCGGGGGCGGAAGAGCTGCCGGACAAGGCGGTTGCCTGACCTCTTCTCCTCGCCCGCTTGCGGGAGAGGGTAGGGTGAGGGCTCTTTCTGCAGCTCAGTTGTAACTCCGAGGCCGAGACGCGCAGCCCTGCTGCGCGCCCCCCTCACCCTACCCTCTCCCCCTGAACGGGGAGAGGAGAAGAGGCCAGCAACGCCTCCAGCCGCGCGCTCAGGACCGCATCGTCCTTCAGGTCGCACTCCCAGATGGTCTCCACCCGCCAGCCCAGGGCCGCCAGGGCCGCGCGCGACGCCACATCCCGCGCCCGGTTGCGGTCGACCTTGGCGAGCCAGTAGTCGCGGTTGGTCTTGGGGACCCGGGCGCCGCGGGCGCAGTCGTGGCCGTGCCAGAAGCCGCCGTGAACAAAGATCGCCAGCCGCCGGCCCGGCAAGACGATGTCCGGTGAGCCCGGCAGGTCCTTGCGGTGCAGGCGGTAGCGGGCGCCGAGACCGGTCAGGGCCTTGCGCACCTTGAGCTCGGGGGAGGTGTTCTTCCCCTTCACCCGGGCCATCACCGCCGAGCGTTTCTCCGGGCCGTAGACATCGGTCACGGCCGGGAGCCGCCCCTACAGCCCGTCGAACAGAGCCGTGGAGAGGTAGCGTTCGGCGAAGCTCGGGATGATCGCCACCACGGTCTTGCCCACGAAGTCGTCCCGCGACGCCACGTCGAAGGCCGCCGTCAGGGCCGCGCCCGACGAGATGCCGACGGGGATGCCCTCTTCCCGGGCCACCCGCCGGGCCATGGCGAAGCTGTCGTCATTGGACACCTGGATGATCTCATCGATCACCCCGCGGTCCAGGATGGAGGGCACGAAGCCCGCCCCGATACCCTGGATCTTGTGCGGGCCGGGCTTGCCGCCCGAGAGGATCGGCGAGGCCTCGGGCTCGACGGCGATCATCCGCAGCGAGGGCTTGCGGGCCTTCAGCACCTGGCCGACCCCGGTGATGGTGCCGCCGGTGCCGACCCCGGAGATCACGGCGTCCACGCTGCCCGCCGTGTCGTTCCAGATTTCCTCGGCGGTGGAGACCCGGTGGATCAGCGGGTTGGCGGCGTTGTCGAACTGCTGGGGCATGACGGCGCCCGGGGTGGCGTCCACCAGCTCCTTGGCGCGGGCGACGGCGCCGGCCATGCCGCGCTCGGCGGGGGTCAGCTCCAGCTTGGCGCCCAGGATCAGCAGCATCTTGCGCCGCTCGATGGACATGCTTTCGGGCATGACCAGGGTCAGCTTGTAGCCCTTGGAGGCGGCGACGAAGGCCAGGGCGATGCCGGTGTTGCCGCTGGTGGGCTCGATGATGGCGCCGCCGGGCTTCAGGATGCCGCGGGCCTCCAGGCTCTCGATCATGGCCACCCCGATGCGGTCCTTCACCGAGCCGATCGGATTGAAGAACTCCAGCTTGGCCAGGACCCGCCCCTTGGGGTTCAGGGCCTTGGTGAGGTTGGGCAGGGCCACCAGGGGGGTGTCGCCGATGGTGTCGATGATGGAGTCGTAGATCTTGCCCCGCCCGGCGCGCTTGTGGCGGGCGGCGTCATAGGCGGAGGTGTCGGCGGCGTCGGCCATGGGTCAGGTCTCTGAAGGGGCTATTTGCGCCAGACCCTACCCCCGTGGCCGGGATTTGGAAGGGAGCTTCTCGGCGACGGAGGGCGAGGTTTTCTAACAACATCACTGTCCTTCTCCCCTTGCGGGAGAAGGTGGCCCTGCGGAGCAGGGTCGGATGAGGGGTAGATAGGCCTATCGGATTGGGGCGTTTCCGAGGGGTGCGGAGAGCGGAGCGCGACCCCTCATCCGACCGGTCTCCGACCGGCCACCTTCTCCCGCAAGGGGAGAAGGGCGCCAACCTACTCCGCCGCCAGCACCGCCGGCGCGCCCTCCAGCAGCGGCTCCAGGATGTTGGCCGCCAGCCAGCGCACCGCCGGCGCCGCCACCCCGTCGCCGATGACGTGCAGGGCGGAGGTCGCCGCCTTCGGCAGCTGATAGGTCTCGGGCAGGCCCATCAGGCGCGCGCCCTCGCGGGGACTGAGCAGGCGGCTGCGCACCTCGCCTGCGTCGATCACCACCAGGGTCTGGCGCGAGGAGCCGCCGCGCGGGGTGCGCAGGCAGCCGGCCAGGCCGTCGAAGCGGGCCTCGGCGCGCTGCACCCGGACACCGTGCTCCACCCGCATGCGGCGGAACAGGCCGCCCACGGCCCGCTGGCCCGAGGCCTGGAGCGCGTCGAGGCGGGCGCGGTGCAGCGGCGCCATCAGGGCGATCAGGGCCTGGGTGCGGGCGGGCGTATGCCAAGTCACGGCGTCGTCCGGCTCCAGCAGGCTGGCCAGGTCGCTGTTGCGGGCGGCGGGCGCGGCGCCCCGCCACCAGATCCAGCGCGCCGCCAGCTCGGCGGGAAGCCGGGCCTGGGCCTCGCGCACCAGCCGGGTCTGGAAGGGACTGTCGCCGGTCAGCGCCGCCGGCACGGGGTCGAGGGTCGCCACCACGAACACCCGGGGCCGCGACTGCGGCAGGAAGCGGGCGGCGTCGATCTCCAGGGCGCCGAAGCGATAGCCCTGGTCCGCCAGGGCCGCGCACAGGGCGGTGAAGTCGCCGCCGGAGGTCAGCAGACCGCAGACATTCTCGATGACGATGGTCCGCGGCGCCCGGCCTTCCGAGGCGAGCGCCTCCATCAGCCGCCAGAAACCGAAGAAGGCCGACGACCGGCCGCCGGTCAGGCCCGCCCGCGCGCCCGCGAGGCTGAAGTCCTGGCAAGGCGACGAGGCCCAGGCGAGGTCGGCGCGGCCAGGCAGGTCGGCGGCCTCCAGCTTCCAGACGTCCCCCTGGCGGAAGTGATCGGCCGCGTCGGCGAAGTTGGCGCGGTAGGTGGCCGACTTGACCGGATCGAAGTCGTTGGCGAAGACGCAGGTCCAGGCCTCGCCCAGCCCCAGGCGGGCCATGCCGCCGCCGGCGAAGAACTCATAGAAGGTGCGAGGGGCGTTCCGACTCATCGCCGATGAGTCTAGCCTGCTTCAGCCCCTGGGAAAGGATCGCCGCCATGCGTTCATTCGTCCTCGCCACCTCCGCGCTGCTGGTCCTTGCCGCCTGCACGCCGCAGGCCCCCGACGGCGCCGCCGCCCCGCCCCCGGCCGATGCGCCGGCGACCCCGCCGCCCGTCGCGCCGCCCATCACCTCGACCCCGCTTCCGGAGGAGTTCGCCGGTGGCATGGACGCGCGGGGAACCGAGCCCTTCTGGGGCGTGCAGATCCGCGACACCCAGATCACCCTGCAGCGCCCCGACCATCCCGTGGCGGTGGGCAAGAACGCCGGCATGACGGTGGTGGACGGCAAGGCCACCTGGGAAACCCAGGCCGGCGCTGACCGGCTGACCGTGACCCTCAGTTCCGAGGCCTGTTCCGATGGCATGTCGGACCTGAAGTACGACTACGCCGCCGTGGTGGTGATCGGATCAGAGACGCTGAAGGGCTGCGCCGGCCACGCCGGCGCCATGCCGAAGGAAGGCGCCTAGCCTTCGCCGAGCGCCATGGTGGCGATCTGGGATTCGCCGACCTGTGCGCTCTCGCGCCCCGTGGGCAGGGCCAAGCCGACCAGGACAGCGGCGAAGGTCGCCGCGAGGAAGAAGACTTTCAGCGCCATGTCAGGGTCCTCCCGAACCCCAGTGGATGTCACACCTACAGCCTAGCTTGGCGGCGGTTAACGCATCGCCAAAACCCGCCGCCGTTTCGCCGGGCGCCTTAACAGATCGTGACCTGACCTTGCGGCGCCCTTGACCGGGTGGGGCCTGCGGGCGCCCAATTCGTCCCAACGAAAAGAGGGAGGCCGTCATGGAGCGCGCCTGGGACTTGGTGATCCGCAACGGCCGCGTGGTCGATGGCTCGGGCGGCGAGCCCCATGCGGCCGACGTGGCGATCAAGGACGGCCTGATCGCGCAGGTGGGCGAGGTCAGGGGCCGGGGCGTGGAGGAGATCGACGCCGGCGGCAAGCTGGTGACCCCCGGCTTCGTCGACATCCACACCCACTATGACGGCCAGGCCACCTGGGACAGCCACATGCAGCCCTCGGCCTGGCATGGCGTCACCACCGTGGTGATGGGCAATTGCGGGGTCGGCTTCGCCCCTTGCAAGCCTGCGGACCACGACCGGCTGATCCGACTGATGGAGGGCGTCGAGGACATCCCCTTCCCGGTGCTGACGGAGGGCCTGCCCTGGACCTGGGAGAGCTATCCCGACTATCTCGACAGCCTGGCGGGGCGGCGCTTCGACGTCGACATCGGCAGCCAGCTGCCCCACGCGGCCCTGCGGGTCTATGTGATGGGTGAGCGCGGGGCCAATCGCGAGGACGCCACCGACGCCGACATCGCGGCCATGGCGGCCCTGGCCCAGAAGGCGGTGGAGGCCGGCGCGCTCGGCTTCTCCACCTCACGGACCCTGAACCACCGGACCAGCGACGGCCAGCCGACCCCGACGCTCACGGCCTCGGAGGCCGAGCTTACCGGCATCGCCATGGGCCTGGCGGCGGCGGGCAAGGGCGCCCTGCAGTTCGTCTCCGACTTCAACGATCCTGCCGAAGAATTCGCGATGCTGCGGCGGATCGTCGAGCGCTCCGGACGGCCGCTGTCCTTCTCGCTGGTGCAGAACCCCCGCCAGCCCCGGCAGTACGAATTCCTGCTGGACCGCCTGCGCGAGGCCAACGCGGCGGGCCTGCAGATGCGGGCCCAGGTGGCGGGCCGGCCGGTGGGCATCCTGTTTGGACTGGAGCTGACCCTCAACCCCTTCACCAGCCGCCCCAGCTACCAGGCCATCGCCAAGCAGCCCCTGGCCGAGCGGGTCGCCAAGCTCAGCGACCCGGCCTTCCGCGCCCAGCTGTTCGCGCAGGGCGCCGCCGCCGATCCCGCCTTCGCCGCCAACATGACCCGCAACTGGGGGATCATGTTCCTGATGGGCGAGGAGCCCGACTACGAGCAGACGCCCGACCGCACCATCGCGGCCATGGCCGCCGCGCGAGGCGTGGCGCCGGAAGAGCTGGCCCTGGATCACATGCTGTCGAACGGCGGGCGGGGCATGCTGTACCTGCCCTTCCTCAACTATGCCGACGGCTCCCTGGACCCCAGTTTCGAGATGCTGATCCATCCCGACACCGTGCCGGGCCTCTCGGACGGCGGGGCCCATGTGGGGATGATCTGCGACGGCAGCTTCCCCACCTCCAACCTCACCCACTGGACCCGGGACCGCACGCGGGGGCCCAGGCTGTCGCTGCCGGCCATGATCAAGATGCAGACCCGCGACACGGCCGAGGCCGTGGGCCTGTTCGACCGGGGCCTGATCGCGCCGGGCTACCGAGCCGATCTCAACATCATCGACTATGAGAACCTGACCCTGAGATCGCCGTCGGTGGCCTATGACCTGCCGGCCGGCGGACGGCGGCTGATCCAGCGGGCCGACGGCTACGCCGCCACCATCGTGGCGGGCGAGGTGACCTATCGCGACGGCGAGCCCACCGGCGCCCTGCCCGGCCGCCTGCTGCGCGGGAGCCAGATGGCGCCGGCGGCCCTGGCGGCCGAATAGCGCGGGACCTCGACGGTCACATGTCGGCCTGTGCCGGTCGGCCCTGAGCCCGGCCTGACGGGCTTTCGCGCGATCCTGACGGGCCAGTGCGGCCGTCTGCTCCATCCGTGGCCGCCGACATGTTGCTGGGGTCTTCGCAGGCCTGCCGATGCAGGCCATAAGACCGCCATGCCATCCGCCTCCCTCGACGAGGCGCGGGAGATCCTGCGCCGCACCTTCGGCCATGCAGAGTTCCGGGGCCGCCAGGCCGAGGTGATCGAAGAGGTCCTGGCCGGGCGCAGCGCCATGGCGGTCCTGCCCACCGGCGGCGGCAAGAGCCTCTGCTACCAGATCCCCAGCCTGATGCGGCCGGGCCTTGGCCTGGTGGTCTCGCCGCTGATCGCCCTGATGACCGACCAGGTGGCCGGCCTGGTGCAGTCGGGCGTGGCCGCCGCGCGGCTGGATTCCAACATCGAGCCCTGGGAGAAGGCCCAGACCTGGGAACGGATCGAGCAGGGCGAGCTGGACCTGCTCTACATCTCGCCCGAGGGCCTGATGACCTCGTCGGTGATGGACCGTCTGCGCCGCACGCCGCTGGCCCTGATCGCCATCGACGAGGCCCACTGCGTCAGCCAGTGGGGCCATGACTTCCGTCCCGAGTACCGGATGCTGGGCCGGCTCGCCGAGATCTTCCCCGACGTGCCGCGCCTGGCGGTCACCGCCACCGCCGACGCCCGGACCCGCGACGACATCCGCGCCGAGCTGCGGCTGGAGGACGCCCTGGAGTTCGTGGCCAGCTTCGCCCGGCCGGAGCTGGCCTTGTCGGCCGAACGCAAGCGTGGGGCCGGACACAAGCGGGTGCTGGAGCTGATCGAGGCGCGGCCCAATCGCTCTGGCGTGGTCTATGCCGGCTCCCGCGACGGGGTCGACAAGCTGGCCGAGAGCCTGCGCGCCGCCGGAACCCACGCGCTCGCCTACCATGCCGGCCTCGACAAGGCGGTCCGGGCCGAGCGGCTGGAGACCTTCCTGGAGGCCGACGCCGCGGTGATGGTGGCGACCATCGCCTTTGGCATGGGGGTCGACAAGCCGGACGTCCGTTTCGTGATCCACGCCGATCCGCCGGCCTCCATCGAGGCCTACTGGCAGGAGATCGGCCGGGCGGGACGGGACGGCGATCCGGCCGAGGGCATCACCCTCTATGGCGCCGCCGACATGGCCTGGGCCTACCGCCGCATCGACGGCCGCGAGATGGACGACACCGTCAAGGCCGTGCAGCGCCGCAAGGTCGGCCAGTTCTACGCCATGATGGACGGGGCCAACTGCCGCGCCGCCGCCGTACGCCGCTATTTCGGCGAGGAGGGGGTGGAGCCCTGCGGCCAGTGCGACCTGTGCCTGGCGCCGCCCGAGAGCATCGACGCCACCCAGGCGGCCCAGAAGGCGCTGTCGGCGGTGCATCGCCTGGGGGGGCGGTTCGGGCGCGGGCGGCTGGTGGAGCACCTGCTGGGCAAGACCAAGGAGCCCTCCAGCTTCGAGGCGGGCCTCACCACCTTCGGCATCGGCAAGGAGTTCAGCGTCAATGGCTGGCGCGACCTGATCGACCAGCTGCTCTTCGACGGTCTGCTGAAGGAGGACCCCAATGACGGCCGTCCCCTGATCGGGCTGGGGGATCCGGAGGGGGTCAAGGCGGTCTATCGCGGCGAGCGCCGGGTGGGCCTGCGCAAGGCGCCCGAGGAGAACGACCCCACCACCCGCTCGGGCAAGCCCCGCAAGCGCCGCGAAGCCGCCGACATCGATGCGGGGGACGCGGCTCTGTTCGAAGCCCTGCGCCACTGGCGGGCCGGCGAGGCCAAGCGCCAGCACGTGCCGCCCTATGTGATCTTCCCCGACCGCACCCTGATCGAGGTCGCCCAGTCCAAACCCGGATCCCTGCCCCGCCTGGCCGCCGTCTCCGGCGTGGGCGAAAGCAAGCTCGCCCGCTACGGCGAGGCGGTGCTTGAAGTGGTGAAGGGGTTCGAAGGCTAGGCTGCTCGAGATGCGACGCTGGCCGCCTCGGGCTCGCGCTGGGTGATGGCGCCGCACCAGCCGAGACCGCGACAGGTTTCGTGGCCGGGGGTCAGGGCGTAGCCGACAGTGACGTGGTCGGTGGCGTAGCTGCCCATGCCGGTGGCTCGGGCTTCCGCCACCGCCCTGGTGCGCATTTCCCGGTGGAAGTCGTCAAAAGTCCTGATTATTGAGCAGCTTGCGCTCGAACGTCAGGCAGGCGTCAGGAAGACATAGCGCTGATAGGGGTCGACCAGGGCCCAGTCGGCGCCCTCGATGCGCCAGTCCGGGTAGTTCGCGGCCAGGAAGTCCAGGGTCATGGAGGTGTCGCCATACGTGGCTTCACCCTCCACCGTGTCGCGCCCGTGAGGGGCGAAGGCGAAGCCCTCGGCGGCATGTTTGGTCTGGTAGGCGGCGGCCTGCGGCGCATATTCGGGGTTCACCGCCCAGTATTCTTCGGGACGGATGGTGATGGCCAGCAGGCCGTTCGGCGCGATGTGTCTGCGCAGGGCGGAAAGCGCCGCGTCGGTGGCGTTGCGCGAGGTGTGGGTGAAGACCGAGAAGGCGAACATCACGTCGAAGGCCGCTTCCGGCGCCGGCAGGCTGGCGGGCAGGTAGTCAGACTGGGCGATATTGCCAAGCATGCCCGCGTCGCGGCAGAGGCTGACCGCCAGATCCCAGGGATCCACCGCCCAGATCGCCTCCGGATTGGCGAAATAGTAGAGCATCCGGGTGATGCGCCCGTAGCCGCAGCCATAGTCCATGATCCGGGCGCCCGAGAGCGAGCGGTTGCGCAGGGCGGCGTAGTTGTAGGCCAGGGCGCGGACGAAACTGACGGTCTGTCCCAGCAGGATCTCGCCGCTATTGCCGGTGAAATTCCGCTGGGTCTCGTCCGAGGCCATGCGCGGCAGCAATTTTGACAAGGCCGGCAGGTCGTCGCGCGGAAGGCCGATGAGCAACAGGCCGAAGGCGTCCAGCGAGAGCTTGCCGCGCAGGAAGGTCAGGACCTCGTTGACGGTCGCGCCACGGGCGGCGAGGCCGTCGGCCTCCGCCACGATCTTGGCTTCATCGATGAGCAGCACGCAGGAACCTTTGTCCTAGGCGGCGAGGGCCGCGCGGAGGGTTCGTTTGCCCAAACCGCGCGGCGGTTACAAGTCCAGCTTAGACGTCGACCTCGGCGTCGAGGGCGTTGTCCTGGATGAACTCGCGGCGCGGCTCCACCAGGTCGCCCATGAGGCGGGTGAACATGTCGTCGGCGTCGTCGGCGTGGTTGACCCGGACCTGCAGCAGGGTGCGGGCGTCGACGTCGAGGGTGGTCTCCCAGAGCTGCTCGGGGTTCATCTCCCCCAGGCCCTTGTAGCGCTGGATGGCGAGGCCGCGGCGGCCAGCGTCCATGATCGCGCCCACCAGGTCCAGCGGCCCCCGCACGGTGGTGACCTTGTCCTTGCGGGTGAAGACCGCGGGGCCAGAGAAGGTCTCGGCCATGGTGGCGGCGCGCTCGGCCAGACGCCGGGCGTCGGCGGCGTGCAGCAGCAGGTCGTCCAGCACCACGCGCTCTGACACGCCGCGCTTCACGCGGCTGAAGACGAAGCCGCCGGCGGGACCGGGCTCGCCGCTCCAGCTGCCGTCGCTTTCCTCGGCATAGAGATCCAGCCGCTTGGCGGCGGCGTCGATATTGGTTCCCTCGGCCAGCAGGCCGCCCAGGGCGGCCTGCTCGATGGCGAAGGCGGGCGCCCGGGAGGACAGCCGCTCGATATTGGCCTTGGCCGAACGGGAGGTCTGGATCAGGGCCAGCAGGTCGGGGCCCACCAGCCGCTCGCCGCTGGCGAGGTCCAGGGTCGCGCCCTCCAGGCCCTCATTGACCAGGTAGGTCTCCAGAGCCGGATCGTCCTTCAGGTAGGTGATCGACTTGCCCTTGGCCGCCTTATAGAGCGGCGGCTGGGCGATATAGAGGTAGCCGCGCTCGATGACCTGCGGCATCTGCCGGTAGAAGAAGGTGAGCAGCAGGGTGCGGATGTGGGCGCCGTCGACGTCGGCGTCCGTCATGATGACGATCTTGTGGTAGCGGACCTTCTCGATATCGAAGTCGTCGCGGCCGATGCCGGCGCCCAGCGCCGTGATCAGGGTGCCGATCTGATCGGACCCCAGCATGCGGTCGAAGCGGGCGCGCTCGACATTCAGGATCTTGCCGCGCAGGGGCAGGACAGCCTGGTTCTCACGGTTGCGGGCCTGCTTGGCCGAGCCGCCGGCGGAGTCACCCTCCACCAGGAAGATTTCGGACTTGGCGGGATCGCGTTCCTGACAGTCGGCGAGCTTGCCGGGCAGGGACGAGATGTCCAGGGCGGTCTTGCGCCGGGTCAGGTCGCGGGCCTTGCGGGCGGCCTCGCGGGCGGCGGCGGCCTCGGTGATCTTGGCGATGATCAGCTTGGCCTCGACCGGGTGTTCCTCGAACCACTGGCCGATGCCTTCGGAGACCAGGCTCTCGACGGCCGGGCGCACCTCCGAGGACACCAGCTTTTCCTTGGTCTGGCTGGAGAACTTGGGGTCCGGAACCTTGACCGACAGCACGCAGGTCAGGCCTTCGCGGCTGTCCTCACCCGACAGCGAGACTTTTTCGCGCTTGGTGGCGCCCGAACTCTCGGCATAGCCGGTGATGATGCGGGTCAGCGCCGAGCGGAAGGCGGCCAGGTGGGTGCCGCCGTCCCGCTGGGGGATGTTGTTGGTGAAGCAGAGGACGTTCTCATGGTAGCCGTCGTTCCACCAGAGCGACAGGTCCAGCTCGACGTTCTCGCGCTTGCCGCGGATCACGATGGGGGCCTTCAGGATCGGAGTCTTGGCCTTGTCCAGGTGGCGCACGAAGGCCTCGATGCCGCCCTCGTAGTGCAGGACCTCCTCAAAGGGCTCGGCCTCGCGGTTATCCTTCAGCCAGATGGTGACGCCCGAGTTCAGGAAGGCCAGCTCGCGCAGGCGATGCTCCAGGGTCTTCCGGTCGAATTCGATGAAGGCGAAGGTCTCCACCGACGGCATGAAGGTGACCTCGGTCCCCGACAGGAACTCGCCGTTTTCGCGCAAGGGCGCGTCGCCGGTGACGATCAGGGGCGAGACCGCGTCGCCGCGGCGGAACTCCATCTCGTAGGCCTTGCCGCCGCGATAGATCTTCAGGCGCAGCCAGTCGGACAGGGCGTTCACCACCGAGACGCCCACCCCGTGCAGGCCGCCGGAGACCTTGTAGGAGTTCTGGTCGAACTTACCGCCCGCGTGCAGCTGGGTCATGATGACCTCGGCCGCCGAGACGCCTTCGCCCTCGTGAATGTCGGTGGGGATGCCGCGGCCGTCGTCGGTGACGGTGACCGAGCCGTCGGGATTGAGGATCACCTCGACCCGCGTCGCCCACCCGGCCAGGGTTTCGTCGATGGCGTTGTCCACCACCTCATAGACCATGTGGTGCAGGCCCGACCCGTCATCGGTGTCGCCGATGTACATGCCAGGCCGCTTGCGCACGGCGTCCAGGCCCTTGAGAACCTTGATGGACTCCGCGCCGTATTCGGCCTGGCCGTTGTTCTCGGGGGTGTTGTCGGGGATCTGCGTTTCGTCGGTCATTCGGTATCCAGATAAGCCAGGCTGGAGCCGTCCACATGGACGCCCTGGGCCCGGCCCTTCAAATCTTCGAACAGCTGCTCGTCGGTGCCGGTGAGGAAGGCCTGCAGCTTGAGCGCCGTGATCTCGTCGAACAATGCGGCCCGCCGGCGGCGGTCCAGATGCGCTGCGACTTCGTCTAGCAACAATATAGGGTTTGGTCCTGATTCTGCACGCGAAAGTCGCGCCGCCTGGCCCAAAACCAGGTTCAGGATCAGGGCTTTCTGCTCCCCGGTCGAACACTCCGCGGCCGGGCGGTCCTTTTCGGCATGAATGACCTCCAGATCCCCCCGATGGGGGCCGGTGAGCATCCGGCCGGCGGCGGCGTCCCGCTCCCGCGCTGAGGCCAGGGCGGCGATCAGCCGGGCCTCGATGTCCTCGGTCGCCACGCCCTGACCGGCCATCTGCTCCCACGGGCCTGAGAGGCTGAGCCGCGCCTGGGGGAAGGGCCGGTCACCCCGCCCGTCGATCTCGTTTTGAAGGGCCGACAAGGTTCTTGCACGAGCCGCCGCCATCAGGGCCCCGGCCTCGCCGAGCCTGGCCTCCAGGGCGCTCAGCCAGTCGGGGTCGGCGGGGCCGTCGGTAAGCAGCCGCATCCGCTCGCGCTGGGACTTCTCGTAGGCCGAGGCGTGGGCGGCGTGGGCGGGCTCAGCGGCGAACACCAGGCGGTCGAAGAACCGGCGGCGGTCGCCGGCCCCCTCCAGGAAAAGCCGGTCCTGGGCGGGTGTCAGCCAGACCTGGCGCTGGTGATCAGCCAGGCGGCCGGGGGGCACGGTCTCGCCCTCCAGCCGGACGGTGCGCCGCGCGGCGCCGGCGACCTCTGTGCCGGTTCCCAGCCGCACCGGTTCGCCGTCGATCTCGAGGGTGGCCGCCACCGCCCAGGCGCGGCCATGGCTCTCGCCGGGCATGCGACGCCCCATCTCGGCCAGGCTCGCGCCCCGCAGACCTCGGCCGGGGGTCAACAGGGACACCGCCTCCAGCAGGTTGGTCTTGCCCGCCCCATTGGGCCCGATCAGGTAGACGGGCCGGCCGTCCAGCGGCAGCTCGGCGCGGCCGTAGGAGCGGAAGTCGGTCAGGGTCAGGCGGGTAAGGGCCGTACGGGTCACGCCTGGGGTCTTACAGGGTTCGCACTCGCGCGCGAAGCGGCATGGCCTTGAGCCCGCCTCCGGCGAAGCTAGGGTGTGGGTGACGTCTTGGGGGTGGTGCGCGCGTGCGGCTGTTGGCGATGGGACTGGCTGCGCTCGCCGTGGCGGGCGCGGCGCGGGCCGACCCGCCGCGCGTGTCGCCGCCCGAATGGCTGGTCCGCCCCGATGGCGAGGACCTGGCCGACAGCTATCCTGGCCTGGCGCGGGCCCTGAGCATCGAGGGGCGGGCGACGATCAGCTGCGCTGTGGACGTCAAGGGCCGGCTTCAGGACTGCGTCAGCCCGACCGCCTCGCCGCCGGGCCTGGGCTTCGACAAGGCCGCCCTGGAGATGAGCAAGCTGTTCGCCATGCGGCCCAAGACCGTGGGCGGCGCGCCCGTAGCCGGCGGCACGGTGAGAATTCCGATCCGCTTCACCTTGCCCCCACCGGGCGGCGCCGGCGCCATCCCCGAACCCTTCGTTACGCCCGCGGCCCTTGACGCCGCGCGCCGGGCGGCGAGGCTGAGCGGTATCGCGGGCCGGCTGGCCCGCGGCCTGGCGGGGGACCTGGACCGGATCGAGGCCGACGGCGCCGACCCCATGGTGCGGGCCCAGGGGCTCGCCGCCCTGACCGAGGCCCGCCGCCAGGCGTCGCCCCAGGTGGCCGAGGCCGTGGCCCGCAGCATCGCCGCCCAGCTCAGCCCGGCCGAGGTCGATCACTGGGTCAGCCATATGAACAGCCCGGCCCAGCGGAAGCTGGCCGCCCGGTGGCCTGAGCTGGCCCGCGCCTTCGCCGCCGCCCAGGCCACCCATACCCAGATTGTGTTGGCCAACGCGCGGGAGACCTTCTGCGGGCGGCAGGACTGTCACGGCGAGACCAGCCTGGCCGACATGCGCGCCCTGGCCGAGGCGCCCGAGGCTGTCATCGACAAGCCGCGCTGGTCGCACGCGCCCAGTCTGATCGAGGCCCGGGCGGCCTATCCGCTGGCGGCCCAGGCTTTCCGCCTGAGCGGTTGGGCGATGCTGCAATGCCGCGTGACGCAGGTGGGCGGGCTGGAGGACTGCGAGGTGGTGGCCCAGGGCCCAAGGCGGCTGGGGTTCGGCGCCGCGGGCCTGAAGGTGGCGGCAAGCTACCGGCTTGACCCCGACCTGCTGGCCCAGGGCGCGGCCGGCGACCGGGTGAACCTGCCCGCCGTCTTCAGCATCGAGCCCGCGACGCCGCCCACGCGGGTGCGGCCCCGGCCGTCACGGGCCCTGACCCTGGCCCGGGAGATCGTTCGCGCCCAGGGGATCGAGGCGCAGGCCGATCGCGCCGCCGACCTCGGCCAGTGGCTGTTGAGCCAACAGCCCGGCGTGGACGCCGCCGTGGCCCGCGACGCCGGCGAGGCCTATCGCGGGGCGGCGATCGCCGACCTGCCAAACCTGCTGGACGCCTACGCGGCGGTCTATGCCGCCACCCTCACCGAGCCGGAACTGGCCAGCATGGCGGCCTTCCTGCACAGCCGCGCCGGCCACCTCGCCACTGGCCGCGACGACCTGTTCAACATCCGGCTGGCCCAGGACCTGGGCGAGGTTCAGCGTAGGGCCGACGCCCAGGCGCGAACCGCCTTCTGCGCCGCCCACGTCTGCGCGGCGGACTAAACCCTGAGCGGCATCAGGACGTAGCGGACGTCGGGGTCGGTGGGGTCGAGGACCAGGGCCGGGTCGTTGGGGCCGCCGAAGCGGAACTCGGCCTGTTCGGCGCCGATCTGGTCGGTGACGTCCAGCAGGTAGCGGGCGTTGAAGGACAGTTCGAAGCTCTCGCCCGAATAGTCGACCTCGATCTCCTCGACGGCCTGGCCGGCTTCCATGTTGCGGACGGTCAGGATCACCCGGCCGGGCTCGATGGCCATGCGCACCGAACGGCTCTTCTCGGCCGAGATGGTGGCCACCCGGTCCACGGCCTTGGCGAACAGCTTGTTGTCCACCATCATCACCCGGTCGTTGTCGCGGGGAATGACCCGGACATAGTCGGGGAAGTTGCCGTCGATGACCTTGGAGGTCAGGGCCGCGCCGCCGAATTCGAAGCGCACTTTCTGGGGGCTCAGCGCCAAGTCGACGGTCTCGCCGGCGTCCTCCAGCAGGCGCCGGGCCTCGTTGACGGTCTTGCGCGGCACGATGACGCCGGGCGTGCCGGCCGAACCCTCGGGGGCGATCATCTCGGCCAGGGCCAGGCGGTGGCCGTCGGTGGCCACGGCGCGCAGCTTGGCCACGCCGCCCTCGACGACCGAGTGCAGATAGAGGCCGTTGAGATAGTAGCGGGTCTCCTCGGTGGAGATCGCGAACTTGGTCTTGTCGATCAGGCGGATCAGGTCGCCGACATCGACGCCGATGCGGCCCGACAGGCCGTCGGCGGACATCACCGGGAAATCGCCGGCCGGCAGGACTGGCAGGTTGAAGCGCGAGCGGCCGGCGGCCACGGTCAGGCGCGGGTCCTCGCCGGTGAAGGACAGGGACACGTCGGCGCCATCGGGCAGCTTGCGGACGATCTCGTAAAGCGTGTGGGCGGGCGCGGTGATCTGGCCGGGCTGCTCCACCTGGGCGAAGGCCTCGTCGATGATCTCCATGTCGAGATCGGTGGCCGAGAAGGTCAGGCGCTCGCCCTCGGCCGAGAGCAGCACATTGGAGAGGATCGGGATGGTGTTGCGGCGTTCCACCGCGCTTTGCACATGCCCGAGCGCCTTCAGAAGCGCCGCCCGCTCGATCGTCAATTTCATGGTCAGTCCGAACCTGTGGCGCAGCGGCGCGCACGCACGCCGTCACCCCCCGAGAATAAAGGACTTGCGACTTTAGCCAAAACCGCGCGGGACGAAAGGGCCTGTGGGGTCGTCTGCCGGGGAATACGAAGAATGTCGCGGCCGAGGCCCTGGAGTCCGGGTCTGGTGGTGACCATCGGCCCCGCCGCGCCTATCCTGGAGCCATGACCGATACGCCGAGCGCCGACGCCCCGCCCCTGCCCGACCTGCCCCGCGACAACACCCAGGACGGACCAGCGGTCCGGCTCTATCTGGTGGACGGCTCGGGCTTCATTTTCCGGGCCTTCCACGCCCTGCCGCCCCTGACCCGCAAGAGCGACGGCCTGCCAATCGGGGCGGTCTCGGGCTTCTGCAACATGCTGTGGAAGCTGCTGGTGGACATGAAGGCGCAGACCGACGCGCCGACCCACCTGGCCGTGGTGTTCGACCATTCGGAGAAGACCTTCCGCAACAAGCTGTACGACAAGTACAAGGCCCACCGTCCACCCCCTCCCGAGGACCTGATTCCCCAGTTTCCCCTGGTCCGCGAGGCCACCCTGGCCTTCGGCGTCCCGAGCCTCGAACTGCCCGGCTATGAGGCCGACGACATCATCGCGGCCTATGCCTGCAAGGTCCGCGACATGGGCGGTGAGGTGCGCATCGTCTCGTCCGACAAGGACCTGATGCAGCTGGTGGGCGACAGGGTCAGCATGCTCGACACCATGAAGAACCTGCTGATCGGGCCTGAGCAGGTGATGGAGAAGTTCGGCGTTGCGCCCAACCGGGTGGTGGACGTCCAGTCCCTGTGCGGCGACAGCGTCGACAATGTGCCGGGCGCGCCGGGGATCGGCATCAAGACCGCCGCCCTGCTGATCAACGAATACGGCGACCTCGACACGCTGCTGGCCCGCGCGGGCGAGATCAAGCAGGACAAGCGCCGCCAGACCCTGATCGACTTCGCCGACCAGATCCGGCTGTCGCGCCAACTGGTGCAGCTGGACTGCGACACCCCCCTGCCCTCGCCGATCGATGATCTGAAGGTGGCTGACCCCACCGCCGAGGTGCTGGCCGCCTTCCTGGAGGAGATGGGCCTGCATACGCTCGGACGCCGGGTGGCCAGCGGCGGCGGCGGGACCCGCGCCCCGGCCGCGCCCGCGACGCCGG
>NZ_JAUYAF010000012.1 GCF_030693625.1 Phenylobacterium sp.
TCCGAAAGGCCGCCGCCAGAACCCTCGAGCAGCTCTGGTCAGCCATCGCTCAAATCATCGACGCCTTCACACCAAGGGAATGCGCGAACTACTTCGCCGCCGCTGGATACGATGCAGACTGATCGAAAAATGCTCTAGAGCTTGAACTCTACGGTCGCAGAGCCAGCCAACGCGGCCGCGACGCCATCCAGCGCGGCGCCATTTAGGTTCTGACCGCGGACATCGTACAGGAGTCGCACCCGCCAATCCCCGCCAGGGAGGTGTTGTTTGCCGAAGCGGACTCTCGCCAGGTTGAATTCCACGCTCATCTGGATGGCTTCTTCGGTTTGCAGACTGTGATTGCTAACCAGAATAATCTCGCGATGGCCTTCATTCACGAATTCGGGGGTGAAGATCATCCCGGCTCCATCCATCGCCACAGCCTCTCCACAAGAAGTGGGCTTTCACGAGACTCTCATCCAACGCGACAAGGATCAACGGTCGAGGGATGCCGCCCACGCATCCACCCGTTCCACCTCGTCCGCCGCGCGGGTCTCCCGGCCCATCTCCCGCGCCCAGGCCACCATCCTGGCGAAATCCGGATTGCGCGCCTGCCAGTACATGAGGGTGCTGTAGCAGGGCATCTTCGGGTCCCGCGCCACATCGCGCAGGCAGGCGCCGCTCGCCAGCCGGTCCAGGATGTCGTCGAACAACACCCCCGTCAGGCGTCGTGGATTGTGCAGGCGGTGATGGCGCCCGCTCAACTTGGCCGCCCGCAGGGCCTTGTCGAAGTCCGGTCGCATCCGCCGCCACCTCGCCAGGATCGGCCGGCTTGGAAGGGTCGGGTCGGCCTCCACATCCGCCACGAACTCACCGAACGCCACGCGCGCGATGATCTCGTCGGCGATGGTCTCGTCATAGAAGGCCCACTTGCGCAGCCTGATCTTGCGGCCCACCGCGGAGGCCGCCTGGAGGGCTTCGGCGAAGTCCGGCCGCTCCGACTTCCAGCGCTTCAGCCGCCGTCGGTTCGGAAACTCCGGGCGGCGCAGAACCTCCCGTATCGCCGCGCCCCGCCGCACGGCCATCAGCAAGGCCTCGGCCCGCTCAGCGTCGAACACCGGCCCGGCCGTGGCGCTGACCTCCATCCCCCGCCGCCACTGCAGCGCGTACATTAGCCGGTTGGCGAAGGGCTCGTCCGCCTTGGCCCAGCGACGGATCGTCTGCGCGCAGGGGAACCCGGGCCGCGCCCCCAGTCGGTGCAGCCGCGCCCCCTTCTCCACCGCCTCGCAGACGCGGACCATCATCTCCTTGCGCGGATAGGTGAAGGACATCGGCTGAGGATATCAGCAACATGTCAAAAGAACAAAGCAAGAACAATATTTCTCACGCGTCCCTTCTCCCCTTGCGGGAGAAGGTGGCCGGTCAGCGACCGGTCGGATGAGGGGTCGCGCTGACCCTTCGGGTTGGGGCGTTGCGAAATACGCGGAGAGGGAAGCGTGACCCCTCATCCGTCGGGCCTTCGCCCGACACCTTCTCCCGCAAGGGGAGAAGGACGCCCACGCCACCCCCGCCGCCGCCACAGCCAAGATTCTTTTCCCAATGGCGGAGCTTTATCGCGACGGCCGCGTTTGATTTTCACGGGGGTTGGTGACGGCCCCCTCCGAGACGATTTCGAGAGGGTGTTCCATGACCGCGACCACGATCCCCGCCGACAAGGATTTCATGGGCGAGCTGACCGCCCTCATTCCCCACATGCGGGCCTTTGCGCACTCCCTGTGCCGCAACGCCGTGGAAGCCGACGACCTGGCCCAGGACGCCCTGCTGCGCGCCTGGAACAACCGCACCAGCTATCAGCCGGGCACCAATATGAAGGCCTGGACCTTCATGATCCTGCGCAACCAGTTCTATTCCGACAAGCGCCGTTCGTGGCGCTCGACCCAGCTCGACCCGGAAACCGCCGAACGCACCCTGGTGGCGGTCTCCAATCCCATGGCCACCCTGGAGCTGGACGAAGTCCGCCGGGCGCTGGCCATGCTGCCGGACGACCAGCGCGAGGCCCTGATCCTGATCGGCGCCGGCGGCCTGTCCTATGAAGAAGTCGCCGACATCTGCGGCAGCGCCATCGGCACCATCAAGAGCCGCGTCAGCCGCGCCCGCGACCGCCTGGCCCTGATCCTGGCCGAGGGCTCCTACGACCAGGACGAGGTCCTGCCGTCGTCGGCCATGTCCACCCTGATGAACACCCTGGACCGCCTCTGCGCCCCGCGCCTGGCCGCTTAGCTAAAGAACCCCCTCCTGGAGCCTTCCTAGCTTCGGGACCTGAAAGAGCCGCCCCTGTCCCCACAGCGGCGGCTTTTTTCTTGGGCGGTGTTCGGGTGGACATCAAGATAGCCGGACCACGCCCGACTGGAAGGAGTTCCTCCATGACCACCCCCCCCAAGATGATCTTCGTGAACCTGCCGGTCCGCGACCTGGCGGCGTCCACCGCCTTCTACGAGGCCATCGGCTGCGTGAAGAACGAGGCCTTCAGCAACGAGAACGCCGCGTCCATGGTCTGGTCGGAGACCATCTCCTTCCATCTGCTGACCCACGACTTCTATCGCACCTTCACGTCCCAGCCGATCGCCGACGCCCACAAGACCAGCGCCGCCCTGTTCTGCCTGTCGCGAAACAGCCGCGCCGAGGTGGACGCCATCGTCGAGGCTGCGGTGCGCGCCGGCGGCCAGGGCGACATCCGGGAGGTCCAGGACCTGCCCTTCATGTACGGCCGCACCTTCGTCGACCCGGACGGCGCCGTCTTCGAGCCGATGTGGATGGACGCCTCAGCCATGCCGGCCGGGTAAGCAATCGCCTTCCTTCTCCCCTTGCGGGAGAAGGTGGCCCTGCGAAGCAGGGTCGGATGAGGGGTCGATCACCCCATCCGGCAAATCTCAAACGTCATCCCGGCCGCAGCAAAGGCGATCCGGGATGACGTGAGTGGCTATTCTAACAGGTCGGCGCGACCCCTCATCCGTCGGCTACGCCGCCACCTTCTCCCGCAAGGGGAGAAGGAAAACCAAGTTAGTGCTGGCTTTCCGGCAGCCGGACCACCAGGCCGTCCAGCTCGTCGCTGACCTTGATCTGGCAAGAGAGGCGGCTGTTGGGCTCCACGTTCTCGGCGAAGTCGAGCATGGATTCCTCCATGGCCGACTTGGTCCCGGTCTTGGCTTCCCAGGCGGCGTCGACATAGACGTGGCAGGTGGCGCAGGCGCAGGCCCCGCCGCAGTCGGCGTCGATGCCCGGGACGTTGTTCTTCACAGCGCCTTCCATCACGGTCAGGCCAGCCTTCACGTCGATGACGTGTTCGGTTCCGTTGTTCTCGATATAGGTGACCTTGGCCATTTACTCCCCTTCGCCCGCCTTAAGCGGCGACCTCTTTCATGGAAACCGATGGATCCGCAAGCCTGTCGAGATTGACGTGCTTGCGGTTCCCGATGAGCTGGCGGCCCATCATGTATTCCGGCGGGGCGTTGACCGCCTCCACCGATTGAACCTGATCGCCCTTCAGATGGAAGATGGCGAACTTGCCTGACGCAGGGTCCCCCCGCACCAGGATCTGGTCGGTGTCGAAGGGCAGGCCCGCGATCTGGAGCTTGAGGTCGTACTGGTCCGACCAGTTCCACGGCACTTCCGGCGTCGGGGCCGGGCGGCCGGTGATGGCGCAGGCGACCTGCTTGGCCTGTTCCAGGGCGCTGGGCACGCTCTCGGGGCCGAACATCCGGTCATAGTGCGGCAACGGCCGGTGGCTGCAGTCGCCGATGGCGAAGATGGCGGGATCGGAGGTCCGCGCCTCCAGGTCCACCACCACCCCGCGGGCGGTGTCGAGACCGGCGTCGGCGGCGATCTCGTCATTGGGCTTGCCGCCCACGCCGACCAGGACCGCGTCGGCGGGAATGATGCGGCCGTCGGCCATCTTCACGCCCGTCACCTTGCCGCCCTCGCCCACCAGGCTGTCGATCTTGGCGCCCAGCTCGAAGGTCACGCCCCGGGCGCGGTGATAGTCGGTGAAAAAGGTCGACAGCACCTCGCAGGCGCTGCGCGACAGGATGCGGCCCTCGCGCTCGAACACGGTGGCTTCGGCGCCCAGGGTCCGGGCCGAGGCCGCGACCTCCAGGCCGATATAGCCGCCGCCGATGATGGCCACGTGATGTCCGGGCAGGAGGTGGCCCTTCAGCTCCTCGGCGTCGGCGGCGCTGCGCAGGGACAGCACGCCCGAAAGCTCGGCGCCCGGCAGCGGCAGCTTGTTGGGCCGCATCCCGGTGGCGATCACCAGGATGTCGTAGGTCAGGCTCGCGCCGTCGGAGAGCTCGACGATCTTGTCGGCCCGCTTCAGGGTCACGGCCGAGACGTTCGGCCGGAAGTCGATCTGGTTCTCGGCGTAGAATTCCAGGGGCTTCAGGGCCAGGGAATCGGCGTCCGCCTCCCCCTTCAGCCAGGCCTTGGACAGGGGGGGCCGCTGGTAGGGAACCACCGGTTCATCGCCGACCATGGTGATGGGGCCGTCGAAGCCATATTGGCGCAGCAGGGCGACCAGCGTGCCGCCGGCATGCCCCGCGCCGAGAACCACCACATGTGTGCTCACTGAACCCATGACAGCCCCATGCAGAAAAATGACGGGTGCGTCAACTTACCGAACAGAGTTCGGATGGTCAGACGACCCGTTCAGCCAAAGTCTTCTTGATTTCGGCGATGGCCTTGGCGGGATTTAGACCCTTCGGACACACCTGAGCGCAATTCATGATCGTGTGGCAACGATAGAGCTTGAAGGGGTCCTCCAGGGCGTCCAGGCGCTCGCCGGTGGCCTCGTCCCTGGAGTCGATCAGCCAGCGATAGGCGTGCAGCAGGGTGGCGGGGCCGAGGTACTTGTCGCCGTTCCACCAGTAGCTGGGGCACGAGGTCGTGCAGCAGGCGCAGAGGATGCACTCATAGAGGCCGTCCAGCTTCTCGCGGTCCTGCGGGCTCTGGATCCACTCCTTCTGCGGTTCCGGCGTGGTGGTGTGCAGCCAGGGCTCGATGGAGGCGTACTGGGCGTAGAACATGGTCAGGTCGGGGACCAGGTCCTTGACCACCGGCATGCTGGGCAGGGGGGCGATGGTGCAGTCGGCGCCCGGGACCTCGTCGTGGCCATGGGTGCAGGCGAGCGTGTTGCGACCGCCGATGTTCATGGCGCAGGAGCCGCAGACCCCCTCGCGGCACGAGCGGCGGAAGGCGAGCGTCGGGTCGATGGTGTTCTTGATGTGGATCAGGACGTCCAGGACCATGGGGCCGCAGTTGTCGACATCCACGTCATAGGTGTCCCACCGCGGGTTCTCGGTCCCCTCGGGATCGTAGCGGTAGACCTTGAAGGTCTTGGTCTTGCCGCTCCCGGCCGGCGCCGCGTGGTGGCGGCCCTTCTCGACGCGGGAGTTCTTCGGCAGGGTCAGCTGGACCATCAGACGCTTTCCTTGGAAATCTGGATCACCGTTGGACGTCGCAAGATCAGTACACCCGCGCCTTGGGCGGGATGTAAGCGATGTCATTGGTCATGGTGAAGTCGTGCACCGGCCGGTAGTCGATGGCCACCTTGCCCGTGGCGTCGTCGAACCAGGTCAGGGTGTGCTTCATCCACTGGCCGTCGTCACGGTCGGGGAAGTCCTCGTGGGCGTGGGCCCCGCGGCTTTCGGTGCGGTTGTGCGCGCCGACCACGGTGGTCACCGCCTGGCCGATCAGGTTGTCCAGCTCCAGGGTCTCCATGAGGTCGGTGTTCCAGACCATCCCCCTATCCGTCACCTTGAGGTCCCCGCGCTTGGCCTGGACGTCGTCAAGGCGCTTCACGCCCGAGGCCAGGCTATCGCTGGTGCGGAACACCGCGGCGTCCTCCTGCATGGCCATCTGCATCTCAAGACGCAGCGCCGCCGTCGTGGTGCCGCCCGAGGCGTTCCGGAACCGGTCGAACCGGGCCAGGTGAGCGTCGGTCTCGGTCTTCTTCAGCTTCGGCTGGGTCGCGCCGGCCTTGATGGTCGCCGCCGTGCGCAGCGCCGCCGAGCGCCCGAACACCACCAGGTCGATCAGGGAGTTGGACCCCAGCCGGTTGGCACCGTGCACCGAAACGCACGCCGCCTCACCCACCGCCATCAGCCCCGGCACCACCTTGTCCGGATTGTCCCCGTCCCGAGTCACCACTTCCGAGAAGAAGTTCGTCGGAATACCGCCCATGTTGTAATGCACGGTTGGAAGCACGGGAATTGGTTGTTTCGTGACGTCAACACCTGCGAAGATCTTGGCGCTTTCTGAAATCCCCGGCAAACGCTGGTGCAGGATCTTGGGATCCAGGTGATCAAGGTGCAGGTGGATGTGGTCTTTCTTGGGACCAACCCCCCGGCCTTCACGGATCTCGATGGTCATGGCCCGGCTGACCATGTCGCGGGGCGCCAGGTCCTTCACCGACGGCGCATAGCGCTCCATGAACCGCTCGCCCTCGGAATTGGTCAGGTAGCCGCCCTCGCCCCGCGCGCCCTCGGTGATCAGGCAGCCGGCGCCATAGATGCCGGTGGGGTGGAACTGCACGAACTCCATGTCCTGCAGGGGCAGGCCGGCCCGCAGCGCCATGCCGCCGCCGTCGCCGGTGCAGGTGTGGGCGCTGGTGGCCGAGAAATAGGCCCGGCCGTAGCCGCCGGTGGCCAGGATCACCTGCTGGGCCTGGAACCGGTGCAGGGTCCCGTCATCCAGCTTCCAGGCCGTCACGCCCCGGCAGACGCCCTCGTCCATGATCAGGTCGAGCGCGAAATATTCGATAAAGAATTCAGTACTATGCGCGAGCGACTGGCCATACATCGTGTGCAGCATGGCATGGCCGGTACGGTCGGCCGCGGCGCAGGTGCGCTGGATCGGGGCCTCGCCATAGTTGCGGGTCATGCCGCCGAAGGCGCGCTGGTAGATCTTGCCATCCGGCGTGCGGCTGAAGGGCACGCCCCAGTGCTCCAGCTCATAGACAGCAGCCGGCGCGTTGCGGCAGAGGTATTCGATGGCGTCCTGGTCGCCCAGCCAGTCCGACCCCTTGACGGTGTCGTACATGTGCCAGCGCCAGTCGTCCTCGCCCATATTGCCGAGGCTGGCGGAGATGCCGCCCTGGGCCGCCACGGTGTGCGAGCGGGTCGGGAAGACCTTGGTGATGCAGGCCGTCTTCAGGCCGGCCTGGGCGCAGCCCAGGGCCGCGCGCAGGCCAGACCCACCGGCCCCCACGACGACGACGTCGAACTTGTGATCGATGAACTCATAAGTCGCCATGGGACCGATCAAGCGCCTCCCAGCGCGACCTTGAGGATGGAGAACACCGCCAGCGAACCCGCCAGGCCGCAGACGAAGAGGTTGAGCAGCAGCAGGGCCGACTTGCTGAGCGTGGTGTGGATGTAGTCCTCCACCACCACCCGCATGCCTGAATGCATGTGCCAGAATGAAATCGCCACCAGCAGCACCATCAGCACCGCGTTCAGCGGCTGGCTGATCCAGGCGACCGCGCCATAATAGTCGGTGGCCGCGAGGGTGATGACACCAAAGACCGCCCAGAGCACCAGGGGAACAAGGGCGATGGCGCTGACCCGCTCGGAGATCCAGTGGCCGACGCCGTGCTTGGCCGAGCCAAGGCCGCGGGCGCGGCGCAGAGGCGTGCGATAGTTTTCCATCAAAGCGCTCCCGTCATCCAGGCGATCGCCCAGACCGCCAGGCTGGCGGCGATGGCGAAGGCGTAACAGGCGATGGCGCCCATGTTGGCGATCGGCAGCTGGAAGCCCGTGCCGGCGTCCCAGAGCAGGTGCTGCACGCCCTTGGCCAGGTGGTAGAAGACCGACAGCGTCAGGCCGAACATCACCAGCTTACCCAGGGGTGAGCCCAGCAGCTCCATGAAGGCCTGGTAGGCGTCAGGTCCGGCGGCGAGCGACAGCGCCCAGCCGGCCAGGATCAGGGCGCCGAAATAGAGCCCCACCCCGGTGATGCGGTGCAGGATCGAGCCCACCATGGTGGCGTGGAACCGCCAGATCTCCAGGTGAGGCGACAGCGGCCGCGCGCGGGGGCCTGGGGTGGTCTCTGTCATGGCTGTTTCCGAGAGGATGAAGCGGCTCCGCTTTTAAGCGCCGAGCGCCCGGTGTCAACGAAGCCAGGCGCCGCGTGGGGACCGGGGGTCGGGATGCTGACCATTGGCCACGCCTTCGGGAGCTTCGCTGAGCGCGAAGGATGAACGGCTTCCACAATGCCCACAATGCGTCTTATCTAGACCCATCCTTCGTAGGAGACGAAGATGCGGTTTGATCTGGTGGACCTGAGGCTATTCGCCGACATCGTCGAGGCCGGCTCCATCACCCATGGCGCCGTCCGCAGTCACATCGCCCTGGCCGCCGCCTCCACCCGCGTGCGGGCGATGGAGGAGGAGATTGGCGCGGCCCTGCTGACCCGCAGCCGCCAGGGGGTGGCGCCGACCCCGGCCGGCCAGACCCTGCTCAAGCACGCCCGCCTGATACTGGGGCAGTCGGCCCGCCTCCGGGAAGACCTGGGCGCCTATGCCGGCGGCCTGTCGGGCGAGGTCCGCCTGTTGGCCAACACCAATGCGTCGACCGAATTCCTGCCCGAGGCGCTTGGACGCTTCCTGGCCGACAATCCCAAGGTCCGGGTCGACCTGGAGGAGCGGCTCTCCGACGAGATCGTCGGCCTTATCGCCGAGGGGGTGGGGGACATCGGCATCGTGGCCGGCACGGTGGATGTGGGCGGGCTCGAAACCTTCCCGTTCCGCTCCGACCGCTTCGTGGTGGTGGCCCGAAAGAACCACCCGCTGGCGTCCCGCGCCCGCGTGGCCTTCGCCGAGGTGCTGGCCTTCGACCTGGTGGGACTGGAACGCACCAGCGCCCTGCAGCGCTTCCTGGCCGACAAGGCGGCGCGCCTTGGCTCGGGCCTGAACCTGCGTGTCCAGCTCCGCAGTTTCGACGCCGTCTGCCGGCTGGTGGAGGCCGGTGTGGGCGTGGGCGTCGTGCCCCAGTCCACCGCCGCGCGCGTCGCCCAGACCACGCCGCTCTCGGTGATCGAGCTGGAGGACGACTGGGCCGTCCGCGACCTCACCCTGTGCGTCCGCCGCTTCGCTGACCTGCGGCCCTATGCACAGGACCTCGTGCGGAGCCTGCGGGCCTAGCTCTCCACGCTGTCCGCCAGCCAGTCGGCCGAGCGCATCTCCTGCAGGCGCGAGGCCGTGCGTTCGAACTCGAAGGCGCCGTCGCCCTGCGGATAGAGGGCGACGGGGTCGGCTTCGGCCAGCACGATCAGGCGGGTGTGGGCCTCGTAGAGGGCGTCGATGAGGATCACCAGCCGCCTGGCCTCCTCCCGCCGGTTGGGCCCCAGCCTCGGCACGTCCTCCAGGAACACCGTGTGGAAGCGCTCGGCGATGGCGACATAGTCATTGGGACCCAGGGCCACCGCGCAGAGGCTGGCGAAGGAGGCCCGCACCATGCCGCCGGCCGCGTGGGGCAGGTGAACCTTGCGGCCCAGCACCTCCAGGGTCTCACCGATCTCGGCCTCGTTGCCCAGCATGTCGCACCACAGGGCCGCGAAGCTGCGCTGGTTGTCCGGGTCGTTGGGGGAGAACCAGACGCCCGCCGCCCGCAGGCGGTCCAGGCGGTAGTCGTGGCTCCCGGTCACGCTCACCACGTCCAGGCGGCCCTTGATCATCTCGATGAAGGGCAGGAACAGCTGGCGGTTTATGCCGTCCTTGTAGAGGGCGTCCGGGACCCGGTTGGAGGTGGCCACCAGGGTCACGCCGCGGGCGAACAGGGCCTCGAACAGCCGCCCGAGGATCATGGCGTCGGCGATGTCGGTGACCTGGAACTCGTCGAAACACAGCAGCCGCGCGCCCTCGGCCACCACGTCGGCCACGGCGGGGATCGGGTCGTCGCCCCTGTGCTGGCCGAAGCGGGCCTTGCGGGCCGCCGTATCGCCCGAGCGCCATTGCCCGATCAGTCGGTGGATCTCGCCCATGAAGACGTGGAAGTGCGTGCGGCGCTTCTTCGCCACCGGCGCGACTTCGTAGAACAGGTCCATCAGCATGGACTTGCCACGCCCCACCGGCCCCCAGAGATAGACCCCGCGCTGGGCCTCCGGCTTGCGGAAGAAGGCGGTGAGGCCCGAGGGCTCGGAGCCTTCCAGGTCCCCCTCCAGCCGCACGAGCGCGGCCAGGCCCGACATCTGCGCTGGGTCGGGACGAAGGGCGCCCGAGGCGAGACGGGCGTCGTAGGCGGCTTGCAGCAGGGAGGCCATCGCCTCCGCCTAGCCCGCGCCGCTTGGGATCACAACAGCGGGAACAGGGTCACGCCCCCAGGGGTTGAATTTGGGCGACGCACAAGGAGACCTCCATGCCGCAAGACCCCCGCAGCTTCTCGCCCGACACCACCCCGTCCGGCCGGGGCGAAGAGATCGACGCCGAGGCGATCGCCGAGGATCTGGAAGCCGAAGCCCGTCATCAGGGGATCGGCCGCCGCGGCGGCGCGCCCGCCGACCGCGAGCACGGGGTCAAGACCCGCGCCCACAACAAGGACATCATCAGCGGGCGGGCGTAGCCGCCGGCGCGCCGGCCTTCTTCGCCACCTGCGCCAGCTCCTTGCGGACAAAGCGGTAGGTTTCCCGCTTCTCGCAGGCGCAGGCCCGCATCTCGCCCTTGGCGTTCCACCACACCAAGGTGGGATAGCGGATGCCGGTTGGCTCACTGACCGCGACACCGTTGTCCTTCAGCAGGGGGCGCAGGTCATCGGTCATTTTCCGGCCGGCTTCGATCACCGCGCTGCGGGCGATGTCGCTGTCGGCGGGGATGATGCCGGGCGCGGTCCAGGCGGCCGGAACGATGGCCTCCCAGGCCTCCATCAGCTCCCAGGCGCTGGGCGTGCCATGGCGGATCCAGAGCTCGGCCACCGTGCTCCGCTCCACCGGCGTCGACTTGGCCAGGCCGTTCATGTCGCGCCGCGCGATCTCGATGACCCGGGTGTCGATCCCCTGCTCGTGCAGCGCCGGGAACTCTTCCTTCTTGAACCGCAGGCAGTCGGGGCAGGTCCTGAACGAGACTATGTAGAGCTTGCCCTGGGTGAGGCCGGGCGAGGCCCAGCCCGCGCTCTCCAGGATCTTGGTGATCTCAGCCTGGTGCTTGGTGATGGTCTGGGGCCGCCAGCGCAGCTCGTAGTTCCAGTAGGCCCAGGCTCCACCGCCGGCCAGAACCACCACCAGCAACAGGATCGCCCAGGTCCGGAAACTCATCATCAAACTCCTAGTCTACGAATAGGATAACCGCGGCGATCCCACTGTGTCACCGCATGGTGGGAATGACGAAGGCCGAATCCTCGCTGGCGCCCTCGGGCCACCGGGCCGTCACCGTCTTGACCTTGGTGTAGAACTTCACGCCCTCCATGCCGTGCTGGTTGGCGTCGCCAAAGGCGGAGCGCTTCCAGCCGCCGAAGGTGTGGTAGGCCACCGGCACCGGGATGGGCACATTGATGCCCACCATGCCGACGTTCACCGAGGCCGCGAACTCGCGCGCCGCCCGGCCGTTGCGGGTGAAGATGGCCGCGCCGTTTCCGTACTGGTGCCTGGACGGCAGCTCGACCGCCTCCTCGAAGGTCTCGGCCCGCACGATCTGCAGGACCGGCCCGAAGATTTCTTCCTGATAGGTGCGCATGGTGGGCTTCACCTGATCAAACAGGGTCGGGCCGATGAAGAACCCCTGCTCGTAGCCCTGCAGGGAGAAGCCGCGGCCGTCGGCCACCAGCTCGGCGCCCTCGTCGACCCCCATCTGGATATAGTCGGCCACCCGCTGCCGGTGCGCGGCGGTGACCACCGGGCCGTACTGTGCCGAGGGGTCCGACGAGATCCCCACCTTCAGGGTCTCCATCTCGGCCAGCACCTTCTCGCGCACCGCCTGCGCGGTCTTCGCCCCCACCGGCACCACCACCGGCAGGGCCATGCAGCGCTCGCCGGCCGAACCATAGGCCGCCCCGATGATGTCCTTCACCGCCTGGTCCAGGTCGGCGTCGGGCAGGATGATCCCGTGGTTCTTGGCCCCGCCCATGGCCTGGACCCGCTTCCCGTGCGCGGTCCCGGTCGAATAGACGTAAGAGGCGATGTCCGAGGATCCGACGAAGCTGACAGCGGCGATGTCGGGATGGGTCAGGATGGCGTCGACGCTGACCTTGTCGCCGTGCACCACGTTCAGCACGCCCTTCAGGTCCATGCCCAGGGCCGCGCCGGCCTCCATGAACAGTTCGGCCAGCCGCACCGGCAGGGTCGGGTCCTTTTCCGAGGGCTTCAGGATGAAGGTGTTGCCCACCGCGATGGCGATGCCGAACATCCACATCGGGATCATGCCGGGGAAGTTGAACGGGGTGATGCCCGCCGCCACTCCCAGGGGCTGGCGCATGGAATAGACGTCGATGCCGGGTCCCGCGCCCTCGGTATATTCGCCCTTCAGGGCGTGGGGGATGCCGCAGGCGAACTCGATGACCTCCAGGCCCCGCTGGATGTCGCCCTTGCTATCGGCCACCACCTTGCCGTGCTCGGAGGAGAGCAGCTCGGCCAGCTCCTGCATGCGGGCTTCCACCAGGCGCTTGAACTCGAACATCACCCGCGCCCGGCGCTGCGGATTGACCGCGGCCCAGGCCGGCTGGGCCCGCAACGCGGCCTGCACGGCGGCGTCCAGCTCGGCGGGGCTGGCGAGCGCCACCCGGGCCTGCACCTCGCCGGTGTTTGGATTGAAGACCTCGCCATGCCGGCCGGAGGTCCCCGCGACGGACACGCCGTCGATGAAGTGTGTGATCTCGCGCATGGATCGCTTCTAGGCCCGGATGGGCTCGCTGGGTAGGGGCGCGAACACCGAGCGCAGGCCCCGGCTCAGCGCCGCCGGAATCACCGAGGTGTGGCTCTCGCCCTCGAAGACGTGGGAGGCTGCCGGCAGGCCCCGCGCGGTCAGCCGCCGCGCCATCTCCCGCATATGGTCCACCATGGGCCAGTTGGGGTCGGTCTCCAACCCGCCCACCGACAGGAAGAGCCGCGTCGCGGGATCGGGCTGGGCGGCGGCCTCGCTGGCGAAGGCCTCCCGCTCCCGCCACCAGAGGGCGGGGCTGCCCGCCACATGCCGCGTGAAGGCGCCCGGGCGGGTCAGATAGGCGTGCAGGCTGAACAGGCCGCCCAGCGAACTGCCCACCAGGGTCTGGTCGGCGGGATCGGTGACGTAGCGCCCGGCGATAAAGGGACGCAGCTCGTCGATGAGGAAGTCGAGGAAGGCCTCGCCGCCGCCGCCCGGCGCGATATCGGGCCAGGGCTGCTCGCCCCTCTGGGCCAGCAAGGTGTCGTGGAAGCCGGCGTCGAAGCTCGGCGTCAGGTCACGGGTGCGCAGGGCCCCATAGTCGCGGCGCCGGCGGCGCGGCCCCTCCAGCTGGTAGCCGACCCCCACCAGCAGGCAGGGCGGGACCCCGTCGGCGGTCTGCAGGAACCGCAGGGTCTGGGCGGCGATCCCGAACACGGTGTTGGCGTCCATCACATAGACCACCGGCAGCTGATGCTCCGGCCCCTGACCCCGCCACGGGCTGGGCAGGGCCACGTCGATCTGGAAGGTCTCGCCGATCACCTCGCTGTGCAGGGCGTGCCTGTGGGTCGCCAGGAGGGTCGCCGGTGCGGGATCGGTGGTCTTCATGGGCTCCCCCTCAGTGCCGGCGAAGCTTGGCGAGACCGCGCGCTCCCCGCCAGACTTGAACATCGCTCATTTCTTCCCAGCTAAGGACCAGGGGAGAGCCCTTGCACCGGGTGCTCAGGCGAGGGCATCCTGCGCCCCATGAGCAGTGTCGCCACCGAAGCCCTGCCGGCGCGGCGGGCCTACCACGACCACATCGTCGACACCCTGATCGCCGAGCGCGCGCCCAAGCTCTCGGGCGGGGTCGCGTGGCCGCTGCTTCGCCCCCTGCTCTATCGCCTGCTGGACTATCGCAAGGCGCGGTCCATGGCCGACGCCATCGCTCCCATGGGCGGCCGCGAGGCCCTCGACTACGTGTCGCGCCTGCTCGATGTGAAGGTGAGCGCGCGCGGCCTGGACCGCGTGCCGCGCACCGGGCGCCTGGTGCTGATCTGCAACCATCCCACCGGCATCGCCGACGGTGTCGCGGTCTATGACGCCCTGCGGGCCCTGCGCCCGGATGTCTGTTTCTATGCCAATTCCGACGCTCACCGGGTGTCCGAGGCCTTTGGAGAGGTGCTGATCCCGGTGGAATGGCGCGAGGAGAAACGCACCCGCGAACGGACGCGCAACACGCTGAACCTGACCCGCGAGGTGCTGGAGGCCGAACGCCCCCTGGTGATCTTCCCGGCCGGACGCCTGGCCAGACGAGGCCTGGACGGAGCCTTGGCCGAGTCGCCCTGGATGAGCAGCGCGCTGTCCATCGCCCGCAAGTACGAGGCCCCTATCGTACCCCTGCACCTGAGCGGCCCCTGGTCGACCCTGTTCCATTTCTTCCACCGCTTCTCTCCGGAGCTGAGGGACATCACCCTGTTCCATGAGCTGCTGAACAAGCGGGGCCAGCAGTTCCACCTGACCGTCGGCCCCATCGTGGGGCCCGAGCGGCTGGACACCGACGTCACCACCGCCACCGACCAGCTCAAGGCCTATGTCGAGCACGTCCTGCCCCAGCATCCCGACCGGGCCTTCGCATGATCGTGGAGGCGGACGGCGACTTCCGCCTGGATGACGAGGACGCCACCTCCGCCCTTGGCGCGGCCCTAGCCGAGGCGCTGCGGGTCGGCGAGGCCATCTGCCTGACCGGCCCCCTGGGGGCGGGGAAATCCACCCTGGCCCGGGCCCTGATCCGCGCGCTGACAACGCCCACGGAGGATGTGCCCAGCCCCACCTTCACCCTGGTTCAGTTCTATGAGGGCGAGGGCCTTTCGGTGGCCCACTTCGACCTCTACCGGCTCACCAGCGCCGACGAGGCTTATGAGATCGGCCTCGAAGAGGCCCTGGAGGACGGGGCGGCCTTGATCGAATGGCCCGAACGGCTGGAAGGTCGCCTGCCAGCCGACCGGCTGGATATAGAGATCACCATTGAGGGCGAGGGCCGCCGGGCCCGCCTGACCCCCAACGGCGCCTGGGAAGGACGTGGGTTTGAGTTCCGATCGTGAGGCCATCAAGTCCGCCTTCCTGGACCGGCACGGCTGGGGCGACGCCGCCCGCGTGCCGCTGAGCGGCGACGCCTCGACCCGGGCCTATGAACGGCTGCATCCCGCCACCGGGCCCAGCCTGATCTTCATGGACCAGCCGCCGAACGCCGAGACCGCCCCCTGCCATCCTGAGGCCACGCCGGACGATCGCGCCAAGGCCGGCTACAACGCCCTCGCCCGCCTCGCCGCCGGCCGGGTCGACGCCTTTGTCGCCGTGGCCGAATGGCTCAAGGCCCAGGGCCTGTCGGCGCCGGCCATCCTGGCCCACGACGCCGCCCAGGGGCTGGCGGTGCTGGAAGATCTCGGCGACGACCTGTTCGCCGTGCTGATCGAGGGCGGCCTGGACGAGGCGCCGCTCTACGACGCCGCCATCGAGGGCCTGGTGCGCCTGCACGAGGCCCCGGCGCCCGAGGCGCTCACCGCGCCCGGCATCGAATGGCCGCTGCTGGACTATGACGAGGTGGCCCTGAAGACCGCCGGCGACATCCTTCCAGAGTGGCTGCCGAGGCTGAAGCCCGAACTCAACTTCAGCGACGCCGCCGTCGCGCAGTGGGACGCGATCTGGGCCCCGATCCGGGCGCAGGGCGCAGCGGGCGCGTCCGTCTTCTGCCATCGCGACTACCACGCCGAGAACCTGATCTGGCTGCCCGACCGCCAGGGCGCCGCCCGCGTCGGCCTGCTGGACTTCCAGGACGCGGTTCGCGCCCACCCGGCCTGGGACATGTCCATGCTGCTGCACGACGCCCGGCGCGATGTCTCGCCGCAGCGGGAGGCCGCGGCGCTGGATTACTACTTCAAGCTCCGCCCCGAGCTGGACCAGGCGCGATTCCTGGCCGACTATCACGCCCTGGGCGCCCTCAACATCGTCCGCATCCTGGGGATCTTCGCCCGGCTGGTGACCCGGGACGGCAAGCCCCGCTACGCCGCCTTCATGCCCCGGCTCTGGCGCTACCTGGACACCTGCCTGGCCGATCCGGCCCTGGCCGACCTCAAGGTCTGGTTCGACGCCAACGTGCCCGCGAGCTCGCGCACATGAGCACGCCCGGCCCGAAGGTGGCGATGGTCCTGGCCGCCGGGATCGGCAGCCGCATGCGTCCCCTGACCAATGACCGGCCCAAGGCCCTGGTGACAGTGAAGGGCAAGGCCCTGATCGACCATGTCCTGGACCGCCTGCACGAGGCCGGGATCGAGACGGCCGTGGTCAATGTCCACCACTTCGCCGACCAGATGGAGGCCCACCTGGCGGGCCGCACCAACCCCCGCGTGGTCATCGCCGACGAGCGCGCCACCCTGCTGGACTCCGGCGGCGGCATCAAGAACGCCCGCCACCTGCTCGGCGACGACCCCATCCTGGTGGCCAACATCGATAGCCTGTGGGTCGGCGGCGAGGTTCCGCCCCTGGAGGCCATGAAGCGGGCCTGGGATCCGGCGAAGATGGACCTCCTGCTGCTGCTGGTCCCCCGCGACCAGGGCATCGGCCTGGAGGGGCCCCGCGGCTTCCGCCAGGAAACCGACGGGCGCATCATCCACATGGCCGACGACGCCAACGCCGCGCCGCTGGCCAATGTCGGGTTCCAGATCATGAAGCCGCAGCTGCTGGACGATCAGCCGGAGGGGGCCTTCTCCATCCTGCCCATCTGGTGGCGGCTGCAGGACGAGGGCCGCATCCACGGCGTGGCCATGGACGCCTTCTGGCTGCACGTCGGCGATCCCGCCGCCCGGGACGAGGCCGAAGCGAGGCTGACGTGATCGCCCTGCTCGCAGGCGAAGGCCCCCGCTGGTTCAACATCCCGGCCCACCGCCCCTTCGTCCACGACCTGGCGCGGGGCCTGTTCGACGCCCTGTCGCCGCTTGGCCCCGAGGCCCTGTCCCAGGCCGTGGTTCTCACCCCCACCCGCCGCGGCGCCCGGGCGCTCGCCGACGCCTTCATCGCCGCCGCCGGAGGCCGCGCCGTCCTGCCGCCGCAGATCAGGCCCCTGGGGGATCTGGACGAAGGCGAGCCGCCCTTCGAGCCCGGCGACCTGGCCATCGACCTGCCCGCCGCCATCGGGCCCCTGCGCCGCCGTTTCGAGCTGATCGCCCTGGTGAAGGGCCACGAAAAGGAACTGAAGCGCGAGCTGGACGCCTCGGCCGCCCTGGAACTGGCCGACGCGCTCGGGTCCTTCCTCGACAGCCTGCAGATCGAGGAGGTCAGCGCCAGGGATGGCCTGGCCGACCTGGTGAGCGCCGACCTCGCCGAGCACTGGCGGGTCAGCCGGGAGTTCCTGGAGACCGCGCTGACCTCCTGGCCCGCTCGCCTGCACGAGCTCGGCGTCGTCGATGTCAGCCAGCGCCGGGTAGCCCTGCTGCGCGCCCTCGCGGAATCCTGGGACCGCAGGCCGCCCGAGGGAATTCTCATCGCCGCGGGCTCCACCGGCACGGCGCCGGCCACCGCCGACCTGCTGACCGTCATCGCCCGCGCGCCCCAGGGCGCGGTGATCCTGCCCGGCCTCGACGAGAGCCTTGCCGACAAGGCCTGGGCCCAGGTGGGCGAACAACACCCTCAAGGCGCCATGAAGCGTCTGCTGACCCGCGCCGGGATCGCCCGCCGCGACGTCCTGCTCTGGCCGGCCTCCGACACCCTGGACACCGCCGGCCGCTGGCGCCGCCGGGTGATCAACGAGGCCCTGCGGCCCGCCGAGGCCACCGCCGACTGGCTGACCGTCATCGAGACCCTGCGCGCCGAGGGCCAGGCCGAGGACATCGACCCCATCGCCGAGGGCCTGAAGGGTCTGTCGGTGGTCACCGCCCGGGGAGAGGAAGAGGCCGCCACAGTGGCCGCCCTGCTGCTGCGTGAGGCGCTGGAGGTTCCCGGCCGGACCACCGCCCTGGTGGCGCCCGACCAGACCCTGGCCCGCCGCGTCGCCGCCAAGCTGGCCCGCTGGGGCGTCGCCGCCGACTCCTCGGCGGGCTCGGCCCTGGCCGGCTGCCGCTGCGGGGTGCTGGCCGCCCTGGTCGCCAAGGCGGCCGACGATCCCCTGGACCCGGTCACCCTGCTGGCCATCGCCAAGCATCCCTTGGTCTGTCTCGGCGCCGACCCCGAGACCCTCGACCGGCGGCGCGCCGCCCTGGAGCTGCACGGCCTGCGCGGGCCCCGCAAGACCACCTGGGCCGCCCTGGAGGCCCACCTGCGCCGCAAGGCCTCGGACGCCCGCATCGAACCCGGCGCGGTTGAGGACGCCCTGGCCTTGGCCGCCCAGCTCCGCGACGCCCTGACCCGTCTGCAGGCGCCCTATACCGACGACGAGGCCCGCCCCGCCGACGCCGCCCGCACCCTGGCTGAAACCATGGAGGCCCTGGCCGCAGACCAGACCGGCGACACCGGCGACCTCTGGGCCGGCCATGGCGGCGAGGCCCTGGGCCGCCTGCTCTCGGGCCTGATGAGCGAATCCGACGGTTCGCCGGCCGTCAGCCGCCGGGGCTTTGCGGATCTCCTGGCCCGGCTGATGTCGGGGGAAAGCATCCGCTCGGGCGGCGCCACCCATCCCCGCCTGCGCATCCTGGGCGCCATCGAGGCCCGCCTGACCCGCGCCGACCGGCTGATCGTCGCCGGCCTGGAGGAAGGCGTCTGGCCCCAGGGCGCGGCCCTGGACCCCTTCCTGTCGCGGCCGATGCGCGAGGCGCTCGGCCTGCCGCCGCCGGAGCGCCGCGTGGGCCTGGCCGCCCACGACTTCGCCCAGGCCGCCTGCGCGCCCGAGGTGATCCTGCTGCACTCCGAGCGCCGCGAGGGCGCGCCCGCCGTGAAGTCCCGCTGGCTGTGGCGGCTGGAGACCCTGGCGCGCGGCGCCGGCATCGACCTGCCGACCCGTCCCGAGATCCTGGACTGGGCGAGATCCCTCGACGCGACCACCGACTACACCCCCGCCAAGCGCCCCGCCCCGCGCCCGCCGGTCGCCGACCGCCCCCGCGAAATGGCCGTCACCCGGGTCGAGGCCCTGACCCGCGACCCCTATGCCGTCTGGGCCCGTGACATCCTGCGGCTCTACCCCCTCGAGCGTCCCGACGAGGCCGTGGAGGCCCGCGCCCGCGGCACCGCCATCCACAAGGCCTTCGAGCGCTTCGCCGAGGCTCATCCCGTTGAGGTTCCCCCTGACGCCGCGTCGATCTTCGAAGCCATGTACGTCACCGCTCTTGAGGAGGCCGGCATGCCCCACGAGGCCCTGGCCCGCGAAAGCGCCCTCGCCCGCGAGGCTGCGCTATGGGTCGCCGACCTGGAGCGCCGGCGCCGCGCCGACGGCCGCACCATCCATGTCGAGCTGAAGGGCGAGCTGGAGATCAATGCGCCCGGCGGCCTCTTCAAGGTCAACGCCCGGGCCGACCGCATCGAGATCTCGCCGGAGGGCTACGGCCACATCCTCGACTACAAGACCGGCAAGGCGCCCTCGCAGAAGGTGGTGGACACCGGTTTCTCGCCGCAGCTCACCCTGACCGCCGCCATCCTGGCCTATGGTGGTTTCCCGACCCTCGGCCGCCCCATGCCTGGCGACCTGACCTATCTCGAGGTCACTGGCCGCAAGCCCGCTGGCCGCGAGGAGACCCGCGCCGCCGCGGGCGAGGAGAGCGAGGCCGCCGCCCGCACCGCCCTGGACGGCCTGGGCAAGCTGGTCGCCCGCTTCGACGACCCGGCACAGCCCTACCTGTCCCGATCGGCCCCACAGTTCGTGAAGACCCACATCAGCGACTACGATCACCTGGCCCGGGTGTTCGAATGGTCCACCAGCGGCGACGAGGAGGGCGAATGACCGTCATTCCCTTCCCCACCCGCGAGATCGATCCGCAACGTGTCGCCGCCGACCCGGAGCTGTCGGCCTTCGTCACCGCCAACGCCGGCTCGGGCAAGACCAAGACCCTGATCGACCGGGTCGCCCGCCTGCTGCTGGCCGGCGCCGAGCCCGCCACCATCCTCTGCGTCACCTACACCAAGGCCGCCGCCGCCGAGATGCAGCGCCGGCTGTTTGGCCTGCTGGGCGACTGGTCGGTCTGCGACGACACCCGCCTGCGGCAGGCCCTGTCGGACCTCGAGGGCCGGCCGATCGGCGACTATGACCCCCTGCGCCTGTCGGCGGCCCGCGCCCTCTTCGCCCGCGCCCTGGAGACCCCCGGCGGCCTGAAGATCCAGACCATCCATGCCTTCTGTGAGAAGCTGCTGCGCCGCTTCCCCCTGGAGGCCGGCGTCTCCCCCGGTTTCCGGGTGATGGACGACGCCGCCAGCGCCGCCATCGCCGACGCCGCCCGCAAGGCCGTGGCCCGCCTGGCGCTCAAGGGCGAGGGGCGGGTCGCTGAGGCCTATGCCCGCTTCTCCGTGGCCCTGGATTTTCAGAGCTTCCAGTCGATGTTCGGCGCCTTCGAGAGCGCTCGGGGCCGCCTCGCCGCCTATCTGGAAAAGCACGGGGGCCTGCCGGGCGCCGTGGCCGATGTCTGGGGGGTCTGCGGCTTCCCCGAGCCGGTCGATCCCGAGGCCGTCGAGCTGCGCGCCATCGCCGCGCTCAACCTGCGCACCTGGCGCGAGGCCGCCGAGGTCCTGGCCCAGGGCGGCAAGGCCGACGCCAAGAACGGCGCGGCCCTCGCGGCCCTCGCCAGCGAGCCGACCTTCCACGGCGCCCTGGCCTGCCTCTTCACCGACAAGGGCGAGGGGACGCCGGCTGCCTGGGTCGCCAAGACCAGCGGCCTCAAGAGCCACGAACCCCTGCGCGCTGGCCTGCTGGCCGACCAGGAAGCCCTGGAGGAGGCCCGCGCCTGGCGCCGCGCCGCCCAGGTGGCCGTGGATACCCAGGGGGCCCTGATCCTGGCCAACGCCTACCTCACCGCCTACGCCATGGAGAAGGCGTCCTACGGCGCGCTGGATTTCTCCGACCTCATCGAAAAGACCCGCGACCTGGTGGCCGAGAGCCCGGCGGCGGCCTGGGTGCTCTACAAGCTGGACGGCGGCATCGACCACATCCTGGTGGATGAGGCCCAGGACACCGCGCCGGACCAGTGGGCCATCGTCCGCTCTCTGGCCGGCGAATTCTTCTCCGGCGCCGGCGTCCCCACCGCGACCCGGCTGGAGCGCAACATGTTCGTGGTGGGCGACGAGAAGCAGTCGATCTACTCCTTCCAGGGCGCCCGGCCCGAGCTGCTGATGGAACAGTTCGAGTTCCACAGGGACCGCGCCACCGGGGCCGGCTTCCGCTTCGAGAAGGTGGATCTGCTGGATTCCTGGCGCTCGACACCCCAGGTGCTCACCTTCGTCGACGCGACCTTCTCCTCGCCGGAACTGGCCACCGCCATCCTGCCGCGCGCCCTGGCCGAGCCCATCACCCACAAGGCGCGCCGGGTCGATCACGCCGGCTGCGTCGACATCTGGCCCCTGGAGCGGGAGGAGAAGGGCGACGTCCGCGAGGCCTGGGACGCCCCCCTCGACCAGGAGACCGAGGCCAGCGCCAACAAGCGCCTGGCCGCCCGCATCGCCTGCGAGATCGGAGACCTGCTGGCCCGCGGCGACGGGGTGTTCGACAAGGGCCTGGGCGAGAGGGGCGAGTGGCGCCCCGCCCGCCCCGGCGACGTCCTGATCCTGGTGCGCCGCCGCAAGGCCCTGTTCGAGGAGATTCTGAGGGCCCTAAAGCACGCCAAGATTCCGGTCGCCGGCGCCGATCGCCTGGCGCTCTCCGAACACATCGTCTTTGACGACCTGGTGGCGGTCGCCCGCTTCGCCCTGTTCCCCGCTGACGACCTGACCCTGGCGGCCCTGCTGCGCAGCCCCTTCTGCGACCTCACCGACGACAGCCTCTACGCCCTGGCCCGCAACCGCGCGCCGCTGAGCCTGTGGCAGGCGCTCACCGCCCGCGCCGAGGAGCGCCCCGAGTGGCGAGAGGCTCACGACCTGCTGACGCGCCTGCTGGAGGAGGCCCGCGAGCGTCGGCCCTTCGAGTTCTATTCCCGCCTGCTGGGCGCCCGCGACGCCGCCGGCCGCTCCATGCGCCAGCGCCTGCTGCGCCGCCTGGGCGGCGAGGCCGAAGACGCCCTGGACGAATTCCTGGCCCAGGTCCTGGCCGCCGAGAGCCGGGGGACCCAGGACCTGGAGAGCCTGACCGCCGCCTTCGCCAGCCTCGACATCACGGTCAAGCGCGAGATGGAGGCCGGCCGCGACGAGGTCCGGGTCATGACCGCCCATGGCGCCAAGGGCCTGGAGGCGCCCATCGTCTTCCTGCCCGAGACCACGCTGAGCCGCGGCGCGCGCGGTACGCCCCTGTTGGAGACCGCGGACGGCGGCTTCCTCTGGTGCGCTTCGGCCAAGGGCGACTGCGAGGCCTCGGCCACCGCCCGCGAACGCCGCGCCGCCCGCGAGGAGGACGAGGCCTACCGCCTGCTCTACGTCGCCCTCACCCGCGCCCGCGACCGCCTGGTGCTCTGCGGCCGGGTCGCCGCCAACGCCAAGGAAGAGAACCTCAAGGGCTGGTGGGGGGCGCTCACGGCGGCCTTCGACCACGCCGAGGTCAGCCCGCACAAGCGCGCCACCACCTGCGGCGAGCTGCAGATCCTGCGGTTCGGCCCCGACCCCGTCGCCTTGGGCAAGGCCGCCGACAGCGCGGCGACCGCGACGACCGCCCCCGCCTGGACCCGGGCGCAGGCCATCGCCGAGCCCCACGCCCGCTACGCCTCGCCGTCGCAGCTGGGGGAGGACGCCGCCACTCCGGCCGCCTCGCCCCTGGCGGTGGTGGCGGGCCTCGGCCGCTTCCGGCGCGGCGACCTGATCCACCGCCTGCTGCAGATCCTGCCCGACCTGGCGCTCGAGGCCCGCCCCGCCGCGGCCCTGCGCCTGCTGGCCCGGGAGCGCGACCTCACCGACGCGCAGCGCGCCGAGATGACCAGCGCGGCCCTGGGCGTGCTGAACGACCCCCGCTTCGCCGAGGTGTTCGGACCGGGCAGCCGCGCCGAGGTGGCCCTGGCCGGAACCGCGTCGAGACTGCCCGCCAGCCTGGCCATCTCGGGACGAATCGACCGGCTCGTGGTGCTGCACGACCGGGTGCTGGTGGCCGATTTCAAGACCAACCGCCCCTCCCCCGACCGCATCGAGGACGCCGACCCGGCCTATCTGCGGCAGATGGCGATCTATGCCGCGGTCCTGGCCGAAGTCTTCCCAGGGCGCGCGATTGAGGCCGCCCTGGTATGGACAGACGGGCCCAAGCTGATGGCGGTCCCAGAAATACTTATCAGCCAAACCCTTGCCGAGCTTGGCCGCGCAGGTTGATACCAGGACAGACGCCGCCTATGTGGCGGATCGAACATCGCGGCTCATTCGTTGAGGCCGCAGGTATTTAAGGAGCTTTTGATGAGCACCGTAGCGGTCACCGACGAGTCCTTTGAGAAGGACGTCCTGCAGTCCAGCAAGCCCGTGCTGGTCGATTTCTGGGCCGAGTGGTGCGGCCCCTGCAAGCAGATCGCCCCGGCGCTCGAGCAGATCGCCGCCGAGCTGGGCGCCCAGGTCACCGTGGCCAAGCTCAACATCGAGGAAAGCCCCACCACCCCCTCGCGCTACGGCGTGCGCGGCATTCCGACGATGATGCTCTTCAAGGACGGCCAGATGGCCTCGATGAAGGTGGGCGCCATGCCCAAGCAGAAGATCGTCGAGTGGCTCAACGAAGCCGGGATCTAAACTGACGCGGCCTTCTCCCCTTGCGGGAGAAGGGCCCTACAACGCCCCGTAGGCCTTCAGCGTCTTCAGCGCCGCCACGGTCATCACGCCGCGATATTCAAGCTGCGGCCCCGGCCCCACCGTCTCCCAGCTGATGGGCCAGCCGCCGTCGTGGTCCTGACGCGCCGCCAGCGCCTCCAGGTGATGGCCCAGCAGCTCCTTGGAGAACAGGCTGTGGCAGAAGCTGGAGGGGCTGGGCGCCCAGTCCAGCGGCTTCTTCACATAGCCCTCGGCGCCTGCGTCCAATTCCACCAGGCCCGGGATGCGCTGCGCCAGAACCGCCAGCGCGGCCTGCGCGCGTGGCCGGTCGCCTGTGTGCTCCAGGAAACAGATCATCGGCATCAGGTCGTGGAACTTGTCCGTCTCCGAGCCCTCCACCACCGACCAGCAATAGGCCTCGCCCCGGGCCGCCCACGGGTGGTCGATCCCGTGCTTGCGTAGCAGGCCCACAATGGCCGCGGTCGGATTGATGTCGGCCGGAGGCTGCTCCCCCTCCACCTTCCACCAGACCGCGTGCGGCGCGGCGTTCACGCTGGGCAGGGCGAAGGGCAGGCCGCCCTCCGGGGTGGCGATGCTGGCCAGCCAGTCGCAGGCGCGGCCGGCCGTCAGCGGATCGAAGGCGTCGACCTCGTCGAGGATCTCGAAGGCGATCTGCACGTCCACCGGCTGGCTCGCCGGATCGCGCTTGTCCGGCTCCAGGGCCGAGCCAAATCCGCCGTCGCGCCCCTGATAGGCGGCCAGAGCCCGCACCACCGGCTCGGCCGAGGCTCCGTCGAAATGATGCTCAAACAGCCGCCGCTCCAGCAGCCGGCCATTGCGCAGCAGGAAGTCTCGGGCGCGGGCGAGGACGTCGGACATGGGAGCTCCCTCGTTGAAGAACAAAACTAGAACGAGAAAGCGGAGATGTGCAAGTGCGCTTTCCTACCCCGCTGCGCAGCGGAGCAACGTCTCAGGTCGGCCAGGTGTCGGGGCTCAGCGCCAGGACCTCGCCGGCGAAGTGCAGGCCGCCGCAGATGATCACGTGAGGGGCCGGGCCATCCACCGCCAGGGCCATGGTGGTGGCCGTCGTCACGTCCGGCGCGGTCTCGGCGGTCAGTCCCGCCTGAGCCGCCGCCGCCGCCAGGTCCTCCGGCGAGAGCGCCGTGGTGGACTCAAACGTCGTGGCGATCACCCGCGCCCCGAGCCGCTGCAGCGGCTCGAAGAAGCCCACCGAGTCCTTGCGGGCGTACTGGGCCACCACCAGGGTCACCGGACGCCCGTCGCGGGCCAGGCGATCCACGGTCTCGGCGAGCGCCCGCCCGCCGTGGGGATTGTGCGCCCCGTCCAGCCACAGGTCGGCGCCGCGCGCCACCGCCGCCGCGCCCAGCGGCCCGGCCGTCAGCCGCTGGAACCGCGCCGGCCACACCGCGCCGGCCACCCCCTTGGCCAGGGCCGCCTCGTCGATGCGCGGGTCGCCCCAGGTGAGCAGGGCCATGACGGCCAGCGCCGCATTGCCCACCTGGTGCGGGCCGTAGAGCCCCGGCATCGGCAGGTCCAGCAGCCGGTCTGGCGTCTGGATCAGCATGCGGCCGTTCTCCTCCCAGGCGTCGATGTCGCGGCCCATGGCCAGCATCGGCGCCGACAGGCCCTCGGCCTCTCGCTCGATGACCTCGAAGGCTTCCTCGATCTGACGCGCCACGATCACCGGGCGGCCCTGCTTGATGATGCCGGCCTTCTCCCAGGCGATCTTGGTCAGCTCGGGCCCCAGCATCTCCAGGTGGTCGTAGTCCACCGGGGTGATGATACAGACCGCCGGCGCGTCGAAGACATTGGTGCAGTCGAACCGGCCCCCCAGCCCCACCTCGATCACGCAGAGGTCGGCGGGCGTCTGGGCGAAGGCCTTCAGCGTCATGGCCGACATGATCTCGTTGAAGCTGATCTCGCCGCCGTCGTTCTCGGCGATAGAGGTGTCGATCAGCTCGCGCAGCCGCTGCTCGCCGATCAGCTCGCCCGCGATGCGGATGCGCTCGGCGAACCGCACCAGGTGCGGCGAGGTCAGCACATGCACCTTCAGCCCCGCCGCCTCGGCGATGGCGCGCAGATAGGCGGTGGTGGAGCCCTTGCCGTTGGTGCCGGCCACGTGGATCACCGGCGGCAGTTTGTCCTGCGGCCTTCCCATGGCCTCCAGCAGGCGCAGCACCCGCCCGGTGGACAGGTCGATCAGGGACGGGAATTCCTCGCGCAGCCGCGCGATCATCGCGTCGAAGGCGCGGATCTCATCATACATGGGGCGTGGCCTGGAGAGGGCTGAACGGGATCAGGCGGAGGCGAGGGATCAGGCGGCTTTTGAAGCGTTTCGTCCCATCATGAGGGTCGTCAGGAGCGAGCCGAGCACGGTGGTCATCTCGCTGCGGGTCACCACCCGGTCCACCATGCCGCGCTCCACCAGGAACTCGGCGCGCTGGAAGCCCGGAGGCAGGGTTTCGCGGATCGACTGCTCGATCACCCGGCGGCCGGCGAAGGCGATCATGGCGTTGGGCTCGGCCAGGTGGATGTCGCCCAGCATGGCGTAGGAGGCGGTCACCCCGCCGCTGGTGGGGTCGGTCATCACCACGATGTAGGGGAGGCCGGCTTCCTTGACCTCGTTGACCGCCACCGTGGTGCGGGCCAGCTGCATCAGGGACAGGGTCCCCTCCTGCATCCGGGCGCCGCCCGAGGCGGTGAAGATCACGAAGGGAACCTGGCGGCGCACGGCTTCCTGGGCGGCCTTGATGAAGGCCTCGCCCGCGGCCATGCCCAGCGACCCGCCCATGAAGGCGAAGTCCTGCACCACCACCACGCAGTCCTGGCCCTTGATGGCGCCAAACGCGATCACCATGGCGTCCTGCTCGCCGGTGGTCTTGCGGGCCGACTTCAGGCGGTCGGGATAGGAGCGGTCGTCGGGGAACTTCAGCGGGTCTTCCACCACGGTCGGCGAGGCGATCCGCTCATAGACACCCTCGTCGAAGGTGTAGCCCAGGCGCTGCTTGGCGCCGATCCGCATGTGGTTGCCGGACGGGGTGACCCACAGGGCCGCCTCCAGGTCCGAGCGATAGATCATCTCGCCGGTGTCAGGGCATTTGACCCAGAGATTCTCCGGGGTCTCGCGCTTGGCCACCAGGTTGCGGACGCCCGGCGCGATCTTGGCCAGCCACCCGCCCCGCTCCCGCGGCGTCGGGTGGCTCGGCGGCTTCTGGGACTTGTCGTTCTTGTGCTCAGCCATCGCCATGTGAACTACACCGTCGGGCTTGCGACTCGCGCCAAGCGCACAGCCTTAGCCAAGGATTCCACTTTGGAAAGAACCCGCGTGGTCACGGTTTCGTTCATCGCCAGGCTTGCGGCGATCTCCTCCACCAGGGCCGAGCCCACCACCACGCCGTCGGCCACCCGCGCCACCGCCTCAGCGCGCTCCGGCGTCTTGATGCCAAAGCCCACGCAGACCGGCAGGCCGCCGGCGGCCCGCACCCGGGCCACATGGGGCGCCACGGTGGCCGCATCGGCCTCCTTCACCCCGGTCACGCCCGCCACGGAGACGTAATAGGCGAAGCCCGAGGTCCGCCGCGCAATCACCTTGAGGCGGGCGTCGTCGCTGGTGGGGGTGGACAGCAGCAGCAGGGACAGCCCCTCGGCGTCCAGGGCGTCGGCCAGGGGGTCGGCCTCCTCCGGCGGGATATCCACAACGATCAGGCCGTCCGCGCCGGCGGCGGCCGCGTCCTGGGCGAAGGCGGCAAAGCCGCGGTTCACCAGGGGATTGGCGTAGCCCATCAGGATGATCGGCGTCGTCTGATCGCCCTTCCGGAATTCGGCGATCATGGCCAGGGTCTTGTTCAGCGTCATGCCGCTCGCAAGCGCGCGCTGAGCGGCCCGCTGGATCGGCGGCCCCTCGGCCATGGGGTCGGAGAACGGGAAGCCCACCTCGATCAGATCGGCCCCGGCGGCCGGCAGGCCCTTCAGAATCTCCAGGCCACGGTCATAGTCGGGATCCCCGGCCATGACGTAGGCCACGAAGGCGGCGCGGTTCTCCGCCTTCAGCGCGGCGAAACGCGCGTCGATGCGAGCCTTGGTCAAATCGCCATCCCCAGGTGGGCGGCGACGGTGGCGACGTCCTTGTCGCCACGGCCCGACAGGTTCAGCACCACGATCCCGTCCTTGCCGACGTCGCGCGCCACGTCGCCCAGCCGGGCGATGGCATGCGCGCTCTCGATGGCCGGCAGGATGCCCTCGAGCTCAGCCAGCAGCTTGAACGCCTCCAGGCTCTCCAGATCGGTGGCGGTGAGGTAGGTGGCGCGCCCCACGTCGTGCAGCCAGGAATGCTCGGGCCCGATGCCCGGATAGTCGAGGCCGGCCGAGATGGAGTGGGCCTCGGTGATCTGACCCTCTGGGTCCTGCAGCAGATAGGTCATGTTGCCGTGCAGGACGCCCGGTCGGCCGCCATTGATGGCCGCGGCATGACGTCCGGTCTCCATGCCCTCGCCCGCGGCCTCGACGCCGATCAGCTTGACGCTCTCGTCGTTGAGGAAGGGGTGGAACATGCCGATGGCGTTGGAGCCGCCGCCGACGCAGGCGACGACGGCGTCGGGCAGGCGGCCCTCGGCCTCCAGGACCTGAGCCTTGGTCTCGCGACCGATCACCGACTGGAAGTCGCGGACCATGGCCGGATAGGGATGCATGCCGGCCGCGGTGCCGATCAGGTAATAGGTGTCGTGGACGTTGGTGACCCAGTCGCGCAGGGCCTCGTTCATGGCGTCCTTCAGGGTCGCCGAGCCGGAGGTCACAGCCTCCACCCGGGCGCCCAGCAGGTTCATGCGGAAGACGTTGGGCTTCTGCCGCTCCACGTCGACGGCGCCCATATAGACCACGCAGGGCAGGCCGTACTTGGCGCAGACCGTGGCCGAGGCCACGCCGTGCTGGCCGGCGCCGGTCTCGGCGATGATCCGGGTCTTGCCCATGCGCCGGGCCAGCAGGATCTGGCCGATGCAGTTGTTGATCTTGTGGGAGCCGGTGTGGTTCAGCTCCTCGCGCTTCAGATAGATCTTGGCGCCGCCGAAATGCGCGGTCAGCCGCTCGGCGAGATAGAGCGGGCTGGGCCGCCCCACATAGTGGGTCAGCAGACCCGACAGTTCCGCCTGGAAGGCCGGATCGGCCTTGGCCGCCGAATAGGCGGCGTCCAGCTCATGGACCAGCGGCATCAGGGTCTCGGGGACGTAGCGTCCGCCATAGTCCCCGAACCGCCCATTGGCGTCGGGATAGGCGGCATAGTCGTTGGGCTTGGCGGTGGGCGCGTTCACGTCACTATCACTCGGCTCGGGATCGGGGCTCAGGCAATACGTTCAGGCGCGGCGTACGGCTTCAAGAAACGCCGTGATCAAGGCCGGGTCCTTTAGGCCGGGACCGCGCTCCACGCCAGAGGAAACGTCCACCATGGGCGCGCCCGACAGCCGCACGGCGTCGACGACGTTCCAGGGATCGAGGCCGCCGGCCAGGAACCAGGGCCGCTGGAAGCGGTGGCCCATCATCAGGGTCCAGTCGAACCGCGCGCCGTTGCCGCCGGGCAGCTCGGAATCCTGCGGCGCCTTGGCGTCGAACATCAGGTGGTCGGCGGCCGCCTCATAGGCCTTGGCGGCCGAGAGATCGTGGGCGGTGGAGATCGACAGGGCCTTGATGATCCCGGCACCCGTCCGCGCGGCGATGGCGCGGGCCCGCGCCGGGGTCTCGGCGCCGTGCAGCTGGAACAGGTCGGGCTTGAGGATCGCGGCCAGGCGGTCGACCAGTTCGTCATCCGGATCGACGGTCACCGCCACGATCTTCACATTGCGGGCGCGGGCCTCGGCCGTCAGCCGCTCGGCGGCGTCGGGGGTGATGTTGCGGGGGCTCTTGTCGAAGAACATGAAGCCGATGAAGCCCACTCCGCCGGCCACGGCGGCGCTCACCGTCTCGGGCGTGGAAAGTCCGCAGATCTTGGTGGGCACGGTCATGGAGCCGATAAGGGCTATCACGCCCTCGAATTCAAGACTTGGCCTGGTTCTTCAGCAGGTCGCGGATCTCGGCCAGCAGGGCCTCCTGCGGCGGCGGCGCGGGTTTTTCGGCCGGCGGCGTCTGGGCGTCCCGGCGCCGCACGGCGTTCACCGCCTTGACGATCAGGAACACCACCCAGGCCACGATCACGAACTTGATCATGGTGTTGAAGAAGGCGCCGTACTGGATGGCCACCAGTTCGTTGGCCTTGGTGATGGGGTTGTCCGGCTTGAGCACCAGTTGCAGGTCGGAAAAGTCGACCCCGCTCAGCAGCAGGCCGATGGGCGGCATCACCACCTGGTCCACCAGGCTCTTGACGATGTCATTGAAGGCCGCTCCGACTATCACGCCGACGGCCAGGTCGATCACATTGCCGCGGGCGACGAACTCGCGGAATTCGGAGAAGATGCTCATGGTGACGCTCTGGCCCAGGGATGTGGCAGGATCATGAGCAGGCTGAATCGGGTCAAGCATGGGCGAGCAGGCGCTGAAGCATTTCGGTGTGACCGAGGCAGATCTGCTGGGCGCGGGCGACCAGAGCCGCGCCTACAGACTGGGCGAGGCCAGCGTGCTGCGCGTGTTCTCCACCCAGACCCCCCTGACCCAGGTGCGGGCCCTGGACGCCTTTTACCGCGGGCTCGACACGCGGGCGGTCACCTTCGCGGTCCCACGTTTCGACGAGGTTCTCCAGGTCGGCGAGGCCACCTGCGTGGTGGAGGCGCGAATCCCGGGGATGGCATTGAGCCGGTTCCTGGCGCGCGCCAGGCCGGAGGACCGCAAGCGGGCCTTGGCCAACTACATGGTGGCGGCCGGCGAAATCCAGGCCATCGCTTTCGATGCGCCTTACCACGGCCAGATCCTGGGGCCGGCCCCAGTCCGCGCCGAGAGCTGGCCGGCCTATCTGGTTAGCCGGGTGGCGGCCTCGCTGGTCGATGCGCCCTGGGCCCAGGCCGATCTGACAGCTCCGGCTCGCGTCCTGGAACTATTCGACGGCCTGGCTCAGGCCCGCGCCGGCGCGCCGCGCAGGCTGGCGCATGGAGACTATCATCCCGGCAATGTCTTGGTGGACGAGGCGGGCGCGGTCACCGGTGTCATCGACTTCAGTGTCCAGGCGGTGATGGGCGACCCGCTACTGGACCTGACGTCCGCCGCCTTCTTCCTCGATGACAAGGCCGACCGCGCCTACGCGGCCAGCCAAGCGGAAGGGATCGCGGGCTTCGAAGAGGCCACCCGGCTCTACTGGCTCTATTACAGCTTTTTCTATCTCAGCTCGAAGGCGACCAAGCCGGCGCTCTACGCCCTCTGTGCCCGCAGCCTGAACAGGGCTCTGGACTGACGCTTATTCGTCGGCGTTGAGCCGCTCGCGCAGTTCCTTGCCGCTCTTGAAGAAGGGCACGTGCTTGGCGCGGACCTCGACGGCCTCGCCGGTGCGCGGATTGCGGCCGGCCCGGGCGTCGCGCGAGCGAACAGACAGCGCGCCGAAGCCACGCAGCTCCACCCGGCCGCCGTTCTCCAGGGCCTGGATCATGCGCTCAAGGACCACTCCCACCACGCGCTCGATATCGCGCTGGGTGAGGTGCGGGTTTTCCTCAGCGAGCTTGGCGATCAGCTCAGACTTGATCATGCCTTCTTCCGGTCTTTCGGCTGCGGAACATGGTCGAGTCCCTGAGGATGTTCAAGGCAGGAAAAGGGTTTACGGCCCAGTGATGACAATCAGCGCCAAAAGCTTGGGCTCACTTGTCCCAAATCGGGGCCGGGAAAGGGTTGGCTGGCGAAATGCCGATCTGCGTCGAGCACCCGACGCAGGCATAGGCCGCGCGGTCAACTCAGGATAGTGCGGTTCGCGAAAAAGAAAACGGCGGACCGGTTTCCCGATCCGCCGCTCCCTAGAACATCTGCGAGAGGCTCGAACGATTAGTCGTTCTTGGCCTTCTCGCGCAGGGCCGCGCCCAGGATGTCGCCCAGCGAGGCGCCGGAGTCCGACGAGCCGAACTGCTCGATGGCTTCCTTTTCCTCGGCCATTTCCAGGGCCTTGATCGACAGACCGACCTTGCGGGCGGCCTTGTCGACATTGGTCACCTGGGCGTCGACGCGGTCACCCACGGCGAAGCGTTCCGGGCGCTGGTCGGCGCGGTCGCGGGACAGGTCGGACTTGCGCACGAAGGCGCTCATCGGGGCGTCGTCCTCACCGAAGCGAACCTCGATGCCGCCGGTGGTGACTTCCGTCACCGTGACGGTGATGGTCTGACCCTTGCGGAAGAAGTCGCCCACCATGGGATCGCCGGCCAGTTGCTTGATGCCGAGCGAGATACGTTCCTTCTCGACGTCGACGTCCAGCACCCGGGCCTTGACCATTTCGCCCTTGTGATACTTGGCGATGGCTTCTTCGCCCGACGCCGTCCAGTCGAGGTCCGAAAGGTGGACCATGCCGTCGATGTCGTTCTCCAGGCCGATGAACAGACCAAACTCGGTGGCGTTCTTGACCTCGCCTTCCACGGTCGAACCGACCGGGTGCGCGGCGACGAACGCGTCCCAAGGATTGTCCATGGCCTGCTTGAGGCCCAGCGAGACGCGACGCTTGGACGGATCGACGTCCAGGACCACGACCTCAACCTCTTGGCTGGTGGAGACGATCTTGCCCGGGTGGACGTTCTTCTTGGTCCAGGACATTTCGGACACGTGGACCAGGCCCTCGACCCCGGCTTCCAGCTCCACGAAGGCGCCGTAGTCGGTGATGTTGGTGATCCGGCCGGTGAACTTCGCGCCCACGGGATACTTGGCTTCCACGCCGTCCCAGGGGTCGGACTGCAGTTGCTTCATGCCCAGGCTGTTGCGCTGGGTGTCGGGGTTGATCTTGACGATCTGCACCTTGACGGTGTCGCCCACGGCCAGGACCTGGCTCGGGTGGTTGACGCGCTTCCAGCTCATGTCGGTGACGTGCAGCAGGCCGTCGATGCCGCCCAGGTCCACGAACGCGCCGTAGTCGGTGATGTTCTTGACCACGCCTTCGCGGATCTCGCCTTCCTGCAGCTGGGAGACCAGCTCGGTGCGCTGTTCGGCGCGGGCTTCCTCGAGGATCGCGCGACGGGAAACAACGATGTTTCCCCGGGGCCTGTCCATCTTGAGGATCGCGAAGGGCTGTTCCTTGCCCATCAGCGGGCCGACGTCGCGCACGGGGCGGATGTCGACCTGGCTGCCGGGCAGGAAGGCCGAGGCGCCGCCGAGGTCGACGGTGAAGCCGCCCTTCACGCGGCCGACGATGGAGCCCATCACCGGTTCGTTCTTCTCGTAGACGCCTTCCAGACGGGTCCAGGCCTCTTCGCGGCGGGCCTTGTCGCGGCTGATGACCGCTTCGCCCATGGCGTTCTCGACGCGCTCGAGGAAGACCTCGACGGTGGAGCCGACCACGATGGGGGCGGGATCATCGCCTTCCTGGTTGAATTCCTTCAGGGACACGCGGCCCTCGGTCTTCAGACCCACGTCGATGATCGCGAAATCCTTCTCGATCCCGACCACGATCCCCTTGACCACCACGCCTTCCATGAAGTCGCGGCCGCCCATGGACTCGTCCAGCAGGGCGGAGAAGTCGTCGCGGGAGGGAGACAGGCTCATATCGTCAGCCATAATATTCTTTCGTCTTTCAGATGACGCCGTCCGTGAAACGGATCTGGTCCGACACGCTCGTCGCGTTCGGAGTCCCGGCGTCGGGTTAAGGGTTGCAAACCGAAGGCGTCGGGGCGGACCCCAGCGCGGTGAAAATCGCCCGCAGCCATCGAGGGAAAGGCGCGTTTGGATTGCCCGTCAGGAAGTTTCCCACCGGGCTCGCGCCGCCTCGACCGTGCGGCGGGCCGCATCGGTGGCCTGCTCTATAGTCATTTCAGTGGTGTCCAGCAAGACGGCGTCGGCGGCGGCCACCATGGGGCTGTCGGCCCGGCTCCCGTCGCGTTCGTCGCGCCGGCGGATATCCTCCAGGACATCGGCCAGGCTGACCTCTTCCCCCTGCCCCTTCAGCTGCTTCCAGCGCCGCTCAGCCCGGACCTCCGGCGTCGCGGTGACATAGAGCTTGGCCGGCGCTTCGGGGCAGATCACGGTGCCCATGTCACGCCCGTCCAGCACCGCCCCCTGCGGCGTGCGGGCGAAGGCCAGCTGCAGCTCGCGCAGGGCCAGGCGCACCGCCGAATGCACCGCCACCCGGCTGGCGCACTCGCCGGCGCCGCGGGTGCGGAACTCCGGATCGTCCAGCATGGCGGCGGTCAGGGTCATGGCCACGCCGCCCGCGTCCTGCTCTGAGTCCAGGTCCTTGCCCGCCCGCCGGGTCAGCACGCCGACCGCCCGGTACAGCAGCCCGGAATCCAGCACCGGCACGTCGTAGAGCGCCCCCAGCCGGTTGGCGATCGTCCCCTTCCCCGAGGCCGCGGGCCCGTCGACGGTGATGATGAAGGGGGATTTCAAAGCGAGGTCCTATGCGTCGTCCCTTCTCCCCTTGCGGGAGAAGGTGGCCGGTCGGAGACCGGTCGGATGAGGGGTCGCGCTCCGCGTTCAGAACAAGACCCGTCATCCCGGACGGCCGCCAGGCCGATCCGGGACCGCGAAGCGGCGGCGCGAAGCAGCCACCCAGGGGCCGGGCGCACCGCCCCTGGGTCCCGGCTCTCCGCTTCGCTGCGGCCGGGATGACGTCTGAGATGGGCCGGACAGGATGATCGACCCCTCATCCGACCCTGCTCCGCAGGGCCACCTTCTCCCGCAAGGGGAGAAGGACGCGCGCTTTCAGTCCTCACGCCAGCTCCCCGCCCAGGCCGCGCATCATCTCCACGAAGCCCGGGAAGCGGGTGGCGATCGTGCCGGGCTCGTCGACGCTGACCGCGTCGTCCGAGGCCCGACCCATCACCAGGTGCGACATGGCGATCCGGTGGTCGCCCTTGGTGACCACGCTGGCGCCGCCCGCCGCCGGATGGTTGCCCCGCGCGGCCCCCACGACGATCAGGCCCTCCGGCTCCTCCTCGACCCCGATGCCGCAGGCCGAGAGCCCGGCCGCCATCAGGGCGATGCGGTCGCTCTCCTTGACCCGCATCTCGCCGATGCCGCGCATGTGGGTGGGGCCGTCGGCGAAGGCCGCGGCCACCGCCAGGATCGGATATTCGTCGATCATCGACGGCGCCCGCTCGGGGGGCACGTCGACCCCGCGCATGGCGGAATGGCGCGCCGTGACGTCGCCCACCTGCTCGCCGCCCGCGTCGCGCAAGTTCGATATGGTCAGGTCGGCCCCCATCTCCTGCAGGGTGGTGAACAGGCCCGTGCGCAGGCTGTTGAGCAGCACGCCCTCCACCGTCACCTCCGATCCCGGGGTGATCAGGGCCGCCACCAGGGGGAAGGCCGCCGAGGACGGATCCCCCGGCACGATGATCCTGGTCCCCGTCAGCGTCTGGCCACCGGGCAGGTCGATATGGCGCTCCCCATCGCGGTCCTCGACATGGATCGTCGCCCCGAAGGCCCGCAGCATTCGCTCGGTGTGGTCGCGCGTCGCTTCAGGCTCGATGACGCCCGCCCCACCCTGCGCATGCAGCCCCGCCAGCAACACCGCCGACTTCACCTGGGCCGAGGGCTCGGGCAGCCGGTAATCGATGCGCTTGAGGCTCCCGCCCTGCAGGGTCAGGGGCAGCCGCCCGCCGCTGCGCCCCGCAAACGTCGCCCCCATGTCCTTCAAGGGCTTCATCACCCGGTTCATCGGCCGCCCGCGCAAGGAGGCGTCGCCGGTGAAGGTGGCGCTGATCGGGAATCCCGCCGCCGCCCCCATGATCAGCCGCACTCCAGTGCCGGCGTTGCCGCAGTCGACCACGTCGTCGGGCTCGGCGAACCCGCCCTTGCCCTCCACCCGCCAGGCGCCGGGTCCCAGATGGGTCACGGTCGCGCCGAACGCCCGCATGGCCTGGGCGGTGCGCAGCACATCGTCGCCTTCGAGTAGCCCCTCGATCTGCGTCGTCCCCGTCGCCAGCGCCCCGAAGATGAGCGCGCGATGGGAGATCGACTTGTCGCCCGGGGCGCGCACGCGGCCCCGCAGCGGGCCGCCGCGTTTCGCGGTCAGTCCTGCCGACGTCATGGGAATGCCAAGCCTCCTTAAGGCCTTGCTGTTGTCACGAGGGGGTTTGCTTTTGACAGCGGCGCCAGCCCGTGGCAAGGGACCCGGCTTCATTCGAACCCTTAGAGGCTTAGCCCTTGGCCAATCCCGAACTGGGCGCAAAGCAGATCTGTCCGAACTGCCAAGCGAAGTTCTACGACCTTACCCGTCGTCCCGCCCACTGCCCGAAATGCGCCACCGAGTTCGACCCCGACGAGGCTGTCCGCAGCCGCCGTAGCCGCTCTCGCGTCGCCCCCACCGACCATGAGGTTGAGGACGAGGGCGAAGCCCAGGTGCGCGGCAAGTCGGAGGCCGACGACGACGAGGAAGAAGAAGAGGTCGTCACCCCGGAACTCGACGAAGTGGTCGACGCTCCGATCATCCCCGGCGACGACGATGACGACGACGCCGAACCGGGCGCCACGCCCGAGGACGAGCTCGCCGGCTTCTCCGAGGACGAGGAAGACCTCGAGGAGGACACCGACGACGTGCCCTTCCTGGAAGAAGACGACGAAGACGACTTCGACGACACCGAAATCGAGGGTCTGCCCGGCGAGGGCGACGTCGAGGACCGCTAACTATTTGCTGCGACAAGCCGCCTGCAAATTTCCTTGCAGGCGGGCTTGATCGCCGCGAACTGTCAGACTAGGTTCCGCGCCTCTTCGGGGAGGGCCTTCCAGTCCGCCCCCGGAGAAACCCGAGACCTCGGGGCTTTAGCTCAGCTGGTAGAGCGCTTGCATGGCATGCAAGAGGTCAGCGGTTCGACTCCGCTAAGCTCCACCATAACGGCCGCTTCCCACCGGAAGCGGCCGTTTCCATTTGCGGCGGGCGGCTATCGCGACCGGGTCGCGGTCTCGGAGGGCAGTTCGCCGAAACGGTCCCGATAGCGTTGGGCGAAATGTCCGAAGCTGGCGAATCCGCAGGCCAGGGCGACATCCATGACCGAGACCCCCGGCTCGCCCTCCCGCAAGCGCCTGCGCGCCTCATCCAGGCGCAGCGCCCTCAGATAGGCCATGGGCGAGGTTCCCCGCGTCTCCCGGAAGCGGGCGAAGACGCTGCGCACGCTGACACCGCAGGCCGCGGCGATCTCCTCCACGGTCAGCGGCCGGCTCCAGTTCTCACGGATATAGTCCTCCAGCAGGTCAGCCGCCGGCCGGCCGGCCGCCTTGGCGCCCCGGCTCGGCAGCCCCGGATGGTCCTCGAGGTGGTCTATCAGGAAGGCGCTCGCCAGGGCCTGGACCAGCTCGGTGATCGGCAGGGCCGCCTCGTCGGCGCCATTGGCGAACTGGTCGGCCAGGTTGTCCACCAGCCCCCGGGTCTTCCAGAAGCGCCCGGCCGGCAGGGCGCGGCCCAGGGGAAGATCGGGAAGACCCGCGAAGTCCCGTCCCGTCAGCCTCTCGGCCTTGCGGACCAGGGCGCCCTCGTCGAACTCGGCGATGATGTGGGCGTAGCCCTGGCTGTAGGCCGCGTCGAAGTCCGAACCGGGCGGAATCAGTCCGGTCGCCTCCGGCCCAAGCGCCATCTTGGTCCCGCCGAGCGTGAACTCGCTCGACCCGGACAGGACGAAGACCTGCCGGTAGCCCCCCATCGCGACAAAGCTGATCTGCGCCGGCGTGTCGTAGCGGCAATAGTGAAACCGCACGCCCTCCAGCCGCACGCCGTTGGCCAGCGCCAGGAACGGGGCCTCGGTGTCCTCGAAACGCGCCGAACCCACCCTGTAGTTGCGCCAGAGCGCTTCGGCCATCTCGCCCGGATCGGTCGCCCGGATGAAGGGGCGCGATGCGAAGGGGACCACCCCGCCCGGCCCATGAGATCGGAGGGACCCCGGGGGGCCGTCTGGCGACGACAACGCTCGATCAGGCAATATTGACACCCAGGATTGAGTTTTGGAGAGTCCAAAACTACAGGTCATACCCGTTTCGGGTATAGACTTGCACTATTGGGATAGACCAGCGTTCCCGGAACTCAGACATCTTTCACTACGTCATCCTTAAGACAGTAACGATCGCATCGGATGCCTTTCAAGACCCCTTCGGCTTCCAGGCATGCTTGCGGTTCACAAATGATGGGCTTGGCGAGGTTGAGGGAGAAGATCATGTTCGGCATCCATGCGGGATCTGGCGGGAACGCGGCCGCGACCCTCGAGGCCCTGGGGCGATCCCTCGCCATCATCGAATTCGATCCCAAGGGCGCGATCCTCTCGGCCAATGAGAACTTCTGCGCCGCGCTGGGCTACAGCCTCTCGGAGATCAAGGGCCGCCACCACAGCCTGTTCGTCGATCCTGAAGAGGCGCGCGGCCCCGACTACGCCGCCTTCTGGGCCAAGCTGGGCCGTGGCGAGTTCGACTCTGGGGAGTATCGCCGCAACGGCAAGGGCGGTCGCGAGGTCTGGATCCAGGCCTCCTACAACCCGGTGAAGAACGCCAGGGGCGCGGTCGTCAAGGTCGTGAAGATCGCCACCGACATCACCGCCCAGAAGCTGCGGAACGCCGATTTCGAGGGCAAGATCGAGGCCGTCTCCCGCGCCCAGGCCATGATCGAGTTCACGCTCGATGGCGACATCCTCGACGCCAACGAGAACTTCCTCAAGGCGCTCGGCTACGATCTCGCCGAGATCAAGGGCCGCCACCATCGGATGTTCGTCGAGCCGCAGTTCGCTCAGAGCGCGGAGTATCACGACTTCTGGCGGCGGCTGAACGCCGGGGAGTTCGTGGCCGCCGAGTTCAAGCGGATCGGCAAGGGCGGCCGCGAGGTCTGGATCCAGGCCTCCTACAACCCGATCTTCGACTCCGACCGCAAGGTCCTCAAGGTGGTCAAGTTCGCCACCGACATCACCGGACGGATTCAAGCCGTGGACGAGATCGCCGGCGGCCTGTCGAAACTGGCCGACAACGACCTCACCTATCGGATCGCGCGCGCCATCGACCCCGCCTTCGAGAAGGTCCGCACCGACTTCAACGCGGCCATGACCACCCTGCAGGAGACCATGACGGCGGTCTCAGCCTCCACCAGCAGCGTCGGCGTCGGCGCCGACGAGATCGCCAGCGCGTCGGACGACCTGTCGCGCCGCACCGAGCAGCAGGCCGCCAGCCTGGAGGAGACCGCTGCGGCCCTGGACCAGATCACCGCCACTGTCCGGCGCAGCGCGTCAGGCGCCAAGCAGGCCTCCGGCGCCGCCTCCAGCGCGCGCGCCGAGGCCCAGCGCTCCGGCGAGGTGGTGGGCGAGGCCGTCGCGGCCATGGGCGAGATCGAGGGGTCGTCGCGCCAGATCTCCCAGATCATCGGCGTCATCGACGAGATCGCCTTCCAGACCAACCTCCTGGCCCTGAACGCCGGGGTCGAGGCCGCCCGCGCCGGCGAGGCCGGTCGCGGCTTCGCGGTGGTGGCCTCCGAGGTCCGGGCCCTCGCCCAGCGCTCGGCCGACGCCGCCAAGGAGATCAAGTCCCTGATCGCCACCTCCTCCGCCCAGGTCGAGCGCGGGGTGAAGCTGGTGGGCGAAACCGGCCAGACCCTGTTGGGCATCGCCGAGAAGGTCGCCGAGATCGACGGCCTGATCGCCGAGATCGCCCAGTCCTCCCAGGAACAGGCCACCGGGCTCAACCAGGTCAACACCGCGGTCAATCAGATGGACCAGGTCACCCAGCAGAACGCCGCCATGGTGGAGCAATCCACGGCCGCGGCCTCCAACCTGCGTAACGAATCCCGCGAACTCGTGCGGCTGGTCAGCCGCTTCCGGTCCGGCGCCGCGCATGGCGCGGCCCGCCTGGAGCTGGCCGACCCAGAGCGGCATGTGACCGCCCGCAATCCCGTCGCCCAGCAGCGGAGTCGGTTGAAGGGGGCGTTCGGCTCGGCGGCGGTGGCCGAGGCGCCGGCCGGCGAGTGGACCGAGTTCTGACATGCCGCGCCTCGAAACCCCCACCGATGGCGCCCTGGAACTGATCTCCTTCGAGATCGCCGGGCAGGAATTCTGCATCGACATCCGCTCCGTGCGCGAGATCCGCGGCTGGACCCCGACGACCCGCATGCCCCACACGCCGCCCTATGTCCTGGGGGTGATCAATCTGCGCGGCCTGGTCATGCCGGTGATCGACCTGCGCCGCCGGCTGGGCCTGGGGGAAACCGAGGCCTCGTCCCGCCACGTCTTCGTGGTGGTCCAGCACGAGGACAGGGTGATCGGTCTGATGGTCGATGCGGTGCAGGAGACCTTCCTGGTGGACACCGCCCTGCTGCAGACCCCGCCCGACATGGACTGCGAGCCCGGCGCGGCCTTCGTCGACGCCATCATCCCCCTTGAGGGTCGCATGCTCAGCCGCCTGGTCGTCGCCGCCCTGCTCCCAGCCCACGAGCGCCTGGCCGCCTAGGGCGCGTCCGGGGTCCGCCATTTTCAAAACCGTCATCCTCGGGCTTGCCCTCGGGGCAAGCCCGAGGATGACGATAGAGGGAGTGGGGGCGCGGCCGGCCCTCCTGTTCGTGTGGTTCGTGTGGTTCGTGGTCCCAATTCTTCTGGCCGTGACGCCGCGAGGCGGATCAAGATCATCCACGAACCACACGAACGGGGCCTAACCCATGTCGATGTACCACCCGGGCCAACGCGACCTGCAGGACGCCTTCGGCAGCCGCGCCCTGGCCGACCGGCTGGAGGAGACCCTGCGCCATGACGCCTTCACCGACCGGGACGCCGCCTTCATCGCGCAGCAGAGCTTCTTCTTCCTGGCCACCGCCGACGATCAGGGCCGGCCCGACTGCTCCTTCAAGGGCGGTCCCGCCGGCTTCGCCCGGGTCATCGCGCCGGACGCCCTCATCTTCCCAGACTATGACGGCAACGGCATGTTCCGCAGCCTCGGCAACCTGACCGCCAATCCCAATGTCGGCCTGTTGTTCCTGTCGATCGGCGAGCGGCCCCAGCGCCTGCGGGTCAACGGGACCGCCGAAGTCCTGCACGATGACCCGCTGCTGGCGCAAATCCCCGGCGCCCAGCTCCTGGTGCGGGTGACGCCGCGCGATATCTTCCCCAACTGCCCGCGCTACATCCCGACCCTGACGGTCACCGCCCCCTCGGTCCACGCCCCGGAGGCCGACAAGCCGGTGGTCGAAGCCGACTGGAAGGCCCACCCCATGTTCGCCGACGTGGTCCCGCCGCGACGGGTCTAGGCGTCGGAGCGCCCCTACCCCTCCAGCGCCGCGATCATCTCCACCCGCGGCCCATGCCGGCCGCCGTCGAACGGGGCGGCCAGGAACGCATCGACGATGTCGAGCGCCAGGCCCTCGCCCACCACGCGGGCGCCGATCGCCAGCATGTTGGCGTCGTTGTGCTGGCGGATCATGCGGGCCGAGAAGGTCTCGGAGCAGACCCCGCAGCGGACACCCCTGATCTTGTTGGCCGCCATCATGATCCCCTGGCCCGTACCGCACAGGATGATCCCGAACCGGCAGTCGCCGGCGGCCATGAGCCGCGCCGCGGCCGCGCCGTGCTCGGGATAGGGGGTGCTCTGCGGCGTCGTGGGCCCGATATCCACCACCTCCCAGCCCTGGGCGGCGATATGGCCGGCGATAGCCTGCCGCAGTGCGATGGCGGAGTGGTCGCTGGAAAGCACGACACGGCGGTTGCTGGCGGTCATGGAGAGGTCGTCCCGTTGTGGAGGAATTGGCGGAGTCGGGTCAGGCGCCGGTCCCCTTCAGCACCTCAGCCACCCGGAGCGCCAGGGTTGGCCCATCGAAGGGCTTCTGAAGAATCGCGACGCCCTCGATCGCCCCCTCCAGGGCGACGCTGTCCAGGTGTCCGGAGACCACCAGCAGCTTCTGGTGGGGCCGCATCTGTCGGGCCCGACGGGCCACCTCGGCGCCGTTCAGTCCGGGCATCAGGAAGTCCAGCACGAACAGGTCGGGGTCGATGTCGGCCAGGGCGTTGAGCGCATCCTCCCCATTCGCCGCCTGGAAGACCACATAGCCCCGGGCTCGCAGGTTCTCCACCAGGACCTGGCGGACGCTCTCATCATCGTCGAGCACCAGAATGCGGCGCCCGTCGGCGAGGACGGGCTCGGGCGCCGCGATCGCGGGCGCGGAGGCGACCTCGGAGGCCGCCGGCAGGATAAGCTCCACCCGCGTCCCCTTGCCCACTTCGCTGTGAATCTTCACCTCGCCCCCGCACTGGCGGGCGAAGGCGTAGACCTGGGCGAGGCCAAGACCTGTCCCCTTGCTTACCGCCTTGGTGGTGAAGAAGGGATCGAAGGCCTGATGCAGGACCTCCGAGGTCATGCCCTGTCCCGTATCGCTGACGGCCAGGACCACACGAGGCGTGGCCTTGCCCGCGCGGCGGTGATCGACCAGCGCGCCCGTGAAGGTGAGCCGCCCGCCCTCGGGCATGGCGTCGCGGGCGTTGACCGCCAGGTTCAGCAGCGCGAGTTCCAACTGGTTTCGGTCGGTGCTGACCCAACGCGCCTCCGGCGCCACCTGCACCCGAATGGCCACGCCCGGGCCCAGGGACTGATCCAGCAGTTCCGACATGCCGTCCAGGGTCGCCGCGATATCCACCGGCTCGACCCCGAGCTTCTGGGTGCGCGAGAAGGCCAGCAGGCGTGAGGTCAGCTTCGCGCCACGCTGGGCGGCGTCCAGGGCGCCCTCAAGGTAACGGCGGTTGGGGTCTTCCGCCGGGGCCCGCCGCAGCACCAGGTCCAGACTTCCGATGATCGCGGTGAGCAGGTTGTTGAAATCGTGGGCGATTCCCCCGGTGAGGTGGCCCAAGGCCTCCATTTTCTGTGCCTGGCGCAGGCCCTCGTCCTCGCGGCGCACCTGGTCCATGTCGCGCAGGGTGAGCCCGATCATCAGGCCCGACAAAGCCAGGCACCCCAGGACCACCACGACCCAGATCGCCATCGACCAGTAGCGGGCCGCCTCGAAGGGCGAGGACGACACGGCCACATGGGTGGACCAGCCGGTGAGCGGCGAGGTGACGTAGCCGGTATAGGTCGGAACCCCCTCCAGGGTGACATTCCGGTAGAACCCCTCGCCGCCGCGCAGCACCGCTTCGCGCAGTTGGGCCGAGCCCGGGTGGCCCACCGTGGCCTCGTAGCGGAGGCTTCTGGAGATGAACCGTCCGGAACGGTCCACGACCGCGGCCACGACGGTTTCGGCGGGATATCTTGGCGCGGCGATATTGTGAAAGGCGCGGGGATCAAGCTCCACGGTCAGGATGTACCGCAGCTGTCCATCGCGCAGGATCGGCATGTGCAGGGCGATTCCGTGTGCGCCGGCGTCCCGCACCACCCCTTCCACAACCATGGCGGTGAAGGGCTTGCGGCCGAGAGCGGCGACATCGGGGCCGGCGGCGCGGGGCTGCGCCGAGGCCGGCCGCCTCAGGTCGAACAGCTCGAGCCCGGCGTGGGGATCCGACAGCCGGACCGTCCGCCAGCTACCCGCGGCCTCCCTGAACTCGCGCGCGCGCCCATGCGCCCGCGCGGCGTCGTCCTGCTTGATGGAATCCGCCAGGGACAACACCCGGCCCAGTCTCACCTCGGCCATGACCTGGGCGTCCACCAGACGCATGATCTCGCCGGCGCGCGCCCGGCTCAACGCCTCCAGTTCAAGGCGCCGCGTATTGACGCCGTCATAGAGCTGCAGGCCCGTGAGGATCAGCAGCGGCAACATCACCGCCGCGGCGAGGCTGATCGTCTGCCGCCGGATTCGCCGCATGTCTGCTGTACTCTAGGTAAGGTCTGCTCGGGTTCAACTGCGTGGGAACTGGAGCGTTCCTGCAGACCGCGCCATGAGCGCAAACCCAACCACGCCGCAACCGGGGCGTCCAGGGTCTGCTTCCGGCCCCAGGTCCGCGTCCCGCCATTGAAAGCCCCGCTTGCCCTCACCATTTAGGAGTCATCCGGCCGCCGCGCCGATTTCGGGCGGTGCGCCGGAGAGTCGCTTAATTTGCGAGGACTCTGATGAACCGGCCGATTGTTTTCGATAGTCCCTTCCTGCTCGGGTTCGAGCACACGCGCAGCCTCATCGAGCGCGCCGCCAAGGCGGCCGCCGAAAGCTATCCGCCCTACAATGTCGAGGAACGGGCGGGCGGCGGCCTGCGGATCACCCTGGCGGTGGCGGGCTTCACCCCCGATACCCTGCAGGTGACCCTGGAGGACCGCCAGCTGGTGGTGGCCGGCAAGCGCGACGACGCGGGCAAGGCCGAGGACGCCTATCTGCACCGCGGCATCGCCGCCCGCGGCTTCATCCGCGCCTTCGTCCTGGCCGACGGCATGGAGGTGGAGAAGGCCCTGCTGGAACACGGCCTGCTGCACATCGATCTCGACCGACCCGAGCCCGACAAGCTCATCAAGAAGATACCCATTCAAACGGCCGGCTGAACTTAGCGACCGTTACGCGCGTTGCCTTTTCAAGGAGGTGGTCTGATGACACCCAATCTTACAGTTGAAGCCTTCGCCGCCCTCGGCGGTCCCGATCTCGTCTATGTGCGCCCGATCAAGGCCTCCGAGATCCTCGCCTCGACCCCGGCCGCCCAGATCGAGGGCTTCAAGCTCGATCCGGAACAGACCCTCTACGCGGTCCACCGCGCCGACGGCGAACGCCTGGCCGTCATGACCGACAAGGACTCCGCCGTCGCCGCCGCCCTGGCCCACGAACTGGCGCCGGTCTCGGTGCACTAGGACCTAAGGTTCCTTCTCCCCTTGCGGGGCTGATAGCGGCGGGTCGCGCGTGGGACCAGCCGAACCTGTCAGACTTTATCTCGATGGTGGCTCTGCGGTGCAGGCTCGGGTTGGAGGAACTTCCTCTCCTCCCGCTCATCCCGGCGAAGGCCGGGACCCAGATGCATCACCGGCGCTCAGAATCGGGCCCCCGTTCGTGTGGTTCGTGGACAATCTGATGGGCCATTGCGGCGGCGGCGTCGAAAGGATTGGAACCACGAACCACACGAACCACACGAACGGTGGATCAGACCCGTGCACTGGCGGTGAATCTGGGTCCCGGCCTTCGCCGGGATGTGCGGGATCGAGGTCAGCGACCCCTCATCCGACGGTCTCCGACCGGCCACCTTCTCCCGCAGGGGGAGAAGGACAGAAAAACCCTAAGCCGCGCTCGACCGGGCTTCCTGCACCAGCAGCGCATGGATCGCGTCCGGAGTCCTGGCCTGGCGCAGTTGCTCGCGCAAATCAGCCTGCCGCAGCAGGCGCGACACCCGGGCCAGGGTGCGCAGGTGTTCGGTCGAGGCGTTCGGCGGGGCGAACAGGGCGAAGACCAGGTCCACCGGCAGGTCGTCGACCGAATCGAAGGCCACGGGGTGGTCCAGGCGCACGAAGACCGCGCGCATGCGCTGCAGGCCGTCCAGGCGGGCATGGGGCACGGCGACGCCATGGCCGACGCCGGTGGAGCTGGCGGTCTCGCGCTCGGCCAGGGCGTCCAGGATCACCCCGGCGTCCAGGCCGAACTGGCGCCCGGCGATCTCCGAGATGACCGCCAGCACCTGGCGCTTGTTGAGGGCGCTGACACGCGGCGCGATGGCCGCGCGTTCAAGAATCTCACCGATCAACATTGTGTCGTGACGCCCAAAACAAATCAGAGCCAGCCCGTGCGAACCAGATCGATGCACGGCCCGTGCCGGAAGCCCGGAGCGAGGCGTGACGCGAGCCCAAGGGCCTGCATCACGCTCCAGCTCGAGGGCCCCTAAACTAGGGCCCTAGGCCGAGGTTCCGTTCGCGCCGTTCCCGTGCGCCGATTTCGTGCGCTCCGGGTCGATCCAGCCGATATTCCCATCGGGCCGGCGGTAAACCACGGACAAACCCCCGTGAGCGGCGTTCCTAAACACGATTGTCTGGGATTCCGTCAAGTCCAGCTCCATCACCGCGCCGGAAACGGTCATCGTCTTGATGTCCTTTTCCGTCTCGGCGATGACCATGGCCGAGGGCAGGGCATGGCTGTCGTGCGAGGCCTGGTCCTCGTCGCCGAGGTCCCAGCCGTCCTCCTCGTCCTCGCCCTCGGGGGACTGGATAATGAAGTAGGACGCGGTCTCGGCGGCGCGCGCCGCGGCCTGCGGCGAGTGGCTTTTTAATCGTCGCTTATAGCGGCGCACCCGCGTCTCGATCTTGGCCAGCGCCGCATCGAAGGCGCCGTGGGCGTCGGCGCCCAGACCGTGACTTTGCAGCGCCTGGCCGGTGGCCAGTTTCAACGCGCAGTCGACTCTGAAGGAATGGCCCTCTCGGCTGACGACCACGTCCGCGGCGCCGCCACGGTCGAAGTACTTGCCGATAGAACCGGTGATTTCGTCGGTGACCCGCTCACGCAGGGCCTCCCCAACGGCGACATGCTTGCCGGATACTAAGACTTGCATGAAGCGACAACACGCCTGACCGCCGAAGGTGTCAAGCGCCTCCGAACCAACCCACGAGATGGTGTACGGCGGCCATCACGACGCCGGCGCTGAGGAACAGGACCGCCGCCGATGTGGCCGCCAGGGCGTAGCCCGCCAGGGCCAGCAGCCCATCCCTCTGAACCATCGAAAAGGCCAGGACGGCGATGGTCAGGGCGGGCAGCAGATTGCCCAGCGGGATGGGAAGAATCAGCACGAAGGACAGCAGGGTGCAGATCAGCCCGATCAGCCGGTCGCCCACCGGCCCGAACATGAACATCAGGCGCGGCCCCGAAACCCGCTCTATGCGCTCCAGCCAGGGCAGCAGCTTGCTGAAGCCATGGGCGAGTTCGGCCCGGCTCATCTGACGGTCGTCGAGGAACCTCGGCAGCCACAGGGTCTGGAAACCGATCACCATCTGCGGCGAGATCAGCAGCAGGGGCGCGCCAAGGATGGTGCTGGAGCCGGGGGGGAGCGGCAGCAGGTTGGGCATCGCCAGCACGAACATCAGGGCGGCGAAGGCGCGGCGCCCGAAGGAGTCGATGATCTCGCCCAGCGTCACCTTCTCCGCGGCCTGGTCGCCGAGCGCGCGGATGTGGGCCGAGAGACTCAGGTGCTGCGGAAACTCTCGGTCGGGCATGGGCTCTCATATCGCCGGGTGCGGCGTGGGCACAACGCGCGAAGGGACGATTCGTCCCGCGCTTTACAGCGGCGCCGCTTTTCGGCTAGGAGGCGCGCCATGCGGATCGCCGTCATTAAACGCGCCATTAAAACCACCGGGCTCTCGGGGCCTGGGGGTTCGCGCGTGCACGCCGCGTAGCAACCCCCAGCACCCCGCCGGAAGGTCGGGTGCTGAAAGTCTGCAAGACGGAAAGACAGCCCCGCCCTCCGGTCCCCACCGGAGAACCACCCATGTCCTTGCAAGACCTCGAACGTCCCGCCCGCCAGCGCCTGCTCAATGTCGCCATCGTCGGCGCCACCGGCGCCGTGGGCGCCGAGCTGATCGGCTGCCTTGAACGCCGCGGCTTCCCCGTGGGCCAGCTCAAGCTGCTGGCCTCGGCCCGCTCGGCCGGCAGGACCCTGGTGTTCAAGGGCCAGCCCGTGGCGGTGGAGACCCTGACCGCGGAGGCCTTCGACGGCGTGGATATCGCCCTGTTCTCGGCCGGCGCCGCCATCAGCCGCCAGTTCGCCCCCCTCGCCGCGGCCCGGGGCTGCGTCGTGGTCGACAATTCCTCGGCCTTCCGCATGGATGAGGGCACGCCCCTGGTGGTGCCGGAGGTCAATGGCGGCCTACTGGCCGGCCGCCCGATGATCGTGGCCAACCCCAACTGCGTGGCCGCCATCGCGGTGATGGCCCTGGCCCCCCTGCACGCCCGCAACCCCATCGTCCGGGTGATCGGGTCGACCTATCAGTCGGCCTCGGGCGCGGGCGCCGCGGCCATGGAGGAGCTGGAGCTGTCCACCGCCGCCTACCTCGCCGGGGAGGCCTTCACCCCCAAGGTCCTGCCGCACCCCTACGCCTTCAACGTCTTCAGCCACAACACCGCCATCGACCCGGCCACCGGCTACAATGGCGAGGAGACCAAGGTGATGGCCGAGGTCCGCAAGCTGATGGGCACGCCGGACCTGCGGGTCTCCTTCACCTGCATCCGGGTGCCGGTGCTGCGGGCCCACTCCATGGCGCTCAACGTGGAGTTCGAGGGTCAAGTAACGGCCAATGACGCCCTGTCGTGGCTCGCCGCCGCTCCGGGCATCCGCCTCGTGAACGACAATGAAAACAACCACTTCCCCATGCCCAGCGAGGCGACTGGCGTCGATGACGTGTTGGTCGGTCGGCTACGTGGTGACGCCTCCGATCCCACCGGCCGCACCCTGACCCTTTTCCTGTCAGGCGATCAGCTCCTCAAGGGCGCCGCCTTGAACGCCGTCCAGATCGCCGAGCAATATGCCTCCTGATCCCTCCACGGAGACCAACATGTACGAACTGCACTACTCGCCCGGCACGGCCAGCCTGTTGCCGCACATGATGCTCCGTGAGCTGGGCGTCCCCTTCATCCTGAAGCTGGTGGACCGGGAGGCCGGTGAGCAGGCCGGCGCCGACTACCTGAAGCTCAACCCCCACGGCCGCATCCCGGTGCTGGTGGACGACGGCCAGGCCCTCTACGAGACCGCCGCCATCGCCCTCCATCTGGCCGACCGCCATCCGGGCCTGGCGCCGGCCGTCGACGCGCCCGACCGTGCCGACTACTACAAGTGGATGGTCCGCCTGGCCAACACCACCCAGGCCGAGTTCCGGTCCTGGTTCTATCCCCATGAGTACATTGACGATCCGGCCCACGAGGCCTCGGCCAAGGCGGCGGCCGGCAAACGGATGATGGCCAATTTCAAGGTCATCGCCGGCCAGCTCGAGGGCCGCGAATGGCTGCTGCCGTCAGGGTTTTCGGCCGCCGATCTCTACCTGCTGATGATGGTGCGCTGGGGCCGCACCCTGCCCCACCCGGCCCGCGACTTGCCGGTCCTGGGCGCCCATGCGCAGCGGGTCCTGAACCGCACGGCGGTCCAGGCGACCTTCGCCGCGGAGGACCTTGCGGCGCCCTTCGTCTAGGCGTGCTTGAGGACCCGGCGGCGCTCGACCGAGGACGGGATGCGCATGGCCTCCCGGTACTTGGCGACGGTGCGCCGGGCGATATCGACGCCGGTCTCCTTGAGGATCTCGACGATCCGGTCGTCGGAATGAACCTCGGCCTCGGCCCGCTCGGTTTCGATCAACTGCTTGATCTTATGGCGAACACTCTCCGAGGAATGGGCCTCGCCGCCGTCGGAATTGGCGATGCCGGAGGTGAAGAAGAACTTCAGCTCGAACATGCCGCGCGGGGTGGCGATGTACTTGTTGGAGGTCACTCGGCTGACCGTCGACTCGTGCATGCCGATGGCGTCGGCGACGGTCTTGAGGTTCAGCGGCCGCAGGTGTTCCACGCCATAGGCCAGGAAGCCGTCCTGCTGACGGACGATCTCGCTGGCCACCTTCAGGATGGTCTTGGCGCGCTGATCGAGGCTCTTGACCAGCCAGTTGGCGCTGGCCATGCAGTCGGCCACGAACACCTTCTCCTGGTCGGTCCGGGCGCCGGCCGAGACCCGGGCGTGGTAGCGCTGGTCCACCAGCAGGCGGGGCAGGGTGTCGGAATTAAGCTCCACATGCCACAGGCCGCCCAGGCCCTCGCGCACATAGACGTCCGGCGCCACCGGCTGGCTGGGCTCGCCGCCGAAGGCCGCGCCCGGCCGGGGCGTCAGGGCCCGCAGCTCGGAGATCATGTCCTTCAGGTCGTCGTCGTCGACCCCGCAGGCCTTGCGCAGGGCCGAGAGGTCGCGCCTGGCCAGCAGATCCAGATTGTCCAGCAAGGCCATCATAGCCGGATCGCAACGGTCGCGCTCCCTGAGTTGCAGCATCAGGCACTCGCGCACGTCGCGGGCGAAGACCCCGATGGGCTCGAACCGCTGCAGCATGCGCAGCACGTCCTCCAGGAAGGTGAGGTCGCAGCCCAGCCGCCCGGCGGTCTCGGCCATGTCCACCCGCAGGTAGCCGCCCTCATCGACGCTATCGACCAGGACGGTGGCCGCCGCATACTCGATGCCGCTGAAGCCGGAGACCATCAGTTGGTCGTAGAGGTGCTCGGCCAGGGTCTTCTCGCGGGTCAGCCGCTGTTCGAAGTCGTCGGAGTCCTCGAAGGAGCCGCCCTTGCCGGCGCGGGACCAGTCCACCGCCCCGCCCGCCTCACCGGCGCCCTCGGCGTCCCCGGTGTTGCGCTCTCCCGGTGAGGCCTCTGCCTCGTGGGTGACATCCATGTGCGCCTCCGCGGCGCCCTCGGGAATGCTGTCGGAGGCGAAGTCCTCCGCGTCACGGGGGCCGGCTTCGACATCGGGTTCGGAGTCGCGTTCGTCGCGCTGGAGCAGCGGGTTCCGCTCCAGCTCGCCCTCGACATAGGTCTCCAGCTCCATGTTGGAGAGCTGCAGCAGCTTGATGGCCTGCTGCAGCTGGGGGGTGATCACCAACCCCTGGCCTTGCCGCATCTCTAAACGCGCGCCGAGCGCCAAAATCGCCTCCTGGCCTGTTTCTTGCTGGACAGGCTAGGCGTGCAATCACCAGCGATTAGTTAACCGGGCCGCGACCTTCTGGTTAACCATGTTTTTTGCCGTCGATTTTTTAGAAATCGCGCCTACGGCGCCCCGGAAACCTCCGGCGTCGTCAGCCGAAACGTTCGCCCAGATAGACGCGGCGGACTTCGGGGTCATCGACGATCTCGGCCGGCGTGCCCTCGAACAGCACCTCGCCCGCATGAATGATCGCGGCGCGGTCGATGATGTCCAGGGTCTCGCGGACATTGTGGTCGGTGATCAGGATGCCGATGCCCCGGCTCTTCAGGAAGGCGATCACCTCGCGGATATCGGAGATGGCCAGGGGGTCGATGCCGGCGAAGGGCTCATCCAGCAGCATGAAAGAGGGTTCGCTGGCCAGGGCGCGAGCGATCTCGACCCGACGGCGCTCCCCCCCTGACAGCGAGATGGCCGGCGCCTTGCGCAGGTGTTCGATGTGCAGGTCGGTGAGCAGCTGGGTCACGGTGGCCCGCGCCTCACCCATGTCCTTGGCGCGCAGCTCCACCACCGCCATGACGTTCTCTTCCACGGTCATGCCCCGAAAAATCGAGGTTTCCTGAGGCAGGTAGCCGACCCCCATGCGGGCGCGCTGGTACATGGGCTGGGCGGTGATGTTCTCACCGTCCAGATAGATGGCGCCGTAGTCGGCAGGGATCAGGCCGGTGATCATGTAGAAGCAGGTGGTCTTGCCGGCGCCGTTGGGGCCCAGCAGGCCCACGACCTCGCCGCGGCGCAGGCTCAGCGTCACGCCCTTCACCACCGGCCGGCCACGGAAGGACTTGCCGATGTTATCGACCACAAGTCCCTCCCCGGCCAGGCCCGGGAGAGCTTCGAAATTCTCGGGCTTCACCCTAGCGCCGCGCGGCGGGCGGTCCCGCCTGCTGCTGGGGATAGAGGACGGTGCGCACGCGGCCGGGCTTGTTGCGCCCCTTCACGCCGCTCTGCATCTGGGCGTCCCCGGTGGCGACCTTGATCACCAGCTTGGAGCCACGCAGCACGTTCTGGCCCTGGATGGCCACCACGTCGCCGGTGATCGTGATGGTGTCGGCCGCCGCGTCATAGACCGCCGCGTCGCCGCGCACCCGCTGCTGCGGGGTGACGTAGTAGACCGAGCCGTTGGCCTCCATGCGGTCGAGCTGGTTGCCGCAGGCGGCGCCGGCCTGGCCCGCCGCACCCGGCTTGGCCGATGGGTTGGGCTTGTAAAAGATCTTCAAGGTGTCGGCCCGCAGGCGAACCGTGTCCTGCAGGGCCTCGGCGCCGCCGGAATAGGTGGCCAGGCACCGGGCGTTGATGACCTCCAGCTCGTCAGCGGTGATATCCACCGGGGCGTCGGAGTTCTGCGCCAGTTGCGCCGCGGCCGGACCGGCCGCGATCAACCCGCAGGCGAAGACGCCCGCCGCCCAGTTCTTCATATTCGCTAGCCTGATCATACCCATGCCGCCTGAATGCCTAGTGTGACTCGACGCGGGTGTGTACGCCGCCCTTGAACACCATGCGTTCGCCCTTGTCGTACACGCCATAGGACTTGGCGATGATTTCTCCAAGCGCGCCAGCCCCCTTGATCTCGCCCGCGCCTTCAAGTTCTCCGGTCGCGGTATTGAAGATGGAGGTCGCGGTGGCGAAATTCACGTCCCCGCCGTTCAACTTTACGCCACCCTCGAGATTCAGCACCCGCTTGTCCTCGCGGTAGACGCCGGCCTTGGCGGAGATGCGGGTCGGACGTGGCCCCTCTTCGTCGAGGATCAGCATGGGGGTGTCGAGCATCACCCGCTGATAGTCCTTGGGGTCACGGATGGCGGTCTTGGCGGTGAGCACGAAGGCGCGGCCCTTGTCGTCACGGCCCAGGAAGCGGGGATTGACCAGCTGAATGGGGGCGTCGGCGTCCTGCGGCTTGTCTTTGACGCCGGCGAGCGTGCTCTGGATGACGAAGCCCATCATGGTCAGCAGGATCAGGCCGATCACCGCCGGCAGGATCACCCGTAGCCGCCGGACCAGGCGCGAACGCTGCCGCCAGCGCTCGAAGTCTGCGCTGTAGGGCGTGTGGCTCTGGTCAGCGAAGGCGGCTGTCACCCGAGCCTCACATGTGGGCGAAGATGTCGACCTCTTCCCAGCCGGCCACATCGAGCAGGGCGCGGTGAGGCAGGAAGTCGAAGCAGGCGCGCGCCAGGTGGTCGCGGCCCTCGCGCACCAGCATGGCGTCCAGCCGGTCGCGCAGAGCATGCAGATGCAGGACGTCGGAGGCCGCGTAGGCGATCTGTTCGTCGCTGAGCTTGACGGCGCCCCAGTCGGAGCTCTGCTGGGCCTTGGACATATCGATCCCCGCCAGCTCCTTGGACACGTCCTTCAGGCCGTGGCGGTCGGTGTAGGTCCGGGCCAGCTTCGAGGCGATCTTGGTGCAGTAGACCGGCGCCGTCACCACGCCCAGATGCAGATAGAACATGGCGATGTCGAAGCGGCCGAAGTGGAAAATCTTCGTCACCGCCGGGTCGGTGAGCAGGGCCTTGAGATTGGGCGCATCATAGGTGGCGCGGTCGAGCTGGACGAGATGGGCGTCGCCCTTGCCGTCGGAGATCTGCACCACGCAGAGCGGGTCGCGGCCGAGCCGCAGGCCCATGGTCTCGGAATCGACCGCGACCGAGGTCGCGCCGGCGAAGGCGCCCTTGGGTAAATCGCCGATGTGCAGATGATTCGCCAAGGTCGCCTCGCTCCGGCGCAAACTAGATCCTCTCCCATATAGGGAGAGGGATGGTGCCCAGGAAAGGACTCGAACCTTCACGGCCGTTAAGCCACTGGCACCTGAAGCCAGCGCGTCTACCAATTCCGCCACCTGGGCCCGATCCACCGGATCGCGCGAGGGGGGTTCCTTAGGGCGCCGCCCAGGCCCGGTCAACGCCCCGCTTCACCTTCCTTTCAAGTCGCATTGCGGCGCGGGGTCGCTTCGTCTATCGCAAGCGCTCCAAGAGCCACTTAAATCCGGTCGAAACTCCATGCAGGATCTGGTCACCGTCTTCGGCGGTTCGGGCTTCGTCGGCGCACAGGTTGTCCGCGCGCTGGCCAAGCAGGGCTGGCGGGTGCGGGTCGCCGTGCGCCAACCGCACCTGGCCTACAAGATGCGCCTGCTGGGCGATGTCGGCCAGATCGAGGTCGTGCAGGCCAATATCCGCAACGAGGCCTCCATTCGTCGCGCCGTCGAAGGCGCCTATGCCGTTGTGAACGCGGTGGGCGTGCTCTACGAGACCGGCCGCCAGAAATTCCAGAGCATCCACGCCATGGGCGCGCGCAACGTCGCCGCCGTGGCCCGGGAAGCGGGTGTCGAGCGCCTGGTGCAGATTTCGGCCCTGGGCGCCGATCCGGAGTCCGGCGCGAAGTATGCGCGGACCAAGGCCATGGGCGAGGACGCCGTGCGCGAGGCCTTCCCCGGCGCGGTCATCGTGCGGCCGTCGGTTGTGTTCGGACCCGACGACAACTTCTTCAACAGGTTCGGCGAGCTGGCCATGATCAGCCCGGTTCTGCCGCTGATCGGCGGCGGGGACGGCAAGCTGCAGCCGGTCTTCGTGGGGGATGTGGCCAAGGCGATCGTCGCCTGCGTCACCGATCCCGCCTGCGCTGGCCAGACCTATGAGCTGGGCGGTCCGCGGGCCTACAGCTTCCGAGAGCTGATGGAGCTGGTGCTGGCCGAAACCGGCCGCAAGCGTTTCCTGGTCCCCCTGCCCTTCCCGGTCGCCGCCCTGATGGGCAAGGCCTTCGAGTTCCTGGCCCTAACGCCGTGGGCGCCGCCGCTGACCGAGGACCAGGTCGAACTGCTGAAGTCCGACAACGTGGTGTCGGGGACCCAGCCCGGCCTGGCCGAGCTTGGGATCGAGGCCACCGCCGTCGAAGGTATCGTGCCGGCCTACCTCTACCGCTTCCGCAAGGGCGGCCAGTACGCCGACGAGGTCGAGCGCCTGACGGCCGTCGCCTAGCGGCCAGCCCCTACTGGCTGGCGATCGCCATCCAGATCAGACCACCGGCCCCCACCACGATCCGCCACCAGGCGAAGGGCGCAAAGCCGTGGCGGCCGACGAAGTCCACCAGGGCGCGGACGACGATGAAGCCGACGATGAAGCTGACGGCGAAGCCCAGGGCGATGATCCCCGCCTGGTCCATGCTCAGCACATCCTTGTTTTTGTAGAGGTCGACCGCGAAGGCGCCGGCCATGGTGGGGATGGCCAGGAAGAAGGAGAACTCGGCCGCGGCCTTCTTCTCCACCCGCATCAGCATCGAGCCGACGATGGTGGCGCCCGAACGCGAGACACCGGGGATGAGGGCCAGGGTCTGGAAGAGACCCACCACCAGGGAGGTCTTCCAGGAGAGCTTCATGGCGTCCTCCTCCCGGGGCGCCGGCGCCCAGCGGTCCAGGGCCAGCAGACCCACCCCGCCTATGATCAGCGACCAGCAGATCAGGCGCGGGCTCTCGAACAGGACCTCCTTGATGACCTCGTGGAGCGCCAGGCCCAGGACCGCGCCGGGGATGAACGCGATCAGGACGGAGAGCGCGAACCCGCGCGCCTCGGCGCTGGTGGGCAGGCCGATCAGCACCTTCCAGAGCCTGCCGAAATAGAGCGCCACCACGGCCAGGATGGCGCCCAGCTGGATGAGCACCGCGAAGGTGTCCCAGAACCCGTTCGGCAAGCCGAGCAGGGACTTGGTCAGCAGCAGGTGGCCAGTCGAGGACACCGGGATGAACTCGGTCACCCCTTCAACGACGCCCAGGATGATGGCGGCGATCCAATCGGACATGCGGGGACTTTCGGCAGGGGATGAAGTGGAGGTAAGGGGCGGGAACAGGGTAAATTTGAAGTTCATCCCGTTTGTAGACGACCTGAGCGGGATCCACCGTTCGAGATGAGCTTGAAGCTGGGCTATAAGTCCAAGATCGTACGTTTAATGGACCATCTTGTTCCGGGACGTTGAAAAGACGCGTAAAAGGCTTTCGCCCATGAGGGGGCGGAGGACCGGCCATGGCCGAGCGGATGCTGAAGTTCACGACTGTGGAGAGGACAACGCCCCCCAAGCGGTCGGCGGCTACGCGCAGCGGCGATTTCCATGAGATTTATGCCGACTTCATCGACGCGAAGGCTCGCGAGCAGGCCTCACGCTGCTCGCAGTGCGGGATCCCCTTCTGTCAGACCCACTGCCCGCTGCACAACAACATCCCCGACTGGCTGCGGATGACCGCCGAGGGGCGGCTGGAGGAAGCCTACCAGCTTTCCCAGGCCACCAATTCCATGCCGGAGATCTGCGGCCGCATCTGCCCGCAGGATCGCCTGTGCGAGGGGTCCTGCACCATCGAGCAATCCGGGCACGGCACGGTCACCATCGGGGCGGTCGAGCGCTACCTGACCGACAAGGCCTGGGAAGAGGGCTGGGTGCGCCCCCTGTCGCCCGGCCCCGCCCGAGGGCAGTCGGTGGGGATCATCGGGGCGGGGCCGGCGGGCTTGGCCGCCGCCGAGCGCCTGCGGGAGATGGGCTACGCGGTCACCGTCTACGATCGCCACGACCGGGCCGGCGGGCTGCTGATCTACGGCATCCCCAGCTTCAAGCTGGAGAAGGACGTGGTGATGCGGCGGACGCAGCGCCTGGCCGAGGGTGGGGTGGAGTTCCAGCTGAACTTCGAGGTGGGCCTGGACGTCACCCTCGATGAGCTTCGCGATACGCACCACAGCGTGCTGATCGCCACCGGTGTCTATGCCGACCGCGACCTGGTGGTCCCCGGCGCGGGGTCGGCGGGGGTGACGCCGGCGCTGGACTACCTGATCGCCTCGAACCGGGCCGGTCTGGGCGACGACGTGCCGGAATACGCCTCGGGCCAGCTGCACGCCCAGGGCCGCGACGTGGTGGTGGTGGGGGGCGGCGACACCGCCATGGACTGCGTGCGCACCGCCGTGCGCCAGGGGGCGAAGTCGGTGACCTGCCTCTATCGCCGCGACCGCGCCAACATGCCGGGCTCGGCCCGGGAGGTCGCCCACGCCGAAGAGGAGGGCGTGGTGTTCGAATGGCTGGCCGCGCCCCGGGCCGTGCTGGGCGAAGCCGGCATGGCCACCGGTGTCAGGGCCGCCCGCATGCGTCTCGGCGCGCCAGACGCCACCGGCCGCGCCGCGCCGGAGGAGATCGAGGGCGCCGACTTCGAGGCGCCGGCCGACCTGGTGATCAAGGCGCTGGGCTTCGATCCCGAGGACCTGCCGCGCGGCCTCGCGGCCCCGGACCTGGCGGTCAGCCGCTGGGGCACGGTGAAGGCCGACTTCCGCACCCTGATGACCAACCTGCCCGGCGTGTTCGCGGCTGGCGACATCGCCCGCGGGGCGTCCCTGGTGGTCTGGGCGATCAAGGACGGCCGCGACGCCGCCGACGCCATCCACCGCTATCTGACGGAACCCGCGCGGGTCGCGGCGGAGGCAAGAAGATGAGCCAAGAGCACAGTGTTCCTTCTCCCCTTGCGGGAGAAGGTGGCCCTGCGGGGCAGGGTCGGATGAGGGGTCGCGCCGACCTCTCGGAAGTGGCGGGTCCGTCGCGCGTCGAGGGGAGCGCGACCCCTCATCCGTCGGGCCTTCGCCCGACACCTTCTCCCGCAAGGGGAGAAGGACAATCCAGCGACACCGCCCGCTACCTGGCCAACCGCGCCAAGCTCATCGACGGTCACGCCTATGATCCCGACAGCGAGCGAGACGCCTGTGGCGTGGGTCTGGTCTGCGCCCTGGACGGGCAGCCGCGCCGGGAGGTGGTGGAACTGGCGATCCGGGCGTTGAAGAGCGTCTGGCACCGGGGCGCCATCGACGCCGACGGCAAGACCGGCGACGGCGCGGGGGTGCTGGTCTCCGTGCCGCAGGACTTCTTCGCCGACCAGGTGCAGCGCACGGGGCACAGGCTGCGTCCCGGGCCCATCGCCGTGGGCCAGGTGTTCCTGCCGCGCAACGACCTCAACGCCCAGGAGGCCGCCCGCACCATCGTCGAGGCCGAGGCCCTGCGGTTCGGCTTCTACATCTATGGCTGGCGCCAGGTTCCGACCGACACCCGGGTCATCGGCGAGAAGGCCAACGCCACGCGCCCGGAGATCGAGCAGATCATGCTGGCGGGTCCCGCCGGCCTGGAGGGCGAGGCCCTGGAGCGCGCGCTGTTCCTGTGCCGCAAGCGCATCGAGAAGCGTGTCGCCCAGGCCGGCATCCAGCAATTCTACCTGTGCTCCCTGTCGGCCCGTTCGCTGATCTACAAGGGCATGTTCCTGGCCGAGCACATCGACGCCTTCTATCCCGACCTGACCGACGCCCGGTTCACGGCGGCCGTGGCGATCTTCCACCAGCGCTATTCCACCAACACCTTCCCGGAATGGCGGCTGGCCCAGCCCTTCCGGATGCTGGCGCACAACGGCGAGATCAACACCAAGAAGGGCAACCTGAACTGGATGAAGAGCCACGAGATCCGCATGGCCGCCGACGCCTTCGGCGACTTCGGGGACGACGTGAAGCCGGTGATCCAGGACGCCAGCGGCTCGGACTCCATGGCGCTCGACAACACCTTCGAGGTGCTGGTCCGGGCCGGCCGCGACGCTCCCATGGCCAAGGCCCTGCTGATCCCCGAGGCCTGGGCGCACAAGACCGACGAACAGATCAGCCCGGCGCACAAGGCGCTCTACGCCTATTGCAACGCGGTGATGGAGCCCTGGGACGGACCGGCCGCCATCTGCGCCACCGACGGCCGCTGGGTGGTGGCCGGCAAGGACCGGAACGGCCTGCGGCCACTGCGGGTGACCTATACCGACGACGGCTTGCTGATCATGGGCTCGGAGGCCGGCATGTGCCGGGTCGACGAGGCCCGCATCGTGCGCAAGGCCCACATCCAGCCCGGCCGGATGGTGGCCGTCGACCTCGCCGAGGGCCGCCTCTACGAGGAGGACGAGATCATCGACCGCCTGGCCGCCCAGCACCCCTATGACCAGTGGCTGGGCAACATGGTGGATCTGGAGGCCAAGATCGCGCCCGGCCCCGAGCCGCGCGCCTACGGCCGGGAGGAGCTGACGCGCCGCCAGGCCGCCGCCGGGATGAGCCTGGAGGACCTGGAGCTGCTGCTGGCCCCGATGATCGAGGACGGCAAGGAGGCGGTGGGCTCCATGGGCGACGACGCGCCCCTGGCGGTGCTGAGCGACCAGTACCGGCCGCTCTCCCATTTCTTCCGGCAGAACTTCAGCCAGGTGACCAACCCGCCGATCGATAGCCTGCGCGAAACCGGTGTCATGAGCCTGAAGACCCGGTTCAAGAACCTGGGCAACATCCTGGCCCAGGACGAGGCCCAGACCGACGTCTTCGTGCTGGAAAGCCCGGTGCTGACCACCGGCATGTACCAGCGGTTCATGGGCTTCATCGGTGAGGGCACGGCGGCGGTGATCGACGCCACCATGCCGATCCCGGCCGCTAAGGGCCGGCCCGGCGACGCCCTGCGCGCCAATCTCGACCGCATCCGCGCCGAGGCCGAGGACGCCGCCCTGCGCGGCTGCGCCACCATCGTGCTGACCGACGAGGCCTCGGGGCCCGGGCGTGTGGGCCTGCCGATGATCCTGGCCACCGGCGGGGTCCACGCATGGCTGGTGGCCAAGGGGCTACGGTCCTACGTCTCGATCATCGTCCGGTCGGCCGAGTGCCTCGACACCCATTATTTCGCGGTGCTGGTGGGGGTGGGGGCCACGGCGGTGAACGCCTATCTGGCCCAGGAGAGCTTCCAGGACCGGTTGGAGCGGGGCCTGGCGGGCGAGCTGACGCTCCACGACGTCTGCCGAAACTTCAAGCACGCCATCGAGGGCGGCCTGTTGAAGATCATCGCCAAGATGGGCATCGCGGTGATCTCCTCCTATCGCGGCGGCTACAACTTCGAGGCGGTGGGGCTGAGCCGCGCCCTGGTGGCGGAGTTCTTCCCCGGCATGCCCTCGCGCATCTCCGGCATCGGCCTGGCGGGTCTGGAGGCCAAGGCGGTGGAGGTGCATCGCCGCGCCTGGGACCCCGGGGCCATCAGCCTGCCGGTGGGGGGCCTCTACAAGGCGCGCGCCAGCGGCGAGAGCCACGCCTTCGAGGCGCGCATGATCCACACCCTGCAGGCCGCCTGCAACACCGGCGACTATGGCGCCTACCAGCGGTTCTCGGCGGGGATGGCCCGGCAGCCCACCATCCAGCTGCGCGACCTGCTGGACTGGCGGACCGGCGAACGTCCCGTGGCCCTGGACGAGGTCGAGAGCGTCAACGAGATCCGCAAGCGCTTCCTGACGCCGGGCATGAGCATGGGGGCGCTCAGCCCCGAGGCGCACGGGGTGCTGAACATCGCCATGAACCGCATCGGGGCCAAGAGCGTCTCCGGCGAGGGCGGCGAGGATAGCGCCCGCTACAAGCCCCTGCCGAACGGCGACAACCCCAACTCGGCGGTCAAGCAGATCGCCTCGGGACGGTTCGGGGTGACGGCGGAGTATCTCAACGAATGCCGCGAGATCGAGATCAAGGTCAGCCAGGGTGCCAAGCCCGGCGAGGGCGGGCAGCTGCCCGGCTTCAAGGTGACCGAGCTGATCGCGCGGCTGCGTCACGCGACGCCCGGCGTGATGCTGATCTCACCCCCGCCGCACCACGACATCTATTCCATCGAGGACCTGGCCCAGCTCATCTATGACCTGAAGCAGATCAACCCCACCGCGCGGGTCTGCGTGAAGCTCGTGGCCATGACCGGCATCGGGGCGATCGCGGCGGGCGTGGCCAAAGCAAAAGCAGATGTGATCCTGATCTCCGGCAATGTCGGCGGCACCGGGGCCTCGCCCCAGACCTCGATCAAGTACGCCGGCGGGCCCTGGGAGATGGGTCTCTCCGAGGCCAACCAGGTCCTGACCCTCAACAACCTGCGCCACTCGGTGCGGCTGCGGGCCGACGGGGGCATGCGCACGGGGCGCGATGTGGTGATCGCCGCCATGCTCGGCGCCGAGGAGTTCGGGATTGGAACAGCGAGCCTGATCGCCATGGGCTGCATCATGGTGCGCCAGTGCCATTCGAACACCTGCCCGGTGGGGGTCTGCACCCAGGACGAGGCCTTGCGGGAGAAGTTCTCCGGCAGCCCGGAGAAGGTGATCAACCTCTTCACCTTCATCGCCGAGGAGGTCCGCGAAATCCTGGCCTCGCTGGGCTTCCGCTCGATCCAGGAGATCGTCGGCCGCACCGACCTGTTGCAGCAGGTCTCACGCGGCGGCGAGCATCTGGATGATCTCGACCTCAACCCCCTGCTGGTGATGGCCGATCCGGGCTCGAACCCGCGCTATTGCGTGGTGGAGGGGCGCAATGAGGTGCCCGACACCCTGGACGCGCAGATCGTCCGCGACGCCGCTCCCCTGCTGGAGCGGGGCGAGAAGATGCAGCTGACCTACACGGTGCGGAACACCGCGCGCGCCATCGGTTCGCGGACCTCCTCGCACATCGTGCGGCGGTTCGGGATGACCGGGCTGCCCGCCGGGCACCTGACCGTGCAGCTCAAGGGCTCGGCGGGACAGAGCCTGGGGGCCTTCGCGGTCCAGGGCCTGCGCATCGAGCTGACCGGCGAGGCCAACGACTATGTCGGCAAGGGCCTGTCGGGGGCGACCATCATCCTGCGCCCCTCGCCGCACCTGGCGGCGCCGGAGGCCAACGCCATCCTGGGCAACACCGTGCTCTATGGCGCCACCTCGGGCCGGCTGTTCGCGGCGGGCCTGGCGGGGGAACGGTTCGGGGTGAGGAACTCCGGGGCCGTGACCGTGGTGGAGGGCTGCGGCGCCAACGGCCTGGAATACATGACTGGCGGGCGGGCTGTGATCCTGGGGCCGGTGGGCTTCAACTTCGCCGCCGGCATGACCGGGGGCATGGCGTTTGTGCTGGACCTGCACGACCGCTTCCTCACCCACCTCAACACCGACAGCGTGGTGGTGCAGCGGATCGGGACCCGGGCCTGGGAGGCGGAGCTGCGCGAGCTGGTGGAGGAGCATGCGCGGGAGACCGGCTCGGCCTTCGCCGCCGGCATCCTGCGCGACTGGGACCGGCATCTTGGGAAGTTCTGGCAGGTGGTCCCCAAGGAGATGGTGCACCGCCTGGACCAGCCGCTGGCCGAGGAAGAGGCGGTGCATCACCGGGCGTAGCTCTGTGGGTCTGAGAGCCCCCCAAGAGTTGGAACCACGACCACACGAACGTCACGAACGGGCAGCTTCACTCTCTCAGTATCATCCCGGCCGCAGCGAAGCGGAGGGCCGAGACCCAGATGCGCTGGGCGTGCCGGAAGCCCAGCACCTCTGGATCCCGCACTTCCGGCCTTCGGCCTGCATGCGGGATGACACCCTTTGTTTGTTCGTGTGGTTCGTGTGGTTCGTGGACGATCTAATCTGAGCTGACGCCCGCGCGGCGAGAAGGCTCTACGCCACCTCCACCCCCACATAGCGCGCCCGCGGCCGGATCAGGGCGCCGGTCTGGCCCTGTTCGATGGCGTGGGCGATCCAGCCGGCGCAGCGGGCGGTGGCGAAGAGGGCGAAGGGGGCGTCGCGGGGCAGCTTGAGGGCGTCGGACATGGCGACCAGGGCGAAGTCGATATTGGGCGCCAGGCCGGTGATGTCCTCAGCCGCCGATCGCAGGCTGGCCATCTCCGGGGTCAGCTTGAAGCGGTCCAGCAGGGCGGCGGCGCGGGGATCGTGGTCGGGATAGAGCTGGTGGCCGAAGCCCGGCAGCAGGCGATCCTCGGCCAGGCGGGCGGCGATGACATTGCGCGCCCCGCCCTGGGCGGCCTCGGCCGAAAAGCCCCGGATCGCGGCCGGCGCCCCGCCGTGACGCGGGCCTGAAAGGGTGGCCAGACCCGCCAGGGCGGCGGCGGCCAGGGACGCCCCCGTCGAGGCGGCCACCCGGGCGGCGAAGGCCGAGGGGTTGAGCTCGTGATCCGCCAGCAGCACCAGCACCCGGCGCACCAGGTCCGCCCCCGGTCCTCCGGGGCCCAGACCCCAGGCGAAGGCCAGGCGGTTGTGGATCGCCCCGCCGCCCACCTCGCCGGCGATGGCGTCGGTGAGCACGTCCAGCAGGGTGGCGGCCTCGACGGCCAGGGCCAGGGGGTGGCGGCCGAGCGCCGGGGCGTCCACGCCGGCCCTTGCAGCCAGGGCCAGGAAGGCGCGCGCGGTCATGTCCGCTCCCTCCGGCGGCTGGGGACGGTCGGTGCGCTTCAGGGCCGCGCCGTGGCCGCCGCGCAGCAGGCGGGCGACGGATTCCAGGGTCTCGGTCTCCGCCAACTCGACGGCGTCGCGGCCGCGATAGAACAGCCGGCCCTGGGAAATGGTGGTGATGGCCGAGACCAGCACCGGCTCGCCCCAGGCGATAGCGCCGGCCGCCACCTCCGAGGCCTTGCGGCTGCGGGTCTTGCGCTGAACCAGGGCTGTGATGTCGGCGGCCCGATAGAGGCTGCGGCGCGGATCGCCGGGATCGACGCGGGTCTGGACCCGGCCCCGGCTGACATAGGCGTAGAGGGTCTGGGGCCGCACGCCCAACTGTGCGCGGGCCTCGTCGGCGCCGATCCAGTCGCTGGGCTTGGTTTGCGGCATCTTATATTGATTATGTTGATCAAGATTGACGCATCCAGCTTGGCGGCAAATATCGCGCTTAGCAAGTTTGGAAAAAGGAGGCCCTCCCATGTCGGACGGACTGGAAGACGTCATCGCCGCCCACACCGTGATGTCCGACGTGGACGGGGCGGCGGGCCGCCTGATCATCCGCGGCCGGTCGCTGGACGACCTGGCCGGGCGGGCCAGCTTCGAGGAGGTCACCCGTCTGTTATGGGATGGGTTCTTCGACCACCTGCCCGCCGATCTGGCCGGGCCCCTGGCCGCCGCCCGCGCCGAGGTGTTCGCCGAGGTCTCGGCGATGGACACCGGCATCCTGGCGCTCAGCCCCATCGAGGCCATGCGGGCGCTCACCGCGCGGCTGGCGGACGGGGATGACCTGGCTGTGGCCCTGCGCCTGCTGGCCGCCCCGGCGGTGTTCACCGCCGCGGTGGTGCGGGGCCAGGCCGGCGAGGCGCCCATCGCGCCGGACGCCTCGCTAGGGCACGCGGCCGACATCCTGCGCATGCTGGGCAAGGCGCCCAGTCAAGCCGAGGCTGAGGCGCTGGACACCTATCTGGTGACGGTGAGCGATCATGGGCTGAACGCCTCGACCTTCGCCGCCCGGGTGGTGGCCTCGACCCGGGCAGGCCTTGGGTCGGCGGTGCTGGCCGGGATCAGCGCCCTGAAGGGGCCGCTGCACGGCGGGGCGCCGGGACCGATCATCGACATGCTGGACGGGATCGGCGGCGCGGAGAACGCCCGGCCGTGGATCGAGGCGGCGCTCGCCCGCGGCGACCGGCTGATGGGCTTCGGGCACCGGGTCTACCGGGTGCGCGACCCCCGCGCCGACGCCCTGAAGGCCGCCATCCGACGGATGGGGACCCGCAGCGGGCGGCTGGAGTTCGCCGAGGCCGTGGAGCGGGCGGTGCTGGAGATCCTCAAGGCCCACAAGCCCGACCGGTCCCTGGACACCAATGTGGAGTTCTACACGGCGCTCCTGCTGGAGGCCCTGGCATTCCCGCCGTCGGCCTTCACCTGCGTGTTCGCCATGGGCCGCACCGCGGGCTGGATCGCCCATGCGCGGGAGCAGCTGGCGGGGGGCCGCCTGATCCGGCCGCAGTCGGTCTATGTGGGGCCGACCCCTCGCGTGGCCGCCTGACGCCATATTTGAGCGGGATGCGGGCGGAAAACCGGTCCCCACTTTTCCTCATCCCGCTCCCTGAGAGTCGTTAGCGCTGGGGCGGCGTGCGCGGGCGCACTAGATAAGGCAGATGCACGCCCCCACTGGCCTCGACCCGAAAGCCGCCGCCGCCCTCACCCGGCAGATCACCCTGCTGTCGGTGGCGACGGCCGGGGTGCTGGTGGTGATCAAGGGCGGGGTCTGGCTGATCTCCGGCTCGGTGGCGCTGCTGGCCTCGGCGGCGGATTCGGGGCTGGATCTGATCGCCAGCCTGGCGACCTTCTATGCGGTCCGCTACGCCCAGGCCCCGCCGGACGCCGAGCACCGCTTCGGGCACGGCAAGGCCGAGGCCTTCGCCAGCCTGACCCAGGCGGGCCTGGTGTTCGCCTCGGCCGCCCTGATCGGCCAGGAGGCCATCGTCCACATCCTGAACCCGACCCCGGTGGCCAACGAGGGCTGGGCGGTGGCGGTGATGGCGGTCTCCACCGTGCTGACCGTGCTGCTGATCCTGGCCCAGGGCCGGGTGCTGAAACAGACAAACTCCGTGGCGGTGTCGGGGGACCGGGCCCACTATCTGACGGACGTGGCCTCCAACCTGATCGCGCTGCTCGGCATCGGCGCGGCGGCCTGGCTGGGCTTCAACAGCCTCGACGCCATCGCCGGCCTGATTGTGGCGGCTTTGCTGCTGTGGGCCGCCATCGGGGTGTTCCGCGAGGCCTCGGGCCAGCTGATGGACCATGAGCTGCCCGACGCCGACCGCGCCCGCATCGTCGAGCTGGTGAGCCAGGACCCGCGCCTGAGCGATGTCCACCAGCTTCGCACCCGGGCTTCGGGGCCGTTCATCCATATGCAGATGCACGTGGACATCGATCCGGCCCTCACCCTGGAGGCCGCCCATCGCCTGATCGTGGAGGCCGAGACCCGCATCCTGGCCGAGTTTCCCCACGCCGACATCCTGATCCATGCCGACCCGCGCGGCCGCGCCGAGCCGCACGGCGGCGCCTTCGCCGAACAGGCGCAGTAAACGCGCCCTTAACGCAGGCCATGTTAGGCCGCTTCGTTCCCATGACCCCCGACCGCACCCTGCACCACTTCCCCCTCGACCCCGCCTCGCGCCAGGTGCGTCTGGCCCTGGGAGAGAAGCGCCTGGCGTTTGTCGAGAACCCGGTGCGCTACTGGGAGCGCCCCAAGGAGCTGGTGAGCCTGAACGCCTCGGGCCTGACCCCGGTGCTCACCGAAGGGTCCCTGGTGCTCTGCGAGAGCCGGGCGATCCTGGACCACCTGGAAGAGACCTATCCCGAACCCGCCCTGCTGGGACGCGAGCCCGGCGAACGGGCCGAGGCGCGGCGCCTGCTGCAGTGGTTCGACCGCAAGTTCGACTACGAGGTCGGCGGCTTCATCCTTCACGAGAAGATGGAGAAGCGTCTGCTGGGCCTGGGGGCGCCGGACCTGGCCTCCCTGCGCCAGGGCCGCGAGGCGTTGCGCGGCCACATGCTCTATATCGACAGCCTGCTGGCCGACCGCGACTGGCTGGCCGGGACGCGGCTGTCGCTGGCCGATTTCGCGGCGGCGGCGCATCTGTCGGTGATCGACTATTTCGGCGACGTGCCCTGGGCGGACTTCCAAGCCGTCAAGACCTGGTACATGAAGCTGAAATCGAGGCCGGCCTTCCGGCCGCTGCTGGCCGACCGCTGGCCCGGCCTCGCGCCGGCGCCGCATTATGACGACCTCGACTTCTGAGCTGATCCGCGAGAAGGCGGCCGAGCTGGGCTTCGACGCCTGCCGCTTCGCGCGCGTCGATGAGGCCTGGGCGGCGGGCGGTCGGCTGCACGCCTTCATCGAACACGGCCGTCACGGCGAGATGGACTGGATGGCCACCACCGCCGAGCGCCGGGCGCACCCCAACGCGATGTGGGGCGGGGCCCGCAGCGCGATCATGCTGGGGGTCAATTACGGCCCCGACGCCGATCCGCTCGAGGCCCTGGCCCATGGGGACCGCGGGGTGATCTCGGCCTACGCCCAGGGCGACGACTACCATGAGCTGATCAAGGGGCGGCTGAAGCAGCTGGCCGGTTGGCTGGCCTCCAGGTTCGGCGGCGAGCTGAAGGTGTTCGTCGACACCGCGCCGCTGATGGAAAAACCCCTGGCGGCCCGCGCCGGCCTGGGCTGGCAAGGCAAACACACCAACCTGGTGAGCCGCGAGTTCGGATCCTGGCTGTTCCTGGGGTCCATCCTGACCGAGCTGGAGCTCGCCCCCGATGCGCCGGAGGCGGAGCACTGCGGATCCTGCCAGGCCTGTCTGGACATCTGCCCGACCCAAGCCTTCCCGGCGCCGTTCCAACTGGATGCCCGGCGCTGCATCTCCTACCTGACCATCGAGCTGAAGGGCCCGATCCCGCGGGAGTTCCGCGCCGCGCTGGGCAACCGCATCTATGGCTGCGACGACTGCCTGGCGGTCTGTCCCTGGAACAAGTTCGCCGCCACGGCTCGCGAACAGCGGCTGCACGCCCGCGACGCCCTGAGGGCGCCCGGACTGCGGGACCTGGCGGGGCTGGATGATGCGGGGTTCCGGGCGCTGTTCTCCAAGAGCCCGGTCAAGCGGATCGGCCGCGAGCGGTTTGTGAGGAACGTGCTCTACGCGGTGGGCAATTCAGGCGACGCGGGATTGGCGGAGGTGGCGCAGGCGCGGCTGGCCGATCCGTCGCCCCTGGTGCGCGGGGCCGCGGTCTGGGGGCTCTCGCGATTGCTCAGCGCCGAGGCGTTCGAAGTGTTGCGAGCCGCACAGTCCGAAAGCGATCCCGAAGTGCTCGCCGAGTGGGCTGATTTTCCTCCCCCGGTCACGGGGGAGGAAAGGTCAGGCCTGCCAGCTCGGCATGGCGTCTGAGGCTTGGGCGGCTTTCGTCCGCACGAAGCCGTCGCGCGTTTGCAGCCTCGCCCAGTAGTCCGCCACGGCGGGTGAAAATCGCGCGTCCAGCCCCAGGGTCTCCGCCAGCAGCAGGGCGTAGCCCACCGAGATGTCCGCCCCGGTGAAGCGCCCCGCGCAGTACCAGCCGCCGTTCGCCGCCAGCCTCGGCTCCAGCCCCTTCAGCCGGGCGGTGAACCAGCGGCCGTAGTCGTCGGCCACCTGGGGGTTGCGGCGGTCCTGGGGCTCCAGGCGCGTGTAGCGGAGCACCAGGGTCTGGGGAAAGGTGAGCGTCGCCTCGCCGAAGTGGAGGCCGTTCAGCCAGTCGCCATAGGCGGGATCGCCAGGCTCCACCGACAGGGTCGAGGGACCGTCGCGGGTGGCGAGATACTGGACGATGGCCGCGCTCTCGGTCATCCGGGTCGCGCCGTCCACCAACAGGGGGATGGTGCCCAGGGGGTTCTCCGCCAGGTAGTCGGGCGCCAGGACCCGGGGCGGGAAGGGCAGCAGCTTCAGCTCATAGGGAACGCCAAGCTCCTCCAGGGCCCAGAGAGCCCGGAAGGAGCGCGCGTCGGCGCAGTGATAGAGCGTCAGGCGCATGGATCAGTCCGCGTAGACCGCCGCGCGCTTCTGCATGTTGGACATCACCGCCTCGATCTGGTTGGGCGAGCCGATGAGGGCGCCCTGTTCCTGGCTCTCGGCCAGCAGCATGGCGTGCTGGTCGGCGTCGTAGGCCATGTCCAGCAGGCGCTTGGAGCCCCGAATCGCGTCCGGGCTCTTGGAGGCGATCTCGGCGGCCAGGGCCAGGGCCTCGGCGCGGGGATCGGCGCAGACCCGGGTGGCGAAGCCGAGCCGCAGGGCCTCCTCGCCGTCGAAGATGCGGCCGGTATAGGTCAGCTCCCGGGCCACGTCGTCGCGCACCAGGCGCTTCATCAGCACCAGGCCGCCCATGTCAGGGACCAGGCCCCACTTGATCTCCATCACCGCCATGCGGGTGTCGGGGGTGACGAAGCGCAGGTCGGCGCCGAGCGCCAGCTGGAAGCCGCCGCCGAAGGCCACGCCGTGGATGGCGGCGATCACCGGCACGGTCTGTTCGCGCCAGACCATCACCGCGTGCTGGGCGCGGTTGGAGCCGCCCGGCGTGCGCTTCGGCGTCAGCAGGGCCTCGCCGGTGGAGGACTGGCCGCCTGAGCGTTCGCCCGAGGCCATCTTGCCGAAATTGCCCATGTCGAGGCCGGCGCAGAAGGCCTTGCCGTCGCCCGACAGCACGATGGCGCGCACGCCCGGCCGGGTCTTCAGGTCCTCGCCGGTGTCGATCAGGGCCTGAAACATGTGGTCGTCGAGGGCGTTCATCTTGTCGGTGCGGACCAGGCGCACATCGGCGACGCCGTCCTTCAGATCAACCTTGATGCGGTCTTCCATGACGGGCTCCTTCAGAGGGGTCGGGCGCGCACGGCCACGTAGCCGGCGCGAGGGAAGTGGATGTGCAGGGCGCCGAGATCGGCGGAGTTGCGGGCGATCACCAGGCGGTCGGCGGTGGCGGCCACCAGGGTCCCGGCGATGGGGTCGCGGCCATAGTCGTCGGCCATCACCGTCACGTGGGTTCCAGGATCGAGGCCGAGGGGATCGGCGGGATCATGAGCCGGCGGCGGCCCAGGCTGGGTGTCGCGGGCGATCTCCAGGGCCACGCGGCCGGCCATCTCCTCGCGGGCGCCTTCGCCCAGCGCCATCATCTTCTCGGCCCAGTCGGGGATGCGGGTGAGACCCGCCGTCAGGGCCTTGGCCGTCGCGGGCAGGACATTGCTGAGCCAGACGATATTCATATAGGCCGCCACGTCCGCCAGCCCAGGCTTGTCGCCGGACAGGAAGGGGCGCCCGGCCAGGCCCTGGTCGATCCAGGCGGCGTGGGCCCGCCATTGGGGCCGCATGACGCCGGCCGCGCGCTTCATGGCGGCGACGTCGAAGGGGCGGCCTGACAACTTCTCGCGGTCGTCGATGAAGGCTTTGGGGACGGCATCGCCGATCTCGCCGAAGATCACCGGCACGGTGGTCTGGAAGAACAGGCGGTCGGCCCAGAAGTTCACCGCCCAGTCGGGACCGGTGACCGCGGGCGGATTGGGCGCCCGGCGTTCGATCTCGGCCAGGATCACCTGGGTGTCGCAATAGACATCGGCGCCGATCTGCATGACCGGCGCGCGGCGATAGCCGCCGGTCAGCGGGGTCAGGTCGGGCTTGGGCATCATGTTCGGGGTGATCACCGAGGACCAGGCCAACCCCTTGAGTCCCAGGAAACAGCGCACCTTCTGGGAGAAGGGCGAGGCCTCGTAGTGGTGCAGGATGATCCCGATCATAGCGTCTCCCTGGTGAGCACCCAGGGCCCACGCGAGGCTTACGCTGTCACGGATTCGACCGCCGCGAAACTCTTACGCCGCGTCAGGAGGCGCGCCCTACGCCGCCGTCCAGCCGCCGTCCACCGAGAGGTTGGCGCCGGTCATCTGCTTGGCGGCCGGCGAGCAGAGGAAGACGGCGATGGCGGCGACCTCCTCGGGCGTCACGAACTGCTTGGTGGGCTGGGCGGCCAGCAGGACGTCGTTGATCACCTGGTCGCGGGTCAGGTTGCGCGAGGCCATGGTGGCGGGGATCTGGTTCTCCACCAGGGGGGTCCAGACATAGCCGGGGCTGATGCAGTTGACGGTCACGCCATGGGGCGCGAGCTCCAGGGCCGCGGTCTTGGTGAGGCCTACGACCCCGTGCTTGGCCGCCACATAGGCCGACTTGAAGGGCGAGGCCACCAGGCTGTGGGCCGAGGCGGTGGAGATGATCCGCCCCCAGCCGCGGGACTTCATGCCCGGGACCACCGCGCGGATCGCGTGGAAGGCCGCCGACAGGTTGATGGCGATGATCTGGTCCCACTTCTCCAGGGGAAAGTCCTCGATGGGGGAGACGAACTGCACCCCGGCGTTGTTGACCAGCACGTCCACGGCGCCCAGTTCGGCCTGCGCCTGGGCCACCATGGCGGCGATCTCGGTGGGCTGGGTCATGTCGGCGCCGGAATAGATCGCCCTGACGCCGAATTCCGCCTCGATCCCAGCCCGCGCCGCTTCGATGTCCTCGGCGGCCCCGAAGCCGTTGATCAGGACGTTGGCCCCCTCCGCGGCGAAGGCGCGGGCGATGGCCAGGCCGATGCCGCTGGTGGAGCCGGTGACGACGGCGGATTTCGATTGCAGGATCATGGCGGCGTCCTTGGAGCGAGCCGAATTCGATCGGCCTCAAGGCTCATATTGCGGCGCACAATGAACGCAAGACAAGACTGATCGACGAGCTAGCTGTCCCTGCCGCCCAGCACCGGGATGGCCGGTTCGCTCGACAGGCTCTCGAGGATCGGAGCCTCGGCGTACTGGGCGTCGCGGGTGTCGAGGTCTTGGCGGATCTGCGCGTGGCGCTCGGCGTCGAGGCGCCATCCGATGACACAGGCGCCCCCCAGCATGACGAAGACGATGGGGCCGGCGATATAGGCCCACTCCAGGCTGCGGATCGCGCCCTCGGTGTTCACCGCCCCTTCGGTGGGGTTGTAGCCGAGCCGCTGCAGCAGAGGGAAGGTGACGCCGATGGCGAAGGCGCCGGCGATCTTCGCGGCCAGGGCGTTGAGGGCGTAGATCAAGCTCAGCCGCTCCTGGCCCTGTTCCAGCCGCACCTCGTCGCCGACATCGGCCAGCATGGCGCGGATCATCAGGTCGAAGCCGGCGGCCATGAAGCCGCACCAGAACATGGCCGGAATGGCGGCGGCGACATTGCCCTTAGGCAGGATCATCACCATGCACAGGCCGATGGAATAGGCCGTGGTGGTGACCATCAGGGTGCGGTGCTTGGAGAGCCGCCGCGCCAGCAGGGCGGTGAGCGGCGCGCCGGCGATCCCCGCCAGGACATAGATCAGCAGCAGGATCGAGGCCTCGGTGGCGGTGAAGCCGCGGCTGTCGGTGAAGAAGAAGATGTAGAGGGCGCTCATCCAGCCGGGACCCAGGGTCAGGGCCATCTGCGCCAGGAACAGGCGCAGCAGGTCGGGCTTCACCAGCAGGGACCAATAGTCGCGAAGCCGGAAGCGAGGATGGTCTGTCTCGGGCGCGATGATTTCCGGAGTCCGCAGCAGCATCCAGATCATCGAGACCGGGATGAGCCAGAAGATGAACCAGCCCATGTCGGGCACGATCTCGGTGGCGTCACGGCCAAGGGCCTCGGCGCCGATGGGGATCAGCAGCACCACCACCGCCCCGATGACGCCCAGGGCGGCGACCACGCCAAACAGGCGGGAACGCTCGTGATACTCCTTGGAGAGGTTCGCGCCCCAGGCCGAATGGCCCAGGCCGAGGATCGAGGTGCCCAGGTAGAAGACCAGCAGCCACCCGATCAGGTAGACAAGGCCGATGCCGTGCGGTGCCTGGAAGAGGGCGAAGACCGAGAGCATCAGGACCGGCGCGCCCAGGAGCATCCAGAACCGGTAGCGGCCGAGCCGCGTGCGGGTCCGGTCCATGATGACGCCGAGCACCGGATCCACGCCGATGTCCAACAGCCGAACCGTCATCCAGGCCCCGCCCACCACCGCCAGGCTGACCCCCAGGTTGCTGGCGAAATAGGGAGGGAGATAGACCGCCACGGCGACGGCCAGCGCGCCCAGCGGCAGGTTCGAGAGCGCAAACCCGAGGATGGTGGGCAGGCTAAGCCTGCTGGAGCCTGACGCGCCTGGGTTCACGAAACCTGCTCCCGACCGGCGCCGCTCGACCGTGGCGCTTCGGCGGCGCACAGGACGCCATTCCCCTGGGGAAGAGCAAGAGCCCCGCCCAAGAATGACGCCGAAAGCATGGGCGTCAGGCGCCCACCCCTTGCGTCTCCGCCTGGTTCGGGTGGGTGACGTAGTAGTCCAGGTCCGCCAGCAGCCGGGTCCAGGCCTGGTCCATCTGCGGCGTCCAGTCGGCGCCGATCACCTGCTTCAGGGTCGCGGCCACCGTCGCGAAGAAGATCGCGAAGATATTGGGGGGCACGTCGTAGCCGGCGTGATTGATCACCTCGGTCTGGATCAGGGTGGAGGCGTAGAGCCGGTCGCCGACGAAATCCAGGATGGCCGAGAACACCTGGGCCAGCATTTCGCCGCGGACCGCCCAGTTCTTGTCGCTCCAGAACAGGGCCTCCATCTCCGGATGGTCGGCGAACAGGCGCGCATAGACCAGCGGCGTCAGGTCCTCACAACGCTCGGCGGCCAGTTCCAGGCTCTGCTCGATCAGGTTGGCGCTCATGGTGGGCTCCCAGTTAGGCGGCGATCATCGCGCGGGCTCAGCTTATCGGCAATCACTTAGGCGCCGTGGGGGGCTTGCGCCGAAGACGGCGGGCCTCTCAACTGACGCCAACCTCTCTCCAGACCGGATGTCCGCCTTGCCCGCCAATCTGCTTGCGCCCCTGACCTTCCCCCATGGCCCGGCCATGAAGAACCGCCTGATGCTGGCGCCGCTCACCAATCTGCAGAGCCATGTGGACGGGACCATGTCGGAGGACGAGTTCCACTGGCTGACCCTTCGGGCCCAGGGCGGGTTCGGCCTGACCATGACCTGCGCGGCCCACGTCCAGGCGGTCGGCCAGGGCTTTCCCGGCCAGATGGGCATCTGGTCGGACACCCACATCGCGGGCCTTACCCGGTTGGCCACAGCCATCAAGGCCGCGGGCAGCATCGCGGTGGTGCAGTTGCACCACGCCGGCTACCGCTCCCCCAAGGACTTGATCGGGACCCAGCCGGTGGGCCCGTCCGACGACGAGGCCTCCGGCTCGCGGGGGCTGTCGACCGCCGAGGTCGAGCAGGTGGTGGACGACTTCATCGTCGCGGCGGTGCGGGCCAAGACCGCCGGTTTCGACGGCGTCGAGGTTCACGGCGCCCACTCCTACATCCTCTGCCAGTTCCTCAGCGCCGGCCTGAACCGGCGCACCGACCAGTACGGCGGCTCGGCGGAGAACCGGGGGCGGATGATCGTGGAGATCCTGCGGGGCGTGCGGGACCGCTGCGGCCCGGACTTCCTCCTGGGCCTGCGCCTGTCACCGGAGCGGTTCGACCTGGATCTGCGGGAGATCGCCGATTTCGCACAGCATGTGATGTCCGAAGGCCTGATCGACTTCCTCGACATGTCGCTGTGGGACGCCTTCAAGGAGCCCGCGGACGAGGCCTACAAGGGCCGCACCCTGATGAGCTATTTCACCGAGCTGGACCGCGGCGAGGTGCGGCTGGGGGTCGCCGGCAAGATCATGAGCGCGGCCGACGCGCGCGCCATGCTCGACGCCGGCGCCGACTTCGTCCTGCTGGGCCGCGCCGCCATCCTGCACCATGACTGGCCGCACCGGGTGGAGATGGACGCCGACTTCAAGCCCGTCAGCCTGCCGGTGACCCGCGAGCACCTGCGCAGCGAAGGCCTGGGCCCGGCCTTCGTCGACTACATGGCGACCTGGAAGGGGTTTGTGACGGAGCCGGAGGCGGTCGGGGCCTGAACCCGGGCCAGACCCTTTCCGGATCAGGTTGAATCAACCTGATCGGATAAAAAGGGTCTATCTTCTTGAATCTAGAGCATGTCCGGGCGGCGAGCCGGCGCGCACTTGCGCCTGACATGCTCTAGCGGAAGCGGATCAGGGCTTCCTGAGTGGCCGAGGCCACCAGGGCGCCGTCCGGGCCATAGATCGATCCGCGGTTGAAGCCCCGTCCGCCCGAGGCCGAGGGGCTGTCCTGCACATAGAGGTGCCACTCGGAGAAGTCGCTGGCCTTGTGGAACCACAGGGCGTGGTCGAGGCTGGCCACCTGCAGGCGGCCGGAATCCCAGTCCACAGCATGGGGCCGCAGCGAGGCGTCCAGCAGGGTCATGTCCGAGGCGTAGGCCAGGGCGCACTGGTTGAGCGCCACGTCGTCGCCGACCGAGACGCGGGCGCGGAACCAGCACATGTCGTTGGGCTCGCGCACCTCGGCCACCCCATGCGGGGCCGGATCGACCGGGCGAACCTCGACGGGCCAGATGCGGCGGCTGGCGGGATCGAGCCCGGCCTTGGCGCGCAGCTCTTCCTCATTCAGCAGGGTGTCGGGGGCCGGGGCGGCGGGCATGTCGAACTGGTGCTCGAAGCCCTCCTCCGGGGTCTGGAAGGAGGCGGCCAGGTTGAAGATCTGCTTGCCGTTCTGCAGGGCCACGACCCGGCGCACCGCGAAGGAGCCGCCGTCGCGCACCCGCTCCACCTGGAACAGGATCGGGGTCTTGGGATCGCCCGGCCGCATGAAATAGCCGTGCATGGAGTGGCAGAGCCGACCGTCGTCGATGGTGCGATAGGCCGCCGCCATGGCCTGGGCCACCACCTGGCCGCCATAGATGCGGCTGCCGGCTCCGGGCGGAGTCTGGCCGCGATACATGTCCAGCTCGATGGGCTCGAGCTCCAGGATGCTGACCAGTTCGGAAACCTCGGCCATCAGAAGGCCACCGGAGCCAGGTCCTTCAGGGGACGGGCGGCCTTGTCCTTGTCCGACACCACCGAGCCGGCGAAGGCGGGCCAGTCGATGGCCAGGTCCGGGTCGTTCCAGAGGACCGCGCCCTCGGTCTGCGGCGCATAGAGGCCGTCGACCTTGTAGGCCAGCTCGGTGTCAGGCTCGAGGGTGCAGTAGCCGTGGGCGAAGCCGCGCGGCACCAGCAGCTGCTCACCGCCGGCGGCCGTGAGGGTGGCCGAGACCCATTGGCCGTAGGTGGCCGAACCCGCGCGGATGTCCACGGCGACGTCGAGGATCGACCCGCGCAGGACCCGCAGCAGCTTGGCCTGGGGGTGCGGGGCGGTCTGGAAATGCAGGCCGCGCACGGTTCCGGCCTCGCCGCTGAAGGCGTGGTTGTCCTGCACGAAGTCGATATCCAGCCCGGCGTCGGCGAAGGCGCGCTGGCTCCAGGTCTCCATGAACCAGCCCCGCGCATCGCCATGGCGCTTGGGCGTGATAAGCAGGACGTCGGGCAGGGCGAGGGGCGTAATCGTCGTCATGGCGCCTCAGTTGGACGGAGTGACGCTTGCGATGGCGCGGGTTGGCGGGAAAGACAAGTCCTTGACGCCCGCCGTCAGCGTCGTGGTGGTCGCCTATCAGAGCGGCCGGCACCTGGAAACCTGCCTCGCGGCCCTGGCGGCCCAGGGCTTCGACGACCACGAGATCATCCTGCTGGACAACGCGTCGGACGACGGCGCGCCACAGGCCGCGGCCGGCACCCATCCCAAGGTGCGGTTCGTGGAGGCGGGTTCGAACCTGGGCTTCGCGGCGGGGGTAAACCGCGCCGCCCAGCTCGCCACGGGCCGGTGGATGGCCCTGATCAATCCCGACGCCTTCGCCGATCCCGACTGGCTCGAAACCCTGATGGCCGCGACGAAGAGCTGGCCGGACGTCAAATGCTTCTCCTCGCGCCAGCTGATGGCCGACGATCCGAGCCGGCTGGACGGGTTGGGGGACGTGATGTCCGGCGCCGGGTTTCCGTTCCGGGGCGGCTATACCGGCCGCGACCCAGGGCCGGTGGCGCCGGGCGAGGTGTTCTCGGCCTGCGGCGGCGCCATGCTGGTGGACCGGGCCTTCTTCCTCGCGCTGGGGGGCTTCGACGAGCGGCTGTTCTGCTACTGCGAGGACGTGGATTTCGGCTATCGCATGCGGCTGATCGGCGAGCCGACCATTGTCGTTCCCACCGCCGTGGTGCGCCATGTCGGCTCCACCGCCTCAGGCGGGCCAAGGTCGGAATTCGCGGTGTTCCATGGCACCCGCAACCGGTTCTGGGTGTTTGTGAAGAACACCCCGCCCCTGCTGCTGGCCCTGACCCTGCCCCTGCACATCTTCACCACCGCCCTGCTGTTCCTGCGCCATGCCGACCGCCACGAATTCAAGGCGCCCTGGCGCGGCCTGATGGCGGGGCTGAAGGGGCTGAACATCGCGCTGGCCGCGCGGCGCGAGACCCAGGCGACGCGCACCGCGGGCTCCTGGGCCATCGCGCGCGCCATGACCTGGAACCCCTTGGACCTGTTCCTGCGCCGGGTGGTGATCAAGCGCTAGGGGTCATTCCCCCGCCGCCGCCCACTCCACCAGCCGTTCCATGAAGGCGCCGCCGCGGTCCATCTGGACGGCCTCGACATATTCGTTGGGCTGGTGGGCCTGGTCGATGGAGCCGGGGCCGCAGATGACGGTGGAGAAGCCGGCCTGCTGGAACTGGCCGGCCTCGGTGGCGAAGGCCACCACTCGGGGCGGGCCGTTATCGCCGGTCAGACGGCGCGCGAAGACCTCGGCGACGCCGTCCGGCTCGGGCGCCAGGGGCGGGGTGGCCGATCTCCGCTCGACCCTCACCCCGGCCTCGGGGAAGCGGGCCTTCAGGGCCGCGTCGAGCGCCCCGCATTGGGCGAAGAACGGCGCCAGCAGAGCGTCCGGATCGAGGCCCGCGGCGTAGCGCAGATCGAACTGGAAACTGCACTCCCGGGCCAGGATGTTGCCCGCCGTGCCGCCCTGGACCAGGCCGATGGTCATGGTGGCGTGCTTGGGGGTGAAGAGTGAACTGGGATCAGCCTCCCGCTCCAGCTTCGCCGCCAGGTCGCGCACCGCCGCCATCAGGGGCACGGCCTCCATGATCGCCGAGACGCCGAGCTGGGTCTGGCTGGAATGGGCCTCGTGGCCATTGACCGTCACCAGGTGGTTGATGATCCCCTTGTGGCCGCGGACGGCCTCCATGTTGGTGGGTTCCCCGACCACCACCAGGGCGGGGGCCGGCAGCTCCGCCCCGATCAGGCGGATCAGGTCGGGCACCCCCAGGCAGCCGATCTCCTCGTCATAGGAGAAGGCCAGGTGCACCGGCTTCTTCGGACCCGCCGCCACCAGGTCGGGCACGGCGGCCAGCGCCAGGGCCAGGAACCCCTTCATGTCGCAGGTCCCGCGCCCATAGATGCGGCCGTCGTCCTTCGGCGTCAGCTTGAAGGGGTCGGTTATCCAGGCCTGGCCGTCCACCGGCACCACGTCGGTATGGCCCGACAGCACCACGCCGCCCTCGATCATCGGCCCCACCGTGGCCAGCAGGTTGGACTTGGTCCCCTCAGGGTTGGGCGCGCGCCGGTGCGGGACGCCGTGACCGTCCAGATAGGCCTCCACCCATTCGATGAGGGCGAGGTTGGAGAGCCGCGACGTCGTGTCGAAGGCCACCAGGGTGGAAAGGATATCGAGGGCGCGGGCGGTGAGGGTCATGCGTCACCCTAGCCTTGGGCGGCGGCCGGCTCCACCCGCCAGCCCGCGCAACTGAGCGTGAGGGCGCTTGACGTCGGGGCGGTGATCAAGCCTTAGGCACGGCCATGATCCTGACCCTCGCCTGCCCCGACCGTCCCGGCATCGTCGCCCGCGTCTCAGCCTTCCTGTTCGAGCGCGGCGGCAACATCCTTGACGCCCAGCAGTTCGACGACGAGGAGACCGGCCGTTTCTTCATGCGCGTGGTGTTCGCCGGCGACGAGAGCGCCGAGACCTTGCGCGCGGCCTTCGCCCCCCACGCCGAGGAATTCGGCATGGACTGGACCCTGCGCGATTCGAAGGTGAAGAAGCGGGTGATGATCCTGGCCTCGCAGCAGGACCACTGCCTGGCTGACCTGCTCTATCGCTGGCGGCGCGGCGAACTGCCCATGACGCTCTCCGCCGTGGTCTCCAACCACGCCGCCGACACCTATGCCCACCTGGATCTGTCGGGCGTGCCCTTCCACCACCTGCCGGTGGTCCGCGACACCAAGATGGAGCAGGAGGCGGCGCTCTGGAAACTGATCCAGGAGACGCAGACGGAACTGGTGGTGCTCGCCCGCTACATGCAGGTGCTGTCGGACGGCCTGGCGGCCAAGCTGGAGGGCCGCTGCATCAACATCCACCACTCCTTCCTGCCAGGCTTCAAGGGCGCGCGGCCCTATCACCAGGCCCACCAGCGGGGGGTCAAGGTGATCGGCGCGACGGCCCACTACGTCACCGCCGACCTCGACGAGGGGCCGATCATCGAACAGGACGTGGAGCGCATCAGCCACCGCGACACGCCGCGCGACCTGATCCGCAAGGGCCGCGACATCGAGCGCCGGGTCCTGGCCCGCGCCGTG
>NZ_JAUYAF010000014.1 GCF_030693625.1 Phenylobacterium sp.
TCCGAAAGGCCGCCGCCAGAACCCTCGAGCAGCTCTGGTCAGCCATCGCTCAAATCATCGACGCCTTCACACCAAGGGAATGCGCGAACTACTTCGCCGCCGCTGGATACGATGCAGACTGATCGAAAAATGCTCTAGAGCGCCATCGCCTGTTCCAGGGCCATGGCCAGGGAGACCGCGGCCCCCAGGGTCAGGACCGTCATCAGCCGCGGATATCGCGTCGGCACATCGGGCGCCGAGTGATCAAACAGCCACTGGATGATGAAGGCGGCCATCAGGCCAGTGATGATCCAGGAGGTTGGAATGTCACCGCGCGCGACCAGCAGGGCGAAGCCCGCGATCGGCGAGATGATCGAGCCGGCCAGCCTGGACCAGCGCGGCTGTTCCCGGCTGCTCTCCAGACCCCAGCGGATGCCGCCCAGGAAGCCCAGCATGATCGCCGACCAGGCCAGCAGCACGCTGAGGGCGTGTTCCGACCAGCCGGGCGGGCCATAGGCGTAGAGGGTGGCCGACACAGGGAAGGCGGCCAGGCCGATCAGGGCCAGGACCCACATCGGCTTGGGGGCGGAGGCCTCGGCGTCCATCACAGGCGTCAGTTCCTCCGGAAGACAAGTGAGGCGGCCCAGCCCGCGCCGAGCGCCAGGGCCATCGACACCAAGCCGTACAACCATGGGCTATGATGGGCGAAGAGGTAAAGGGTCCGCTCGATCCCGGCCTTCTCCACCGTCAGGGTTCGGACCTTTCGCGAGACCGGCTGACCGTCCTGGAAGAGGATGATCTCGGCCTGGTAGGTCCCGATCGGCGCCTTGGTGGGCAGGTCGATCTCGGCCTTGAACAGGTCCTTGTCGACGAAGGTCACCCCTTTGTCGTCAGCGTCGTAGAGGCCGGCGTTCTCCTTCAGGCGGATGACGGCGCGCCGCCAGTCCAGATAGTCGCCCCCCAGCCGGCTGACCACGACGTCGCGGACGCCGTAGCGGGTCTCGGTGCGCTGCTCGAAGGGGGCGTTGATGGCCAGGTGATCGATGCCAGCGCCCAGGCGGCGCAGGGTCCCGAAGCCGGCGATATCCTGCAACGGCCGGGTCGAGGCGGTCATGTAGAAGCCAGGCGCGCCACGGAACACCACCGGCCGGCTGTTGACCCAGAGCCCGCCCACCTTGGTCTTGCGGGCGATCCGGATCGGGTGCTCGGGGCCCCGGACGATGACCACCACGTCGCTGGGCTTGGTGGTCGGATCGAACACCGCGCCATAGAGCACGATGTGCGCGCCCCGGAAGCTGGAGGTCACGCGGACCTCCGTCGTGGTGAGCGCGGCGGAGACCGCGGCCGGCGAGGCGGTGAGTTGAGGGGCGGTGGGGCTGGGGATTTCGAGCGCCATCAGCCCATCCCCGTCATCAGCACGAAGGGCTCGTCGGGGGTGAAGAACAGACCAAGCCCCATGCGCAGGCCCACCAGCAGGACGATCAGGGCCAGCAGGGCGCGCAGCTCCTCGGCCCGGAAGCGCGAGGAGGCCTTGGCGCCGAGCTGCGCGCCCAGCACGCCCCCCACCAGCAGCAGGGTCGCCAGGACGATATCGACGGTCTGGTTGCGGCCAGCCTGCAGCACCCCGGTCAGGGAGGTGGTGATGATGATCTGGAAGAGGCTCGTGCCGACGACGACCCCGGCGGGCATGCGCAGGATGTAGATCATCGCCGGGACCAGGATGAAGCCGCCGCCCACGCCCATGACCGCCGAGAGCACGCCGACGAAGACCCCCAGCAGGACGGGCGGGATGACGCTGATATAGAGCCGCGAGCGCGGGAAGCGCATCTTCAGCGGCAGGCCGTAAAGCCAGGGCGGGCGGCGCTCTTTGCGGGGCTTGGGCGGCTGGCCGCTGCGCCGCCGCAGGATCGACTGCAGGGACTCCACCAGCATCAGGCCGCCGATCACCCCCAGGAAGACCAGGTAGGAAAGCGCCACCACCAGGTCGGCCTGACCCAGCAGCCGCAGCCAGCGGAACAGCTCCACGCCCACGATGGCGCCCACGACACCGCCACCCGCCAGCACCCCGCCCAGGCGGAAGTCCACGGCGCGCTTGCGGGTGTAGGAGATGACGCTGGAGGTCGAGGAGGCCGCCACGTGGTTGGCCATGCTGGCCACCGCCACCGCCGGCGGGATGCCCATCAGCACCAGGACAGGCGTCATCAGGAAGCCGCCGCCGATACCGAACAGCCCGGAAATGAAGCCGACGAGCGCGCCCAGCGCCACCAGGAGCGGTGCGTTCACCGAGACTTCGGCGATGGGAAGATAGAGGTCCAAGGTCGCCTCTTATGGCGCCTGACGTGTCACCGCGTGAAGACGGAAAGCTTGGAAACCGTCGAAGGGTCGAGTTGGCCGGTGGCCTGCATGCCCTGATCACGCTGATAGGCGGCGACGGCGAGTTTGAGGGCGCCCGAGGCGCTGCCGTCGGTCGGGCCCTGGTAGTAGCCCAGACGCGAGAGGGCCCGTTGGGCGGTGATCACGGTCGGGGAGGCCGAGGCGGCCGCCAGGGCGGTGGCCGGGGCGACGGAGGGATTGGGTGTGTTGGCGCGGAACGCCGCCGCCGTGCGCTCGGCCACGGTGCGGGCGTCGGTCGACAGGCCGGCGGCCACGCGCTGAGCGCTGGAGCGGGCCTCGCCGTCGCCGGTGCGGGCGGCGACCAGGTACCACTTGTAGGACTCCGCCGCGTTCTGGCTGACCCCCAGCCCCTGCTCATAGAGGGCGGCCAGGTTGTACTGGCTGTCCACCAGGCCGAGGTCGGCGGCGCGACGGAACCACTGCGCTGCGGTGGTGGAGTTCTTGGGACCGCCCGAACCGGAGATGTAGGAGATGCCCAGGTTGTGCATGGCCTTGGGATCACCGCCCTCGGCGGCGCGCTCGGTCCAGCGGCGGGCCTCGACGAGGTCCTTCTTCACCCCGCCCGAGCCGCTCTCATAGAGCTTGGCGAGATAGAACTGGGCTGGGGCGTGGCCCTGGTTGGCCACCGCCTTGAGTTGGTCGAGTCCGCCGGCCTGCTTGGTCTCCACCGCCGAAGCGGCGGTCGCGAAGCGCTGGGCTAGGTCCGCCGCGAGGGGCGTTCCGGGTGCGATAGGCTGGGGCGAGAGCGCGATGGCGACCCGGGGGCCGTCGCCGAAGGGGGTCGTGTCGGCCTCCGCCGCCATGATCTCCTCAGACTTGCCGGCGTTCATGGCGGCCAGCGCATCGGCCACCCGCTTGGGCGGAGCGCCACCGGGCTTGCCGTCCATCAACATGAAGCTGGCGGTGGCCAGGCTGAGGCAGGCCGCGCCGCCCACCACCAGCAGGGCGGTCTGCAGCGAGGAGCCGGCCCGTCGCTTGGGCCGCGCGCCGAAGCCAGCGAACAGTGACGTCCCCGGCTCCTTGGCGACCTTTTCCGGCTTGGCCTTCTTCTCCTTGGGGTCCTTGGCCTTGCGGCCCTTGGCGTCGTTCGGCGTCGAGGCGCGGGCGGCGGCGCGGGCCTGCTCGATCACTTCGCGGGTGGACAGCGGCCGACCGGGCTCGGGCGGAGCCACGACGGTGTTGGAGCTCACCGGGGGCTCATAGGCCGCCTCGCGGGCAGCCTCTTCCTCGTGCTCGCCGATGGGGGCGAAGCCGTCGGCGGCCTCGAAGTCCTCGGCGTCGAAGGCCGGGCGCTCAGGCTCGCCGGAGAAGGGTTGGCCCGGGAAGCCGTCCGGGGCGTCGGGACCGGTCTCCGGCGGGGCGAAGGCCTGGCGGGCCAGAGGATCAGCGGCGCCCTCGGCCGGGCCGAAGCTCGGGAACGGGTCGGGGCCGAAGGGGGAGAGAAGCTCCGGGACGACGGCCGGCGCGCGCACGATCGGCGCCGCCGCCACCTGTTCCGACAGCCGGCGGTGGGACTCGCCCAGGCGCGCATCGATCTTCTCGCGCGCCTCCTCCAGCATGCGCGCGGTGCGCTCCTCGCTCTGGCGGATACGCTCGACGAGGTCGTCGGAGGCGCGTTCGCTGCGCTGGTTCATGCGCTCGGTGACCCGGGCCACCTGCTCGCCGACATCGTCGATCGCCTGGGCCGAACGGCGCTCGGCGTTGGCGATGCGTTCGGAGAGCTTCTCGGTGATGCGGCCGATCTCGGCGCCCAGACGCTCCAGGGCCTCGGCATGGACACTGTCGGTACGGCCCAGCTTGCTCTCCATCGCCTGGGCGATGCGGGCCACTTCGCCGCCCACCTGTTCAATCGCGTCAGCGCTGCGGTGTTCGGTGGACTGGACGCGGCGGTTGAGGTTGTCGGCCACGGTCAGCACCTCCCGGCCCATTTTCTCGATCGCCTGGGCGGAGCGCTGCTCGGCCAGCCGGACGTGATCGCTCATCTCGGCCAGCTTGCGCTCCATGCGGTCGAAGCGGCCTTCCGCGGAGACCTGGAGCTTCTGGGCGATCTCGCCGCGCGCGGCGTCGACCCGGCTGCTGAGATTGGCGGCGAGCTGTTCCAGGCGCCGGTCGAGGGCCGGCGAGGCGCCGCCCTCCACCGCGCGCAGCCGGCCGTCCACGGTGGAGAAGGCGTCCTTCAGCCCCTCCATGGCCGCGGCCGTGCGCAACTCGGCATCGGCCAGGCGGTCGCCCACGCGGCTGACCACCTCCTCGATGAGGGCGGTGGGGTCCCCGCCGCCTCCATGGGCCTGGACCTCATCCACCCGCTCACGCAGGGCGCCCAGGGTCTCGCGGGTGCGGGCCTCGCCTTCGTAGAGGTGATTGGCCACCTTGCCGAGCGCCTGCTCCAGGGCGCGCAGCGCCTCGGCCGAGCGCGGGCCGGCGGCTTCACTTTCCACGCGCCGGACGCGTTCCGCCAAGCGGGCCTGCTCGGTGCGAGCTTCGTCCACCGCGCCTTCGAAGCGGGCCGCCACGGCGACGTTCTCGCGCTCGGCGATCTCGATGCGGGACAGGGCGTCGCGGACCGAATGCTCCACGGCGCTGATGGCCAGGCCGGCGCGGCCTTCGGAATGCTCGATACGGTCGGTCAGGCGGTCGAGCGCCAGGGTGACCCGGCCGATCTCGTCGGCGGGATGCTCGGGCGCCTCGTAGCGTTGGGCGGCCTCCGGCGCGCGGGGCGGGGCCATGGGCCGTGGCGTCTCGGCGCGGGGCGCATCGTGACGCAACGGCGCTTCGTAGATCACCTCCCGAGGCGGCCGGTCGAGGAAGGCCTCGGGCCGGGTTTCCGGCGCGTCGTCGACCGCCCGCTCCGTGAAATAGGTTTCCGAGGTGACTTCCTCCGGACCCTCGTCCTCGAGGATCATGCGGTTCAGCCATTCACCCAGAGTCATGCCGGAGCGCCGAGCGAGGTCCTTGGCGACCTCCCGGGCTTTTGGGTCGATCCCTTTGACGCTCCATGGCGTCCCCGAGCTCATACCGAATCGTTCTCCGCAGGACTGACCTCAGACGCTATCCACCGATCCTTGGGGTGTAAACGCGAGGTTAACGCAAGATGTAGCGTCTGGGGCGATTGGCTGTGGATGATCCGGATCGTCCGTGAACCCAGGCGGGAACGGCTCTTGCGAATGGGAGACAGTCAAGAATCCGATCGGCTTTGCGGGCTGATCGCGCCTGCGCTACGCCGTCGCACATGACACTTTCCGTGACCCTCGGCTTGATCGCCGCCTTCCTGGCCGTCGCCGTCTTCGCCGGCTGGCGCGGAGCCCAACCGCCCAATCCGCTGAAAGGGGTGCGCATGGCGCCCTACCGGCTGATCATGGTGACAGCGGCGGCGGCGGTGCTGATCCTGCTGGTTCACCTGGTGAACCTGCTGGGCGTCAAGACGGGGCGCTGACCGTCTGCGAGGGGGCTTCCGGGCTCTCGGCCTTCTTCGGCCGCTTGGCGAGACCCGCCACCCCGCCCGAGGACAACAGGCCCACATCGGCCAGCAGCAGGGGGATAGCCCATTTGCGAGGGGCGGCGATGTAGCGGGGCTGCCAGAGCGGGTCGTACTTGTCCTTGTAGGTGCGCACGCCCTGGAAGTTATAGATCTCCTCGGCGTGTTCGAAGAACAGGTTGCCGACCCGGGACATCACCGGCGCCAATGGGCGATCCTCCAGCCCCGCCAGGGGGGCCATGCCGAACTCCACGGCCTTGTAGCCCTGGGCCCGGCCCCATTCGATCAACTCCACGAACAGGTAGTCCATGATGCGCTTGGGCGCGCCGGGGGCGTAGCGCATCAGGTCCATGGAGAAGGAGGTTTTGGCCGCCGTGATCCAGAGGGTTGCGAAGGCCACCACGGCGCCCTCGAACCGAACCACGGCCACGGGGAATTCCGAAACATAGCCGGGATAGAACCCACCCATGGAAAACCCCTTCTCGCCGCCGGCGTGCTCGGCCAGCCACGCGTCGGATATCTTGGCCAGGGTGGGGACGAGGTCGCTGATCTGGTGCGGCGGGATGACCTCGAAGGTCGCGCCCTCCTCGCCGGCCTTGCGCCAGGCGCGGCGCAGATTGCCGCGCTTGGTGCCCTCGATGCGGAAGGTCTCGAGGGGCACGGCGGCCGCCTCCCCCACCTTCTGGATCGAGAAGCCCAGCTCCACCACGTCGGGCAGGTGGTCGGCGCCAATCCCATAGATGCCCGGCCGGGCGGCATGGGCGTCGGCCAGTTCCCGGAACCGCCACAGCAGCTCCAGTTGCTCGTCGCGGCGGCCGACCGGCGCCCCGAGCGCGATCCAGGAGCGCCCCCGCACCCCGAACATCAGAAAGCTCTCGCCGCTGGCCGAGAACAGGAACCGCTTGTCCCCCAGCAGGGCGACGTTGGAGCCCGGCTCGGCCACCTCCGCCTTGGCCAGGATGTGGCGTACGCGCTGGAAGTCACGGTCGGCCTCTCCCACCACCGGCGGCGTGGCCGCGGTCGCCAGCATCCGCCACAGGCCGAAGGCGAAGAGGGCCAGGGCGGCCCCGGCCCAGGCGCGGATCGATCGGGCGGCGTCGGCGTCCACCATCATCCGCCAGAAGGGCTGGTCGGCGTAGTCGGCGTGCTCAAAGGACCAGAGGCCCAGCAGGCCCGCCCCCACCAGGGCGGCGAAGGCCGAGGCCAGCCAGCCCGGCGTGATCTCCATGCGCGACAGTCGCGCCGTCCGCGGGAAGGCCTTGCGGAACGGCAGCAGCGCGAAGGCCAAGGTCACCAGCAGCGCCGTGTCTTCCCAGACAAAGCCCTTCAGCAGCGAGAGCGAGGCGGCCAGCAGCAGGGCCCCTATGGTCGCGCCCCAGGCGGCGTCGAGCCGGGAGCGCAATCCGAAGGCCAGCATGACCAGGGTCAGACCCAGGATGGACGAGAGGAAGTGGCTGACCTCGATCAGATAGACTGGCGTCATCTCGTAGAGGCGCAGGAAGCGGTCGGGGACCGAAGGCGTGGCGCCCGAGGCCACCAACATGACGCCGGCCGCCAGGGTCAGGACCGCGCCAAGGACGGGGGCGACCGCAAGGGCCGCCGGCTTCAGTTCTCGCCAAAATCTCATATGCGGTCCGTGCGTCGCCGAAGGCCCAGCCGCCTAGATAGCCGATTTTTTGAGCTTTGGGCCGCGTCAAACAAGCGTTTCGTTCCTTGCTCTTGGGGCGCCCGACGCTAATGTGGCGACGGCTTCAGCTTGAGACCTCGGGAGGATTCCATGGCCGACTTCGGCGGTGGCGACATCGACGCGTTCCGCAACGAGGTGCGCGCCTGGCTTGAGGCCAACTATCCGGCTGAGCTGCGCGACCCCAAGGCCAAGACCGATCCCGAAGCCGTCTGGGGCGGCCGCGCCTTCGCCGGCGGAACCGACCCCCAGGCCGTCTGGACCCAGCGCATGGGCGCCAAGGGCTGGACGACGCCGACCTGGCCCAAGGAATATGGCGGCGCGGGCCTCTCGCCCGCCGAGGCCCGGGTGCTGGACCAGGAAATGGCCGCCGGCCGATATCGCCCCGGCGTGCTGGCCTTCGGCATCTGGATGCTGGGGCCCGTCCTGCTGGAATACGGCACCGAGGCGCAGAAGAAGACCTTCCTGCCCCCCATCGTCCGCGGGGAGATCCGCTGGTGCCAGGGCTATTCCGAACCGGGCGCCGGCTCCGACCTCGCCAGCCTCGCCACCCGCTGCGAGGACAAGGGCGACCACTGGCTGATTAATGGACAAAAGGTGTGGACCAGCTACGCCGACAAGGCCGACTGGTGTTTCTGCCTGGTGCGTACCGATACTTCGAAAAAGCATGAGGGGATTTCCTTTGTGCTGATCGACATGCGGACGGAGGGCGTGGAGACGCGGCCGATCCAGCTGATCTCGGGCGAGAGCCCGTTCTGCGAGACCTTTTTCAACGACGTGAAGATCCCCAAGGACCAGCTGGTGGGCAAGGTCAACGGCGGGTGGGAGATCGCCAAGCGGTTGCTGCAGTACGAGCGGCAGAACATTTCGGGCGGTTTCGGCGGCGGCGGCGGGGCCGGCGGTTCGGCTGCGGACCTGCCGGTGGTGGCCAAGAGCTACAATGGGACCGATGAGACCGGTAGACTTGCCGATACCGACCTGCGCCAGCGGATCACCCGCAACGAGATGGACTTCCGGTCGCTGCGGCTGACCATCGGGCGGACGGCCGCCGAGGCGCGGGCCAGCAATGGGCCCAGCGCGGCGACCTCGATCATCAAGTACGCCGCGGCCGAGTTCGCCAAGGAGCGGTCGGAGCTGATGGTGGAGTCCATGGGCCACCAGGGCCTGGGCTGGGAGGGCGACGCCTTCACCACCGGAGAGCTGACGGCGACCCACGGCTGGCTGCGCTCGAAGGGCAACTCCATCGAGGGCGGCACGACCGAGGTGAACATCAACGTGGTGGCCAAGCGGGTGCTGGGCCTTCCCGATCCGAAGTAAGCGCTTACATCAAGGGCGCCGCTCAATTTCAGGGCGGCGCTCTCTTCGACTTGAACGACTGATTTTTTCGAGAAGGCGATTTTCCCATGGCTGATTTCGGCGGCGAAGACACCACCGCGTTCCGGGCTGAGGCCAAGGCCTGGCTCGAGGCGAACTTCCCTGAGTCCCTGCGCAAGAACCCGGCCGCCCAGCTGGCCGCCCAGATGGGCGGGACCGAGAGCGAGGACGCCAAGGCCTGGCGCCAGGCCATGGGCGCCAAGGGCTGGGGCACCCCCACCTGGCCGGCCCAGTACGGCGGCGGCGGTCTGAGCCGCGCGGAAGCCCGGGTGCTGGCCGAGGAGATGGCCGCCATCGGCGCCCGCAACCCCATCGGCGGCATGGGGGTGATGATGTTCGGCCCCACCCTGGTGGAGTACGGCACCGAGGAGCTGAAGCAGCAACATCTGCCCGGCATCATCAAGGGCGAGGTCCGCTGGTGCCAGGGCTATTCCGAGCCGGGCAGCGGCTCGGACCTTGCGAGTCTTCAAACCCGCGCCGAGGACAAGGGCGACCACTGGCTGGTAAATGGTTCAAAGATTTGGACGTCTGGCGCAAATCTGGCCGATCGATGCTTCTGCCTGGTGCGTACCGATACCTCAAAGAAGCATGAGGGCATCAGCTTCCTGCTGATCGACATGACGGCGCCGGGCGTCGAGGTCCGGCCAATCCGGCTGATCAACGGCACCTCGCCCTTCTGCGAGACCTTCTTCACCGACGTGAAGGTCCCCAAGGACCAGCTGTTTGGCCCGCTGAACGGCGGCTGGACGGTGGCGAAAAGGCTGCTGCAGTTCGAGCGCGACAACATCTCGGCGGGCCTGGGCGGCGGCAATCTGGGCGCGGCCCAGGCGACCATGACCGTCAGCGAGGCGGCCAAGCACTATATGGGCGTCGACGACACCGGCCGGCTGGCCGACACCGACCTGCGCCGCCGGATCACCGAACACCTGATGGAGACCCGCGCCTTCCAGCTGACGGTGCGGCGGGCGGCCGACGAGGCCAAGTCGAACCAGGGCCCCTCCTCGGCCACCTCGATCATGAAGTACGCCGGCGCCAAGATCGCCCAGGACCGCAACGAGCTGATGGTCGAGGCGATGGGCCACAGCGGCCTGGGCTGGGAAGGCGAGGGCTTCGAGGGTAACGAGCTGGCCACGGTGCGCGCCTGGCTGCGCTCGAAGGGCAACTCCATCGAGGGCGGCACCTCGGAGATCAATCTCAACGTGGTGTCCAAGCGCGTGCTGGCTTTACCGGACCCCAAGTAGGGGGACTCCGAACCGGCGTATTTTGTGTTATACTGATAGCTAAGAATTTGAATTCAGGGAGAATTTTAAATGGCTGATTTCGGAGGCGCTGATCTCGACGCTTTCCGCGCCGAAGCGCGCGAGTGGCTCGAGGCGAATTTCCCCAAGTCCCTGGGCAAGGATCCGGAGGCCCTGCAGGCCGCCGCGATGAGCCCCGAGGCCCCCACCGGCGACTACGCCACGTGGAAAGAGCGCATGGGCGCCAAGGGTTGGGGCGTTCCCACCTGGCCGGCGGCCTATGGCGGCGGCGGCCTGTCGGCCGGCGAGGCCCGCGTGCTGGCCTCGGAGATGGCCAAGATCGGCGCCGTGAACCCGATCGGCGGCATGGGCGTGGGCATGTTCGGTCCCACCCTGCTGGAATACGGTACTGAAGAGCAGAAGCAGAAGTATATCCCCGACATCGTCACCGGTAAGGTGCGTTGGTGCCAAGGCTTCAGCGAGCCGGGCGCCGGGTCCGACCTGGCCGCCCTGCAAACGAAAGCTGAAGACAAGGGCGACCACTTCCTGGTCAACGGAAGCAAGATCTGGACGAGCGGCGGCCAATACGCCGACATGATCTTCTGCCTGGTCCGCACCGACCAGGCGAAGAAGCACGAAGGCATCTCCTTCGTGGTCTTCGAGATGCACCAGCCGGGCGTCGAGGTTCGCCCGATCCGCCTGATCGCCGGCTCTTCGCCGTTCTGCGAGACCTTCTTCACCGACGTGAAGGTGCCCAAGGAAAACCTGATCGGCCCGCTGAACGGCGGCTGGACCGTGGCCAAGCGCCTGCTGCAGCACGAGCGTTCGGGCATGGGTGGCCGTCAGGGCGAGGGCGGAAACCGCTCCAAGGCCGACATCCTGGGCGTGGTGGCCAAGAAGTATGTGGGCGAGGACGCCAAGGGCCGACTGGCCGACAGCGACCTGCGCACCCGCATCATCCAGAACGAGATCGACCAGCGCGCCCTGCAACTGACCGTGCGCCGCGCGGCCCTGGAATCCCGCAGCAATTCGGGTCCGTCGGCCGCCACCTCGATCATGAAGAACGCCAACATGAAGGTCGCCCAGGACCGGGCCGAGCTGACCCTGGAATTCATGGGTCACCAGGGCCTGGGCTGGGAAGGCGGCGATTTCACAGCTGAGGAGCTGACCGCCGTGCGCGGCTGGCTTTCCGGCAAGGCGGGTTCGATCTATGGAGGTTCCAACGAGGTGCAGAACAACATCATCTCCAAGCGGATCCTCGGGCTGCCGGACCACATCCAGCAGCACTAGGGCGTCCCCCTCCTCCGTCGGGCCGTACGCCCGACATCCTTCTCCCCCCACGGGGAGAAGGCCCCCAGTTTTCGAGTGACCTGAATTTTCAAGGAGACTTTCTAAAATGGCAGACTTTGGCGGCGGCGACCTGGACGCCCTGCGCACAGAGGCCAAGGAGTGGATCGCGGCGAATTTCCCCGCCTCCCTCAAGGGCCGTCCGAACCCGATGATGCGGGAAGAGCGCTCGACGCCCTCCCCCGAGCAGGAAGCCTGGCGCAAGGCCATGGGCGAAAAGGGTTGGGGCGTTCCCACCTGGCCCAAGGCCTATGGCGGCGGCGGCCTGTCGGGCGCCGAGGCCCGCGTGATCCAGCAGGAGCTGGGCCGCGCCGGGGCCTATAACCCCATCGGCGGCATGGGCGTGATGATGTTCGGCCCGACCCTGCTGGAATACGGCACGGAAGAGCAGAAGCAGGAACACATCCCGCCGATCGTGAAGGGTGAGCTGCAGTGGTGCCAGGGCTTCTCCGAGCCGGGCGCCGGCTCCGACCTCGCCAGTCTTCAGTGCAAGGCTGAAGACAAGGGCGACCACTTCGTCATCAACGGCCAGAAGATCTGGACGAGCGGCGCGCAATACGCCGACTGGTGCTTCTGCCTGGTCCGCACGGATACTTCGAAGAAGCATGAAGGCATCTCTTTCGTGCTGTTCACGATGCATCAGCCGGGCGTCGAAGTCCGTCCGATTCCTCTGATCGCCGGCAACTCTCCTTTCTGCGAAACCTTCTTCACCGACGCGATCGCCGACAAGAAGAACCTGGTGGGCCCGCTCAACGGCGGCTGGACCATCGCCAAGCGGCTGCTGCAGCATGAGCGCTCCGGCCTCAGCGGCGCCGGTGGCGGCGGCTTCGGCATGGGCGGCCGCGGCATCGTGCAGATGGCCAAGGACTATGTGGGCGCCGACGAAGACGGCCGTCTGTCCGACAGCGACCTGCGCACCCGGCTGATCATGAACGAGATGGACGGTCGCGCCTTCCAGCAGACCGCCGTGCGCTCGATGATGGAATCCCGGTCGAACTCCGGCCCCTCGGCCGCGACCTCCATCATGAAGAACGCCGGCACCCGCTGGATGCAGGACCGCGCCGAACTGACCCTGGAGATCATGGGTCACCAGGGCCTGGGCTGGGAAGGCGACGACTTCTCGGCCGAGGAACTGGGCGCCGTTCGCGGCTGGCTCGGCGGCAAGGCCACCACCATCTATGGCGGCTCGCAGGAGGTGCAGAACAACATCATCTCCAAGCGCATCCTGGGCCTGCCGGACCTGACGCAAAATAACTAGAGCCCTGCCCGCCCCTCTCCGGAGGGGCGGGACAGCGGATTTGAAACCAACATTCGAGATTCAATAGGGAATTATTTGAAATGGCCGTTCTGAACGAAGAACAGAGCATGCTCCGCGACGCCGCGAAGAGCTGGACCCAGGAAAAGAGCCCGGTCACCGCCTTCCGCAAGATGCGCGATAGCGGTGTGGACGTCGGCTATGACGCCGCCGCCTGGAACGAAATGGCCGAGATGGGCTGGGCCGGGGTGATCATCCCCGAGGAATACGGCGGGTCCGACTTCGGCTACCTGTCGATCGGCCTGATCCTGGAAGAGCTGGGCCGCACGCTCACCGCCTCTCCGCTGCTGGTCTCCGCCGTCGGCGCGGCCTCGGCCCTGGTCCTGGGCGGCACCGACTCCCAGAAGACCGAGTGGCTGCCGAAGATCGCTGAAGGCACCGCCGTCGGCGCGCTCGCCGTCGACGAAGGCGCCCACCACAACCCCGACAAGGTGGAAACCAAGTTCGAGGGCGGCAAGATCACCGGCAAGAAGACCTTCGTCCTCGAAGGCTTCAAGGCCGACGTGCTGATCGTCTCGGCCAAGGGCCCGGACGGCGTGGGCTTCTACCTGGTCCGTGGCGATGACGCCGGCGTCAGCCGCACCCGTCTGGCCCTGGCCGACAGCCGCGGCGCGGCCAACATCGAGTTCAAGGGCGCGGCCGCCGAGCCCCTGACCGGTGGCGCCGCCGTCGTGGAACAGGTCCTCGACCGCGTTCGCGCCGCGCTTTCGGCCGAAATGCTGGGCGCCGCCGTCCAGGCCTTCGAAGTGACCCTGGACTACCTCAAGGTCCGCGTTCAGTTCGGCCAGGTCATCGGTTCCTTCCAGGCCCTGCAGCACCGCGCGGCCAAGATGTTCACCGATCTGGAACTGGCCCGCTCGGCCGTCGAAGCCGCCCTGCAGGCGATCGACGCCGGCACCCCCGACGTGCCGGAGCTGGTCTCCCTGGCCAAGGCCAAGATGGGCGACACCTTCCACCTGGTCTCCAACGAGATGGTCCAGATGCACGGCGGCATCGGCATGACCGACGCCCACGACGCCGGCTTCTACCTCAAGCGCGCCCGCGCCGCCGAAGCCGCCTTCGGCAACCAGGCGTTCCACCGCGACCGCTACGCCAAGATCCAGGGCTACTAAACAGCTTCGCCGCCCGGCTAGCCGGGCGGCGGGTTTGGCTCTGAGTTCGAGATTGAGAGACCCCGTCGGTGTGAGCCGGCGGGGTTTTTCTTTGGGGTCGATCCGCCCATCTAGAGTGCAAGTTTACCCCGAGAATTACGGTGACAGTGCACTCAATGCCTAACGCGCTGAATTGAATGCACTGTTGTCTAATTGATTTCTCTGTCTGGGGCCGTGGTTGGCGTTGATGACCTTGGTCTATGGTTGTCTTCGTGGTCATGCCCTGGCTGGGGAGCCCTTTGGCCATGCCGCATGATCGCGGTCAGGCGAGGATGGTGGCGGGACGTCCTGATGTCACCGGCGCGCTCTTTGGCTGCAACAGTGTAAGCGGGATCGTCCCTGTGTGGCCTTCGGTCGTGGTTCGCCGGACGGTCAGGCCCAGCGGGGCTCGGTTTCCGACAGCCACAGTCTGTGAAGCAGGATGGCCAGCTTGCGGGCGACAGCGACGCGGGCGCGCTTGGGGCCCTTGGTTTCGGCGAGCTGCCTGCCCCAGGTCTGCAGGGCGCAGGGCCGCTTGACCCGGACGAGCAGGTTGTTGGCCGCCTCATAGAGAGCCGAGCGCAGCATGGGATCGCCGGCTTTGGAGATGCGGCCCCTGTGATCGCGCTCGCCCGACTGGTTTCGCCGGGGCGCCAGGCCGGCGAAGGCGCCGGCGTCCTCGCCCCGGTCGAAACGGCTGGGGTCTTCGATGCTGGTCTTGAAGACCAGGGCGGTGATCGGCCCGACGCCGGGCGTGGTCATCAGCCGCGCGGCCACCGGATCGGCGCCGGCCTGGGCCGCCAGCTGCCTTGTCGAGCGGGCGATCTGCAGCTCAAGCGCCTCCAGGCCCTCGATCAGCGGCGCCAGGATCGGCTCGAGGTCCGGTTTCTGGGCGAACAGGGCCGCCAGGCGCTCGCGGCGCTTGCCCGGGGTCGTCACCTTGCCCAGGCGCAGGCCAAAGAGCTTGAGCAGGCCGCGAAGCTGGCCGGCCATGGCCAGGCGCCAGGCGATCAGCTGCTGGCGGATCTTCAGCCGCGCCCGGTCCATGTGGGTCGCCTCGGCCTTGATCCGCACCGCCTTGAACCAGCCCGTCCGCGCCATCTGGGCCAGGCCCTCGGCGTCATGGGGATCGCTCTTGTTGACCCGCGCCGACAGCACCCCCTTGGCATGGCGCGCGCAGACGCAGATCACCGCAACCTCGTGCTCGACCAGGCCGTGATAGAGAAAGGCCGATAGGGGACCGGTCTCCAGGACCACCCGCACAAGGCCCCTGGCCCTGGTCTTCAGCGTCCGGGCGATAGCATCCGGATCGGTGGCGCAGGCCCCGCTCCAGACCACCATCCCAGAACCGTCCACCACACAGACATGGGTGGACTTGTCGGAAACATCCAACCCGGCATAGACTTCAACCACGGCCCATCCTCCTTCTTGAAGCAGCGCGATCACCTCGCACCGACTTCGTAATCCAAGGCTTGGATGGGCCTACCTCAATTACGCGATGTCACCGTATTGAGCCGCCGGCGCCGCGCTCCGTTTCGACCCATAGGCGACCCGATACCTTGGCTCTAAGCTTGCGGTTCCTGGAGCCGTCGCGAGCGGCTGTCAGCGGAGCGACCGAACATGGGCTTCAGGCGCCTGCCGATCTTTCTGCGTTGGGCGCTGATCGTCGTTCCGACCTACGGCCTGGCCACCGTCATTCGAGCGCTGGTGGAGGCGTATCCGAACCAACAGGCAGACATTCAGTTCAACGCTGAATATCTGTTCTGGATATGGGTCATCCCCACAGGTCTCCACTATGTGGGGAGCGGGATAGCGCGGTTACTCTCTTCTCGTGAGGCGCGCCGGCCCTTGCCTGGCGCAAGCCCAGATGAACTCGCATGGAAGGTGTTCAGCCGTGGCGCGCACGCCCCTCAAGAGCGGGACGCTCCCTGAGCCGCCATTCAACTAGGATGCCCATGACCGCCCTCCCCTCCCTCAACGAAACCCTCGGCCAGCAGCGCGTGGTGTCGAACGCCGACGGGCGCGCGGTGATCGAGTATCTGGCGGGGGCGCATATGTGCCACTCGGGCGGGGTCGTGCAGGGCGGCTTTGTCAGCGGCTGGATCGACGCGGCCATGGCGCATGCGGCGATGAGTGCGGGCGGCGACGTGACGCCGATGTCCCTGGAACTGAAGGTCAGCTTCTTCGCGCCCGCGCGGCCGGGCCCGGTGATCGCCGAGGGTTGGGTGGAGCGGCAGGGGCGCTCGGTCTGCTTCCTGGAGGGGCGGTTGACGGACGGCGCGGGCGCCGTGCTGGCCAAGGCGTCCTCCACCGTGCGGCTGATGGATCGCGCGCGGGTCGAGGGGGCGGCGCGGGCGGCGACCGCCACCTGAGCCCTTGTTCGTGGGGTTCGAGGGGTTCGTGGTTCCAAGTCCTGCGGCGGTGACGCGGCGAGGCGGATGAGATTGACCACGAACCTCACGAACCACACGAACGGGGATCAACTCCAAGGGCCCGGATGACTCTGGGCCCCGGCCTGCGCCGGGGTGAGCGGGTGGGGAGGCCGGGACAGGCCCGAGGATGACGGCTGAGAGGTGGGGCCAGGGCGCCGGGTCAGAGGATGACGCGCCTCACGCCGGGGTCTTCGGATTGTCCGCCTGCGGCGCGACCGTGTCCGGGGGGCTCTGGGTGAGGTTGATGTTGAAGCTGCGCAGCCACCAGTCGCCCTTGGGCTGGGCCGGGACCAGGACCGAGGTCACCACGATGTCGGCGTCGCCGTAGTCGTAGGTGTGTTGCAGGGTCAGGGTGGTTCCGCCCGTGCCGACGAAGGTCTTCCAGTTGGTGAGGACCGGGGCCGGGACAAGGGGCGCGCCGGCCGCGCGGGGCGGGACCAGGGCGCGCATCTGGGGCAGGATCGCGCCGGCGCGGGGGGTCCGCTGGGCGGGCTCGAACATGCCGATGAGGGCGGCGTCGTCCTCCTGGACCAGACTGACATAGGCCGCCTTGGCGACCGCCTCGGCCTCCGCGTCGATCTTCAGGCTGTCGCAGGCGGCGAGCGCCAGGACACCGGCGAGAACAAACCCTCGGCGCGTCGGATAGCGTGCAGCCATACCGGGTTCCCCAACCTGAGGGTGAAGCTTGCAAGCTCCACGGGCGGCTGTCCATCCCGGGATATGCGCGGGACAGGCCGCAGGATGACGGCTGAAAGGCGGGTGGCCTGTGGCGGTGGCGCGGGCGCTCGAGACAGGGTCGGCGGCGTGGGGTTCGTGGACAATCTGATCGGCCGCCCCGCGACACCGGCGCAAGACGTCGAACCCCGGACTCCCGGAGCGATTCCTGATCCGCGCCAGGCGTGCTATCGTCGAACGGTGTTCGGCGGAGGATCGGCGATGCGACGGGGGTTGGTGTTGGTGTTGATGGCCCTGGCGGGCGGCGCCCGGGCGGAGACCTGGGTCGACACCCGCCACGTGACCTATGTCGATGTCGACAGCTTTCAGCGCGGCGCCGACGGGTTGATCTACTATCTGGAGAAGGACAAGTACGGCGACGATCCCACGCCCCGGCAGGCCGCCGTCGATTGCGTCCGGCGGCTCGCCTACTCGTCCTATGATCTCAAATACACCACCGACTGGCGGTCCCACGGCAAGGCGGTGGTTCCCGGAACCATGGGCCAGGAGCTGTTGGATTTCGTCTGTTCCCGAGTCCGCTAGGAGCCGCGGCCATGCGTAGAACAACCCTGCTTTCCCTGGCGCTGGGCGCGGCCCTGGTCTGGCCGGAACCCGGCGCCCAGGCGGCCCCGACCTTCCCCACGGGGGCCGACTTCGTCGCCGGCTGCGCGGCGACCCCGTCCAACGAGGACTGCACCGGTGCGGTGCTGCATGTGGAGCAGGTGGTGAACGACCGCGACAATCCCAACGCCACCTGCGACGGCGGGATCGACGGCCTGCTGCAGGCCCGCGACAGCGCCGAACTGGAGCGGCGGCTCACCCAGCGGGTGGTGGCCATCGTCGCCTGGCTGAAGCTGCATCCGGAGTATGACCGCATGTCCTATGGCGACGCGATCTGGGCCGGACTCAAGGGCGCCTACTGCCGCTGAGGGGGGCGGCCAGCGGGGTTCGAGGCGGTGACGCAGGCGTTCGCGGGATGAGCGCGCGTTGACATCGGGGGCGGGGCTCGGCACGCCCCTGGCGTCCGCTGGAGTTCCCGATGCCCGACCTGTTCTCGCCCTACACCCTGAAGGACGTCACCCTGCGCAACCGCATCGTCATGTCGCCCATGACCATGTACCGCTCCCGCGACGGCCTGATGAGCGACTTCCACCTGATGCTGCTGGGATCGCGGGCGGCGGGCGGCTTTGGCCTGGTGTTTCCCGAGCAGCTGGCGATCACCGCCGAGGGGCGGACCAGCATCAGCTGCGGCGGCATCTATGACGACGCCCAGGTCGAGGGGCTGGCGCGGGTCTGCGCCCTGATCAAGGACATGGGCGCCACACCCGCGGTGCAGCTGGGCCACACCGGGCGCAAGGGCAGCGAGGCCAAGCCCTGGGACGGCGGGGCGCAGCTGCCGGCCGATGACCCCAATGGCTGGCAGGTGGTGGGGCCCTCGGCCCTGTCCTATGGCGGCAAGGCCAATGAGCCGGTGCACGCCCTGACCGGGCCCGAGATCAAGGACATCCACCGCGCCTATCGCGACGCCGCCCGGCGCGCGGTGGACGCCGGCTTCCAGTGGCTGGAGCTGCACTTCGCCCACGGATATCTGGGGGCCAGCTTCTTCTCGCCGCTGGCCAACCAGCGGACCGATCTCTACGGCGGCAGCCCGGAGAACCGCCGGCGCTTCCACCTGGAGGCCCTGGACGCCGTGCGCGAGGTGTGGCCCGAGCGCCTGCCCCTGTCGGTGCGGCTGGGGATCGACGACCTGCACGACGACGGGGTGACCTTCGACGAGGCCCTGGAGGCGCTGCGCGCGATGAAGGCCCACGGCCTGGACTTCGCCGACCTCAGCCTGGGGCTGAACACCCCGCAGCCGCAGCGGCGGCCCTTCAACGATCCGGGCTTCATGCTGGCGCCCGGCGCGCGGGTGCGGCGCGAGGTGGGCGTTCCGGTGGGTGTGAGCTGGAACCTGGGACAGCCGCAGCTGGCCGACCGGGCCATCCGCGAGGAGCTGGTGGACCTGGTGCTGCTGGGCCGGCCGGCGCTCGCCAATCCGCACTGGCCGCTGTGGGCGGCCCGTGAGCTCTCGCGCGAGGATCCCTTTGGCCTGGTCCCGGAGGACTGGGCCTGGTGGCTGCGCAACTTCCGCGGCCATGCGCCCTCCATCGGCTGGCCCGAACCGCCGGCTTACGGTGGCGCTTGACGACCGATCTTTTACCGACCGGCGGTAGACCGGAGGGGACTAGGATTCCCGGAGCGTACCTGCATGTCCCGCCCCCCTCCCTGCGCCGGTTGCCGCGATGGCGAGGCCGTCGACTTCGACATCGCCATGGCCTTCCAGCCGATCATGGACCTGCAGACCGGCGCCCCCTTCGCCTATGAGGCCCTGGTCCGGGGCTCCAACGGCGAGTCGGCGGCCAGCGTCCTGGCCCAGGTGACCCCGGAAAACCGCTACGCCTTCGACCAGCAGTGCCGGGTCAAGGCGATCCAGGGGGCGGCGCGGGCCGGGCTGCTGGACGGCCCCGCGCGGCTGTCCATCAACTTCCTGCCCAATGCGGTCTATTCGCCCCAGGCCTGCATCCAGCTGACCCTGGCCACCGCCGCGGCGCTGGACTTTCCCACCGACCGGCTGATCTTCGAGTTCACCGAGAACGAGGAGATGACCGATCCGGCCCACGTCTCCAACATCGTCGCCAGCTACCAGAAGATGGGCTTTGGCGTGGCGCTGGACGACTTCGGGGCCGGGCATGCGGGGCTGAACCTGCTGGCCCGGTTCCAGCCCGACCTCATCAAGCTGGACATGGAGCTGATCCGCGGCCTGGACGCCAGCCTGCCGCGGCGGATCATCATCGACGGGGTGATGAAGATGTGCGCCGCGCTGGGGGTCGAGGTGATCGCCGAGGGTATCGAGACCCGGGCCGAGCTGGACGCCCTGCGCGAGATCGGGGTGCGCTACATCCAGGGCTATCTGTTCGCCAAGCCGGGCTTCCAGAGCCTGCCGGCGGTGAACCCCATCGATGTGCGGGCCGCCCGCGCCGCCTGACGCCATGCGTTGAGCCTGGCCCCGCGATGGGTCAGGATGGGCCCATGCCCGACCGACACATCACAAGGCGGAACGGCCTGTTCCGCACCCGCCTGCCGGCCCCCGCCGCCGGGGTGCGCGCCAGCATGCCCGGCTTCGAGGGCGTGCGGTTCAGCGTCGAACAGGCCGAGGACAGCCTGAACGCGGCGGCCGACCGGCTGTCGCTGCCGCGCTCGGCGGTGGGGCGCAAGGAGTTCAACATCCTGGCCATCTCCGGCGGGGCGGCCGGCGGGGCCTTTGGGGCCGGCGTGCTGGTGGGGATGACCCGGGCCGGCAAGCGGCCCGACTTCGCCATCGTCACGGGGGTGAGCACGGGCGCCCTGATGGCTCCCTTCGCCTTCCTGGGGCCCACCTGGGACGCGCGGCTGACCGACGCCTATACCGGCGGCCACGCCAAGAACCTGCTGTCCCTGCGCCGTCTGGCGCCCGCCTTCGGGTCGGGAATCTTCCAGGCGGCCAACCTGGAGGAACTGGTGGACTCCTTCATCGACCAGGCCGTGGTCGACGCCGTGGCGGTGGAGCATCTGAAGGGGCGGCGCCTGCTGGTGGCAACCACCGACCTGGACAGCCAGCAGACCGCCATCTGGGACATGGGCGAGATCGCCTCGCGCGGCGGCGAGGCGGCCCTGGTGCTGTTCCGCGACATCCTGGTGGCCTCGGCCAGCCTGCCCGGCCTGTTCCCGCCCCGCAGCTTCCCCTGCGAGGCCGACGGGGTGGCCTATGAGGAGATGCACGTGGATGGCGGGGTCTCGGCGCCGCTGTTCATCATGCCCGAGGCCATGCTGCGCTGGAAACAGCTGGGGCGCAGGCTGAAAGGCGGCCGCATCTATGTGGTGGTCAATACGGTGCTGGAGCAGGCGCCGCGCACCACCAGCCCGAACCTGGCCTCCATCCTGGTGCGCAGCTTCGACACCATGCTGCGGTTCTCCTATCGCAACGCGCTGTCCAACGCGGCGACCTTCTGCGCCGGGATGGGCCTGCCGCTCTCCTTCACCTCGATCCCCGACGTGGCGGAGAACGGCAACATGCTGTCCTTCGACACCGCCAACATGAAGCGCATCTTCGACGAGGGCGTGGCCCTGGCCCAGGGGCCCCTGTGGGTCACCCCGGTGGCCGAGCCGCCGACGCTGGGCCAGTTCATCGAGAACATGACCCGGCCGAGGGACTAGCCTCCGAACAGCTTCGCCAGCCAGGAGCGCTTGGCCGGCGGATCGGGCTCGCCGATGCGGCGCAGGCGGGTAAATGCGACCTCGCCCCAGTCCTCGTTGTCCATGTCGGGACGCCAGCCGCAGATCGCGCCCGACATCGCCTGGGGCACGTCGAAGACAAGGTCGACATCGGCCTCGTCGCCCCCTCCTCCGCCTGGTCGGCTCCCAACCCACCGGCTTGCTCCCTAAGGTTGAGCTTCAGCTTATTGTTCCCTATTTGTTCGCGTCAAGAGGGCGGCGTCTCCGCTTTGAGGCCGACATGGCCGGGGATCGAAGGAACAGCGGCGGCGGTGGGGGGTTTGGGTGTCGAGTTCAACACATAGAGGACGACCCCCATGAAAGTCAGTGAAGCCATGACCGCCCAGGTTGCGACCGCGGGCCCGGCCGACAGCGTCCAGAAGGTGGCGGGCATCATGGCCAGCATCGAGACCGGCGCCGTACCCATCGTCGAGGACGACAAGGTCGTCGGCCTGATCACCGACCGCGACATCGTCCTGCAGGTGGTGGCCAAGGGCGGCGCGCTTTCCACCCCCGCCAGCGACGTGATGAGCGGCGACGTGCAGACCTGCAAGGAAGACGACAACCTGGCCGACGCCGCCGCGCAAATGGCCAACCACCAGATCCGCCGCCTGATCGTCGCCAATGACGCCGGCAAGCTGGTGGGCATCCTGTCGCTCGGCGACATCGCCACCGACTACGGCGCCAAGGTGGTGGGCAAGACCCTGGAAGAGATCTCCACCGACAACGACGCCTAGAGCCTTTTGACCGGCGTCAAGGCGGGGCCCGCGCGGTCCCGCCAGTCTCCAGGGGCCATCGCACCTGGAGACCCGCCATGGGTAACCTGATCTACCGCATCGCCGCCATCATCACCGTCGCTCTCGGGACGGCCCTGACGGTCTTCGCCCTGATGGCGGCCTATCGCACCGACGACGAGTGGGCCCGGGTGCTGTTCACCCTGGGCATGCCCGCCAGCCTGCTGCTGCCGGCCCTGGGCGCTCTACTGGCCGCCATCGGAGTGGCGATGTTCATCCACGCCCTGAGGGCCATGGAACGCAAAGGCTAGGGCCGGTAGGGGTGGAGGCCGCCGTTGGGGTCCTCCACCTCGCCCTCGGAGACCAGATAGTCCGGCCCCACTGGGACCTTGCCGTGGCCGCCGGGGATATCCAGGACATAGGTCGGCTGGGCCAGGCCTGAGAGCCGGCCACGAAGCTCGCGCATGATCGCCTGCCCCGCCTCCAGCGTGGTGCGCAGGTGGCTGGTGCCGCGGGCGAGATCGCCGTGGTGCAGGTAGTAGGGCTTGATCCGGCTCTCCACCATGGCCCGCAGCAGGGCCTCCAGCACCGCCGGGTCATCATTGACCCCCTTCAGCAGCACCGTCTGGCCGACCATCGGGATTCCCGCATCGACGAACTTCGCGCAGGCGGCGCGGGCGGCGGGGGTCAGCTCCGACGCGTGGTTGGCGTGCAGGGCGACATAGACGGCCTTGCCCGGGGCGTTCAGCGCGGCGACCAGCTCATCGGTGACGGCGGCCGGATCGACGGCCGGGACGCGGGTGTGAATCCGCAGCACCTTCACGTGCTCGATCTTCGCCAGCCGGCCCATGATCGCTGAGAGGCGCCGGGGCGACAGCACCAGGGGGTCGCCGCCGGTGAGGATCACTTCCCAGACTTCGGGACGCCCGGCGATGTAGGCGAGGGCGGCGTCCAGCGCCTTGCCAGACAGGGCCGGGACCTCGGCGGTGGGCCCCACCATCTCGCGCCGGAAGCAGAACCGGCAATAGACCGCGCAGGTGTGGGTGACCTTCAGCAGCACCCGGTCGGGATAGCGGTGGACGATGCCCTCGACCGGCATGTGGGTGAGGTCCCCCACCGGGTCGGCGTCCTCGCCCGGCTGCACCTCGAGCTCGGCCAGGTCAGGCAGGAACTGGCGGGCGACGCCCGGCTCGTCCATCAGCTCGGCCATGGCCGGAGTGACGGCCACCGCATACTGCGCCGCCACCCGCTCCAGGGCGGGCAGGCGCTCGGCCTCGATAAGGCCCGCCCGGGCCAGGGCCGGCAGGGTGCGAAGGGTGCTGGTCACGCGCCGCCTATGACGCAAACGGGCGCGCGCGGCAATGTTGTCGGGGGCGCCTGGCCGTGTCACCTCTGATGGATTCTTAGGCGCCGTCATTTTCAAGAGAGCCCCGATGCAGATCATCGACTTCGAGTGCGACACCCCCACCAAGGAGGCCGTCGAGGACACGGTGCGCCTGATCCAGTCGGGGCGCGGCTTCGACAAGGAAGGCTACGCCCAGCAGATGGCGCCCGGCTGGGCCGCCCAGATCGGCATGTCGCTGGAGGAGTTCAATGAGGCCAAGGCGACGGTCGGCCTGACGGCGCTCGCGCTCAAGCTCTGCGAGGTCGACATGACCAAGGCCATGACCCATGCGCAGGTCATCGCCATGCTGGACGGGGCCGGCGTCGCCATGGCCTGCATCGGCAATGCGGGCCGGCGCGCCAGCAATGAGGACGTCGCGGCCTTCGCCGCCGAATATCCCGACCGCCTGATCCCCTGGTTCCGCATCTGGGGCGACGAGGGCGAGGCGGGCGTCGCGGCCCTGGAGCGCGGCGTGCGCGAGCGCGGCGTACGGGGCTTCGAGATCAGCTCCTACCGCGAGCAGCGCTACATCAATGATCCCGTCTACCGGCCATACCTCGCCAAGTGCGTGGAGCTGAACATCCCGGTGCGGATCACGGTCGGGGTCCACCTGCTGTCGGACCGGCCCTATGACTACGCCCACCCCAAATATATCGACGAACTGGCCATCGCCTTCCCGACCCTGAGAATCGTCTCCGGCCTCGGCGGCTATCCCTGGATCCCTGACATGGTGGCGATCGCCGGACGGCACCAGAACGTCTTCATCGACTTCGCCTGCCGCAGGGTGAAGTACATGCTGTCGCCGGGCGCGGGCTATGAGGCCCTAGTCTATTACGGAGCCCGCGGCCTGCAGGACAAGATCATCTTCGGGTCGGGCTGGGGGACGTCCATGGTCCCGCTGGCGCAGCTGGTGGCGGAGACCGACGAGCTGCCGCTGAAGGACAGCGTGCGGGCCAAGTGGATGGGCGGCAACGCGGCGCGGGCGTTGGGGCTGTAGGGGGCGGAGCGCGACGCGGGATGACTACAGAGCGTCTTTCCTCCCCTGTTTACGGGGGAGGGGGACCGCCGATAGGCGGTGGAGGGGGCGCGACCGGGCTCGGAGCCTGAGGCTCGCCCCCTCCACCACGCCTGCGGCGCGGTCCCCCTCCCGGTCCGCTCCGCTTCACAGGGGAGGAAGGGTCAGCCGTCGTTGGCCCTGGGCATCACCACCGGCTCGCGGGCCAGCTCCTCCAGGCGGCGCTCGCCGTAGGTCTTGTCGTTCGGCGGCGTGGGCCAGCGGACGTCGCAGTCCCACTTGGAGGCGCCGCATTTCAGGCAGGGCTTGCTGGTCTTGGTGACGAGCTCGGTATGCAGGGTGCTGGAGGTCCCGGTCCTGGCGGCCACCAGTTGCGCGATGGCCTGGCCAGGCGTGATGGCCTTTTCCCACTTGCAGCCGCCGCACCGGAAGAGGATGCGGACCTCGCGGTTGGCGGCGAGGACCGAGAGCGGTAGGCCTGAGCCGGCCTTTTCGTCCTGGAAGGTCATGCGGCAGCCGCCCGGCATATTGCAGCGAAGCAGGCGCTGAATTTCGGCCATGCGGACATAGGCGTAGCCGGCGCGGAGCAACTGCTCGAAGTCGAGATGGTAGTTCCGCCGGCAGTCGCGGGTGTAGCAGGACCCCCGGACGATCTGCTTGCGGTGCAGATAGCCCCAGAGCGTGGCGTCGGGGATCAGCTGGCCGTTGAAGACGCGCCAGCCCTTGGGCGGCGGGATGTACTCGGTCATGGGACGGCCTGCTCCGGAGATGGAACAAACGCAGAACATGATGTGTCGGGCGACTCCGCCCTGGATGTATTTGGCGGGGCGGCACAACCTGGGGCGAAGGGGTGGCGTGGGGAAGATGCTCCCCCTCTGGGGGAGCTGCCAGCGAAGCTGACTGAGGGGGACTTTGACTCTTGTCTTGGGGTCGACGGGGTAAACTACGTTGATCCCCCTCCGTCACGGACCTGCGGTCCTCAGATATCCACCACGATCTTGCCGAAGTGGGTGTTGGACGCCTGGTGGCGGAAGGCGTCGGCGAGGTTGGCGAGCGGGAAATGCTTGTCGAGGACGGGGCGGTAGCCGGCGACGTCGATGGCGCGGATGAGGTCGAGTTGGTGGCGGCGGCTACCGACGGTCAGGCCCTGGACCTTCAGTTGCTTGCCCATGATGGCGACGGTGGGGATCGGGCCGGCATAGCCCGCGAGCACGCCGATCACCGCGATATGGCCGCCGTTGCGGGTGGCGGCGATGGACTCCGGCATCGTGCCCGAGCCGCCGATCTCCAGGATGTGGTCGACGCCGCGGCCGCCGGTGAGCTTGGCCGCCGCCGCGCCCCAGGCCGGCTCGGACTTGTAGTTGATGACGTGGTCGGCCCCCAGGCTCTTGAGCCGCTCCAGCTTCTCGTCGGAGGAGGAGGTGGCGATGACGGTGCAGCCGAAGGCCTTGGCGATCTGCAGGCCGTAGATGGAGACGCCGCCGGTGCCCTGAACGAGCACGGTCTCGCCGCCCTTCAGGGCGCCGTCGGCCACCAGGCCGCGCCAGGCGGTGACCCCGGCGCAGGTGATGGTGGCGGCCTCCGCGGCGCTCCAGCCCTTCGGCGCGTGGGTGAAGGAGGTGGCCGCCGTGGTGATCATCTCCCGGGCATAGCCGTCAGCGCCGTCACCGGGCACGCCGGAGAAGCCGCCGTCCGGCGCGTCGACCCCGTCCAGCCAGGCAGGGAAGAAGGTGGAGACCACCAGGTCGCCCACCGCGAAGCCCTTGACCCCCTCGCCCACCGCGGTGACCTCGCCGGCCCCGTCGGACATGGGGATGCGGCCCTGCGGCGTGGGGATGGCGCCCAGGACCACCATGTAGTCGTGATAGTTCAGCGAGCTGGCCCGCAGGCGGACGGTGATCTCGCCCGCGGCCGGGGGCTTGGCCTCGGCGATGTCGGCGTAGCGCAGGGTGTCGAGGCCGGTGGGGTGGACGGTCTGGATGGCCTTCATGGGGTGTCGCCTCGTGCTGGGGTTTGGCGGGCAGTGAGGCGCGGCTACCCCCGGGGAACGCAAGAACGCTTTCCTCTCCCGTTCACGGGGGAGGAAAGGGTCCTCAGGCGATCGGCAGGTCGAACAGCAGCTGCCCGGCGAAGCGTGCGGGGGGTGAGCCGAAGGAGAGGATGCCGTCGTGGTAGCGCTTCAGGGTGAAGGTCTTGCCCCACTTGGCTTCCGCCTGCTTGCGCAGGGCCTTGTGTTCCTCCCAGCCGACGAAATAGGTGGGGAGCTGGGCCTGGCTGAGCTGGGCGCGGACCCATTTGCCGGCGGCTTCGCGCTCCTGCTGGAAGGCCTGGACGGTCATCAGCTTCATGGCCTCGTCGCGGCTGATGTTGTCGACGTGGACGGCCTGGTCCAGCAGGGCGTTGGCGCAGACCCGCAGCTGGAGCTTCAGGTGGACCAGCAGGTAGAGCGGGTCCCTGTCCAGGTAGCCCTCGTCGGCCATGACGTCCTGGGCGTAGCAGGCCCAGCCCTCCACGAAGGGACCTGAGGAGAGCACCGCGCGCAGCACCGAGGGATAGGCGTTGGCGTGGGCCAGCTGCAGGTAGTGGCCGGGCATGGCCTCGTGGACCGTGACCTCCTGGATACCCAGGCTGTTGTATTCGCGCAGGAAACTCTCGGCCTGGGCGGCGGTCCAGTCGTCGGGGATGGGGGAGATCTTGTAGTAGGTCTGCTGGCCCTTATCGAGGGGACCGGGCGCGTCGCAATAGGCCACGGCGACGCCGCGCTGGAACTCCGGCACCAGGCCGATCTTCACGGGGTCCGCAGGCACGGTGACGATGTTCCTGGCGCGGACGAAGGCGGTGGCCTCCACCAGAGTGGCCTCGGCGGCCTCCACCAGTTTGTCGCGCGCCGGCTTCTGGGCGTAGGCGTACTCGAGGGCGGCCTCGATGGCGGCCTGGCGCTGGGCGCCGGTAGGGCGGGCCGGGGTCGGCGGGGCGCCGGGCTTGCCGGCCAGGAACCTGGCCGAGATGTCGTACATGGTCGCCCGCAGCGAGGTCATCTCGGCGAGCGCCCGGGCCTTGATCTCCGCGCGGCTGAGCGGGGAGTTGAGCGCGAAGGCCAGCTTGGCGTCGTAGAGCGCCGCGCCCAGGCGGAACTCGCCCTTGGCGCCGGGGACCAGCACGGTCTCCAGCCAGGTCTGGTGCTCGTCGATGGCCGCCTTGCAGGTCTTGGCGGCGGCTTCCAGCCGGGCGCGGTCGGCGGGGGGCAGCTTGGCCCCGTCGGCGACGATGCCGTCCACCAGGGAATGCAGCCCCTTGTTCTGGCCCACCACGGTGTCGGCGTGGATCTTCGGCACGCGGGCCGGGACCAGCTCCTGGCGCGCCTGGGCCAGCAGGGCCGGCAGCTTTTGCATCCGCGCAGTGGCGCTGCGCAGGCGCACGTCGAGGGGGGCGAACTCGCGGGCGGTGAGGTTGTAGAGGGCGCCGCCGGCCACGGCGTTCCAGGTGAGCGGGTCCCAGGCGTAGGGCTGCAGGGTTTGCAGGGTCCACAGGTCGCTGCGGACCTGGTTCTCCAGGATGGCGGCGTCCACCTGGTTGGCGCGGGAAAGCTCGGCGCGCGGCGTGGCCTGGAGGGCGGCCAGGGTCTCGGTGGCCAGCTTGATGACGGCGGCGCGGCCGGTGGGGCCCATGTCGTCGATCTGGTCGTCGAAGCGGTGGTCGCCCACCTGGGTGGCGCCGACCGGATTGAGCCGCAGGTTGGCGTCGACCCAGCCCTTGGCCAGGGCCTCGAACTTCGCATCGGCGGGCCCGGCGGCGCGGGCGATGGCGGGCAGGGTCAGGGGGGCGGCGGCCGAGAGGGCGAGGACCGCGCGGCGGGAGACCTTGGGCATGGGCGTTTTCCTGGAAGTGTCACCTCCAGTGTTACCAGCGGCCGCGGGACGGGGGAACAGGGCGGCCCCGATGCAAAACGCCCCGCCGTCCAGAGACAGCGGGGCGCCTGAAACGTGGTCGCGGGCGGTCGACCTACTTGGTGGTGGGGGTGTTTTGGGTGGTGGCGCCGCCGTCGGCGTTGCCGGCCTGTTGCTCAATGACGTCGGCCTGCCTGTTGAGCGCGGTCTCGGCGGCTTCGTTGGAGGTGGCCGCCGCCTGGGCTTCCAGGGAGTCGGCTTGAACTTCGGCGGCCTTGTCGGCCTTGCTTTCGCAGGCGGCGACGCCGGTGAGGGCGAACAAGGCGACGGCGGCGATGGCGAACTTCTTCATGGGGGGTTCCCTTCCAGCTGAAGCTCTACAAACGCCGCTGGGCCCGGCAGGTTCACAGGCCAGGCGCAAAATCTGAAGCCCCCTCCCCCGCAACACGCCGCGCAGATCCCACCGATACTTGAGGCTGGCGGGATTCGCGTGGGAGATTGGAGCAGGCCCCGCCCGCAAACCCTGCGGTCATTACATCTTTGGCACTTTGCCAACTGGCTAATTCATGGCAAGGCGTCATGGCAAAGCGACACTGGATAGAGCCCATGCCGACCTACGCCTTCGTCACCCTTGACGTCTTCACCGACCGCCCGTTCGGGGGTAACCCGCTGGCGGTGTTCACTGACGCCCGCGGCATGACCGACGCCCAGATGCAGTCCCTGGCCGCCGAGATGAACCTGTCGGAGACCACCTTCGTCCTGCCGCCCAGCGATCCCGCCAACACCGCCCGGGTGCGGATCTTCCACCGCACGGGCGAGATGCCCTTCGCCGGACACCCCAGCATCGGCACCGGCTATGTGCTGGCCACCCTGGGGCATGAGGGCGCCCTGAGCCTGGAGATGATCGCGGGCCTGGTGAAGGTGGACATCAACCGCGACGGCGACGGCGCGCCAACCGGGGCGGTGATCGCCGCGCCCCAGGCCCTGACCACCAGCGCCGATATCCCCATCGATGAGGTGGCCGCCTGCGCCGGAATCGGTCCCGGCGACGTGGTGACCGCCACCCACACCCCGGTGCTGGCCACGGTGGGGGTGCCCTTCATCCTCGCCGAGGTGACGGGGCAGGCGCTGAGCCGCGCCGAGCCGGACGTGGCGGCGTTCCGCAAGGCCGAGGGCGGGCGCCCCGACCTGGCGGGGCGCTACTCCCTGCTGCTCTACGCCCGCGACGGCCAGGACATCCGAGCCCGCATGTTCGCGCCGCTGTCGGGGACCTATGAGGACCCGGCGACGGGCAGCGCCAATGCGACCCTGGCGGCCCTGCTGGTGTCGCTCTCCGGCGTCGACCAGGCCGCCTTCACCATCAGCCAGGGGGTGGAGATGGGGCGGCCCAGCATCCTGAAGGCGACCGCGCGCCGGACCCCCGACGGGGTGCGGGCGACGGTGGGCGGCGGTTGCGCGCCGATGTTCCGGGGTGAGGTGACGCTCTGATTCCCTCCCCACTCGTCCCGGCGAAGGCCGGGTTTCAGATAGAACCCAGAGGCGCCTGATGGGCGTCCGAGATCACATTCGGCGTCCATGCGGCGTAGAACGTTGATGAATCTGGATCCCGGTCTTCGCCGGATGAGCGGTTGTCAGTGTGTCACGCTTGCGGCGCGCAGTGCGATACGCCAGATAAGCCACTGACTAGAAGGAGAGCGGCCCACCATGGCGCGGACACCCAACTACAGTTTCGAGCGGATGGAACGCGACAAGGCCAAGGCCGCCAAGGACGCGCAGAAGGCCGCCGCCAAGGCCGAGAAGAAGGCCGCCGCGGCCGCCGAGAAGGCGCCCAAGGAATAGGACTTCAGGCCTCGAGACGCCCAAGCGCCCGGGCGAGGGCGCCGGCGACCTCGGCGGGATTGCACGGCTTGGCGACGAATTCCGAGCCGGGAACCCCCTCCGCGACGTGCCGCGTCGAGGCTGTGCCGGAAATATAGACCACCGGGAGACCCGGATGGGAGAGCCGGGCGGCGCGGGCGATATCGAATCCGTCCGGCCCGGGCCCAAGGTCCACATCGGTCACCAGGGCCAGCAGGGGCTGGTCCGCCGCCAGGGCCTCAAAGGCGCCCGCGGCGTCATAGAGGCTGACCACCTGATAGCCTAGATCCCGCAGGATGGAGCCGGTCTCCAACCCACAGACCGCAATGTCATCGACAAACAAGACAGCTGCATCATCTGCGAAGACGGGGAGTGAATTAGACATAACGCGCAGCCTCGAGGAGACTGAACAACCGTTGGATGGCGGATTGTTTCCCTTGCCCCGATAGTTATTCGTCAAAGCGTTGATAAATCACAATTCGTTCTGACCATGATTACAACGGTTGGCAAAATACTGATGCCCGCCAGGTCAGCCTGGGATGCGCACGGGCAGGTATTCGTAGCCCTTCACGAAGTTGGAGGTCAGGCGGCGCGGCTCGCCAACCACCTCGATGAACGGGAAGCGCTTCATCATCTCCTCCCAGACCACGCGCAGCTGCATCTCGGCCAGGCGCTGGCCGACGCAGCGGTGGACGCCGAAGCCGAAGGCGACGTGCTGGCGAGGCCGCTCGCGATCGATGATGAAGGCGTCGGGATTCTCGATGGCGCAGGCGTCGCGGTTGCCCGAGACGTACCACATGATGACCTTCTCGCCGGCCTTGATGGTCTTGCCGCCGATGGTGGCGTCGGCCAGGGCCGTGCGGCGCATGTGGGCCACGGGGCTCTGGTAGCGGATGATCTCGGGCACCATGCCGGCGATCAGGCCGGAGTCTTCCCGCAGCTTGGCGTACTGCTCGGGGTTCTCATTGAGGGCCAGCAGGCCGCCGGTGATGGAGTGACGGGTGGTGTCGCTGCCGGCCACGATCAGCAGGACGAGGTTGCCCACGTATTTGTAGGGGTCGCCGCCCCCATTGGTGGCCGGGTCATGGGCCAGCATGGAGATCAGGTCGTCATTGCGCGGGTTGGCGGCGCGCTCGGCGAAAATCCCCACCAGCCGGGTGAAGGTGGCCATCAGCTCGGCCTGGCGGGCCGGCTCCCCGGCCGGTGAACCGCCGCCGAGAATCGGGGCGGCCAGCAGCAGGTCCGAGGCGCGCGGCAGGAGCCGGCGCTCCTCGAAGGGGAAGTCCATCAGGGTGGCCAGCATCTGGGCGGTGAGCTCCACCGAGACGCGGTCCACGAAATCAAAGGTCTCGCCCACCGGAAGTTCGTCGAGGATGGCGGCGGCCCGGCTGCGGATCAGCGGCTCCATGGCCGCCATGGCCCCGGAGGTGAACATCGGGGCGACCACCCGGCGCTGGGCCTCGTGGCGGGGACTGTCCTGACTGATGAAGCTGGCGCCGGCGGCGGACTCAAAGGAGTCGCCGAGCGCGATGCCGCCGCGCTCGGAGGAGGACGAGAAGGTGTTGTGGTCGCCGTCGACGGCGACGATGTCGTCGAACTTGGTCACCGACCAGGAGGGGCCGAAATCGCTGGCCTTGCAGTGGTGGACCGGGTCCTCGGCCCGCAGGCGCTCAAACCACGGCCAGTGGGTGTCGGTGCGGAACAGCTCCGGATCACCGACGTGGAAGTCCTCAAGAGGGGTGGAATAGGCCCGGTCGCGAGCCTCCGCAGCGATGCGTGCGCCGTCGGCCATGTCGGCCTCCCATGGATCCTGCGGCCTGATCTTGACCGTCGTTATCGAGATCAGAGACCATCCCCGGCGCACTGTCCACCGCGAGAGAGACCCATGCCGGGCCGCATCATCCTGCTGACCGGCCCACCGGGGGCCGGCAAGACCACGGTGGCGCCGCTGCTCTGCGCCAATGCGCCGGGGCCCCTGGCGGTGCACCTGGAGACCGACAGCTTCTATCGCAGCATCCGCAAGGGCTGGCTGGCGCCCTGGACGCCGGAGTCCCACGGCCAGAACCAGGTGGTGGCTGCGGCCATGCTGCGAACCGCGGTGACCTACGCCCAGGGCGGCTATGAGGTGATCACCGACGGGATCATCACCGACTGGGTCCGCCGAGTGTTCATCGACGGCGCCCGGGAGGCCAGCCTGGCGCTGGACTTCATCGTGCTGATCCCGGAGCAGGCGATCGCGGCCGAACGGGGCCGGACGCGGACCGCCGATCCCCTGCCCGACTACAGCCCCTATATGACGCTCTATACCCAGTTTGCCGCCGAGGACGCGACCCACGCCGTGGACACCGGAGAGGTAACGCCCACCGCCCTCGCCGCGGACCTGCGGGAGGGGATCGAAGCGGGGCGGTTCGCCCTGGGCAGATAGGGAGCGCCGGAACAACCGCCCCGCTCCAGGGTTGAATCGGCGACCGAAACCCCAACCCAGGAGCCTCTCATGAGCACCGACCTGAGCAGCCGCGCCGACGTCGAACGCCGGCTGTGGGATGAGATCGAGACGCACAACACCGGCATGCTGGGGGTCACCGGGTCCGCCGCGCATCACACCCAGCCTATGACCGCCTTCGTGGAGCCCAAGACCAACCAGATCTGGTTCTTTACCCGCACCGACACCGACCTGGCCCGCGAGATCGGCGAGGGCGCCAGCGCGATGTTCGTGCACCAGCAGAGGGACATCCAGGCCTGTATCGGCGGCAAGCTGACCGTGCAACGCGACCCCGTCCGCATCGACAAGTACTGGAACGCCGTGGTGGCCGCCTGGTATCCGGAGGGCAAGGCCGACCCCAAGCTGACCATGCTGCGCCTGGACTGCGACGACGCCCAGGTCTGGATCAGCCAGGGCGGCCCGATCCGGTTCGTCTGGGAGATCGCCAAGGCCAACGCCACCCACACGACGCCCGATGTCGGCGGCAGCACCAGCCTGGACTTCCATTAAGACACGACCGGATCGTGGACATCATCGATCGCAACGGCGTCGAGGCCATGACCTGCGAATGCTACGGCGTCGTCAAGCGCACCTATGGGCCACTGCTGCCGGGCTAAGATTTCCAGCCGCTGTTCCCGCCCTGCTTTAGGGGCGAGAAAATCTAGAGACTGAAGGTCAGCCTGGCGGTGCAGCTGGGCCCGGGCGTGAGCACGAACTCGCCGCGCACCTGGGCCGCGAGGCTGCGGACGAACCAGAGGCCGAACCGCTCGCGGGCCCGTTCGGGATCGAAGCCCTGCCCGTCGTCGGTGACGGTGAGCTCGTGGCGGCCGTCGGCGGCCTGGGTCAGGCTGATCTCCACCATGCCGGGTCGATCGCCCAGGTAGCCGTGGGCCAGGGCGTTGCCCACAAGTTCCTGAGCGATGAGGGCCAGGGTCGAGGCCGCGGTATCCGGCGCGAAGACGGGAATCGCGGAGACGCGCACCTCGGTCTGGCGCCCGGCATGACGGCGGCGCCAGACCGGCGCCATCTCCACCAGATAGGACGTGAAATCGACCCCTTCAGGGGTGCGGTGGCGCTCAAGGGCGCCCAGGGAGCCGATGGCGTCAGCCATCCACAGCAGCTGGCGGCGGGCTTCGGGATCGCCGGACCGCTGGCTGCGCATGCGGCCAAGCGCCGACATCAGCTGGAAGGTGTTGGCCATCCGGTGCCGCATCTCGGAGGCGGCGCGGGCATCTGTGTTGTCGTCGCTCATCCAGCCGGCGGCCCCACGCGGTGACTATGACCGCAAGTAAAACGCGAACGGCGTCCCCAGTCCGTCGCTCGGACGACAGATTACCCAGGACGACAGCCGCCGGTCCACGAAATCAGCAGCTTGCGACGAATCGTCAGCCCCTTGCGGGTTCTCGCGTCGGTCCAGCATCGCCTGCTGATTTCCCCCGCCAACCTTGTATCCTGACCCCATGCCTATCGAACGCAGAACAATGCTGGGCGGGGCGCTCGCCGCCGTGGGCGCAGCCCGCGGCGCCCAGGCCCAGGAGACCTCCGCCATGTACGGACTGATCGGCAAGATGACCGCCAAGCCCGGCCAGAGGGACTCCCTGATCGCCATCCTGCTGGAGGGCGTCTCGGGCATGCCTGGCTGCCTGAGCTACATCGTGGGCCAGGACCCCAAGGACGCCGACGCGATCTGGATCACCGAGGTCTGGGAGACGGCCGCCAGTCACAAGGCCTCGCTATCCCTCCCCTCCGTCCAGGCCGCCATCGCCAAGGGCCGGCCGCTGATCGCCGGGATGGATGCGGGGACGGAGACGGTTGTGGTGGGCGGGCACGGGCTGGTGAAGAGCTAGGGCGGCTCACTCCATACCCCCGCGCTTGTGCTTCATGTGGGCGCGGGCGGCCTTGTGGCGGCCGATCCAGACCTTGCGAACCTCGGCGCGGGCCAGCGGGTCGTCCTTCAGGTCCAGATGTGCGAGTTCTCGCTGAAGTTTTCCGAAGCTCTTCCAGCGGCCGGGATCGAGGGTTCCATCCTCCAGGGCGGCGCGAACCGCGCAGCCGGGCTCGGTGCGGTGGGCGCAGTCGCCGAAACGGCAGTCGGCGGCCAGGGCCTCGATGTCGCTGAAGGTCGCCGCCACGCCGGCTTCGTTGTCCCACAGGCCCAGCTCGCGCATGCCCGGCGTGTCCAGCACCAGCCCGCCCGAGGGCAGCAGGATCAGCTCGCGGTGGGTGGTGGTGTGGCGGCCCCGCGCGCCCTCCTCGATGATGCCTTGGGTGGCCATCAGGGCCTGGCCGGCCAAGGCATTGACCAGGGTGGACTTGCCGACCCCCGATGAGCCCAGCAGGACAGCGGTCTGGCCGGGTCCCAGCAGGGCGGCGAGCGCCTCCAGCCCCTGGCCCGTCACCGCCGAGACGGCGTGGACAGGGCAGCCGATGGCGATGGCCTCCACCTGCGCGACCAGGGCCTCCACATCCTCGCAGGCGTCGGCCTTGGTGAGGACGATCACCGGCTGGGCGCCGCTCTCCCAGGCCACGGCGAGGTAGCGCTCCAGGCGCCGCAGACTGAGGTCGGCGTTGAGAGAGGCGGTCAGCAGGGCAATATCGACATTGGCCGCCACCGTCTGGGGCGCGACATTGGGGCCAGAGGCCTTGCGCACGAAGACGCTGGCGCGGGGCAGGACCGCGTGGATGGTGGCCGCGCCCTCGCTGGGGCGGGCGGCGCAGGCCACCCAGTCCCCGGCTACGGGATAGCCGCCCTCACCCGCCTCATGGGCGAGCCTGCCCGAGAGCTCGGCGGAGAGGTCGCCGTCCTCGGTGGCGAGGCGATAGAGACCGCGCTGCTGCACGGTGACCCGGCCGGGGACGAGGCCGCGGTCGGCATGGGCTTGAAATTGGGCCTGGAGCCTGTCGCTCCAACCATAGGACTTGAGCAATGGGATGATCCGTCGATCGGAAGTGCGTCTGAGCGCCCGGCCGACGGAGAGTCTAAGGTATCAGGATACCCGGTCGGCGGCGCGGCGAAGGAGGTTCTGGATGAGCACAGTCATGGCGAAACCCTCCTTTCGAGGCGTGTTGACGACGAGATGAGGCTAAGGGCGCGGAAAGATGCGGTCAAGCCGCGGCTTTTACCCCTTCGGTTCGATCAGGTCCCAGCGGTTGCCGTAGAGGTCCTGGAAGACCGCCACCATTCCGTAGGGCTCGGCGCGGGGCGCTTCGAGGAAGGTGACGCCGGCGGCGGTCATGCGCCCGTGGTCGCGGGCGAAGTCATCGGTGTGGAGGAAGCCCATGACCCGGCCGCCGGTCTGATGGCCGACGCTGGCGACCTGGGCGGCGCCCGAGGCCTGGGCGAGCAGCAGGCCCGCGCCGCCGCCAGGCGGCGTCACCACGACCCAGCGCTTGCCGCCGCCCAGGTCGCTGTCCTCGGTGAGGACGAAACCCAGGCCGTGGACGTAGAAGTCGAGGGCGTCGTCATAGTCGGCGACCACGAGGGTGGTGAGGGCGATGCGCATGGCGTGGCCTTAGCCGACCGCTCCACCAAAGTCAGCAGGCGGGCTCCGGGGGACGGAGCCCGCCTGCCGCCGCCCTAGAACCCCTTGGTGATCGAGATCCCGTAGATGCGGGGATCGAGCAGGAAGAGGCTGCGGGTGGAACCGAGATTCTCGTCGGCGATGTCGAAGCCGACGATGGTGTCCTCGTCCATGGCGTTCTTCACGAACATCTGGAACGTCAGGTCGATGTCAGGATTGGCGACGATCAGACTGGCGTTGAGGTTGTCCCAGGCCTGGATGCGGTCGAAGGACGCGTTGTTGTAGCGCATGAAGCTCTCGGTCTGGCGGTAGTAGTCGCCCCGCAGGGTGACGTTCCAGCCGTTCTCCAGCTCCCACCTGTATTGCGCGCCCAGGGACATAGTCCACTTGGGGGCGTTGGGCAGCTCATTGCCCTTCAGGTTCTGCCGCACGCCTTCCCCGGCCCCGTTGGTGTACAGCGAGACATTGGAGCCGTAGCTGTACATGCCCGCCGCCAGGGCCGCGGCCGTGGCCGGCGTGTTGCCTGCCGCCACCAGGCCCGCGGTGACCGAGGTCGGGCCCGAACAGACCCGGTTGGCCAGGGTCGCGGCCCCGCCGGGCGCCGCCAGGATCGCCGCCACCCCGGTGGCTCGCACCACGCAGCCACCGCTGGTGGAATTGCCGTAGATATAGGTGCTGTCGCCCCGGGTGCGGTTGAAGGTGTCCACCACCACGCCCTGCTCGATCTTGGTGTCGAGGTAGCCGATATTGGCGTTGAGTTTCAGGTTCTCGATGGGGCTCCAGACGCTCTCCAGTTCCAGCCCCTTGATCTTGGCGTCGATGTTCTCGTTGTAGACCGACCGGTTCACGCTGCGACCGATCTGGTAGCCTTTGTAGTCATAGGAGAAGGCCGTCAGGTTCAGCAGCAGCTGGCCGTCCATCAGGGTGTTCTTCATCCCGACTTCCAGGGCGTTGACGAACTCGGGCGCATAGCTGGGGTTCAAACCCAGGGCCACGACGCCGGGCGGGTTGAAACCGCCGCCCTTGTAGCCCTTCGAATAGGACCCATAGACCAGGGTCTCGTCGGTGAAGGGAAGATCGGGCTTCCAGTCGAGGTTGAAGCGGCCCGTGGTCTCCTTGAACTGCACCCTCTGTTCGGCGGTGAAGACCGGGCCACGGCCCGGGGTGAACAGGGTCGAGCCGGAGCCGCGGGTCCATTTCTTGTCGTCGGTGTAGCGCAGGCCGAGCGTCGCCCGCAGGGTGTCGGTGGCCTGCCAATAGACCTCGCCGAACACGGCCTTGGACTTGAGTTTGTATTCGGTCAGGCTGACGAAATAGTTGTGGCCCGTGAAGTCGGGCTCCCTCAACGGATCGACATAGCCGCTGGGCACCAGCACCTTCAGAGCCGCCGTCGCCGCATTGGTGGCGACATAGGTGATGCTCATGGCGTCATAGTCGAGATAGATGCCGCCGATATTGAAGTTCAGCGCCCCGTCGAAGCTGGACTGCAGGCGCAGTTCCTGGGTCACCTGCTCGTTATGGCCGATGCCGCCGGACTCGCTCTGCAGGCGGTCGGTCGCCCCGAACTGCGGGTCGTTGAGGATGCCGCCCGGGGTATAGGGCGTGACCCCGAAGAGCACCGAGGAATAGCCGCCGGTGGAGTCGCCGCGGGAATAGTTCTCGTTCTCGTTATAGCTGGTGAGCGAGGTGAAGGTCAGGCCCGGCGTCAGGTCCCACTCGAGGTTGAACTCATAGAGGTCGGTGCGCGGCCGGTAGATCGGCTGACCCACCACCTCCACTTCCCGCAGGTCGCGGGAGACGCTCTTGCCCAGGAAGGAGTCCTGCGGCTGCAGGCCGATCTGGCGGGCGATGATGCCGGAGAAGGTGGAAAGCTGGTTGGTGGTCCCGTAGGCGTTGGGATCGTAGACCGAGGCCGCGAGGCAGCCTTGGGTCAGGCCCGCCTGGGCCGCGCCGGTGGCCACGCCAAGCACGGAGGTCGGACCGGGATCCTTGACGCAGAGCTGCTTGCGCGCGCCGCGGCTGTCGTCCTCGGCGAAGGTCTCCCAGAGCAGGAAGGTGCGCAGGTTGTCAGTGGGGTTGAAGGCCAGGGTGACCCGCCCGGCCCAGATGTCGCGGCTGTCGATGTCCTGGCCGTTCAGCCTGTTGGTGGTGTAGCCATCGCGCTGCAGGGCGAAGCCGGCGGCCCGCAGAGCGAACTTGTCGCCCAGCGGGAGGTTGATGTAGCCCTGATACTTCAGCGAGTTGTAGTTCCCGAACTCCGCCGTCAAGGCGCCGCTGCGCTGGTCGTTCGGCTTGTTGGAGATGATGTTCACCACCCCGCCGGTGGCGTTGCGGCCATAGAGGGTGCCCTGCGGCCCCCGCAGGACCTCCACCCGCTCCACATCATAGAACTCCGCATCAGCGATGCGGTTGGCGGTGAGCGGCACGTTGTTCTCGTGGATCCCCACTCCGTCGTCGCCGGACAGGGAGACCAACTGGGCGCCGACCCCGCGGATCTGGAAGTTGGTGCGCAGGGCGCGGCGGGTGAAGGTCAGGTTGGGCACGGACTGGACCAGGTTGCCGGCGCCGTCGATGCCCTGGGCCTTGAGGGCCTGCTCGCTGAAGGCCGAGACGGCGATCGGCACGTCCTGAACCGACTCTTCCCGCTTCTGGGCGGTGACGATCAGTTCGTCGATCAGACTGCCCTTGGAGGCCTCCTGGGCCAGGGCGAGCTGCGGCAGGCCCAGAACCAGGGCGAGCGCGGTCGCCGACAGCATCAATCGCTGAGTCATGTCTTCCTCCCAAGAACGTCCGATAGTCGGACGCCATCCCTGCGGGCCTCATCGAGGGGCCTCTTATGCTTGACGCTAGGTCCGCAAAGTCGAGGTCGTCAACTCATCACGTAACATCGTGATTTAGAGAAAATATCCTTTATTAATACATAGTTATCCCATTCGTTCAGTGAACGGATGAATTATTCCGAACCCGCTTCATAAGTCGAAATTTGGTGAACGTTGTTCGGATCGCCGACGTGGGGGACGTCAGTCGGCGAAGCGCGGGGAGAGCAGGAAGGCGAAGCCCGAAATCACCTTGGCCACAAGACGCCCGGCCGCGCCCGGATCGTCCTCGCCCTGCATCAGAACCGCCGAGGCGATGCCGCGCCCCAACACCCAGATGGTCAGGGAAACCTCCTCCACGCGCTCGGCCGGCACACGATCGTCCCCCTCGAACGAGGTCTGGAAGGTGGCGAAGGCCGCCCGCTCGGCGGCGCGGACGGCGTCGTTGGCGGCGAGCGCCTGCTCGGTCTGCATCAGGGCGTAGAGCTGCGGATTGCGGTGGATGAAGGTGAGGAAGGCCCGCGACGCCGCGTCGATGCGGTGGGGGAACTTCCCGCTGGCCATGGCCTGGTCGATGGCCCGGGTGAGCTCCTCCCAGCCCTCGATGGCGAGCGCCGCCAGCAGGGCGTGCTTGTCGGCGAAGTGGTGGTAGAGGCTGGCCACCCCGTTTCCCACGCGGGCGGCGATGGTCCGCAGGTGCAGCCCCTCGGCGCCGCTCTCCTCCAGCAGCGCGCGGGCCGCGTCCAGGACACGGCGGCGCAGGGATCCCGGCCCGGCGTTCAGCTTCAACTCTTCACCCACGGCGTCCTCCGCCGCCAGCATGGGCTAGAGTTTGGACGGAAGCACCACCTTCATCTCTTCATAGCCCTTCACGAAGATCGAGAAGGAGCGCTTGGGCTCTTCCAGCAGCTTGATGTCCGGGAAGCGCTTCATGATCTCCTCCCAGATGATGGTGAGCTGCAGCTCGGCCAGGCGGTTGCCGACGCAGCGGTGGATGCCGAAGCCGAAGGACATATGCTGGCGCGGCCGCTCGCGATCGATGATGTAGCTGTCGGGATTGGCGATCACCGTGTCGTCGCGGTTGCCCGAGACGTACCACATGGCGACCTTGTCGCCTTCCTTGATGGTCTTGCCGCCCAGCTCGAAGTCCTGGGTCGCCGTGCGGGCCATGTGGGCCAGCGGAGTCTGCCAGCGGATGGTCTCCGACACCATGGACGGGATGAGGGCGGGGTTGGCGCGGAGCTTGGCGTACTGGTCGGGGTTCTGGTTCAGGGCCAGGACCGAGCCGGAAATGGTGTTCCGCGTGGTGTCGTTGCCGCCGATGATCAGCAGAGCCACGTTGGCGTGGAACTCCTGCTGGGTCATGTTCCGGGTGTCGGCCCCGTGGGCCAGCATGGAGATCAGGTCGCCAGCCGGCTCGGCGTTGACCCGCTGGTTCCAGAGTTCGGTGAAGTAGCCGAAGCACTCGGCCATCATCGCCCGCATCTCCATCAGGTCGGCTGCGGGGCCGAAGCCCGGCGCGGTGGTCATGACGTCCGACCAGCGGGTGAGCTTGCGGCGCTCTTCGAACGGAAAGTCGAAAAGCGTCGCGAGCGTCATGGTGGTGAGCTCTTTGGAGACCAGGTCCACCCAGTCGAAGTCCTCACCGATCGGCAGGGAGTCGAGGATCAGGCCGGCGCGCTCGCGGATCAGCGGGGCCATGATCGACAGCGCGTGCGGCGAGACCGCCGGGCTCACCGTCTTGCGCTGCACGTCGTGGCGCGGCGGGTCCATGGCGATGAAGTTGGTGGCGGTGTTGTTGGGGTCGCGGAAGCCCTGGGCGGCCTTGGGCGTCAGCGTGATGCCCTTGGCCGAGGAGAACACCTGATGGTTGGAGTCCACCGCCAGGATGTCGTTGTACTTGGTGATCGACCAGTAGGCCCCGTAGTTGCTGTCGGCCGTGTAGTGGACGGGGTCTTCCTTCCGCAGCCGCTCGAACATCGGCCACATGGCGTCGTCGCGGAAGAGCGAGGCCCGCGCCGGGTTCAGGTCCTCGACGGGGCCTTCGTAGGCAGCCTTGCGCGCCGCTGCGCGCTTGTCGTTCAGGATGTCCACGGCGCCGTCAGCCATACTCGTCTCCTACCAGGGGCGTGTGGTCCACGCGCATTGCCCCCATCGAGACCTTCCGAACACAGTTCGACAAGCCCTGGGTTGGCTGACAGCGACTTGGCCGCCTTGGCCAGGGACTCCTCAAAGCCATTCCGCTGAGCGTCGATGAAGGAGACAAGCGCCACCAGGGACCGGGGCGGGTGATGGGGTTCGAAGCCCCGGGCATCCGCTCGGCAAGCCGGATGGCCGGAGGCGTCAAAACCTAGCGCGCGGCAGCGGCAGGTTCCAGGCTGTTGATGTAGGCCACCACGTCCTGAACCTCGTCGGCGTGCAGGTTGATCGGCGCCATGTCGTAGTGGCCGGTTTCAGCGATGTCGGCCAGGCGGCGCTGCAGGGTGAGCGGGACATGGCGCCCGGCCAGGTCGCGGAATGGCGGCGCCTTGGCGTTGGGGCTGGCCTCCTTGGTCTCCACCGCATGGCAGGAGGCGCAGACGCTCCGGGCGAGCGCGTGGCCGCGCGCCTGGCTCGCCGGCAGCGGATTCTCACCGGCGGTCGCGGCGGAGGGGGCCGCCAGGAGGGTCAGCACCAGCAGACCGAAGTACATGATCGACCCCCCTGGGCGGCGCGACAGGGTGGTCATTCCGATCTGGCCTTGGCGCAAGCGGCGCTGCTGCGATGGGCGTGCCAGGCCGTGAGGGCGGCCATGGCCAGGAGGGGGGCGACGTAGCAGGCCCAGCAGTGGCCGCCATCGGACACGCCGCAGATCGGGCCGCGCTGTGCGGTGAGCCACATGTGCGCGGCGGCGATCGCCCCGGTCACCAGGGCCGAGGCGCCCAGCAGCGCGGCGACAGCCGGGAGCGGCGAAGGACGGGAAGGATCAGGCTGGTCCATGGCTTCGAATTCGGCGCCGCAAATCGGCGTGACCCCATCAGAGGGTGCGACGGTTTCGACGGCCTTGATCTCTGTCAAAGTTCCCCACGGCGATACCTGCCACTTCGGCCCAGCTTTGCAGTTTGGGTCGGGGATCTATGACACAACTATCAGTCCAGCATGATGAGGGCGCGCCGTTCGACGTGGTGCTGCTCTACATCTTCACAGGGGTGGGAGCCTTCGCGGCGCTGCTTGCCGCGGCCTTCACCGAAGACCCCCTCTTCCGTTTCCACAGCTACCTATTCCTGGTGGCCTTCGTGCTGGCCGCCGGCGTGATGACGGCGGGCATCGGCTACGGGAAGTTCCGGTCCGACCCCACCCGCTATTCTGACGGGGTGATCCGCGCGGGCGTGATCGCCACCATGTTCTGGGGGGTTGTGGCCATGCTGGTGGGGGTGGTGATCGCCGCCCAGCTCACCTGGCCGACCATCTTCTATTTCCCGGAGGCCGGCTGGCTGAACTTCGGCCGCCTGCGTCCGCTGCACACGTCGGGCGTAATCTTCGCCTTCGGGGGCAACGCCCTGATCGCCACCTCCTTCTGGGTGGTGCAGCGCACCTGCCGCGCGCGCCTGGGCGGCGGCGTCGCCCCCTGGTTCGTATTCTGGGGCTATCAGCTCTTCATCGTTCTGGCGGCTACCGGCTACCTGGCCGGCATCACCCAGTCGAAGGAGTACGCCGAACCTGAGTGGTACGTGGACCTGTGGCTGGCCGTCGTCTGGGTCGCCTATCTGCTGGTCTTCCTGGGCACCATCTGGAAGCGCAAGGAACCCCACATCTACGTGGCCAACTGGTTCTACCTGGCCTTCATCATCACCGTGGCGATCCTGCACATCGTCAACAACCTGTCCCTGCCGGTCGACCTGCTGCACCACCGGAGCTATTCGGTCTATGCCGGTGTCCAAGACGCCCTGGTGCAGTGGTGGTATGGCCACAACGCCGTCGGCTTCTTCCTCACCGCCGGCTTCCTGGGGATGATGTACTACTTCGTGCCCAAGCGGGCCGAACGGCCGGTCTATTCGTACCGCCTGTCCATCGTCCACTTCTGGTCGCTGATCTTCATCTACATCTGGGCCGGCCCGCACCACCTGCACTACACCGCCCTGCCGCAGTGGACCCAGACCCTGGGCGCCACCTTCTCGATCATGCTCTGGATGCCCTCCTGGGGCGGCATGATCAACGGCCTGATGACCCTGTCGGGCGCCTGGGACAAGCTACGCACCGACCCGGTGATCCGCATGATGGTGGTGGCTCTGGCCTTCTACGGCATGTCCACCTTCGAGGGCCCGCTGATGAGCCTGCGGGAGGTCAACGCCCTGTCCCACTACACCGACTGGACCATCGGCCACGTGCACTCCGGCGCCCTGGGCTGGGTCGGCTTCATCTCCTTCGGGGCCGTCTACTGCATGGTTCCGTGGCTGTGGAAGAAGGACCGCATCTACTCCAACACCCTGATCGAGTGGCACTTCTGGATCGCGACGACGGGCATCCTGCTCTACATCGCCGCGATGTGGGTCTCCGGCATCATGGAAGGCCTGATGTGGCGCGAGTACACGCCTCAGGGCTTCCTCGCCAACAGCTTCGTCGAGACCGTCGCGGCCAAGCACATCGAGAACATCATCCGCACGGTTGGAGGGCTCATGTACCTCTCCGGCACGGTGATCATGTCCTACAACCTTTGGCGGACCGTCAGGATGCCCGGTCATGAGGCCCTGCCTCAAGGCGCAGCATCCCTGCCCGCCCTCGCAGCGGCGCAGTAAGGGCCCTGACCATGTGGAACAAGCACGCCAAGTTCGAGCGTCATTCGCTGTGGATGATCATCGGCATCGTCATCGTCGTCTCCATCGGCGGCCTCGTGGAGATCTCGCCGCTCTTCTACCTGGAGAGCACAGTGGAGGAGGTAGAGGGCATGCGTCCCTACACGCCCCTGGAGCTCGAGGGCCGCGACATCTACGTCCGTGAGGGCTGCTACACCTGCCACTCGCAGATGATCCGCCCGCTGCGCGACGAGGTGGAGCGCTACGGGCACTACAGCCTGGCCGCCGAGAGCATGTACGACCACCCCTTCCAGTGGGGCTCCAAACGTACCGGGCCTGACCTGGCCCGGGTCGGGGGCAAGTACTCCGACAGCTGGCACAAGGACCACCTGACCGACCCGCGCTCTGTGGTGCCGGAATCGGTGATGCCGCCCTACGCCTTCCTGCGCGACAAGGACCTCGACTACCGCGAGGTCCAGGCCAAGCTCTCGGCCATGACCAAGGTTGGCGTGCCCTACACCCAGGACCAGATCGACCACGCCAAGGACGACCTTGAGGCCCAGGCCGATCCCTTCGACAGCCGCGCCACGGCCCTGAAGAAGCGCTACGGCGCCAAGCTGGCCCAGCGCGACTTCGACGGCGATCCCAACAGGGTCACCGAGATGGACGCCCTGATCGCCTACCTGCAGATGCTGGGCGGCCTGGTGGACTTCCGGACCTATCGCGCCGAAGCCCCGGAGAACCAACGATGAGCGGCCTGTCCTACGAGGCGGTCGCCCGCTTCGCCCAGCAGGGGGGGACGGTCTACTTCGCCATCCTCTTCTTCGCCGTGGTGATCTACGCCCTCTGGCCTCGCCACACCGAGACTTTCAAGCGCCTCGCGGCTCTGCCGCTGGAGGACAATGAGGACAACCATGTCCAACCGTGAAACCGACGAGCATTCCGGCGTCGAGACCACCGGCCACGAGTGGGACGGTATCCGAGAGCTGGACAATCCGCTGCCCCGCTGGTGGCTCTACATCTTCTACGGCAGCATCGTCATCGCGGTGATCTACTGGGTGCTGATGCCGTCCTGGCCGGGGATCAACAGCTACGCCAAGGGGGTGCTGGGCCAGTCCGACCGGGTCGATGTGGCCCGGCAGCTGGAGGCCCTGAACCAACAGCGCGGAGCCGAGGGGGCGATGCTGCGCACCGCCTCGCTGGAGACCATCGAGGCTGATCCCAAGCTGCAGGCCTATGCGCTCGCGGTTGGCCAGTCCGTGTTCGGCGACAACTGCGCCACCTGCCATGGCGTGGGCGGCACCGGCTTCAAGGGCTATCCCAACCTGCGGGATGACGTCTGGCTCTGGGGCGGCAGCCTCGAGGAGATTCAGCATACCCTTCAGGTGGGGGTGCGTTCGGACAATCCGAACACGCGCCAGTCCCAGATGCCCGCCTTCGGCCGCGACCAGATCCTGCAGCCGGCTCAGGTCGATGACCTGACCGAATTCGTGGTGGCGCTGTCGAGCCGATCGGCCAATGTCGCGGCCATCAAGCGCGCCGCGCCGGTCTATGTCGCGCAGTGTTCGGCCTGCCATGGCCCCCAGGGCAAGGGGGACATCAAACAGGGCGCGCCCGATCTCACGGACGCGGAGTGGCTGTACGGGGCCGAGCGCGCCGACATCCGCAACCAGATCTGGACCGGCCAGGGCGGCGTCATGCCCACCTGGGAAGGCCGCCTCAGCCCGGAAACCATCAAGGCCCTGGCGGTCTACATCCACGCCAACGCCGGCGGCCAGTAGAGCGTACCCATGACCGTCGTCATCGATCGGACCAAGCCCACGCCACCGCCGCCCGGAGAGGGCTCCGGCCCCGTTTCGGCGGCGGCGAAGGCGCGGGCCAAGGGTTTCACCCTGGGCCTCTACAAGCCCCGGACCCCGATCTATCCGAAGCTGGTCCACGGCCAGTGGCGGCGGATCAAGTGGGTCCTGCTGATCCTGATGCTGGCGATCTACTACCTCACCCCCTGGATCCGATGGGAACGTCCCGGCGTCCTGCCGGACCAGGCGGTGCTCGTCGACTTCGCCGGTGGGCGGTTCTACTTCTTCGGCATCCAGCTCTGGCCGCAGGAGGTTTATTTCATCACCGGCCTGCTGGTGATCTCCGCACTCGGCCTCTTCCTGGTGACGGCCATGTTCGGTCGTTTGTGGTGCGGCTACGCCTGCCCGCAGACGGTGTGGACCGACCTGTTCATCTATGTGGAGCGGGCCTTCGAAGGCGACCGCAACGCCCGGATGAAGCTCGACGCCAGTCCCTGGTCCTTCAACAAGGCCTGGCGGAAGATCGGCAAGCACGCGGTCTGGCTGGGGATCGGGTTCGGCACCGGCGGGGCGTGGATCTTCTATTTCCACGACGCGCCGAACCTGCTGGCCGATTTCTGGGTCGGCCAGGCGCCGGCCACGGCCTACATCTTCTGCGCCCTGCTGACGGTGACCACCTACGCCTTCGCCGGGCACATGCGCGAACAGGTCTGCACCTACCTGTGCCCCTGGCCGCGTATTCAGGGGGCCATGCTGGACCAGCATTCCCTGCAGGTGACCTATCTGCGCGACCGGGGCGAAACCCGGGGGCCGCACAAGAAGGGCCAGCCCTGGGAGGGACGGGGCGATTGCATCGACTGCAACGCCTGCGTCGTGGCCTGCCCCGCGGGCATCGACATCCGTGACGGCTCCCAGCTCGAATGCATCAACTGCGGCCTGTGTATCGACGCCTGCGACGAGATCATGGAGAAGATCGACCGTCCCAAGGGCCTGATCGCCTACGACACCGACGCCGCGGTCGCCGCGCGCGAGGCCGGGCGGCCTCCGATCTACCGGTTGTTGCGGCCCCGGACCGCCTACTACGCCGTGGCCCTGAGCCTGGTGAGCGCCCTGATGATCTGGGGCCTGACCCATCGCAGCGCCCTGGATGTCCACGTCCTGCGGGACCGCAATCCCATGTTCGTGCGCCTGCACGACGGGGCGATCCGCGACGGCTACACCCTGAAGATCGCCAACCGCGGATTCGAGGCGCGCGACGTCCAGGTGACTTTCACCGGACCGCCCGGCGCCAAGCTGCGGACGCCCGGCGCCAAGGCGGCGGGCGACACCCTGAGCGTCCGCGTCGAGGCCAACGAGGTGCGCGCCGTGCGGGTCTTCGTCACCGTGCCCGCCGCCGCCATCGACGCGCCCAACATGCCCGCGGCCTTCGCGGTGCGCGCAGGCGACGAGGTGAAGACCGTCGAGACCAACTTCCTCTCAGGGGCCGCGAACGCGCCATGACCGACATCCCGCACAAGAGCTTCGAGCTGAAGGGTCTGCACGTCCTGGGGCTCTTCGTCGGCTTCTTCCTGGTGGTGATCGTCGTGAACGTCGCCTTCACGGTGATGGCCATCCGCACCTATCCCGGAGAGGTCTCGCGCACGCCGTATGAGGACGGGGTCGCCTACAACGCCAAGCTGGCGCAGCTCGAGGCTCAGTCCCGTCTCGGATGGCGCGCGGCGGCGCAGGCCGGGCCCGACGGCGCCGTGGTGGTCACCTTCCGCGACCGCGCGGGCCGCCCGCTGACCGGCCTTCGGGTCGCCGCCAAGCTGCAGCGTCCCGCCACCGAGAGCGGCAGGAAGGACCTTCCGCTGGCGGAGATCGCGCCCGGGACCTATTCGGCCCGTCTCGGCGACCTGAGCGGCGCCTGGGACCTCGGCCTGCTGGCCCATGACTCGGCCGGTGCGCGGTTCGAGGCCGAGCGGAGGCTGACATGGCCGTGACCTATGACGTCGCGCCGGACTATTCGGCCTTCCTGAAGCCCGCCCAGGATGGCGGGGCGACCTTCGACCTGCTGGTGAAGGGCGCGCGTTGCGCCGCCTGCATGGCCAAGATCGAGGGGGGCGTGAGCGCGCTGCCAGGCGTGCGCAGCGCACGCCTGAACCTTACCAGCGGCAAGCTCACGGTGGGCTTCGAGGGCCGGTCCGGCGATCCCGGGCGGGTGATGTCCACCCTTGAGAAGCTGGGCTACGAGACCGCGCCCTATGATCCGGGCCAGGCCGCCGCCGCCCAGGACCGGGAAGGCCGGCGCCTGACCCTGGCGCTGGGAGTCGCGGCCTTCGGCGCCGGCAACGCCATGATGTTCTCGGTGCCGATCTGGGCGGGGCTGTTTGGCCAGGAGCTAGGTCCGGCGGCGCTGACCATGATGCAGTGGGCTAGCGGCCTCATCGCCACCCCCTGCGCCCTCTATGCCGGCATGCCCTTCTTCCAGTCGGCCTGGCGCTCCCTGCGGGTGGGCCGGGCGAACATGGACGTGCCAATCTCCATCGGGGTGCTCCTCAGCCTCGCGATCAGCTTCGTCGAGACCCTGCTGCACGGTCGCGACACCTATTTCGACGCCGCCATCTCCCTGCTGTTCCTGCTGCTGATCGGCCGCTGGCTGGACCACACCCTGCGCAGCCGGGCCCGGGGGGCGGCCGCCGACCTCCTGGCCATGCAGGCGCCCGCCGCAACGGTCCTGACCCCCGATGGCGGCCAGCATCGCAGGCCCCTGGCGGAGATCGCCGTGGGCGACCTGATCCTGGTGCGTCCTGGTGAACGCCTGCCCGTCGACGCTCGTATCGAGGCCGGCGCGTCCCAACTGGACAATGCGCTGCTGACCGGAGAGTCGCGCGCGGTGGCCGTCGGCCAGGGAGATGTCTGCCGCGCCGGGGCGCTCAACCTGTCGGGGATGCTCACCCTGCGAGCCGAGGCGCGGTCCGACGATTCCGCGGTGGCCGCCATCGCGCGGCTGGTGGAGGCGGGCGCGCAGTCGAAGTCGCGCTATGTCCGTCTGGCCGACCGCGCCGCGGCCATCTATGTCCCCGTGGTCCACACCGCCGCGGCGCTGACCTTCGTGCTGGGCTGGGGTCTCGGCCTGGGCCCGCGCGAGGCCCTGCTGCGGGCGGTCGCGGTGCTGATCATCACCTGCCCCTGCGCGCTCGGCCTCGCGGTTCCGGCGGTGCAGGTGGCGGCGTCGGCGCGATTGTTCCGCAAGCAGGTCCTGGTGAAGTCCGGCGCGGCCCTGGAGCGCCTGGCGGAGGTGACCCACGTGGTGTTCGACAAGACTGGTGTCCTGACCCTTGGCCGGCCCACCCTGATTGCTCCCGACCTGGCCGCCGCGGCCCTGGCGGCGCCGCTGGCGCGGGCCTCCTCCCACCCCCTGGCGCGCGCCCTGGCGGCGCAGGATGGCGGAAGCGACCTAGCGCAGGACGTCGTGGAGACCGCCGGACAGGGGGTCGAGGGCGTCATCCACGGCCGTCGCGCCCGTCTCGGCCGGGCGTCTTTCGTGGGCGCCGAAGGGGCGCAGGGCTCTGAGACCGAGCTCTGGTTCGGCTTCGAGGGTGAGACCAAGATCCGCTTCCGGTTCGCCGACAGCCTGCGGCCGGATGCGCGCCAGACCATCGCCGACCTCCGCGCCCGGGGACTGAGCGTGGAGATCCTGTCAGGCGACCTGCCGGACGCGGTGCGCGCCGTGGCCCAGGCCGTGGACGTACGCCATTGGCGGGGCGGCATGACCCCCACCGACAAGGCCGCCTGGGTCGAGAGCCTGGCCCGCGTCGGCCACAGGTCGCTGATGGTGGGCGACGGGCTGAACGACACCGCCGCGCTGGCCACCGCCCATGCGGCCATGGCGCCGGGCACAGCCCTGGACGCCAGCCAGAACGCCGCCGATCTGGTGTTCTCCGGCGAGGGCCTGGGCGCTGTGGTGACCGCCATCGACGTGGCGCGCGCGGCCCGGCGTCGCGCCGTGGAGAACTTCGGATTTTCCGCGCTCTACAACCTGATCGCCGCGCCAGCGGCCATGCTGGGCCTGATCAATCCCTTCGTCGCGGCCTTGGCGATGTCGGGGTCGTCCCTGGTGGTGACCCTCAACGCCCTGCGCATGCACCGGGCGGGCCGATGACCATCTTCTTCCTGCTCGCGCCGTTCTCGGTGATGCTGGCCCTGCTGGGACTGTGGGGCTTCTGGTGGACCGTGCGCAGCGGCCAGTACGATGATCCCGCCGGCGACGCCGCCCGCATCCTGCTGGACGACAGCGACATGGGACCGCCGGCTTTGATCCAGGTCACGGCGGGGGGCACCGATCCGGAGTGAATGGGGCGACCCTTCCCGGAGATTCGCCGTGACCTCGCCTTCCGTTCTGCACGCTCCCAAGCCCGTAACCCTGGCCCTGGACGAACTGATCGCCAGGTACGACGGCCGGGCCCCGCGCTACACCAGCTATCCGACCGCCGTGCAGTTCACGCCCGCGGTGGACGCAGCGACCTATCGGGGCTGGCTGGCCGCGCTTCCCGCCACCGACCCGGTCTCCCTCTATCTGCACATCCCCTTCTGCGCCCGCCTGTGCTGGTACTGCGGGTGCAACACCCGGGCGGTGAACCGGCATGAACCCGTGGGAGACTACGTCCAGCATCTGCTCGCCGAGGCCGCCCTGCTGGAAGCCGCCTTGCCGCGACGCCTGCCGGCCAACGCCATCCACCTGGGGGGCGGCACCCCAAACATGCTGGCGCCCACGGAAATGGACGCCATCTTCGGCGCCCTGCGGCGGATCTTCGATGTCACCGAGGACGCCGAAGTCGCCGCCGAGCTGGACCCCGCGGTCCTGACCCGCGAGTGGGTCCAGGCCGCGGCTTCCCACGGCCTGTCGCGCGCCAGCCTGGGGGTGCAGAACCTGTCGCCCCAGGTCCAGGCCGCCGTGAACCGTGAGGAGAGTTACGAGGAGATCGCCCAGTGCGTCGCCTGGCTGCGGGAGGCCGGCGTCGGCTCGATCAACCTGGACCTGATGTACGGCCTGCCGCACCAGACCACGGTCAACACCCTGAGCACCATCGACCAGATCGTGGCTCTGAGACCCGAGCGCCTCGCCCTGTTCGGCTACGCCCACGTGCCATGGATGAAGGCCCACCAGCAGCTGATCGACGAGTCGGCCCTGCCCGGCGCGGCCGAGCGCCTCGACCAGAGCGAGGCCGCCGCCGAGCGCCTGGTGTCGGAGGGCTATGTCCGCATCGGCCTGGATCACTTCGCCCTGCCCGACGACACTCTCGCGGCCGCCCAACGGGAAGGCCGGCTGCGGCGCAATTTCCAGGGCTACACCACCGACAGCGCCCAGACCCTGCTCGGCCTGGGGGCCTCCTCGATCGGCAGCCTGCCCCAGGGCCTGGTGCAAAACGTCGCCCAGGAGCTTCCCTGGCGCAACGCGGTGGTCGCGGGCGACCTGCCTATCGCTCGGGGTGTCGCCCTCACAGACGATGACCGGTTCCGCGCCGAGATCATCGAGCGGCTGATGTGCGATCTGTCGGTTGATCTCGCGGCGGTGTGCGCTCGGCATGGCCGGACCTTGGGTGATCTGGCGCAGGAGCTTTCGGCCCTCAAGCGGTTCGCCGACGATGGTCTGGTGGAAATCCTAGAGGCGCGGCTGACGGTCTCGGAGCTGGGCAGACTGGTGGTGCGATCGGTCTGCGCCGTGTTCGACACCTATTTCACGGCCGAGGCGGGACGCCACTCCAAGGCGCTGTGAGGCGCCTCGCCCTTACGATAGGGCGGCGTTGATGGCGGCGCTGAGAGACTCGCCCATCAGAGGCTTCTCGACGATGACCGCGCCCAGGGCCGCAGCGGTCTCTCGGGTGCTGGTCCGGGGGTGGCTGGTGATCAGCACGGCTGGCAGGTGCTCCATCCTGGCGCGGAGGACAGCGAGGGCCTCCAGGCCGGTAAGGCCGGTGAGGTTCTGGTCAAGGACCAGGCAGACCGGGGGGGGCGGGAGGGCGGCCTGCAGGAGCGCCTCACCGCTCTCGAGGGCCGTGACGGCGAAGCCGTCCAGTTCCAGCATGAAGGTCAGGGCCAGACGCAGAGCGCTGTCGTCATCAACCAGGACGACCGTGCGGATGGCGGGTGGGAGTGTAGACAAGCTCAGCCTCCAGGGAATCTGGAGACCCTAGGCCCGAGCCCGACGCCCGGCTTTGATACAGCGCAATCGCGGCGATCAGGCGAAGCCGGCCGTCAAGGCCATGCGAATGAGCTGAGAGAGGCTGGAAGCGCCGGTCTTGGTCATGACGTTGGCGCGATAGACCTCGACGGTCCGGGGGCTGATGCCAAGCTCGAAGGCGATCACCTTGTTGGCCTTGCCATCGACCACGCCGCGCAAGACCTCAGTTTCGCGGGGCGACAGGCTGGCCAGGAAGGCCTGGAAGGGACCCGAGTTCTGCGGGGGCGCACCTGGACGGGCCTGGGCCAGGACCGAGCGGATGGCGCGCAGCAGGGCCTCGTCATCGAAGGGTTTTTCCAGGAAGTCGGCGACTCCGGCCTTCATCGCCTCCACCGCCAGGGCCACGTCGCCATGGCCGGTGATCATGATGATCGGCAGGTCGATATGAAGCGCCTTGAGGTGGCGGCACATCTCCAGGCCGTTCATCCCCGGCATACGCACATCGGTGACGATGCACCCGCCGGAAAGGCGGCCAACGCCCTCCAGGAACACCATGGCGGAGTCATAGGTGCGCGTCTCGAAACCGGCGCTGTCCAGGAGGAAGGACAGGGAGTCGCGCATGGCCTCGTCGTCGTCGATCACATGCACGAGTTCGTCAGTCGTCAACGTTCAGCTCCTCCTCCGGGACCGTCTTCAAGGTGAATGAAAACACTGTCCCGCCGCCCGGCGCGGATTCGGCCCAGATGCGACCGCCGTGAGCTTCGATGATCGTACGCGAAATGGAAAGCCCAACCCCCATGCCCGTGCTCTTGCTGGTGACGAAGGGCTGGAACAGGCGACTGGCCACTTCAGGGGCGATGCCCGGGCCGGTGTCGATCACCTTGACGATGACGCTGTTGTCCTCAGCCAAGGCGGAACTGATGGTGAGGGCCCGCCGAGGGCTATCCTGCATCGCCTCGATGGCGTTGCGCATCAGGTTCAAAAGCACCTGCTGCACCTGAACCTTGTCGGCGAGCACATAGGGCGCCGCCGGCGAAATATCGAAACTGACCCTCACACCGGATTCCTTGGCTCCGATCATGGCCAAAGCGCCGGCTTCCTCGATGAGCTTGGTCAAGGGTTCGACCCGGCGCTCGGACTCGCCCTTGGAGACAAAGTCGCGGAGCCTGCGGATGATCTCCCCAGCGCGAAGGGCCTGGTCGCCTGCCTGGATGAGGGCGTTGCGAACCTTGGCCGGATCTGGCTGTTCCTGATCGAGAATGCGGACTGAGCCCTTCACATAGTTGGCGATGGCCGACAGGGGCTGGTTGAGCTCGTGCGCCAGGGCCGACGCCATTTCCCCAAGCGCCGTCAGGCGGGAGACATGGACCAGTTCGGCCTGCAGGTCCTGCAGGCGCCGTTCGGTGGCCTGACTTTCGGAGAGGTCGCGGACGAAGCCGGTGAAGAACCGCTCCGAACTCGATTGCATCTCGCCGACCGCCAGCTCCATCGGGAAGGTGGAGCCGTCCTTGCGCTCTCCCACCACCACGCGGCCGATACCTATAATGCGCCGCTCGCCGGTGGTCAGGTAGCGTACGAGGTAGCTGTCATGGGCGTCACGGTAGGGCTGCGGCATCAGCATGCTGACATTGCGTCCGATGACCTCTTCGGCGCGCCAGCCGAACAGCCGCTCGGCGGTGGCGCTGAAGGACTGCATCAACCCGTGCTCATCGATCACCACCATGGCGTCGGGCACCGTATCCAGGATCGATCTGAGATGGGCCTCGCGCTCGCCCAGATGCACCAGCGCGTCAGCCGTGCGATCGGTCTGCCGGCGAAGGCGCCAACCTCCATAGGCGATGGCCGGTCCCATCACCATGAAGAGCAGGGCGTTCACCTGGTCGGCCGGATGCGAGAGTACGGCGATGTCGTTAAGGGCGACCCCCCCGACAAAGGTCAGGCTGGTGGCCAGCAGGGCAGGGCCGGGCCCCCAGAACGCCGCGCTGAGAATCACCGCGGGCATGAACAGCAGGAAGGAGGGTTGATCGTGGAAGATCGGCGTCAGGGCCCATCGCAACGACACCGCCAGGCCCGACAGCAGGGCCGCCCCGACGTACCCGGTCAGCGCACCGCTCCTGGAGCGCGGCTCGACGGTGGCTGACGGGGTAGATCGCATGCCTCTGGGCTAGGCCGCCGCCTTGCCTGGCGCAAGGGTCAATTGACGGCCGTCAGGCGGCGTATCCGCCGACGCGCTTGATGTTGCAGTGGGCCCAGAGCCTTTCGAGGGCTTGGGCCAGGTCGTCCATCATGGCGTCGGTGTGGGCGGGCGACGGGGTGAAGCGCAGGCGCTCGGTGCCGCGCGGGA
>NZ_JAUYAF010000016.1 GCF_030693625.1 Phenylobacterium sp.
GGACCGACCTGTCTGTGCACAGCCAAGCCCAGCTCAGCGCCATCGCCCGCCAGCTCAACGAACGGCCCAGAAAGACCTTGCTCTATCGAACACCAGCAGAGACCTTCGCCGAGTGTGTTGCAGCGATCAGTTGAGCCCACCTCGGATAGCGGTCGTTCTCTGAGACGCAGATGGCCACGTTGCGGTGGCGGCACATCTTCACGAAGGCCAGGTCCACGAAGCTGGAATTGCGGACCTCCACCACGTGCCGAAGCTTCAGGCCCTCATAGGTCTTCGGCAGCAGGTCGAGGAAGGCCTCGAAATCGGCGGCATCGAACGTCTTGGTGGGCATGAACTGCCAGAGGATCGGCCCCAGCCGATCGCCCAGCTCGACGATCCCCTGACCCAGGAACTTGGCGATGGACTCGCCTGCCTGGGCCAGGATCTTGCGGTTGGTGCAGAACCGCGAGGCCTTCAGGGAAAAGACGAAGCCCTCGGGCGTCGCGGCCTTCCACTTGGCGAAGGTCTCGGGTTTCTGGGACGAATAGTAGGTGGAGTTGATCTCGATGGAAGTCAGGTGGCGGCTGGCATAGGCGAGCTCATCGGCCTGCTTGAGGCCCGCGGGATAGAAGACCCCGCGCCAGGGCTCGAAGGTGAAACCCCCGATGCCGGCCCGGATGTAGCCCGCCTGCGCCATGCGCCCTGTCCCCTACTTGCGCGCCGCGACGGTCTTGTCCCGCTCGGCCTTGAACTCAGACCCGGCCTTCCATTCCGGCCACTTGCGGGAATTGGCGATCTGGGTGCCCAGCACCAGCAGCATGTCGGCGTTGCGGGCCGCGCCGGAAAGATCCCAGTCAGGGGAGTATTCGTCCGCGGGCTGATGGTACCGTTCGGTCGTGTAGGCCTTTTGCAGCGCCTCGCCACGGGCCTTGCCGCCGGTCACCAGATCCTGCCCGCCGCCAAAGGAGATGGCCGGCACACCGCGCTTGGCGAAGGAGAAGTGGTCGGAGCGGAAGAAGCTGCCCGCGCCCGGACGCGGGTCCGGGCTGTAGGTCATGTTGTAGCCCTTGGCGACCTCGATCAGATCGTCCTGCAGGGTCAGGGGCGCATCCCCCGAAGTGCCAAAGTCCTTGGACGGACCGTAGATCGAGGCGCCGTCCATATTGATGTTGGCCACCGTCGTGCCCAGGGGATAGAGCGGATTGGCGGCGTAGTACTCCGATCCCAGCAGACCCTTTTCCTCCGCGGTGACCGCCAGGAACAGCATGGAGCGCTCGGTCCGCGGCTGGGCCGCGGCGGCGCGGCCGATCTCGATCAGCATCGCCGTCCCCGAAGCGTTGTCCAGGGCGCCGTTGTAGATCCGGTCGCCCTTGGCGTCGGCCAGGCCGACCCCGAGGTGATCCCAGTGGGCGGTGTAGACCACCTTGTCCTCGGGATGCTTGGTCCCGGCCAGCAGGCCCACGACGTTCTTGGAGACGATCTTCTTAGCGTCCACCGAGATGTCGGTGGAGAAGGTTACGCCGGTCAGGGCGACCGGCTTGAAGTCACGGGTCTGGGCCAGCTTCTTCAGGGCCTCGAAATCAAGGCCGGCCGACTTGAAGAGGGCGACGGTGGGGTCGCGCTGGATCCAGGCCTCGATGGGGGCGTGATCCTTGGTCGGATCCTGGCGGATGATGTCGAAAACGGTGTTGGTGTTGGAGTTCTTGACCGTGTTCCAGCCATAGGAGGCCGGCCCGGTCTCGTGGATGACGATGAAGCCCACGGCGCCCTGGCGCGCGGCCTCCTCGTACTTATAGGTCCAACGGCCGTAATAGGTCATGGCCTTGCCGCCGAAGTCGCCCTCGCCGGTCTCGAAGTCGGGATCGTTGACCAGGACGAGGGCGATCTTGCCCTTCAGGTCATAGCCCTTGAAGTCGTCCCAATTGCGCTCGGGCGCCTTGACACCGTAGCCGACGAAGACGACCGGAGCGTCCTTGACCGAGACCTGGGCGACGCCGGTCTGCGGCGCGCGGATGGCGACCTGGTCGCCCTGGGTCCAGGTCTGGACCTGACCGCCGACCGTGACGCTGACCCTAATGGGATCCTTGTTGTCGAACTGGGCCAGCGGCACGTCCTGGGTCCAGGCCCGCTTGCCGTCCTTCTGGAGATCCCCGCCGGGCTGCAGGCCCACGGCCTGGAACTGCTCGGTCAGGTACTTGACGGTCTTGACCTCGCCGGCGGTTGCGGGACCCCGACCCTCGAAATCGTCGGAAGCCATGATCTGGATGTGGTCGGCGAGCTTCGCGGCGCTGACGCCGGCCGTGGCGGGAAGGCCAAGGGCCATAACAGCCCACGCGGACGCGCCGGCCAGGAGGAATTGTTTCATGAATGCACTCGGGCAAGGACCAATTTGCCCGGGACCCTAGCGAGGGCGGTGCGCAGACGCTAGAGCGACGCGCCCAAAACCGCTTGGGCGACGAGGTCGTTCGACCTTAAACGATTATTCGAAAATAAGTGTGGCAGATGCGTCCCATTCACCATGAGGGCGGCTGTTTGTAACGCCACTGCAATTTTGGCGACCGGTTGCTATGATCAAGGGAGCTTCAGCTAACCGCGTCGCGCCTCCCCAAAGCCGATACACTCGGCGGCGATTCGCGGTCTGACAACGACAGAGATCATGCGCCCCGCCACATTCGTAGCCGGACTGGCCTGTCTGACGCTCGCCGCGTGCGCGTCCGCACGCAAGGCCGATATCGCCCTGCCGACCGCTTTCGAGGCGCCGCAGGCCGGGTCGTCGGCGCTCGACGCCGCGGCGCTGGACCAGTGGTGGGTCCAGTTCAACGACCCGGTGCTGACCACCTTGATCGAGGACGCCATGGCCCGGGCGCCGGATGCGCGGACGGCCGCGGCCCGCCTGCGGGAAGCCCGCGCCACCGCGTCCAGCGGCCTGCTGGGCTTCCTGCCCCAGGGCAATGCGTCGGCCACGACCCGAGAGACGAACACCACCCAGACCGCAGGCACGGCGGTCAACATTCCGGGCTTCTCCAGCGAGGGCGAAAGCACCGCTTCCAGCGCCACCTTCAATGTGAGCTGGGAGGTCGATCTGTTCGGCCGGATCTTCGCGGTGGCCAAGGCGGCGCGCGGCGACACCAACCAGGCCCAGGCGAGCTACGAGGGCGCGCGGGCCAGCCTCGCGGCCAATATCGCCGACACCTATTTCCTGGCCCGCGGCCAGGCCATCCAGCTGGAGGATGCGCGCGAGACGGCCCGTATCCAGCGGGGCCTGCAGCAGGTCGCCAATGTCCGGGCCGAACGGGGCCTGGGCTCTTCCTCCGAAGCCGACCGCGTGGCCGGCGACCTGGCCCAGGCCGAGGGCGCCGCCGCCAGTCTTGAAGCCGAGTTGAAGGCCACGCGGCGCACCCTGCTGGTGCTGGTCGGCCGCGGCGTCGATCCCCTGGCCAGCATTCCGACCCCCGCCAGCGTCGGCCAGATCCCGCCCGTTCCGGCCGCCGTCCCCGGCCAGCTGCTGGCCCGGCGTCCCGATGTGCGCCAGGCCGAGGCCGCCGTGCGCTCGGCCGCCGGCCGGCTGACCTACGCCAAGCTCGCCTTCTTCCCCACCTTCACCCTGACCCCTGGCATCGGCCTTTCGCGCAGCGAACAGCCGGGCTTTGAGTCCAGCACCCGCAACTGGTCGATCGGGGCCGGGGTCACCCAGCCCATCCTGTCCATCCCCCGGCTGCTGCAGGAGCTGAAGGCCCAGGACGCCCGGACCGAGCAGGCGGTCATCGCCTATGAGAAGGCGGTGCAGACCGCCTATGGCGAAGCCGACAGCGCGCTCACCCGCCTGGACGCCGATCGCCGCCGCGTCGGCCTGCTGGCCGACGGTGAGGTCCGAGCCGCGCGGGCCTATGAGGCCAGCCGCGTCCGCTACGCGGCCGGCATTGACGACCTGACCGCCGCGCTTGGGGCTGAACAGTCCTGGCGCAGCACCCGATCGGCGCTGACCAGCGCGCAGGTTCAAGCCCTGCGCCGCGCCGTCCAGACCTACAAGGCGCTCGGAGGCGGCTGGCCCGCCACCCCCGTGCTCGCCCAGCAAGAGGCACGCTAGACGTGACGAGATCCGCCACCGCCCTCACCCTAGCCCTGGTCGCGACCTTCGCCCTTGCCGGTTGCGGCAAGAAGCCCGCGGTCAAGGAAAGCGACACCCAACGGGCGCGCGCCGTCCGCGTGGTGAAGGTCGAGCCGCGCCAGATCATCGGCTCCCTTACCGCCTCGGGCGTCCTGACGCCGCGCGAGGAAGCCGCCGTCCTGCCCGAGATCACCGGTTACCGGGTGGCCCGGGTTTTGGTGGACGCGGGGCAGTACGTCCGCGCCGGCCAGACCCTGGTTCAACTCGACGGCGCCCTGATCGCGTCCCAGGTGGAACAGCAGGGCGCGCTGGCCGCCCAGAGCGCCATCCAGGCCGAGCAGGCCGAGGCCCAGGCCGCGCGCGTGAAGGGTCTCGACGGCCAGGGCGTGCTCTCGCAGGAGCAGCTCGACCAGCGGCGCTTCCAGGCTCGCGCCACCCGCGCCACCGCCAACGCCCAGGCCGCCGCCTACAAGGACGCCCGCACCCGCGCCGGCAAGCTCGCGGTCACCGCCCCGGTCTCCGGCCTGGTGCTGGAGCGGAACGTCCGTCCGGGCGAACTCTCGGCCGGGGGCGCGACCCCGTGGTTCCGGATCGCCCAGGGCGGCGAGATCGAGTTGCTGGCCGAACTTTCCGAAGAAGATCTGTCCCGCGTGCGTCCCGGACAGCGCGCCAGCGTCGTGCTCTCCACCGGGACCAGCGCCGAGGGTGTGGTGCGTCTCGTCTCGCCGCAGGTGAACGCCCAGTCCAAGCTCGGCACGGTGCGCATCCGCCTGCCGGTTCGCTCTGACATCCGGTCGGGCGGCTACGGTCGGGCTTTGTTCGCCGACGCCGTGGGCCAGAGCCTGGCTGTGCCGGAGACCGCCGTGCGCTACGACGCCGACGGCGCCAGCGTGATGGTGGTGGGCGCGGACAACCGCGTGAAGCGCGTCACGGTGCAGACCGGGGCGCGAGGCTCGGGCCTGGTCTCCCTGGTCAAGGGGCCGCCGGCCGGCTCCCGCGTGGTGCTGAACGCCGCCGCCTTCCTGCTGGACGGTGACATGGTCCGACCGACCGAAGGTCCCGTGCCCACGCCCAAGCCCGCGAGCGCCAAGAAATGACCCCGTCGCCGCAAGTTCACGACGACGGAGGCAACTTCCAGATCTCGTCCTGGGCGATCCGCAACCCCGTGCCGGTGGTGGTGCTGTTCATCGCCCTGATCCTGGCGGGGATGATTTCCTACGGCGGTCTGCCGGTGAAGCAGTTCCCCAACGTCCAGTTCCCGATGGTCAACATCACCGTGACCCAGTCGGGCGCGGCACCGGGCGAGATCGAGACCCAGATCACCAGGCCGGTGGAGGACGCCATCGCCGGCATCTCCAACGTCAAGAACATCTATTCCACGGTGACCCTGGGGGTCTCCACCACCAATGTGGAGTTCGAGCTTGGCGAGGACCTGCAGAAGAAGACCGACGAGGTCCGCTCGCGCATGGACCAGACCCGCGCGGTCCTGCCGCGCGAGATCGACGAGCCCACGGTCACGCGGGTGGAGTTGGATAGCCAGCCGATCCTGACCTACGCCGTGGCCGCCCCGGCCATGTCGGACGCTGAGCTGTCCTGGTTCATCGACGACACCATCGCCCGCGAGCTGCAGACCGAGAAGGGGGTCTCCCAGATCTCTCGCGTCGGCGGCGTGAACCGGGAGATCAACATCCTCATCGACCCCGACCGCATGGCGGCCCGGGGCCTGACCGCGCCGCAGATCAACAACGCCCTGCGCGCCTTCGACATCGACGCCCCCGGCGGCCGGGTCGCTGTGGGCGGTCGCGAGCAGACCCTGCGGGTGCTCGGCGCGGTCAACACCCTCGACGCCCTGCGCGCCATGACCATCCCGACCGGCGGCGGGCGCTATGTGAGGCTCACCGACGTGGCCCAGATCGGCGACGGCTCCAGCGAGGTGCGCGGCTTTGCGCGGCTGAACGGCGCGCCGGTGGTGGGCTTCCAGGTGATGAAGACCCGGGACTCCAGCGACGTCGGCGTCGATGACGCCGTCATCAAGGCGATCGCCAAGCTGGAGCAGACTCACGAGGGGGTGACCTTCACCCGCATCTTCTCGTCGGTGGACGAGACTCGCGCCAGCTTCCGCGCCACGCAGCACGTGCTGCTGGAGGGCATGCTGCTGGCGGCCATCGTGGTGTTCGTGTTCCTGCGCGACTGGCGCTCGACCATGATCACCGCCTTCGCCATGCCGGTCTCGCTGATCCCCACCTTCTTCTTCATGAACCTGTTCGGGTTCTCCCTGAACGTCGTCACCCTGCTGGCCCTGACCCTGGTGGTGGGGATTCTCGTCGACGACGCCATCGTCGAGATCGAGAACATCGAGAAGCGCGTGGCCCAGGGCATGCGGCCCTTCCAGGCCGCCCTGCAGGGCGCCGACGCCATCGGCCTCGCGGTGGTGGCCACCACCATGGCCATCGTCGTGGTGTTCATGCCGGTCAGCTTCATGAAGGGCATGGCGGGCCAGTTCTTCCGGGAGTTCGGGCTCACGGTCTGCGTGGCGGTGCTGTTTTCCCTGGTGGTCGCGCGCCTGCTGACGCCGCTGATGGCGGCCTACCTGCTGAAGCCCACCAGCCACCCGGTGGAGCGCAAGCCCTTCGAGGGCTTCTACCGCAACGCCCTGGAGTGGTCCCTCGATCACCGAATCGTCGCCTGCATCCTGGGGGGCGTGGTGTTCGTGGGCTCGCTGTTCCTGGTTCCCATGCTGCCGCAGGGCTTCCAGCCGGCGGGCGACCCCGACTACATCTATGTCGACCTGCAGGGTCCGCCCGGCGCCACGGTCGAGGCCATGGAGGACGTCGCCCTGCGCGTCAGCCGGGTGTTCGAAGGCCGCCCCGGCGTCCGCGCCGTGTTCGCCCAGGTGGGCTCCACCGCCAGCGGCGGGGGCCCCGGCTTCGGCGGATCAGGCGGCGGCAGCGACCTGCGCAACGGCACCGTCACCGTCCTGCTGGATGAGCAGCGGAGCATCAGCGGCGACGAGCTGAAGGCCCAGACCCGCCAGGCCCTGCGCGAGGTGCCCGACGCCCGCATCACCTTCATGGACTTCCAGGGATCGGCGGGCCTGCAGGCGATCCTCGCCTCCAACGATCCGGCCGCTCTGACGGCGGCGTCCGCGGAGCTTGAAAAGCAGATGCGGACCATCGACATCATCGCCGACCCGCACGCCTCGGCGCCGCCCGTCGGGCCCGAGCTGATCGTGCGCCCGCGGGGTGACGAGGCCGCGCGCCTCGGCGTTTCGGTGGACACCATCGCCCAGGTGGCCCGCGTGGCCACGGTCGGCGACATCGACGCCAATGTCGCCAAGCTGACCGCCGGCGAACGCCGCATCCCCATCCGCATCCGCATGCCCGCCGATGCGCGGGCCGACCTGGAGCGGATCAAGGCCCTGCGTGTGCCCACCGTCTCCGGCGGCACCACGACCCTGGACGCCGTGGCCGATGTCAGCTTCCAGGCCGGTCCCGCCAAGATTGACCGCCTGAACCGCAAGCGCCAGCTGACCATCCAGGCCGAGCTGAACGGGGCGGAGCTGGGGGACGCCTACAAGCGTGTCCAGGCCCTGCCGATCATGAAGAACCTGCCCGCGGGCGTGACCCCGGCCGAGACCGGGCAGCTGGAGGCGCAGCAAGAGCTGTTCGGCTCCTTCGGCCTGGCCCTCTTCGCCGGGGTGGCGATGATCTACGGCGTGCTGGTGCTGCTGTTCCGCAGCTTCTTCAAGCCGGCGGTGATCCTCACGGCCCTGCCGCTGTCCTTCGCCGGCGCCTTCCTCGGTCTGTTGATCTTCAACCTCTCGCTCTCGATCCCCTCGCTGATTGGCTTCCTGATGCTGATGGGCCTGGCGGCGAAGAACTCCATCCTGCTGGTGGAGTACGCCATCGAGCGGGAGCGCGAGGGCATGCCCCAGCGCGACGCCATCCTCGAGGCCTGCCGCGAGCGGGCCCGGCCCATCGTCATGACCACCATGGCCATGGCGGCCGGCATGCTGCCCACCGCCTTCGCCCTGGAGAAGGGCGCGGAGTTCCGTCAGCCCATGGCCGTGGCGGTGATCGGCGGCCTGATCACCTCGACCCTGCTGTCCCTGGTGCTGGTGCCGGTGGTTTACGAACTGGTGGACGACTTCGAGATGTGGCTGCGCCCGCGCCTGGCCAGGTTCATCACGCCGCGCGAGGCGCCGGCGGTCGCCGCGCCTGAGGATCGGCTCTAGAGCATTTTTCGATCAGTCTGCATCGTATCCAGCGGCGGCGAAGTAGTTCGCGCATTCCCTTGGTGTGAAGGCGTCGATGATTTGAGCGATGGCTGACCAGAGCTGCTCGAGGGTTCTGGCGGCGGCCTTTCGGA
>NZ_JAUYAF010000020.1 GCF_030693625.1 Phenylobacterium sp.
ATGGCGCCCGCCACGCCGCCCGCGGCCGACCCGAACGCCGCCGCTCCGATGGCGCCGGCGGCTCCGGCCACCGCGCCCGCCCCGGAACCCGAGAAGGTCTACGCCGTCCCCACCACCGGTGAGATCGGCCAGATCATCGACGTGATCAACCGCATCTGCGTGCCCCTGGTGCGTGGCGGCGACATCTCCAAGCTGGCCACCAAGAGCCTGGGCTTCAAGTTCAACCGGCGGGAGGGGACCTATACCCAGACCCTGCAGGCCAAGCCCTACACCCTGACGGTCTTTTCGCCGGGCTCCAACAAGGACGTCTGCCGGATCGCCCTCAACTACACGCTGAACGGCGAGAAGCCGATCATCGTGGGCCTCAACATCTTCTCGCTGCTGCACCAGCCCGAACTGCTCCAGCAGCGCAACGACTTCGTGCCGGCCACCGACTACAAGCGCATCACCAACTCCTGGGAATACTTCACCGACCGCGAGTCGATCGGCCTGGTGTTCCTGCAGCTGAAAAAGCCGGACGGCTCCTCGGTCAACGGCAAGTGGGACATGGGCGAAGTGCTCTACTCGGAACGCAAGTTCTAGGCTTTCAGCCTCCCGCACCTATATGAGTTCAGGCGCTGGAGACGACTCCAGCGCCTTTCTCTTTCCGGGACGGCCCGGTCTTGGGAGGACAGCCATGGCCTGGCTCATCCTGTTCGTCGCCGGTCTCTGTGAAATCGGCTGGGCCGTCGGCTTGAAATACACCGACGGCTTCACGCGGCTCTGGCCCACGGTGTTCACCGGGGCGAGCCTGCTGGTGTCCATGGCCCTGCTGGGGATCGCCATGAAGTCCTTGCCGCTGGGGACCGCCTACGCGGTCTGGACCGGCATCGGCGCGGTGGGGACGGTGATCCTCGGGATCGTGCTGTTCAAGGAGCCGGCGACGGTGGCGCGCCTGGTCTGCGTCGGCCTGATCGTGGCGGGTATCCTGGGGCTGAAACTCTTCAGCTCACCGCAGACATAACTTAATTAAAACAATAGGGTAGAGCTTGATCCCCAGGGGGTTGAGAACCACTTCACGCGGCCCCTGAAGTGGCCCGGCCGTCGACCTGTTCCAGCCAGTCCCAGGCCTGGGTGGCCACGTCCTGCCATCCGGTCTCCCCCAGCAGCCAGTGGCTCATGCCGGCCATCTCGACGTAGTCGGCGTCCAGGCGCTGGGCGGTCTGGCGGCCGGTCATCGGCGGGTGGACCACGTCGCGCTGCCCCACCATCACCAGGCAGGGGATCCCGATGCCGCCGGTTCCGACGCTGGTGGTCATGAAGGGATCGAGCCACCAGTTCAAGGCCTCCCACAGCGCCCGGCCGCTCTCGGGGCGCAGGCGCTGCACCGTGGCCTCGCGCGCGGCCGACGGCATGCGGTCGAGGCTGTAGGTGCGCATCAGGGTGCGGTCGGGGCTGATGCTGTGGGTGAAGGCCGCTCCCATCATCAAGCCAAAGGCGGTGACCGCCTCTTCCATGGAAGACCCGGCGACGCCCCAGGGGGGCGAGGGAGCCAGCAGGATCAGGGCCTTGGGCGGCGTCCGCTTGGCCGCGAGCTGGGCCACCAGGCCTCCGAGCGAGTGACCGATGAGGATCGGGGGCTCGGGCAGGCCGGCGCACAGCTCGGCGATGTCCCTGGCGTAGTCGGTCATCGAGACGCCGGCGACGGCGCCCGGGCGGTCGTCGTCGCCATGGCCGCGCAGGTCCGGCGTCAGGACGGTATGGCCGGCGGCCTCGAAGGGCCCGCGGAAGGCCTCGAAGGCCCAGCCGCCACAGAAGGCGCCGTGGACCATGACGATGGGTGCGGCCATCAGGCGGCGCGACCCGGCAGGCCCGCGAAATCGTGGAAGGCGGTGATCACCGCTTCATAGGTGGCCTTCTTGAAGGGCACCACCAGGCCCGGCGCCTCGGCGAGCCGGCCCCAACGCCAGGCGTCAAACTCCGGATGTCCCTGGCCCCCGAGGTCGATCTCGGTCTCCTCGCCGTCGAACCTCAGGGCGAACCAGACCTGGCGCTGCCCCTTCCAGCCCTTGGCGATCTTGCTGCCGCTGTGGCCGGGGGGAAAATCATAGGCCATCCAGCCGTCGGTGCGGCCCAGCAGGGTGGTGGAGACGACCCCGGTTTCCTCGGCCAGCTCGCGCCGGGCGGCGACATAGAGATCCTCGCCGGCGTCGACGCCGCCTTGCGGAAATTGCCAGTTGTAGGGCTCGGGCGTGTTGACCCGGCGCCCCAGCCAGACGCGGCCGTCGGGGTGAAAAAGCACCACCCCCACGTTGGGGCGATAGGCGGCGAGGTCGTCCATGGGCGCGAGGTCTTATCTGCGAGTGGTCAGCGCCGAAGCGGGCGCAAGTTGGTAACCCCTAGACTCCACTGATTGTGCCCACTGCGCCACCTGAGTCAGCGTCACAGGGTATGCGAAACCCGATCCCAGAGCCTGGCCATGCTGCAGGGCGCCGGCTTCGAGGGACAGCAGCTGCTGATCGATGGCCTCCACGGAGAGCTGGTCGTCGACGATGCGGTCGGCCGAGGCCCGCGGCAGGCCGCCGCCGCGCCGCGCCGCCGAACCGTCGTCGATGAAGGCCAGGCCGCGGCCGCGCAGGGCGCCGGTGAAGGCGGTCATGGCGCTGTCGGAGCCGACGAAGCGCGAGCCGAGATAGTTGGTCACCCCGAAATAGCCGGTGGCGCGGCTGAGCAGCCATTCCAGCTTCTTGACCGTCTCCTGGCCCTGGGCCTGGGCCATCAGGGTGTAGGGGCCAGGATCGTTGTCGGGATAGTCCACCGGCTCCATGGGGGCCTCCAGCAGCACCTCGTGGCCGTTCTGGCGCGCCAGGTCGATCCAGCCCTGCAGGCCGTCGGAATAGGGCACGAAGGACAGGGTGATCTCGGGGGGCAGGTTTTCGATGGCCTGACGGGTGGCCGTCGCGTTCAGGCCGAGGCCGCCGATCACCAGGGCGACCTTGGGCCGGCCATTGCTGGCGAAGGGCCGGGCATAGGCCTGGGCGGGCGTCTTGCCCCCCGGGCCGATGATGGGCAGCAGGCCGCCGGAGCCCTGGGCGGTGAGGCCCGCGATGGGGGCCGGCGGCAGGGGGTCGGCGGCGTGGAAGGCCTGGGCGCCGGGAACGGTGATCACCGCCTGGCCGAAGGCGGCGCCGGGTCCAAGCGGGTTCTCCGAGAGCCGGAAAATGTCTGTTGATAGAGTGGTCCCGCCGGGGTTGTCGGCGGTCAGGGCCTCCCGCCAGCCCGGGGGCGCGGCCATGGCCGCCACCTTGGCCAAGCTGATGCGCACCACCGGGGTTCCCGCCTTGGGGTCGCCCATCAGGGTGACCAGGATCAGGGCCGCGGACATGAACAGGAAGGCCGCGCCGCCGGCGCCCACATAGGGGTTGGCGATGGCCTTGGCCAACAGCGCCTGGGCGTTGAGCCCCGGCGCTGGGGCGGCGGCGACCGCGACGAGCTTTTTCTTGGAAAACATAGGCATGACCACGCGAGGCTTCAGTCCGGAGCCTGAGGGATCATGGTTAATGAAGGGCTACTTTTCGCCGCGCCGCAGCATGGCGAAGGGCCGCAGGCGGCGCCGCAGCGCCGCCTGGGCGATTACTTGGCGACCGGCTTGGGTTCGAGCTTGGGCAGCTTGGAGACCACCTCGGCCATCTTGGCGGTGGGCTTGGGCAGCTTGGGCGTCGCGGCCACCGAACCGTAGCGCAGGACGTCCTTGGCCCGGGCCAGCTGGAAGTCGCCAGTGGTGGTGTTGAAGTCGGCCGGCGGAGCCTCGGCCGGCTCATGAGCGCCGATGCGGGTCTTGCCCTCCTCGGCGTTCAGGGCGTTGCGGAAGGATGCCTCGCTGAACTGGAAGGCGCGGTTGGCGATGGACTGGGCCTCATCACGGGTCTCGGCCACTTCCAGGTCCGGCTGGATGCCGGTCTTCTGGATGGAACGCCCCGCCGGGGTGTAGTAACGCGCGGTGGTGAGCTTCAGCGCGCCGTCCACGCCGCCCCGCAGCGGGATGACGGTCTGGACCGAGCCCTTGCCGAAGCTGGTGAGGCCCACCAGTTCCGCGCGCTTGCGGTCCTGCAGGGCGCCGGCGACGATTTCCGCCGCCGAGGCCGAGCCGGAATTGATCAGCACCACCACCGGCAGGCCGCCGGTGACGTCGCCGGCGCGGGCGTTGTAGCGCTCGACGTCGCGGGGATCGCGGCCCCGCTGGGAGACGATCTCGCCGCCATCCAGGAACAGGTCGGAGATGCCGACCGCCTGGTCGAGCAGGCCGCCGGGATTGTTGCGCAGGTCGAGGATCAGCCCCTTCATCTTGGGGTTCTTGGCCCTCAGGTCGACGATGGCCGCCTCGGCCTCGTCGGTGGTCTTTTCGTTGAAGGCCGAGACCCGTAGATAGCCGTAGTCGCCCTCGAGCTTGGCGGTGGCGGACTTGGGCTTGATCACCTCGCGGATCAGCTTGACGTCAAAGGGATCGGTCTTCTCGCGGGCGATGGTCAGGGTGACCGGCTCGCCGGGCTTGCCGCGCATCTGCTTGACCGCGTCATTGACCGACAGGCCAAGCACGCTCCCGCCGTTGACGGCGGTGATGAAGTCGCCAGCCTTGACCCCTGCCCTGAAGGCGGGCGTGCCGTCCATGGGCGAGATCACCTTGACCACGCCGTCCTCGCTGGTGACCTCTATGCCCAGGCCGCCATACTCCCCGCGCGTCTGATCGCGCATGTCGTCGAAGCTCTCGGGGTTCAGATAGCCGGAGTGGGGATCGAGCGAGGTCAGCATGCCGTCGATGGCCGCCTCGATCAGTTTCTTGTCGTCGACCTCGGTGACGTACTGACGCTCGACGGTGTCCAGCACGTCGCCGAACAGCTCGAGCATCTTGTAGGTCTTGGCCCGCGGCTGGGACGAGGCCAGCGCCTGCTGGCTGACATAGGCCATGGAGCCCGCCCCGAGGACGAAGGCCGAAACACCGATCAACAGATACTTGCGCATAGACTAGGCCCTAGGGCTCCCTTGCGGCGGAATTGAGCCGCTTAACCGCTTCACGTCCCCATCAGAACCCCACAGGGCTCCATAGTCTTCACTTAGCCAGCGGTCGGTCTCAAGCCGCTTCCGCCCGTCATCCAGCGCCCCGGATTGACCGGCGCGCCGCGTTCCCGGACCTCCAGATAGAGTTCCGGAGGCGATTGTCGCCCATCGGCCATCCATCCGACAGGCGATCCCGCCGCGACGGATTGTCCGACATCGACGTTCACCCGGTCCAGGCCAGCCAACACCAGATGGTATCCACCGGCCAATCTTAAGATCAAGATCACACCCCAGCCCTTCACCGGGCCCACATATTGGACAAGTCCGGCGTCGGGCGCCGCGACTTTCGCCCCAGAGGCGGTCTGGATGGTCAGGCCGTTGGCTTTGCCGCCGCCCGGGACCGCCTGTCCGAAGCGCCGGGTGACGGGGCCATCGGCCGGCGCCATCAGGGCCTTGGGCGCGGTGACCTCGCCGTCGTCCTCCTGCAGGGGGGCTTGGTCGCGGAGACCTGGAGGCTGGATCAGCCGGGCCTCGGCCAGCTGGCTGTCGGCGGTGAACAGGGCCTCGCTGGCCACGGCGGCCAGGCGGCGCTGGCGGGCGATCTCTCCCGCCTCGGCGGCGTAGAGCCGGGCGCGGCGCTGCAGCTCGGGCGTGATCGCCTTGACCAGGATGGCGGCGCGAACCGCCGAGACGGCGTCGTCGGGGCTGACCAGCAGGGCGGGTGGCGGATCGCGGCGGAACTGCTCCAGCACGGTCAGCAGGCGCGCCAGGCGGTTGAGGTTGCGACCCTGCTCGGCGGTGAGCACGGTCTCGCGGACATTGAGGCTCTGCAGTTTATCGCGCTCGCTGACCGCCGCCACGGCCACCACGCCCGCCGCCAGGCTGGCGAGGGCGCCGATCACGAAGGCGGGGCGGAGGCTCTGCAAGGGCGCGTCAGTCTCTGTGATAGGGGCCGCCGGCCAGGATGGTGACCGCCCGATAGACCTGTTCGGCCAGCATGGCGCGAGCCAGGGCATGGGGCCATGTCTGCGGCCCGAAGGCCAGCTTGCCGTTGGCGGCGGCCACCAGGGCCGGGTCGAGGCCGTCGGCGCCGCCGATCATGAAGACCAGGCGGCGCACCCCCTGGTCCCGCAGCCGGGCGATCTCGGCGGCGAAGTCACGGGACGCGCGCGCGCTGCCCCGCTCATCGCAGGCGATGACGTGGGCGTCGGTCAGGTGCGGGCGAAGGACATCAGCCTCGGCGGCCTTGCCGGGTTTCTTGGCTTCGACCTCGACCACCTCGACCGGGCCAAGCCCCAGGGCGCGGCCGGCCGCGGTGGCGCGGTCCACATAGAGCTTCACCAGCTCGACCTCGGGGGAACGGGCCAGACGCCCGACCGCCAGGATCGTCAGCTTCAAGTGAAGGCGATGTGGGCCGAGTCCACCGACCAGATCTTTTCGATGTTGTAGAAGGAGCGGACCTCGGGACGGAACAGGTGGATGATCACGTCGCCAGTGTCGATCAGCACCCAGTCACAGTGGGGCATGCCCTCGACGCGCACCTTGCCGTAGCCTTCGTCCTTGAGGGCGCGCAGCAGGTGATCGGCCATGGCGCCGACATGGCGGTGCGAACGGCCAGAGGCGACGATCAGGCCGTCGGCCACCGCGCTCTTACCCTTCAGGTCGATGAACACGACATCCTGGGCTTTGTCGTCGTCGAGACGCGCCAGGATCAGGTCTTCCAAAGCGCTGATGCGACTCTGGGGATCGGTGGAAACCTCGGTGGAAACCGCGGTTTCGTGCGCACTCGGCGCAGGGTCAGGGCTCAGCGGGGTAGCTCCTTTTTTGCCTCGCTAAAAGGCCTCATATCATGATTGCGCGGAAAGGGGCAGTGCGTGTGCGATCACGATCTTGAGCCGCCCATCCGCGCCCGCATGGCGGTGGACGAGAGGAAGTTGAGGGGGCCGGTGAGGAACACCCAGCGAGGCGGCTGGGTCCCCGCCAGGATGGGCCCCTGGCTGGCAGGGCGGCGCGCATGGCTGAACCGTTGCGCGGCGGGCGAGAAGCGGCTTCTCAGGGAGATCCACGGCCGCGAGACTACGGCGACCGGTGCGCCGCCCATGATCTGCGTCCAACCACGCCAGCGGTGGAAGCTGGCCAGGCTGTCGGCGCCCATGATCCAGACGAATTTCACTCCCGGATAGCGGGCCTTCAGAACCCGAAGGGTGTCGATGGTGTAGGTGGAGCCGATGGCGGTCTCGGCGTCGGAGACGATCATCGCCCGGCCGCGAGCCACCTTGCGCACCCCGGCCATCCGCTCGGCGAGGCTGGCGGTCTCGCGGCTGGATTTCAGCGGGTTCTGCGGCGAGACCAGCCAGATGACGCGATCCAGCTTCAGCCGCTTGCGCGCGGTCTCGGCCACATGGGCATGGCCGGCGTGGACCGGATTGAACGAGCCGCCATAGAGCCCGACCCGCATGCCCCGCGTGAGCGTGAAGCCCAGGCGCAGGGTCGCGGGCCGGCCGGCCTCAGGGACGCGCCGGGCGGGTCCGGCGAACCACATGGGCTTCACTCTGGATCAAAACCGCTTCGCCGTATCGGGATTGCGGTCGAGGTTGAGGTCGGTCTGGCGGACCCGGGCGCGGACGGTGAAGACCCCGTCTCCCGCCAGGACCCCGCCGCGGGCGAACAGGCGGCCATGCTCCCAGTTGGAGAGGCCGAGTTCGGGGCGGTTCAGGGCGTACTGGCCGTCCACCCAGCGGGTGAAGCCGTCACCGGTGAAGGGAGCGTCGATGGCCCCGTAGAAGCGGTCGTGGGCCTGGGCGTCCTGCGAGATCAGGCTGGCGGCGAAGCGGGGGCTGTAGCGGTTGAAGAGGGCGACAGCCTGGGCGGCGTCCTCGACAATCATCAGGGAGACCTCAGGGGTCTCCTCCCACTCCCACTCCCGGCCAAGGTCGCCCTCGGCCAGCCGTTCCACCAGGGGCTCCTCGCGCTCGCCCCCGGCGCGGGCGACGGTGACCCGGGCGTCGCGCCAGCCGGCGGGGATGTAGCGTTCGCAGCCCTCCACCACGTGCAGCTTGGCGCCCTTGCGACGCTCGCCGGCGGCCTGCAGGGCGCGCAGGAAGACGGGGACCAGCTCCTCGGCCCGCTCGCGCACGATGCAGCAGACATTCAGGGTGTTGCAGACCTTGCGGTCCAGGGAGTGGTAGGCGGCGGCCTCGAAGCGGTTGGCGTCTGCGGCGACATCGGCCACCATCCAGGCGCCCCCCGTGCCGTGCAGGCTGACCGGGGTCCCGGCCTGGCGGGCGATGGCGCCCAGCTGGGCCACGGCGGGGCCGGAGCCTCGGGCGACGGCCAGGGCCAGGCGCTGGTCGGAGAACATGGCCCAGCCGGCGGCATGCTCGGCGCTATCGACCAGGGCCGCGGCGCCCGGGGGGAGGCCGGCCTGCGCCAAGGCGGGATCCAGGGCGTGCTCGACGATGGCGCGCGCGGTGCCCAGGGCGTCGGAGCCGATGCGGAAGACTACGGTGTTGCCGGTGCGCAGCACGCCGGTAGCGTCGGCGAACACATTGGGGCGGCCCTCGAAGACGAAGCCGGTGACGCCGAGCGGCGCCATGACCTGATCGACGCTCCAGCCCTCGTGGGTGACGGTCTCAAGCACCTTGCCCCGGGCGGCGGGGGCGTCGCGCCAGGCCCGCAGCCCGGCGATCATGTCGGCGCGCATCGCCGGGCTGACGCTCAGGCGGGTGGTGGAACGGCCCCGATCCTGGGCCCGGGTGACATCGGCGGCGTTGGCGGCGCCGATGGCGGTCCAGACCCCGTCGTCGGCGAGCCTGCCCGCGAAGGCGTCGAAGAAGGCGGTGATGGCGGCGTCGCTGACCGCGCCCATCTTCTGGAAGGCGTCATGGGCCCTGCCCACGGCCCTGTCGGCGAGGGCCTGGACGGCGGCCGGAACGTGCAGCAGGTCGCCGCTGTCCTGCACCACCACCAGCCGGTCACCGGCCTGGAAGGCCTGGGCGAGGGCTGGCGAGACATAGGCCACCCGGTCGCCGCCATAGGGGATGGCCATGCCGGAGGCGAGCGCCGTCAGCCGGCCGTTCGCCGCCTCAACCCTGCCTCCGCCCGCTGCATCGTCCACGTCGACCGCCATATGCTCAAGATGAGCCTTAGTAAGCACCTTTGCCGGGGGCGGCAATTCACCCCCGCACCGCGACAGAATGTCCCGCCGATTAAGCCGTCGTTACCAGTCTGGATCCTACCTTGAGGGGCGAGGGGTGGGAGCCGGCGTCATGAAGAAGATCCTCAGTCTCGGCGCGCTGCTGCAGATCATCGCCGGGGTGATGGTGGCCTCCCTGGTGATCACCTGTGCGGTGATGGCCCTGCACGCCTATCATCGCCAGCAGGCCGCCCAGCGCGTGCTGCTGGCCGCCGAGATCTCGCGCGACCTGTTCCACGCCATGCAGGGCCTGAGGCTGGAGCGCGGCGCGGTCGCCATCGCCCTCACCAAGCCCGGCGTCCCGCCGGCGGAGGCCCTGCGAGGCCTCAACGCCAACCGGGCCGGCACCGACGCCGCGATCAAGTCCGCCCTGGCCCGCCTGCAGCGGGCGCGGCTGGACAGGGTGGTGTCCGACGGCCCGGCCCTGCGCCGGCTGGTGGAGGAGATCGACGCGCGACGCGCGACCTTCCTGCGCCTTCGGCAGGTGACCGACCGCGCGATGGCCGCCCCCGACCCGAACCGGTCCGACGCCCTGCGGCAGACCTGGCTGACCGCCGGCGCCAACCTGGTGGACACCCTGGGCGAGCTCTCGGGACAGCTCTCCAACGAGGCCATCCAGGCCGACCCCTTCATCGCCCGGATGATGACCATCAAGCAGGTGGCCTGGCTGGAGCGCGACGCCGCTGGGCTGGACACCATGCTGCTGGGCGAGGCGGTGGGCCGGGGCCGGCCGCCGACCGCCGCCGAGCGCGAGGCCCTGGCCAAGGTCACCGGCGCGGTGGACGCGCCGCATCGGATGATGAGCAGCCAGGCCGGCCTGGCCTTCAACCCGCCGCGCCTGAAGGCCGCCATCGCCAAGGCTGAACGTCGCTATTTCGTGGAGTTCCGGGCCACGCGGGCCGCAGCGCTCACCGCCCTGTCCACGGGGGCGCCGGTCGACGAGGTGGCGCTCAACCGCGACATGATGGAGAGTCTGCAGAGCCTGATGGACATCGTGGCGGTGAGCTTCGACCTCACCGCCGAGCACGCCGCCCATCAGGTGGAGGCGGCCGAACGCCAGGTGCAGCTCTCGATCGGCCTGATGGTGATCGCCTGCGCCTTCGGCCTGCTGTCGGCGACCTTCATCATCGGCCGGGTGGTGCGCCCGATGGCCAGGATCACCCAGGCCATGGGGGACGTGGCGGCCGGGGACCTGGACAGCGAGATTCCCTTCGAGTTCCGTGAGGACGAGATCGGCCGGCTGGCCCAGGCGCTGGGGGTCTTCCGCCGCAACGCCCTGGAACGCCGGGAGATGGAGGACGTGCTGGTGCGCAGCCAGGTCGCCAAGGAGGCGGCCGAGAGCGCCAACAAGATGAAGTCCCAGTTCCTGGCCAATATGAGCCACGAGATCCGCACGCCCCTGAACGGCGTGCTGGGCATGGTCCAGGTGATGGAGCGCGAGGCCCTGGCCCCCGATCAGCGGGAGCGGCTGCACATCATCCGCGATTCCGGCGCCGGCCTGCTGCAGGTGCTGAACGACGTGCTGGATATCTCGAAGATCGAGGCGGGCAAGCTGGACCTGGCGCCCGTCGAGTTCGACATCGAGACCCTGGCCACCCGCACGGTGTCCACCTTCACCGGGGCGGCCGCCGCCAAGCGCCTGGACCTGGAAGTCACGGTCGACCTGGACGCCACCGGTGTCTGGCTGGGGGACGCCGACCGCATCCGCCAGATTCTCTCCAACCTGCTCTCCAACGGCGTGAAGTTCACCGATGTCGGGGCCGTGTCCCTGGAGGTGACCACCACGCCCAAGGGCCTGGACTTCATCGTCCGCGACAGCGGCATCGGCATGTCGGCCGAGGCCCTGCCGAAACTGTTTTCCAAGTTCACCCAGGTCGACGACAGCAACGAACGCCGGTTCGGGGGTACGGGCCTGGGCCTGGCCATCAGCCGTGAGCTGGTGGAGCTGATGGGCGGCGCGATCGAGGTGACGAGCTCACCGGGCAAGGGGTCGGAGTTCCGGGTCAGCCTGCCCCTGCCCCGGGTCAGCGAGACCCCCCGCGCCACGGCCAGCGTGACCCCTGGCGAGATCACCCTGCCCCAGGACCGCCCCCTGCGCATCCTGGCGGCCGAGGACAACCCCACCAACCAGAAGGTGTTGGCGGCCCTGCTGGCGCCGCTGGACGTCCAGCTGACGGTGGTCGGCGATGGGCTGCAGGCGGTCTCGACCTGGGCCACGGCCGACTTCGACGTGATCCTGATGGACATCCAGATGCCCGAGATGGGCGGGGTGGCTGCGGCGCTCGCCATCCGCCAGGCAGAGGCCGCGCAGGGCATGCCGCCGATCCCGATCATCGCGCTGTCGGCCAACGCCATGAGCCATCAGATCGCCGAGTACATGGCTGCCGGCATGACCGCCTATGTCGCCAAGCCGATCGAGGTGGGCGTGCTGTACGAGACCATCGGCGACGCCCTGGCGATCGGCGAAACCCGCCCGGGAGTCCAGGCGCAGGCGGTCTAGCCGGCGGCGGCCTCGGCCGGGGCGTGGCCCAGGGCCAGGTCGTCGGCATGGATCACCGGACCTGAGGTGTAACCCAGGACTCCCTCGATGGCGTCGGACTTGAGGCCCCGGATGGCGACGGCGTCGGCGCTGTCGTAGCGGGTCAGGCCCCGGCCGATCTCGCGGCCCGCCTCGTCGCGCACGACGACGGCGTCACCCTTCTCGAATCGACCCTCGACCGCCCTTATGCCGGCCGCCAGCAGGCTCTTGCCGGTGGACAGGGCGCGGGCGGCGCCATTGTCCACCACGAGGGTTCCGGCGGGCGCGAGCGTTCCGGCGATCCAGGCCTTGTAGGCGGCCTTGGCGCTCAGGGCGGGCTCGATGACGGTGGCGGGTTCGCCGGCTTCCAGAGCCGCCAGGGGCGAGGGGCGGCGACCCAGGGTGATGACGGTGGCGCAGCCGGCCGACTGGGCCATACGGGCTGCGGCGATCTTGGTGGCCATGCCGCCGGTGCCGACCCCGGCGCTGGCGTTGGCGCCCCCGGCCATGGCCTCGATCTCCGGCGTCAGGTGGGTGATGCGGGCCAGGTGCTTGGCGTCAGGATTGCTACGGGGATCGGCGGTGTAGAGGCCGTCGATGTCCGAGAGCAGGATCAGCACGTCGGCGCCGATCATCTGGGCGACCCGGGCGGCCAGGCGATCATTGTCACCGTAGCGGATTTCCTCGGTGACCACGGTGTCGTTCTCGTTGACCACGGGGACCACGCCCAGGTCCAGCAGGGTCTCGACAGTGGCGCGCGCGTTCAGCCAGCGGTGCCGGACCTCGGTGTCGTCGCGGGTCAGCAGCACCTGGGCGGCGTGGATGTCGTGGGGCTCCAGGGCCTCTTCCCAGGCCCGCATCAGGGCCGACTGGCCGGCGGCGGCGGCGGCCTGTTTCTCGGGCAGGGTCAGGGAGCGCTTCGCCAGCATCAGCCGGCGGCGACCTAGGGCCACGGCGCCGGAGGAGACCACCAGCACCTGCTGGCCGCGAGCCCGGAGGCGTGCGACGTCGGCGGCGAAGGCGGCCAGCCAGAGGGTGTCGGCGGTTCCGTCCTCCCCCACCAGCAGGGCCGAGCCGACCTTGACGACGACCCGGCGGGCGCGCTCGATCCCGCTCACGGTTTCCAGCCCACTTCGTCCTCGCCGCCCTTACCCACCGCCGCCGCGGCCTTGCGGTCGCGCACCAGGGCGTAGGCCTCACGCAGGATCTCCTTCACCCCGGTCCCGGCGACGGCGGAGACCAGGCGGACCGGCACGCCGGCGGCTTCCTCCAGCGCCTCGCGCTGCATCTCCACCGTGCTCTCGTCCAGGGCGTCGATCTTGTTGAGCGCGATGATCTCGGTCTTGTCCCCCAACTCCTCGCCATAGGCCTCGAGTTCGTGCCGCACCGTTTTCCAGGCCTCCACGACGTCGGTCTGGGTAGAGTCGATCAGGTGGATCAGCACCGCGGTGCGCTCCACATGTCCCAGGAAGCGGGTCCCGAGGCCCGCCCCGTCCGACGCGCCCTCGATCAGGCCCGGAATGTCGGCCAGGACGAAGCGCTCACTGGGGGAGAGGTCCACGATGCCGAGATTGGGGTGGATGGTGGTGAAGGGATAGTCGGCGATCTTGGGCTTGGCGGCGCTGGCGGCGGCCAGGAAGGTGGACTTCCCGGCGTTGGGCAGGCCGGCCAGGCCGACATCGGCGATCAGCTTCAGCCGCAGCCAGATCCAGCGCTCCTCGCCCTCCTGGCCGGGGTTGGCGTGATAGGGGGCCTGGTTGATAGAGCTCTTGAAGCGGTCGTTGCCCCAGCCGCCATTGCCGCCCTTGGCCAGCAGGAACCGCTGGCCGGGGGTGTCCATGTCGACGATCAGGGTTTCCTTGTCCTCCTCCAGCACCTGGGTGCCGACGGGGACCTTCATGACGATGTCCTCGCCGGCCGCGCCGTGGCGGTTGCGGCCCATGCCGTGGGTGCCGGTCTCGGCCTTGAAATGCTGGCTGTATCGGAAGTCGATCAGGGTGTTGAGGCCGTCCATGGCCTCGATCCAGACGTCGCCGCCCCGGCCGCCGTCGCCGCCGTCGGGGCCGCCGTATTCGATATACTTCTCGCGCCGGAAGGAGACGGCGCCGCCGCCCCCGTTGCCGGAGCGGATATAGACCTTGCACTGGTCGAGGAATTTCATCGGGTCAGGATCCGGTCGCCCACGAGCTTCACGGTCGCGGCGGCCAATAGGGTTTTCAGAAGCGCGCCGGGAAGAAAGGGCGCGACGCCGCCGGCGAAGGCGGCCTTGGCCCCCAGTCCGGAGGCAAGCCAGGCGAAGCCCAGCAGCAGGATGACGGCATGGGCGGCGAGGAAACTGGCTGTCAGCGGCAGCCAGTCCCGGCCGGTCCGCGCCGAAAACCAGCCTACCAGGCCGGCGGCGACCAGGAAGCCCAGGAGGTAGCCGCCGGTGGGCCCCACCAGGGCCTCGACGCCGCTCGCCCCGCCGGCCAGGACCGGCAGGCCCATGGCCGCCTGGGCCAGCCAGATGAAGACGATCTCGAGGGCCAGCCGCAGGCCCGACAGGCCCGCGATCACCAGGAGAGCGTAGGTCTGCAGGGTCATGGGCACGGGATACATGGGCGCCTCCGCCCAGGAGGACGCGGCCAGGAGCCAGCTTCCCACCAGGACGGCGCCAACCCGCCACGCCAAGGCGCGCCCTGCGAGCAGGGCGTCCAAGGGCGCTTTGAAGGTGACGGAGGTGGTCAAATGCAGGATCCAGGAGAGTTCGGCGCCCGCCATAGCACGCGAGCGCCGCAAACTCACGCCAGCCAGACCATCATCCGCGAGGGGACGGCCTCGCCGCGGGCGGCCGAGGGCGAGAGCCGGACCTCCCCGGTGTAGAGGAAGCCGCTCTTGCAGAGCACCGAGGCCGAGGCCGGGTTATCGGAGAAGTGGCGCGCCAGGACGTAGCGCCGCTTCCAGTCCGTGTGGGCCCAGACCAGGGCCCCCTTGGCGGCCTCGGTGGCGAACCCCAGGTTCCAGAAGGGGCGGCCGATCCAGCAGCCCATTTCGGCGCGGCCGTTCTCGCTGTCGAAACCCACCACTCCGATCGGCCCCTGCTCGGGATGGTCGATGACGAACATGGCCCGATCCTCGGGATCGGCGTCGTCCACCTGGGCGAGATAAGCCTGGGCGTCCTCCAGCCCATAGGGGTGGGGGACGGAGGGGGTCATGCGGGCCAGGTCGCGGTCGTTGAGCAGCTTGGCCACGCGGGGCGCGTCGGTCGTCCGCGGACGGCGCAGCCGCAGCCGCTGCGTCTCGATGACGGGTTCGATCTGGATGGAGCACATCTTGAACCTCCCGGGCCCTCTGGTGGGACCCCTGAAACAGAAAAAGCGGGAGCCCGGCGTTCCGGACTCCCGCTTTTCGGGATTCTATCCGGTCCGCCTGACTGATCGTCGGGGCGGAACCGGAGAAGAAGGGTTCCGCCTAGCTGGCGTTGGTCTCGGCAGCCACCACGTTCACATAGGTGCGATCGTCGCGCTTGGTGACGAACTGCACAGCGCCGTCGGCGGTGGCGAAGAGGGTATGGTCACGGCCCATGCCGACATTCACGCCGGCGAAGAACTTCGTGCCGCGCTGACGAATGATGATGTTGCCGCCGACGACGGCTTCGCCACCGAACTTCTTCACGCCGAGACGACGACCGGCCGAGTCGCGGCCGTTGCGGGATGAACCGCCAGATTTTTTGTGAGCCATTGTGGTCTCCTAAACTTGTCTTGATCCGACGCTTATTCGGCGTCGGGCTTCTTGGCGGCGGCCTTCTTCGGCGCGGCGGGCTTCTTCTCGGCGGCTTCAGCCTTGGGCGCAGCGACGACCTTGGGAGCAGCAGCCTTCTTGGCGGCGGCGGCGGGCGCGGCGGCCTTTTCGGCGGCGAGCGCGGCCTTGGCGGTCGCGGCTTCCTCCAGCTTCAGGTTCCGGGCGCGCGCGTTGAGCACCGCCTTGGTGGTCATGTCCACCACGCCGTCCCAGTTCACGGTCTTGCCGGCGCCGGCCACCGAGGTGACGCGCAGGACGCTCTCGTGCTGGCGATGGCCACGGGTGCGGCGATAGCCCTGACGGCGGCGCTTCTTGAAGATCTTGACCTTCAGGCCCTTGCGGGTCTCGATCAGGGTGGCGCTGACGGTGGCGCCTTCCACGATCGGAGCGCCCAGGGTGATGGTTTCGCCATCGCCCAGCATCAGGACGTCGCCGAAGGCCACATTGGCGCCCGGCTCACCTTCAAGCTTTTCGACGACGAGAAGGTCGCCCGCCTGAACCCGGTACTGCTTACCGCCGGTTTTGATCACCGCGTACATCGTTCGCGCCTTGAGACTTTAGCAAAAAAGGATGACGCCCGCGGGAAGGTCCTGCGTGCGAAGGCGCGGACTTATACAGACGACCCCCGCCAAGTCAACGCAAGCCGCTGTCGATTCAGTGACCTCCGGAAGACTCTCCCGGACGCAGGCTGGCGAGCGTCTTGCCGGCGACGTCGCGTTCGCTCTCCCAGTTGGCCACCACGGCCCTGGAGACCTGCTGCATGAAGGCCAGGCGGGCGGGGACCGGCTTGGTGGTGCGCTTCATCAGGACCACCACGGCGTAGGACCGACCATCGGGGGCGGTGAGCACGGCGACGTCGTTGATGCCGATGGAGCCGCCGCGCCAGTCCTGGCCGGTGCCGGTCTTGTGGGCGATGGACCAGCCCGAGGGCAGGCCGCCCTTCAGGCGCCGGGGGCCGGTGCGGGCCTCCGACATGGTGGCGAGGAAGGTGTCGGTGGATTCCTGCGACAAAAGCTCGCCGCGCTTCAGGGCCACCAGGGCGGTGGCCACGCCGGCCGGGGTCGCGCCGTCCAGGGGGTTTTCGAGATAGGCGTGCATGGCGGCGTCCCGCACGGCGTCGGGCAGCCGGGCCCGGGCGTCCTTGAAATTGCCGCCGATGCCCATCTCCGGGCTCCAGGTCAGGCCGGCGATCTTGGCCTGCAGGTTCTTCTCGTCGGCGCCCATGCGGATGCCGGTGAGGTTCTTGCGGGCCAGCATGTCGGCCACGGCGTCGACGCCGCCCACCTCGGCCAGCAGCTTGTCGTTAGCGGCGTTGTCGCTCTCGATCAGGGCCCGGCGCACCAGGTCGCGCAGGGTGGTGGCGTAGCCGGTGGCGCCGATCTTGTGAGAGATGGGCTGGAAGAAGACGCTGCGGTCGTGCGGCCCGAGGACCACCGCCTGGTCCAGGCTGAGCTTGCCCTGGTCCAGGGCGTCCATGGTGGTCATGGCCACCCAGAGCTTGGAGACGCTCTGCTGCGGGAAGGCGTCGTCGCCGGCCACCTGGGCCATCCAGCCCTCGTTGGTGTCGGCCACGGCGATGCCGACAGTCTCGCGATAGCTGGCCGCCAGTTCGTCCAGGCGCTTCTGCAGCGCCTCGGGCGGCGGGCCGGGTTTGGGGCGCGGAGGGACGTGAGGCCGAGGCGCGCCGGTTCCGGCGGCCAGGATGGTGGGGGGCGGAGCCTTTTCAGGCGTGCCGATGGCCACATAGGTCCCGCCCATGATGGCCAGGCCGCCCAGGACCGCCAGGGCCGAGGCCGGTCGCCAGCGGGCGGACCAGAACATCCGGGTGTCGAAGAGGAAGTCGCGTCTAGCCTGGGGCCACTCCGCCGTGCGGTCCTCGATCCAGGTCAGGGCTCGAAGGCTGGCGACAAGCAGAGACAGGCCGCGGTCGGATACGCCGTCCACGCCCGACCGGCCCCAAGCCCGTAGCTGCCCAAGCCCTTGATTCATCACGTCTTGAAAACGCCGATCCGGCCACCTTGGTCAAGGAGTCAGGTGGTCGCGGACTTCCACAGTTACGTGACTGAGCCCCGCGAGGCCCGCCAGGCGGGCGCGATAGGCCTGCGGCGCCTGCGGAGCGGCCGCGGCGAGGACGACGATTGCGGCGTGATGGCCGGGGCCCAGGCGCCACAGATGCAGGTCCAGAATTCGCTCCCCCTCGCCCTCCAGGCGGGCGCGGATCTGCGCGGTGAGCTCGGGGCTGGGATTGATGTCCAGCAGCACGGCGCCCGTGCGGCTGAGCAGCCGCCAGGCGAAGTGGGCCAGCAGGGCCGCACCCACCAGGGCGGCCACCGGATCGGTCCAGCTCCAGCCCAGGTAGCGGCCGGCGGCCAGGCCGGCGATGGCCAGCCCGGAGATCACCGCGTCCCCCGCCAGATGCAGGTGGGCGGCCGACAGGTTCAGATCCCCGTCCCGATCATGGGCGTGGCTCTGGGCCGGCTTCAGCAGCCAGACGCAGACCAGGTTCACCGCCAGGGCGGCGGCGGCCAGGACCAGGGCGCCGTCATATTCCACCTCCGCAGGCGCGAGCAGGCGCTCCACGCTCTCGATGGTGATCAGCAGGGCGGTGACCCCCAGGACCGCGGCGTTGGCGAAGCCGGCCAGGTAGCCCACCTTGCCGGTGCCGAAGGAGAAACGCGGGTCGGTGGAATAGGTGCGGGCCACGGCATAGGCGCCGGCGGCCACCAGCAGGGCGGCCAGGTGGGCGCCCATGTGCAGGCCGTTGGCCACCAGGGCCATGGAGTTAAACATCAGCCCGCCGGTCACCTGCGCCGCCAGGGTGGCCAGGCAGATCGTCGCCACGATCCAGGTCCGGCGCTCATTGCGCGCGTGATCGGCGCCCAGATAGACCCGGTCGCCCCGGAAGGCGTCCATCGGCTCGTCGGCGGGGGGTTCGGCGGTGGTCACGGTCGCCTATATATAGAGTGCTGGGGCAAGGGAGTGGAGCGGTGTTATTCTATAACACTTGTCCGAGGTCAAGCGATCCCGTGCGCGGCGCCTGTTCCATCCCGCGCCGACAATGACTAGATGAGCCCCATGAACGCCAAGACCCCCGTCACCGTCCTCACCGGCTATCTCGGCGCCGGCAAGACCACCCTGCTCAACCGCATCCTCACGGAGGACCATGGCAAGCGCTACGCCGTGATCGTCAACGAGTTCGGCGAGGTGGGCATCGATAACGAACTGATCGTCGGCGCCGACGAGGAAGTGTTCGAGATGAACAACGGCTGCGTCTGCTGCACGGTGCGCGGCGACCTGATCCGGGTGCTCTCAGGGCTCATGAAGCGCAAGGGCGGTTTCGACGCCATCATCGTGGAGACCACCGGCCTGGCCGATCCCGGCCCCGTGGCCCAGACCTTCTTCGTCGACGACGACGTGAAGGCCAAGACGCAGCTCGACAGCGTCACCACCGTGGTGGACGCCAAGCACCTGCCCCTGCGCCTGGCCGATTCCCGGGAAGCGGTCGAGCAGATCGCCTTCGCCGACCAGATCGTACTGAACAAGACCGACCTGGTGACGGACGCCGAACTGAAGGCCGTGGAGGCCGCGATCCGCCGGATCAATCCCCTGGCCCCCATTCATCGGGCGCAGCGCTCCAATGTGCCGCTGGACGCCATCCTGGGCCGTGGCGGCTTCGACCTGGCCCGCATCACCGACATCAGCCCCGAGTTCCTGAACCCCGCGCACGGCGAGGAAGGCCATGTGCATGATGAGGACTGCGATCATGATCATCACGATCACGACCATTCTCACCACGATCACGGCCACGCACATGCGCACGAGGACCATGCGGCCGCGGCCGGTATCCGTGGCGTCTCGCTCACCCTCCGCAAGCCGATCCACGGCCAGAGGGTCACCAACTGGCTGAACCAGCTTCTGGCCGACCAGGGCCCCGACATCCTGCGGGCCAAGGGGATCCTGGACGTGGCCGGGGATGAGCGCCGACTGGTGTTCCAGGCGGTGCACATGATTCTGGAGGGCGACTTCCAGCGCGACTGGAAACCTGAGGAGGACCGCTTCAGCCGGATGGTCTTCATCGGCCGCAATCTGGACGAGGCCGCCCTGAGGGCCGGCTTCGAGGCCTGCGCGGCTTAAGAGCTCCAGATGGTCCCCTCCTGGGGGAGCTGTCAGCGAAGCTGACTGAGAGGAGCTTGGACCCTTGTTGTGGGCGGTAAGGGTCGACTACGTCGATCCCTCTCCGCCCCGGACCTTCGGTCCGAGACGCCTCCCCCGCATCGCGCCGACGCGCTGGGGGAGGATCTGAAACGAAAAAGCCCGCCCGGGTTTCCCTGGGCGGGCTTTTCCTTGTCTTGGAGACGAGGATTAGATGTCTTCGTTGATCAGGGCGACCTGGAAGTAGCCGTTGCCCTGCAGAGCGTTCATCACCGACATGAACTCGCCGTAGCGCACCGTGCGGTCGGCGCGGATATAGACGCGCTCCTCGGTGGGGTTGGGCTTGTTCAGGATGCGGGCGAGGTCGGCCGGCAAGGTGTCGAGGGTGGTGGGCTGGTCGCCGATGTAGAGGCCGGCCACCTGGATGTTGATCAGGGTCGGCTCTTCCACCTTTGTGCCCGGGGGCGGCGGGATCGCCGGCGGCAGGTCGAGCTTGATCGACACCGTCGCGGCGGGGATCGACACCATGAAGATGATGAGGAGCACCAGCATCACGTCCACGAAGGGCGTGACGTTGATGTCGCTGTTTTGGCCGAGGTCGAACTTGCCGCCGCCTCCGCCGCCCAGCTTCGCACCCATATGCAATTCCTTCCCTAGGGGCGCGTATGACGTCGCGCCCATCCACAGTCCGGACACCCTTCGCCAATCAAATCGGGATTGTAAAGCCCGAACCGCTGTCCGCCCGCAGCCAAGTCAAAGCGCTGCCTGACATGCTCTCGCGCCGGGCGAAATTTCCAGGCGCCCGATGTCTCGCCAAGACCCGTGTTAGGCGGCTAAGAGGCGCGCATGAACACCTCCTATGACGCCTATGTCACCGCCGCCCTCTTCGACCGCCACGGCAAGGCGGCTTTCGCCCTCGGCGACGGCACGGTCCGGTTCGAGGACGGGGCGACCGCCGCCGCCCACAAGGGCGTGGCGCTTTCGGCCTGCCTGCACCCCAGCGGCGAGGGCGTGCTGACCGGCGGCGACGACGGGGTCGTGGCCTGGTCGCGGGGCGCGGACGTCACCGAGATCGCCAGGATCCCCGGGCGCTGGATCGAGTCGGTCGCCGCATCGGCCGAATCCAAACTGATCGCCTTCGCCGCCGGCAAGGAGCTGCACGTCCGCGACTCCGCCGACGCGGCTTTTTCGCGGGTGTTCGTGCACGAGAAGTCGGTGGCCGACGTGGCCTTCGACCCCAAGGGGCGGCGTATCGCCACGGCCACCTATAACGGCGCCTGGCTCTGGTACGCCCGGATCGCCGAGCAGAAGCCCATGATCCTGAAATGGGCCGGCAGCCATGTGGCCCTGGCCTTCAGCCCCGACGGCAAGTTCCTGATGAGCTCCATGCAGGAAAATCAGCTGCACGGCTGGCGGGTGGCCGACGAGAAGAACCTCAAGATGGGCGGCTATCCGGCCAAGGTGAAGAGCCTGACCTTCCTCTACAAGGGCCAGATGCTGGCGACCTCGGGCGCCAACGGCGCGGTCATCTGGCCGTTCACGGGCTCGGCGGGGCCGCTGGGCAAGCAGGCGGCGGAGGTGGGCTTCGACGAGAGCTCAATGGTCAATCGCGTGGCCGCCACCCCGGTGGGCAACCGCCTCGCCGCAGGCCTCGACGACGGCCGGGTGTGGGTCTGCGACCTGTCCAACCAGGCCATCGACATGCTGAAGGCCGAGAAGGGCCCGCCGATCTCGGCCCTGGCCATGACCCCGGACGGCAAGCGCGTGGCCTGGGGGGATGAAGAGGGCGGGGCAGGGGTGTTTGAGGTCGCCTAGTCGAACCCCTTCAGCTCCGCCCAGGTCTCGAAGGGGTCGCGGGCCGAGCGCAGGGTGTTGATGGGAGCGGCCTCGTCGCGCCAGCCCAACGCCATGCCTGAGAACAGCATGTGGTCCTCCGGCAGGCCCAACAGGTCTCCCACCGTCTTGGGATAGCGGGCCCAGTATTCCTGGGCGCAGGTGTCGAGGCCACGCTCAGTCGCCAGCAGCATGACGGTCTGCATGTACATCCCCAGGTCCGACCACTGGGGCGGGCCCAGCTTGCGGTCCAGGCAGAAGAACAGGCCGACGGGGGCGCCGAACAGCTCCCCGTTCCGGGCCAGCTGGCGCAGGCGCGCGGGCTTGTCCTCGCGGGGGATGCCGATGGCGGCGTAGAGATCCTCGCCGTTCTGGAACCGCCGCGTGCGGAAGGGGTCCCACAGGCTCGGCGGGTAGACGTCGTATTCCGGGGTCTCACCGAAGGGGTTGGCGGCGACCTTGGCCTTCAGTTCGGTGAGCGCCTCGCCGGCCAGGGCGTAGACCCGCCAGGGCTGAAGATTGCCGCCGGACGGCGCGCGGGCGGCCAGCTCCAGGATCTCGCGGATCACCGCCGCTGGCGGGGTTTCAGGCTTGAAGGCGCGGATGGAGATTCGCCTGGCGACGGCATCGGTGACGTTCATCTGCGCTCCTGCGGTGCGGCGGCTTGACCCATTGTTCTCCATCGCTAGCACTGGCGCGCTGTCGCGTGACAGTCGGAAGTGGATGCCGGTTCAGGCGCCCGTCACCCGGCAAACAATAAGACGAGCCTCTTTTGTCCTTTTAGATTCTCTGAAAGGAAGAGGCTCGAGGTCAAGACAAGGGCCCCTGAACTTGAGCGACACGAACCCCGGTTCCGACAAGGACGATGGCCTGCGCCTCACGCCGCAGGCGTCGGGCGGCTGGGAGGACCTGGCCAGGTCCTGGGACGACATCTCGCTGAATGAAAAGCCGCGCTCGGTGAACGACCGTGGCGACGCCCCGCCTATCCAGATCGCCCAGGCCCCCCGATCCAAGCGCAGCGTCTGGGGCCGGGTCGGCCGCACGGTGGTCAGCCTGGTGCTGGTCTTCGGCCTGATCGGGCCAGTGCTGGTGACCGCCGCCTATCGTTTCGTTCCGCCGCCGATCACCTATCTGATGGTGGAGCGGGTGTTCCAGGGGCGTGGCTTTGACCGAAAGTGGCGCTCTCTGGATGAGATATCGCCGAGCCTTGTGCGCTCGGTGATCGCGGCGGAGGACGCCAAGTTCTGCAGCCACCACGGCTTTGATTTCGGCGCCATGCAGAAGGCCTTGGCCCACAACGAACGCTCCAAGCGGACGCGGGGCGGGTCCACCATCAGCCAGCAGACCGCCAAGAACATCTTCCTGTGGCCGGCCCGCTCCTATGTCCGCAAGGGCCTGGAGGCCTATTTCACCGTCCTGATCGAGGGGCTGTGGGGCAAGCGGCGGATCATGGAGGTCTATCTCAACAGCGTGGAGTGGGGGCCTGGCGTCTATGGCGCGGAGGCCGCGGCCCTGAAGAACTTCGGTGTCAGCGCCGACCGGCTGACCCCCGCCCAGGCCGCCCGGCTGGCGGCCATCCTGCCCAGCCCGCTGAAATGGCGCGCCGCCAAGCCGGGACCCTATGTGAAACGCCGCTCCGGCCGCATCGACAAGGCCGCCAGAACCGTGAGCCGCGAAGGGATGGCGCGCTGCGTCCTGGGTTGACGGAACAAAATTAAGCCCCCAACTCCTCTCTCAAGCGAAACAAATTCGCAAAGGGAGACTTCGATGCGCGTAGGTGTGCCCCGCGAGATCAAGGCGGACGAGTATCGCGTGGGGCTGACCCCCACCGCCGTCCGCGAATATGTCGTGCATGGCCATGAGGTGCTGGTGGAGGCCGGGGCCGGCCAGGGCGCCGGCTATTCCGATGAGGCCTATGCGCGGGCGGGAGCCAGCATCGTCCCGGACGCCGAGGCGGTGTTCGCCGACAGTCAGCTGATCATCAAGGTCAAGGAGCCCCAGGCCGGGGAGTGGGCGCGGCTGACGCCTGAGCACATCCTGTTCACCTATCTGCACCTGGCGCCCGATCCAGCCCAGACCGAGGGCCTGCTGGCCTCGGGCGCGGCGGCGATCGCCTATGAGACGGTGACAGACGCCAACGGCGGCCTGCCGCTGCTGGCTCCGATGTCGGAGGTGGCGGGCCGCATCGCGGTGTTCTCGGCCGGCGAGACCCTGCTGAAGCACAATGGCGGCATGGGCCTGCTGCTGTCGGGGGTGCCCGGCGTGCCCCCGGCGCGGATCTGCGTGCTGGGCGGCGGGGTCGTTGGCATGAACGCCGCCCGCATGGCCGCCGGTCTCGGCGCTGAGGTGGTGGTGGTGGAGCGCTCCATCCCCCGGATGCGGGTGCTGGACGACATGTTCCTGGGGCGCATCCTGACCCGCTACTCGACCCTGGACGCGGTGGAGGAGGAGGTGTTGAAGGCCGACGTGGTGATCGGCGCGGTGCTGACCGCCGGCGCCGCGGCCCCGACCCTGGTGCGCCGCGAGCACCTGTCGCGGATGAAGCCCGGCTCGGTGCTGGTGGATGTCTCCATCGACCAGGGCGGCTGTTTCGAAACCTCCAAGCCCACGACCCACGTCCACCCCACCTACACGATCGACGGGGTGGTGCATTACTGCGTGGCCAATATGCCGGGCGCCGCGCCCAGGACGTCGTCGGAGGCCCTGGGCCACGCGACCCTGCCCTTCGGCCTGGCCCTGGCCGACAAGGGGTTGGACGCCCTCGCCGCCAACCGGCACCTGGCCAAGGGGCTCAACGTGCTCAAGGGTCAGATTACCCACCCGGCGGTGGCGCAGGCCCTGGGCAAGCCGTTCAGCGATCCGTACGGGGCCTGGGCATAGCCACCACACTCCGCTCATCCCGGCCTTCGCCGCGATGAGCGGATGCTGGGCTACGCCGCCCAACGGGCCAGATCTTGCCGCCCCTGCAACACACCCAGGACATCCTCCAAGCCGAACGCAGGGTCATCCGCGTGCAGGGCGCCGTAGACCCCGTTGGCGAAGGCCATGTCGGCGGGGGTCTTCACCCGCCAGTCGAGGGCCGACCAGTCGCGCCGCGCGAGGCAGTGGGCCTGAGGATAGCGTTCGGGCCTGCCGCGGATCTGGGCCAGGGGTGACGTCGCCGCGGCCGTGGCCTCATCAGCCTCGGCGGCGGCGTGGGTCAGGGCCCCGGCGGTGACCACCTCGACCTCCAGCCCCTTGGGGAAGGTGCGCTGGACGCGGTTGGAAGCGTAGGCCGCGCCGGTGGTCAGCGCCAGGCGGATGGTCTCGTCGATGACGCCCGGGTCCACGAAGGGTGAGTCGCCCTTGATGCGCACCACATGGCTGACCGGGCCAGCGGCCTCGACGCAGCGCATGAAGCGGCGCGACAGGTTCTCCGAGGCGCCGCGGAACACGGTCTGGCCGCGGGCGACCAGGAAGCCGGCCATGGGATCGTCCACAGGCTCGTCGCTGGTGGCGACGATCAGCTTGGACAGGCAGCGGGCCTGACGGATTCGCTCCACCTGGCGCAGGATCATGGGCTCGCCGCGCAGGGGAGCCATGGCCTTGCCGGGCAGTCGGGGCGAGGTCATCCGGGCTTGCAGGATCGCGAGGATCATTTGGCGCTGGCTCCTTTTGAGCCGGCCGTGGAGGACGCCTAGGCGGCCCTCCAGGCGCGGGGGTCGAGGGCGACCGGGTCGTCGATCGCCATATCGTCCCAGTCGAGGTCGGGCGGCGGGCTGGAGGCCGCGGCGATCACCGCGTTCAATTCGGCCGCGGTGGTGACGCCCACCAGGACGGCGGCGGCCTCGGGCCGGGACAGGGCGAAGCCCAGGGCAGCCTGCAAGGGGTCGGACCGGCCCTCGGCGATCAGCCGGCGGGCGCGGGAAATCCGGCTGGCGGCTTCCTTCAGGTGGTTGGGAGCCCGGTCGGCGGGCAGGAAGAGCAGGCCCGACAGGAAGATAGAGCGCAGGTGCACCTCGATGCCGATCCCGGTCAGGGCCGCGAGCGTGCCGTCGATCAGCAGTCGCTGGTCGAGCAGAGAGGCCGGGGCCTGGATGATGTCGGGCCGGAAGCGGCGGGCCACGCCCAGGGGATCGTCGGAGGCGAAGACCGAGACGCCGATCTTCTTGGTCAGGCCCTGATCCTTCAGCGCCTTGAGGCGGTCCCACAAGGCCAGGCCGTGGGGCCCGAACAGGTCGGTGGCCGAGGGCACCAGAATGGCGTCGGCCTGTTCCACGCCCAGGCGGCGCAGGGTGGCCCGGGCCTCGGCCTCCACGAAGTCGGGACCGCGGTCGGCGCGGACGGTGGAGATCGAGATCTTGAAGGGGTTGGGCCGGGGCATGATGTCCCCCAGCACGCTCTCCACCTGGGGCGACCAGCCGGCGACGTCGAAGACGGCCAGGCCGGTGCGCGCAGCGACGTCCAGGATGTCCCGGACCTCGGCCTGGGGCGGGCGGCCGCGCAGGCTCGCCTGCTCGAGGGCGAACTGGGCGGAACCGAGACCGAGCTTGGAAAGCGGAGACGTCATGAACAACGCTGGTTGCGAACGCTAGGAGCCCCCATTTACGGGGCAAGGCCTAAAGAAGCGGTGTCTGGAACCTTTCACGGGGGTTAAGCTGAGCGCGATGAGAGAGCCCCTGCCCGAGTGGCCATTGTTCGGCATGGCCGAGGATGTGCGCCCCGCATTGCGGCAAGCCGCGCAACAAAATCAACCGCTTGCGCTCGCCACCCTGGTGTCGGTGGAGGGTGGGGGGCCGCGACCCGTCGGGACCCAGATGGTTTTCGCCGAGGCTATCGTCTGTGGTTATTTTTCAGGCGGCTGTGTGGAAAGCGATATCGCCGACCATGCCGCGTCCTGCCTTGAGGACGGCCAGCCCCGGCGCCTGGTTTACGGCGAGGGCAGCCCCTGGCCCGACATCCAGCTGCTGTGCGGCGCGCGCATCGAGATTTTCCTGGAGCGGGTTCCGGCAGGCGACCCTGCGCTGGCGCAGCTGCTGGCCGCCGAGGCCGAGCGGCGGCCCGCCGTGTGGATCAGCGACGGGGTCAGGCGGCTCTGCGCCGAGCCCGAGACGCAAAGCCCCTGGGAGGGCGCGATTCTGCGCCGCTACGACCCGACCCCGCGCCTGGTGGTGTTCGGCTCCGACCCCACCGCGCTCGCCATCAGCCAGCTGGGCGCCCAGAGCGGGTTCGAGACGACCCTCGTCCGCCCCAAGGGGCCGGAGGCCGGGCCGCCCATCGCCGGGATCGCCTACCTGCGCTCTGAACCGGAGGCCGCGCTCGCCACCATCGGAACCGACCCCTGGACCGCCATCGCCATCGCCACGCACAATCTGGAGACCGACCGCACGGCGCTTGCCGCCGCCCTGCCGTCGGCCGCCGGCTATGTCGGCCTGCTAGGCGCCCGCAAGCGCCTGCCCGAGCGCCTGGCGCCCCTGCGGGCGGCGGGCGTGCCGGAGAACGTCCTGCTCCGTGTCCACGCCCCCATCGGCCTGGACATCGGCGGCAAGGCCCCCTGGGAGGTGGCGGTCTCGGTGATCGGCGAGATCATGGCCCTGCGCCATTCCCGGGCGTCGGAGACGCCGCGCGAACCGGTCTCCAAGCGCGACAGGGAGAGCGCCTGGAGCGCGTCCCGGCCCAAGGAGATCAAGCCCGCCGATCAGGAGCAATTCTAGAGCGTGACAGCCTGGCGTGGGGACCGGTTCAGGCGTCCGTCACCTTCCAGGCTCAGTCTCGTCGCCCGACGGGTACGGGGGCCAGCATGCCGTCCAGGAAGATGCTCTGCACCGCCAGCATGCGCCATTCCAGGGCCAGCTCGCGATAGGGCCCGCTGGACACGCCGCCCGCCGCCGACTTCAGGATCAGGGCCTTGGCCCGGAGGTTCATCTCGTCTGGGGTGAGCATCAGAGGGCTCCTGGATTGTCGTCGGACTCCTCGGGGGCCAGCAACCGGGCCTGCAGGTCGCGGACGGCGCCGTAGCATTCGCAGGATCGCCGCTCGAGGCCGGGGCGATCGAGCACCTCCAGCTGTCCGCGGCTGTAGCGGATCAGGCCCTCGGCCTTCAGCCGGCTGGCGGCGGCGCCCACCGTGGTGCGCTGCACCCCCAGCATGATCGCCAGATAGTCCTGGGTGAGCGGCAGGACGCGGGCGTTCAGTCGGTCCTGGCTCTGCAGGATCCACCGCGCCAGGCGCGGCTCGGTCTCATGCAGGGCGTTGCAGGCCACCGACTGTTCTTCCTGGGCCAACGTCACCTGGGCGAAGCGCAGCAGCAGGTCCACCAGGGCCGGGCTCTGCCGCGCGCGCCCGCGAAGGGCGGCGGCCGGGATCGAAATCCCCGACCCCGCCAGCTGCACGAAGGTCCGGTTGGAGGACACCCCGCCGCTGAGGGCCGGCAACAGTCCGACGGCGCTCTCCGAGCCCACCGTGGCGCATTCGACGCAGGTTCCGTCGTCCATAACCTTGACCACCGACAGACCGGCGCTGCTGGGGAAGTGCGCCTCGGTCACCGGGCCGCCCGACTCGTAAAGTACTTCTCCCGGCCCCCAAGTCGCCTCGACCATGTCTGGGATCAAGGCCCCCAAGTCGGCCTTCGGAAGCGCGGAAAGAACTCGATTGATGAATATCACGGAGCCTCGGCAATTCTCTTGCCGCTCGTAATAACTCAAGTTCACGCTCCAACGCTCGGGAAACCGCCTTTTTGTCTCAATATTACATAAGGTAGAAGTATCTATTCATACTATGAAATAGTATTTGCTTATAATGTCGCGTTCTGACTTAGTGTTGTCGATGCCGCCCTGGTGGCTTCGCCTCAAGGGAACTTTCCGCCTCACTGAGGTCCGCGGTCTTCGCGGATTACGGATGTCCTGATGCAGACCGCAAATCGCCTCCTGCTCTCCCTCGATCCGGCGGACTACGACGTGCTGTCCCGGTCGATGCGGCCGATGACCTTCAAGGCAGGCGTGGTGCTGTACGAGCCCGAGGCGCCCATCGACTGGGTCTATTTCCCGGAGGAGGGGCTGATCTCCCTGCTGTCGGTGATGCTGTCGGGGGTCGCGGTGGAGACCGCGGTGGTGGGCCGGGAGGGGGGCGTCGGCTTCCTGGAGGCGGCGGGCGCCGGGGTGATCTTCTCCCGCGCCCTGGTGCAGGTGGACCTGCTGGCCCTGCGGGTGCCGGCCGAGGCCTATATCGCCGCTTATGACGCCAGCGCCTCCCTGCGGCGGAAAGTCGGCAGCCATGTGGAACTGAGCCTGGCCGAGGCCCGCCAGACCCTGGCCTGTCAGACCCACCACTCCCACGAGCAGCGCCTGGCCTGGTGGCTGCTGGAATGCCAGGACCGCACCGGCGGCGGCCCGACCCTGCCCCTGAAGCAGGACTTCCTCGCCTCGATGCTTGGGGTGCAGCGCTCCACCGTATCCCAGGTGGCCAGCGTGCTGAAGGCCGACGGGCTGATCGACTACACCCGCGGCGTGATCCAGATCCTGGACCGTCCCGGCCTCGAGAAGCGCGCCTGCGAGTGCTACGCCACCACCCAGCACTTCCGGGGAATGATCGAGACCCACGGGAGTGGCGCGACCTGAGCTGGCACGCGGTGGAATCCCTTAAGTCTTAAGGGAAACGCCCGCTCCGGCAGGCGTCTTAAGCTTAACCTGACGCCCCCAGGTTGCGCGCGATTGGCGTCGCCGTCGCCACCCTTAGGTTGCGGCGCATCGGCATCAGGCCGATGCAGGAGGGGTCATGTTTCTTACGGGTGGGTCTGGCAAGGACAGGCTGACGGGCGGCGCGGGCGCCGACACTTTGTATGGCTTGGCGGGGGACGACTCGCTCTCCGGTCTCGGCGGCGAGGACGTCCTGGCTGGCAACGAAGGCGCCGACACCCTCTCGGGCGGCGCCAGCGACGACTACTTGATGGGCGGCCTGGGCAATGACCGCATCGACGGCGGCACGGGCTTTGACTGGGCCGGCTACGAGGACGCCACCGCGGCCGTAAGGGTCGACCTGGCCCTGACCACCGCCCAGAACACCCTGGGCGCCGGGACCGACCAGCTCCTCTCCATCGAGTATGTGTACGGCTCGTCCTACGGCGACACGCTGAGCGGAACGTCGGGCTTCAACTACATCTTCGGCGGCGACGGGAACGACCAGCTGTTCGGCCGCGCGGGCGACGACTTCCTGGCCGGCGGCGCGGGCGACGACCTGATCGACGGCGGCGCGAACGACGACACGGTCAGCTTCGACGACGGCGTTGCGGGCGGCGTCGTGGTCTCCCTGATCACCCAGACCGCCGACGGCCACGGGCATGACAGCTTGGTCTCCATCGAGAGCGTCTACGGCAGTGGCGACAACGACAGCATCGTCGGCAACGACGTCGATAACTACCTGTTCGGCGGTGACGGCGCGGACACCATCGTGGCCGGCGGCGGGGCCGACTACGTCGACGGCGATCTGGGGGACGACTTTGTCGTCGGCGGCGCGGGCGACGACTACATCGCCGGCGGCGCGGGAATCGACACAGTCAGCTTCGACGACGGCCTGACCGGCGGGGTCGTAGTTTCGCTCCTTGCCGGGACCGCCGACGGTCATGGGTATGACCATCTGGACTCCATCGAAAATGTCGTCGGCAGCGCCTATGCGGATACCGTCACAGGTGACGCTTCTAGCAACCATCTCTGGGGGGGAGAGGGCGACGACCTGCTTTCCGGCGGTGCTGGAAATGATGTCCTGGAGGCGTTCTACGGGTTCAACACACTGAATGGCGGCGACGGAGACGATCTCCTCGTCGGCGGCGGGGGCGACCTCCTCTACGGCGAGGAAGGAAATGACGTTCTGAGGTTTGACGGCGGGGCGGGCACGCTCAGCGGTGGGGCGGGGAACGATTTTCTGCTCGGCGGTGGGGGATCCGAAAGCTTTGATGGCGGCAGTGGCATCGACACCGTTAGCTACGAGCGCGGTCAGGGTGGTGGCATCTTTGTTTCGCTCGAGCTCGGCTGGTCCACGCCCGGAGGCGAGAGCTCGCTGGGTGAGCACGGCTTCGATCACCTTGCCGGGGTCGAAAACATCATCGGCACCGCCTACGCGGACAACATTACTGGCGACGCCGGGAACAACTCCATCATCGGCGGCGATGGGCGCGACGGCCTGAGTGGCGGCTCGGGCGGTGTCGATGTGCTCGATGGGGGCGCCGGCGACGACTACTTCAACGCCGGTGGATCCTCTCACCTGACCGTGATCGGTGGACAGGGCGTCGATCAGATCATGTTCTTCGGCAGCGACTTCGTGAGCACCGGCGTGGTTGTTGATCTCGGAGCGACGGGCGCGCAGCAGATCGATGCCACCCACCTCCTCACGATGTCGGGAGTCGAAACCTTCTTCGGCACGATCGGGTCTGACACGGTTTACGCGAGCGACGATGCCAATAAGTTCTATGCGTTTGGTATCGACAAGTTTGTGTTTCGAACCCTCGCGAGTTTGGGAAATGGCGCTGACGCCGACCTTATTTCGAGGATGACCTTCGTCCCCGACCCTAATCCTGGGGCTCCGACGGGGGCGATCATAGATGTCTCGCTCATCGACGCCGACACGACTCAAGCCGGAAACCAGGCGTTCCACCTTCTGTCCGAAGGCTCAGGTTTCACCGGGCACGCCGGCGAAATCACCCGACAGTGGTCTCAGCAAGTCGGCGGGTACATCGTCCAGTTCGACGTGGACGGAGACGCCATCGCTGACGCTCGGCTGAACGTGGTGGGCGGCGTTTCCGTCGCCGACGCCAACTTCATCCTCTAGCCACCTACCCCGCCCGGTCCAGCAGCAGCAACTCGACGAGGTCGCCGGCGGCTGAGGCCGGGGCGCTGGGGGGGCGCCGGAGCAGGGCGTCGGCGGCGGCGAAGACGCTCACCAGGGAGGAGTCCTGGTCGCGGTAGGGCTGGGCGGTGATACCTCCGGCCTCATAGGTCAGCTTGGCCCGCATCCAGTGTTCGCGGGGACCGTTGGCGGCGAGGGGCTCGGCCAGGCGGGCGGTGGCCATGCGCGGGGCGTGGGCCGCGCCGCAATAGGCGGCGATCAGGGGCTTGAGGAACAGTTCGGCGCAGACGAAGGCCGAGGCGGGGTTGCCGGGCAGGCCCAGCAGGCGGCGGCCGTCGGCCAGGACGCCGAAGAAGGTCGGCTTGCCGGGGCGGATCGCGACGCTCTCGACCCTGTACCGGATGCCCAGGGCCTCGGCGGCGGTGCGGACCAGGTCGTGATCGCCCACCGAGGCGCCGCCCACCGTGACGATGAGGTCGGCCTCGGCGCCGCGCATGGCCGCGATCACCGCATCGAGCTGGTCGCGGACGCCGCTGAGCTTGGTGGCCTCCGCCCCCCAGGCCTCGCACATCACCTTCAAGGCCGGGGAGCCGGAATCGTAGATCTGGAAGGGGCCCGGCACAGCCGGCGCCTCGACGATCTCCTCACCCGTTGAGAGGATGGCGATGCGGGGCTTGGCGTGGACGCTGACCTCGGCGCGCCCGGCGGAGGCGGCCAGGGACAGGCGCCAGGGGTCGATGCGGGTCCCCTTGGTGAGCAGGACGTCGCCGACCTGGAAGTCCTTGCCGGCGTCGCGGATATTGTCGCCGGGCGCGGCGGCGGGAACCGTGACCTGATCGCCCTCGCGGGTGGCGTTCTCCTGGATCACCACGCTGTCGGCGCCGCCCGGCAGGGCCGCGCCGGTGAAGATGCGGATGGCCTGGCCGGGCGACAGCGCGCCCTCATAGCCGTGGCCTGCCGCGCTCTCACCGACGATGGCGAGCGCGCCGGGCGTATCGGCGGCGCGCACCGCCCAGCCGTCCATGGCCGAATTGGTGAAGGGGGGCTGGGCGCGGACGGCGGCGACATCCTGCGCCAGCACCCGGCCGTTGGCGGTCTGCAGCGGGATGGTCTGCGCCGGCAGGGCGACAGCCTCCGCCACCATGGCGGACCGGGCGGCGTCGACGCTCAGCAGTTTCACGGACGCTTCCAGTCGCCGGACTTGCCGCCCGACTTCTCCATCAGGCGCACGGCCTCGATGGTCATGGCCTTATCGGCGGCCTTGAGCATGTCATAGACCGTGAGACAGGCCACGGAGACAGCGGTCAGCGCCTCCATCTCCACCCCGGTCTGGCCGCTGGTGCGGACCCGGGCGGTGACGGAAAGCCCGCCCTCGCCGGGTTCGACCCGGACCTCCACCTTGGAGAGCGCCAGGGGGTGGCACAGTGGAATCAGGTCGGAGGTCCTCTTGGCGGCCATGATGCCGGCGATCTCGGCGGTGGATCTGACGTCGCCCTTCTTGGCGTCGCCGGACAGGGCCAGGGCCAAGGTTTCCGCCGACATGCGCACGAAGCCTTCGGCCAGGGCCTCCCGGGTGGTGACCGCCTTGGCCGAGACGTCGACCATGTTGGCCCGGCCGGTCTCGTCGATGTGGGTCAGGCGGCTCATTTCTCGAGCAGGCGCGGCATCAGCTCGACCATGTTGCAGGGGCCATGGCGGCTGTCGAGCTGGGCTGAGATCACCTTGTCCCAGCCGTCCTTCACCGCCCCGTTGGAGCCGGGCAGGCAGAAGACGAAGACCCCGCCCACCAGGCCGGCGGTGGCGCGGCTCTGCAGGGTGGACAGGCCCACCGACTGGTAGCTCACCATGTGGAAGACGACCGAGAAGCCGTCGAGCTTCTTGTCGAACAGCGGCTCGACGGCTTCGGGGGTCACGTCGCGGCCGGTGATCCCGGTGCCGCCGGTGGTGATGATGACGTCCACCGCGCCCGAGGCGACCCAGGCCTTCACCTGCAGGCGGATCTGGTCGACGTCATCCTTGACGATGGCCTTGTCGGCCAGTTCGTGGCCCGCGCCGATGACGCGCTCGGCCAGGACGTGGCCGGAGGTGTCGCTCTCCTCGTCGCGGGTGTCGGAGATGGTCAGGACCGCGATGCGGACCGGGACGATCGGCTGCTTATCGTCGATGCGGCCGCCGGGGCTCAGGGTAGGGGCGTTCATGGGGTCTCCCAGCGGGTGATGTCGGCGTGGTCCTGCGGCCTGGGCTCGATCCAGCGCGCGGCGCCGTCGGGACCGGTCTCCTTCTTCCAGAAGGGAGCGCGGCTCTTCAAGTAGTCCATGAGGAAATCGCAGGCCTCGAACGCGGCGCGGCGGTGGCCCGCCGCCGTGGCCACGAAGACGATGGCGTCGCCGGGCGCGATCTGGCCCACGCGATGGACGATGGAAAAGTCGTCGAGCTTGAAGCGGTCCCGCGCGCGGTCGGCGATGCGGCCGATCTCGGCTTGCGTGAAGCCCGGATAGGCCTCCAGCTCCAGGGTTGTCGTGGCGCCCTGTTCGGCGCGGGCAAGGCCAGTGAAGGTGGCGACCGCTCCGGTCTCGGTGCGGTCCTTGCAGAACGCGGTCAGCAGGACGCCGGGATCGAAGGGCTGGTCGGTCAGCGCGATCATCCGCCGCTCATGGCCGGGAGGAAGGCCACCTCGGAGCGCGCGGTCAGGGCCGCGTCGCCGCGCACGATGGCCTGGTCAAGGGCCACCTGGACGCCGGGGGCGGAGAGAGCCTGCGCGAGACCTTCGTCCTCGGCGCAGAGCTGGGCGCGCAGGGCGAAGAGCGAGGCGGGCAGGGGTTCGAGGGTTCGTTCGCGCCAGCCGGCGATATCGCTCAGGCGCCCGAACAGCAGGACCTTGGCCACCCTAGCCTCCCGTGGTGGACATGTGCCGGGCGACGGCGGGAGCCGAGGACCGGACGATCTGGAAGTCATGGCCCTGGGGCTTGGCGTCCACGGCCAGGCGAATGGCGTCCTCCAGGCCGGCCTCGTCGGCGCCGGCGCGGAGCACGGCGCGCAGGTCGCTGGCGTCCTCGCGGCCCAGGCAGGTGTGGAGGGTGCCGGTGCAGGTCAGGCGCACGCGGTTGCAGGCCTCGCAGAAATTGTGGCTCAGCGGGGTGATGAAGCCCAGGCGGCCGCCGGTCTCCTCCACGGTCACATAGCGGGCCGGGCCGCCGGTGACGTGGTCGCTGTCGGTGAGGGTCCAGAAGCTTTCAAGCTCGCGGCGCACGTCCTTCAGCGACAGGAACTGGTCGGTGCGGTCCACTTCGATCTCGCCCAGGGGCATGGCCTCGATGAGGGTCATGTCGCAGCCTCGGGCGTGGGCCCAGGCGATCAGGTCGGGGAGCTCGGCGGCGTTGTCGTCCTTGAGCGCCACGGCGTTGACCTTCACGGCGATGCCGGCGGCCAGGGCGGCATCGATGCCGGCGATGACCTTGGCGAGATTTCCGCCGCGGGTCAGCGTGCGGAACAGGTCAGGCTTCAGAGTGTCCATGGAGACGTTGATGCGGCGCACGCCGAACTTCGCAAGGTCGCCTGCGAACTCGGTCAACCGGGTGCCGTTGGTGGTGAGGGTCAGCTCGTCCAGGGCGCCGGACTTGAGGTGGCGCGACAGGTTCTCGATCAGGCCCATCACGCCCTTGCGCACCAGGGGCTCGCCCCCGGTGATCCGCAACTTGCGCACTCCCAGCCGAATGAAGCTCGAGGAAATCCGGTCGAGCTCCTCCAGGGTCAGCACCTCGGCCTTGGGCAGGAAGGTCATGTGCTCGGCCATGCAATAAACGCAGCGCAGATCGCAGCGGTCGGTGACCGAGACCCTCAGATAGGTCACGGTGCGGCCGAACCCGTCGATCAGGCTGGCCTGCGAAGCGGCTTGCGAGGGGGCGTCGTCATAGGGCGTCATGCGAAACCTAACATAGAGGGGAACCACGGCGCGTGACAGGGGTAGGCGGATTTGAAGCGATCGTCTTGGCGGCCGGCGCCGGGACGCGGTTCGGCGGCGGCAAACTTCTGGCCCCCTATGGCGATGGCGTCCTGCTGGAAGGGGCCCTGCGCGCGGCCTTCGCGGCGCCGGTGCGGACCGTGACCGTGGTGACGGGCTCCGATCCCAGCCGGGTGGGCGCGGCGGTCATGGCCTATGCCCGGCAGGCGGGTCAGGATGAACGCCTGAAAATTGTCCACGCTGCGGACCATGCCGAGGGCATGGGCGCCTCCCTGCGCCACGCGGCCGCAGCCCTGCCCGCCGATGCGGAGGGGGTCTACGTCTTCCTCGGCGACATGCCGCGCATCCCGGCCTCGGTTCTTGAGCCGCTGGCCCAGGCCGTGCGCGACGGCGCTCCGGCCGCCGCGGCGACCTTCGGCGGCAAGCGCGGCCATCCGGCGCTGATCGGCGCGGCCCTGATCCCGCAGCTGCTGACGCTGACGGGCGACGCCGGGGCGCGGGCGGTGCTGCAGGGGCTGGGCGACCGGCTGGTCCTGATCGAAGCCCCCGACGACGGGGTGCTGTTCGATGTGGACAAGCCAGCCGATCTACCGGGGTCTATCCGTTAAATCTCCACTCATCCCGCCCTTCGCCGGGATGAGCGGAAATGGATGTCCGTCATCCCGGCGAGTCGCGCCTAGGCCTTCACGAAGGGCAGGCTGGTGGTGGCCTGGCCGTTCAGGGCCAGGAGGGCGTTGGCGACGGCCGGCGCGATCACCGGGGTGCCGGGTTCCCCGGTGCCTGAGGGGGCGTTGCCGGAGGGGAGGATGTGGGTCTCCACCGTCGGGGCCTCGGAGTTGCGCAGCACCCGGTAGGTGTCGAAGTTGGTCTGCTCCACCACCCCGTCCTTCAGGGTGATCTTGCCGTAGAGCGCCGCCGACAGGCCGTAGCAGATGCCGCCTTCCATCTGGGCGGCGATCTGGTCAGGCGAGATGGCCGTTCCGCAGTCCACGGCGGTGACGACGCGGCCGACCTTGGGCTGCCCGTCCACCAGCTGCACCTCGGCCACCTGGGCCACCACAGTGCCGAAGCTCTCGTGCACCGCGACGCCGCGCGACCAGCCGGCGGTGGCCGGCTTGTCCCAGCCGGCCTTCTCGGCGACGAGGTTCAGCACCGCCAGGTGACGGGTCGCCCCGGCCTTTTCATAGAGGGTCCGGCGATAGGCCACCGGGTCCTTGCCGGCCTTGCGGGCCAGCTGGTCGATGGTGTGCTCCATGACAAAGGCGGTGTGGGTGGCCCCCACCGAGCGCCACCAGAGCACCGGAATGTTGACGTCAGGCATCAGCACCTGGGCGTCCACCACCGGGGTGGCCTTGAGATAGGGCGAGCCCTTGGTTCCCTCGACGGTGGTTTCGTCAACGCCCTTGGTGGGCATGGGCGAACCCTTCATCAGGGTCTGGGTGACCACGCGGTGGCGCCAGGCGACCGGGTAGCCCTCCTTGTCGACGGTGATCTTCACGGCGTGATGGGTGAGCGGGCGGAAGTAGCCCGCCGCTGTGTCGTCCTCGCGGGTCCAGACCAGCTTCACAGGCCGCATCTTGCCGACCTTCTTGGCGATCTCGACGCACTCGGCGACATAGTCCGATTGGAAGTTGGCTCGGCGCCCGAAGGAGCCGCCCGCGAACAGGGTCTCGATCTCCACGGCGCCCGGCAGCATGCCGACGATCTTGGCGGTGTTGAGCTGGTCCACCGTCGGGATCTGCGAGCCGAAGGTCAGCTTGGCCTTGCCGGCGCCGACCTGGGCCACGCAGTTCATCGGCTCCAGGGCCGCGTGGGCCAGGAACGGGAAATCGTAGGTGGTCTCGAAGATCGTGCCCTGGACCTTCTTGGCGGCGTCACCCTTGGTCTCGAAGGCCTGCCACTCGGTCTTTTCCGGCAGCGTTCCCTTGCCGGCCGCCCACTGACGGTAGTTCGCGGCCATGGTCTCGGAGCTGGCCTTCTCGGCGCCGGTCTCGTCCCAGGTCACCTTCAGGGCCTCGCGGCCCTTGCGGGCGGCCCAGGTGTTCTGCGCCACCACGGCGACGCCGGTGGGGATCTGGTAGACCTCCACCACGCCCGGGACCTTCCTGGCCTCGGCGGCGTCGAAGCTGCCCACCTTGGCGCCGTAGCGCGGGGCGTGGGCGACCATGGCGACGAGCATGTCGGGAAGCTGGACGTCCTGGGTGAAGCGGGCGGTGCCGTCGCTCTTGGCCTGGGAGTCCTTGCGACGCACCCGGTCGGTCCCGATCAGGGTGAAGGTCTTGGGATCCTTCAGCACCGGGGCCTTGGGCGGGGCGATCTTGCCGGCCTCGGGCAGCAGCTGGGCGAAGGTCGCCGACTTGCCGCTCTTGGCGTGGCTGACGACGCTGTCCTTGACGGTGATCTCGCCGACAGGCGCGTTCCACTTATTGGCGGCGGCCTCGATGAACATGGCCTTGGCGCCGGCGCCGGCCTGGCGCAGCTGGGTCCAGGAGTTGGAAATGGCCGAGGAGCCGCCGGTGCCCTGCACGCCCATGCCAGTGTTGGCGTAGACCTTGGCGATGGCGGGCGCCTGCTCGACCTTGACCTTGGTCCAGTCGGCGTCCAGCTCCTCGGCGACGATGGCGGCCAGGCCCGCATGGTTGCCCTGGCCGAATTCGATGTGCTTGGAGATCACCGTCACCGCGCCGTCAGCGCCGATCTTGATGAAGGGGCCGAAGGCGCCGAAGTCCTCCTTGGCGCCGACGCTGAGCAGGTCACCGGGGGAGCAGCCCACCAGAAGGGCGCCGCCCACCAGGGTCGCGCCGACCACCAGGTCGCGCCGGGTGGCGCCTTGGGTTTCGCGGGGGGAGAGGATCCTGTTCATGTCCGCTCCTAGATCTTGGCCGGGGCGGCGGGGGCCGCGACGGGGGTGACGGGGACCGGGGCGGCGGCCGCCATGCCCGCGGCGTCCTTGATGGCCGCGCGGATCCGCTGATAGGTGCCGCAGCGGCAGATGTTGCCGTCCATGGCCGCGTCGATGTCGGCGTCGGTGGGGTTGGGCTTGGCGGCCAACAGGGCCGTGGCGCTCATGATCTGACCCGACTGGCAGTAGCCGCACTGCGGCACGTCATGCTTCACCCAGGCCTGCTGAAGGGGGCTGTTTCCGCCCAGGCTCTCGATGGTGGTGATCTTCATGCCGGCCAGGCCCTCGATGGGCATGACGCAGGAGCGGATCGGCTGGCCGTCGGCCAGCACCGTGCAGGCGCCGCACTGGGCCACCCCGCAGCCGAACTTTGAGCCGATGAGGCCAAGTTCATCCCGCAGCACCCACAGCAGGGGCGTGTCAGGGGCCGCCTTCACCGCCAACGGCTTGCCGTTCACGTCCAGTGTCATGGCCATGGGTCTGTCCCTCCCCGAATGAGATGCAAGCTGCATCTTAACGTCGTTTAGTCGCTGCGGTAAATGTCGCCGTCATGGCGGGGCCGCCCGCGACGCGCTAGGTAGGGCGACAAGCTCTCCGGAGGTCTCATGACACGCCGTGTTCTCGCCGTTCTCGCCGTCACCAGCCTGCTGACGGTTTCGCCTGCCCTGGCCGCCGACGGGGCCAAGGTCTTTCAGCTTCAGTGCAAGACCTGCCACGGCGCCAAGAGCACGCCGATGGGCCCCAGCCTGGCCGGGGTGGCGGGCCGCAAGATCGCGAGCCTGGCCGACTACAGGTATTCGACCGGCCTGACGGCCAAGGCTCCGGCCGTCTGGACCGACGCCAATCTGGACGCCTATCTCGCCGCCCCCACCAAGTTCGCGCCGGGCACCCGGATGCCCACAGGCCTCGCCGGGCCCGCTGACCGCGCCGCGGTGGTGGCCTATATGAAGGGGCTGAAATGAGAGCCGCGCCGTGGATCGCGCTCGCTGCAGGCCTGGCCCTGGCCGGCTGCGCCACCGTCGCCCCTGAAGACGCCACCGACGCGCCCATGACCTATGCTTGCGGCGCCGGGAAGCGCTTCGTGGCGTCCTATGCCCTGGATGGGCGGATCGTGCGGGTGACCGCTGGCGGCCAGACGACGACCCTGCGGCAGGTGAAGAAGAAGAGGGGCGATCCCATCTTCGCGGCCGGCGGCATGACTCTTACCACCAAGGGAGCATCGGCGGATCTGGACGGCGCCCCGGCCGGTCCCTACCGGAACTGCAGAACCGGCTAGTGGACGCCTTCCCCGCCTATTTCCCCCTGGCCGGCCGCAAGATCGTTGTGGCGGGGTCGGGCGAGGCCGCGGAGAACAAGCTGCGGCTGCTGGCTTCGTCGCCGGCGACCCTGGTGCGGGTGGAGGGGGCCGACGCCTTCCTGACCGGCAGCTATTCCGGCGCCCTGCTGGTCTTCATCGACGGCGAGGACGAGGCTTTCGCCAAGGGCGCGGCCGCGGCGGCGCGAGCCGCCCGGGTCCTGGTCAATGTCACCGACCGGCCCGAGCTCTGCGACTTCACCACGCCGGCCGTCATCGACCGGGGCGAGGTGGTGGCGGCCATCGGCACGGGCGGCGCGTCGCCCATGCTGGCGACCATGCTGCGCAACGACATCGAGCAGCGGGTGCCGGAGGGTACGGGCCGGGTCGCGGCCCTGTTCCGCAAATTCCAGGATGACGTCCGCGCCAAGTTCCCCGAATTGCACGCCCGGCGGGCCTTCCTGCGCGAGACCCTGTCGGGCGCGGTGGCGCAAGCCGCCCAGGGCGGCGACATGGAGAAGGCCCAGAGCCTGTTCCGCGACGCCATCGCCAAGGGCCCCAAGGCGGCCGGTAAGGTGCAGTTCGTGGCCGGGCGCGGGCCTGCCGATCTTCTGACCCTCCGCGCCAGCCGAGCCCTGGCCGCCGCCGACGTGATCGCCGCCGACGACGCCGCCGACCCCGACATCCTGGCGATGGCGCGGCGCGACGCCGAGCGGCTGACGCCCCTTGAGGCGACGCCCCAGGCGATGATCGAGCTGGCCCAGTCCGGCCGCCGCGTGGTGCGGGTGGTGGTTCTGGCCCCGCCCGCGGAGGAAGCCCGGGCCCTGGCCGCCGCCGGTGTGACGGTCGAGGTCCTGGCGTCGGCGACGTGACGGGCCTGTCCCCCGACGACTGGGCCGCGATCACCCTGTCCCTGAAGGTGGCCCTCGCCGCCACCGCCTTCGGCCTGCCCCTGGCGCTCGCCACCGCCCTGGCCCAGGCGCGCGGCAGGTTCGGGGTGCGGGTCCTGCTGGATGTCCTGGTGACCCTGCCGCTGGTCCTGCCGCCGGTGGCGACCGGCTATGGCCTGTTGCTGCTGTTCGGCCGGAGCGGTCCGATCGGAGAAGCCCTGGAGAAGGCGGGCGTCGTCTTCGCCTTCGACTGGACGGGCGCGGCCCTGGCGGCGGGGATCATGGCCTTCCCGCTGATGGTGCGACCCATGCGGCTGGCCATCGAGGCCCTGGACAAGGAGGTCGACGAGGTGGCCCGGACCCTGGGCGCCCCGCCCCTCGTGCGGTTCTTCCGCATCACCCTGCCCCTGGCCCTGCCCGGCGTGGCGGCGGGCGCGATCCTGGGGTTCGCCAAGGCGCTGGGGGAATTCGGGGCCACCATCACCTTCGTGGCCGCCATTCCGGGGGAGACTCTTACCCTCCCCGCCGCGATCTACGGCGCCACTCAGTCGCCGGGCGACGAGGCCCGCGCTGGCATGCTGTGCCTGGTGGCCGCCGCCATCGCCATCGGTGCGGTGTTGGTGTCCGACCTGGTGGGGCGGCTGGCCACCCGGACGTCCCGGGGCGCGCCCTAGGTATTTATCCGGGTAATATTGACTAAGGATTATATCCGGGTAAAAGGCGGCGCTTCACCGGAGCCGTCCCAATGTCCCTGCCGCAAGCCTATCGCCCCGCCGTTGACCGCGCCCTCCAGGCGGCGTTCGGCACGACGGAGATGGACAGCCTCGCCCCCGTCGCTGGCGGTCTCTCCGGCGCCCTGACCTATCGGATCCGCGTCGGGGGCATCGCCTATCTGCTGCGGGTCGAGACCCAGCGCGACGGCTTTCAGGATCCCCATCGCTGGCATCCGTGCATGGCCATCGCGGCCCAGGCCTGTCTGGCGCCCCGCGTCCGCTATGCCGACGCCACCGACGGTGTGGTGATCATGGAGTTCATCTCCGAGCAGTCCTGGGCCGTCGACTATGCCGGGACCCGTAGGGACCTGATTGTCGAGGCCGCCCAAGGCGTCCGCGCCCTCCACCAGACACAGGCCTTCCCGCCTCTCGTGGACTACATGCAGGGCATGGACGAGGTCTGGTCAGGGTTCCTGGCCACCGGCCTGCTGGCCAAGGCGGCGACCGCGGATCTGCTGGAGCGATACGGCCGGGTTCGCGCGGCCTACCGCACCGACCCGGCCGACCTGGTCTCCAGCCACAACGACCTGAACCCGCGCAACATCCTCTATGACGGGCGCAGGCTGTGGTTCATCGACTGGGAGAGCGCGTTCCTCGCCGACCGTCACGTGGACCTGGCGACCCTGGCCAACTTCATCACCCATGACGTCGGCGAGGAAGACCTGCTGCTGGCGACCTATTTCGGCCAGGCGCCTGACCCCCGCCAGCGGGCGCGGCATCTGGTGATGCGGCAGGTCAACCACCTGTTCTACGGCCTGATCATGCTGACCGCCGTGGCGCGGCTGCGTCCAGGCGAACGGGCGGCGGGCGGCCTGGAGGGGCCGTCGCTGGCGGAAATCCACCAGGGCATCGGCGCCGGGACCTTCGTCCTGGAGGGCTGGGAAGGTCAGGTCGCCTATGGCAGGGCGCGGCTCGCCCAGGCCCTGGCGGGGATGAAGACCGACGCCTTCGATCAGGCGGTCAGCATGCTGACCGCCTGACGGGCCCTAGTCGTGCAGGGACCGCTTGTTGGTCTCGGGCAGGAACAGCAGGCAGGTGACCACCGAGATCGCCGTGAAGGCGAAGGGGTACCAGAGGCCGGAATAGATATCACCCACCGCCGCCACGATGGCGAAGGCGGTGAAGGGCACGAAGCCGCCGACCCAGCCGGTGCCGATATGGTAGGGCAGGGACATGGCGGTGTAGCGGATGCGGGTGGGGAACAGCTCCACCAGGGTCGCGGCGATGGGTCCGAACAGGGCCGTGGCGGCGATCACGAACACCATCAGCACGCCGAACACGCCGGGCAGGTTCATCCGCGCCGGATCGGCCTTCTCAGGATAGCCGGCGGCCTTCAGCCCGCCCTTGATGCGGCCCTCGATAGCGGCCTTCGCGGCCTTGGCGTCGTCCTTGGAAAGGCCGGCGATGGAGTCTGACTCGACGACGGCCGCGCCGATCTTCACCTGGGCCTTGGCGCCCGGCGCGCCCTGCTGGTTCTTGTAGGAGACCCCGGCGTTGGCCAGCGTGCCCTTGGCGATATCGCAGGAGGAGGTGAAGGCCGCCTTGCCCACAGGATCGAACTGCAGCGAGCACTCGGCCGGGTCGGCCACCACGACGATGGGGGTGCGGGCCTCCGCCTCGGCGAGCGCCGGGTTGGCGGTCTTGGCCAGCATGTGGAAGCCGGGGAAGTAGGCGGCCAGCATCAGGGTCATGCCAAACAGCATCACCGGCTTGCGGCCCACCTTGTCCGACAGCCAGCCGAAGAGGACGTAGAAGATGGCGCTGACCGCGGTGGCGGCCATCATCAGCATGTTGATGGTCTCGGCCGGGACCTTGAGGAACTTGTCCAGGAAGGTCTGGGTGTAGAAGAAGGCCGTGTACCAGACGGCGCCCTGGGCGAACATGATGGCCACCAGGGCCAGGAGCACGATCTTCAGGTTCTTCCAGGTGCCGAAGGCCTCGGTGAAGGGCGCCTTGGCGATCTCGCCTTCCTCTTTCATCTTGGCGAAGGCCGGGCTCTCCGACAGCTTCAGGCGCATGAAGATCGAGATGACCAGCAGGCCCGCCGAGAACAGGAACGGAATGCGCCAGCCCCAGGCGTCGAAGGCCTCGGGCCCGAAGTAGCGGCCCACCACGACCCGGGTCGCCAGGATCACCAGCAAGGCGCCGAACAGGCCGAAGGCGGCGGAGGTCTGCACCCAACTGGTGGAGCGGCCCCGGGCGCCGGGGGGCGCGTGCTCGGCCACATAGATGGCCGCGCCGCCGTATTCTCCGCCGAGCGCGAAGCCCTGCAGGATGCGCATCAGCACGAGCAGGGCCGGCGCGATGATCCCGACCTGGGCGTAGGTGGGCAGGAGGCCGATGGCCACGGTGGCGCCGCCCATCAGCACCACGGTGAACAGGAAGGCGCCCTTGCGTCCCACCCGGTCGCCGATGCGGCCGAACACCAGGGCGCCGAGCGGCCGGAAGGCGAAGCCCGCGCCGAACAGGGCGAGCGCGGCGATATAGCCGGCGGTCTCAGGGAGACCGGAGAAGAAGGTCTTGGAGATGACCTGGGTCAGGCTGCCGAAAACGAAGAAGTCGTACCATTCGAAGGTGGTCCCGGCGGCCGAGGCGCCCACCACGGTGCGCAACGAAGCTTCCTTCGGCGCCTTGGCCTCTTCAACTGCCGCCATACGTCTCTCCCCCGAGCTCTTTGTGACCAAGGTCTAGCATTGGCTTGTGCGGCGTTGGAAGGGCGGGCGCGCTTCTCCTCTTCCACAGGTGGAGAGGTGGGGATTGGCTAGGCCACGGCCTCTTCGGCGAAGTCGGCGGGCGCGCTCAGGCGGGCGATCTCGGTCAGCAGGGCGGTGGGGGAGATCGGCTTGCCCACGACGCCGTCCATTCCGGCTTCCAGGTAGGACTGGTGCTGGTGGGACAGGACGTTGGCGGTCAGGGCTACGATGGGGGTCTGGGCCACGGGACCGCCCAGGGCGCGGATGCGGCGGCAGGCCTCCAGGCCGTCGATGCCGGGCATCTGGACGTCCATCAGGATCAGGTCGAACCCGCCCCGCGCCGCGGCCTTGACCCCCAGCAGGCCGTCGGCGGCGGTCTCGACGCTGGCGCCGAGATTTTCCAGCAGCTTGGTGGCGATTATGCGGTTGGTGGAATTGTCCTCCACCACCAGGATGCGCAGGCCCTCCAGCACCGGTTCGCCGGTGTCGGCGATGGCGACGACCGGCTCGGCCCTGGGAGCGGAAACCTCCAGCCAGAAGACCGAACCCTTGTCCTCAACCGAGGTGAAGCCCACCGCGCCGCCCATCATCTCCGCCAGCTTCTGGGTGATGGCCAGGCCCAGGCCCGAGCCACCGAACTTGCGGGTGGTGGACGCGTCGCCCTGGTCGAAGCGCTGGAAGATGCGGCCCTGGGCGTCGGCGGGAATACCGACACCGGTGTCGGCGACCTCAAGGCGCAGCACCCGGCCGGCGCTCGTGTTGTGCAGGGCGGCCCGGATGGTGATCGACCCTTCCAGGGTGAACTTCACCGCATTGCCCACCAGGTTGAACAGGGCCTGGCGCAGCCGAACCGGGTCGGTGCGGACCCAGTCGAGATCGGCCAGGCCCTCGAGCTTCAGCTCCAGCCCCTTGGCTTCGGCCTGCGGTCGCAGCAGGCGGGTGACCCCCTGGATCAGGGCGGCGGGATCGACGGACTCCTCGGCCAGGGTCAGGGCGCCGGCCTCGATCTTGGAGAAGTCGATCACGTCGTTGAGGAGCTCGGCCAGCATCTGGCCGCAGGAGAGCGCCTCCTCCAGCATGGCCCGGCCGTCCTGGCTCAGGCTCTCGGTCTTCAGCAGGTGCAGGACCCCCATCACCCCGTTCATCGGCGTGCGGATCTCGTGGCTCATATTGGCCAGGAAGGCGGCCTTGGCCTCGGCGCCGGCCTGGGCGGCCTGCTGGGCCTCGATGAGGGCCAGCTCCTGGCGCTTGCGCTGGTCGAAGTCGTGGACGAGGCCGACACCTTTCAGCCAGCGGCCCTTGGAGTCGCGCTTGAGGTGGTGGAACACCCGCATCCAGCGAGCCTCGCCGGAGGGCGTCATGATGCGGGCCTCGAAGGCCTCGCCCGACTTGCGGCGGTCGGCGTTGATGTCGAGGAAGGCCTGGCGCACGCCGGCCATGTCGTCCGCATGGAACTTGGGGAAGTTCAGCTTCAGGGCGTCTCCATAGCTGCGTGAGGAGCGGCCGATCAGCTTCTTGAACTCCGGGCTGGCCCAGAAGGTCTTGTTGACGTGGTCGATCTCATAGACCCCGGCGTCGGCGGCGCTGAGCGCCACCTTCAGGCGCCGGGCGTTGGTCTGGGCCTCGCGCCGGGCGCTGGCCACCGCCGAGATGTCGTCCACATAGGCCAGCATGCCGCCGATCTCGCCGGCGGCGTCCAGCCAGGGCCGCGCCTCCCAGCGCACCCAGTGCTTGCCGCCCTGGCTGTCGGTGAAGCGGTCCTCCTTGCTGGAGATCACCTCGCCCTTCAGGGCCCGCCGCTGGGCGGCCAGAAACTTCTTGGGAATGGTGGGGAAGACGTCCTCCAGCCTGAGCCCCACATGGTCGCGGTGGCCCAGGCTGAAGGCGTGACGCCAGCGGCTCGAGATCATCAGGTAGCGCAGGTCGCGGTCGAACATGGCCACCGCGAAGGGGGCGTTCTCAATCAGCTGACGGATTTGCCGCTCGGCGGCCACGGCCGCGTCGCGGGCGGCGATCATCTCGGTGATGTCCTGCGACATCCCCTTGAGCGCGAAGGCGCCCCCTCGTCGGGGCTCACAATGGAAGGTGGCGCGCCAGGTCGACCAGCGGCCGTCCTTGTTGCGCATCCGGTGTTCAAGCGTCTGGGGGATACCCTCCAGGATGCCGCGGTTGAAGGCGGACCGGACGGCCTGGGCCTCGTCGGGATGCAGGATTTCGCGGAAGGCCTCGGCGCTCCCCATTTCGTCGCGGCTGTAGCCGGTGATGGCAAGGATATCGTCGGACCAGTCGAGGCGCTCGCCGGCCGGCTCGAAGGACCAGGTGCCGACGCCCGCGCTCTCCGAGAGCAGCAGGCGCGTGCGGCGGGCATCCTCCACCTCGGCCTGGCGCTCCCGGTCCTGGGTGGCGTCGCGCAGGGTTCCGATGATTTGCCCGTCGTCGGTCAGCTGGCTACGACCCTCGAACCAGCGGTAGGAGCCGTCCTTCATCCGCATGCGGGCGACGTTCTGGCCAGTGCGGGTCTCGATCAGCTGTTCGGCGAACTCGCCAAAGGCCTCCAGGTCGTCGGGATGAATGAAGTCGGCGGCGGACTTGCCGAGAATCTCGTCGCTGGCCCAGCCGGTCGTCGCCGTCCAGGCCGGGTTCACCAATTTGAATCGGGCGTCAGGACCGATGACGAGCAACAACTCCTGGCTGTTGGTGAACAGCCACTGGATCATCAGGCCGTGCTCCGTCGGCGTGTTGTCCGCACGCTCTGCCGGCATAGAAATCGTCCCCCGCGTTCGAGGCCGACTCTTAGGCGGGAAGCGTAAACGCAACGTTCGAAGAACGCCGTTTGATCGCGAAGGTTGAAGCTATTTCAACCGGGGGCCGTGGAGGGCGCCGAGCCGCGGGCCGTACCAAAATTTCACTATCATGCGATGCACACTACCTTGTATGAAGCAGTACCTTGCGATGTTCGATCGAAGGTTTTGGAGGCAGGCCGCGTGGAAGCCGTGGAAGTTCAACTGAAGAAGGGGGTGCTCGAGATGTGCGTGCTCGCGCTCCTCTCCCGGGGCGACAACTACGCCTACGAGATCGCCAGCCGGTTGGCCGAAGGGATCGATATGGGGGAAGGCACCATCTATCCGCTGATGCGGCGGATGCAGGCCGATGGGCTGGTGGACACCTATCTGGTGGAGTCTTCCTCGGGTCCGCCGCGCAAATATTATCGGCTGACCGAGGCCGGGAAGACCAACTTCATCAGCCAGAAGCAGGCCTGGGTCTCGTTCTCCAAGGCCGTCAACGCCATCCTGGGAGACGCCCAATGACCCGCCAGGCGTTCCTTGCCCGGCTGCGGGAGGGCCTGGCTGGCCTGCCCGCCCATGCCATCACCGACATCGCCGCCGACTATGAGGCGCACTTCGCCGAGGGCGAGGCCGCCGGCCGCACCGAGGCCGAGGTCGCCGCCGCCCTGGGCGACCCTGGCCGCCTGGCTCGCGAGCTGCGCGCCGAGGCGGGCCTGAAGCGCTGGGAGTCCGAGCGCAACCCGTCGGCCGCCGCCTCCGCGGTCTTCGCGGTGCTGGGACTGGGCGCCATCGACCTGCTGATCCTGCTGCCCATCGTGCTCTCCATCGCCGGGACCCTGCTGGGGCTGTTCGTCGCGGTGATCGCGGTATTCGGCTCGGGCGGCTTTGTCTTCGCCGCCGGTCCGTTCCTGGACCCGCCGGGCGGGGTGGCCGCGGCCATGCTGGCGGGCATCGGCCTGATGGCGGGCTCAGTGTCCCTGGGCGCCGTGCTCTGCCTGGTCACCGTCGGCTTCGTGAACCTGCTCGTCTGGTACGGGCGTCTCCACTACCGGCTGCTGAAGCCGGCCATTGAACCTCAAGCCTGAAGGCCCCTGACATGATCCGCCTTCTCGTCATCATCGCCGTGGTGGGCTTTCTCACCTGCATCGTCACCCTGGGCGGCGCCGTGGCCCTCGGCGGCCGCGACATCGCCGCCCAGGGCTGGGACCGCTGGAGCTGGTCGGACCGTGACTGGGACATCGGCTGGGATGAACACGGCAAGCGCCACGGCAGTTGGCGCAACCACCACAAGGACGATCCCGAATGGGCGTCCGTCACCCGGGAGCTGGCCTGGGACGGGGGGACCGCCCTGATCCTGGACGTGCCCGCCGAGGTCACCTTCACCCAAGGCGGCGAAGGCCCCGGCAAGCTGACGGTCACCGGACCCAAGCGCTCCCTCGACACCCTGACCCTTGCGGCCGGCCGGCTCAGTGACCGCGTCAGTCACACAGGCGCGCGTCTGAAAGTCGTCATGACCGCCCCCAAGGTCACCCGCTTCGAGCTGAAGGGCGTCGATCGCCTCAATATCGAGGCCTATGACCAGGACAGCCTGGAGATCAGCACCACCGGCATGGCCAAGGTCACGGGCCAGGGCAAGACCAAGGCCCTGACCCTCAACATGACCGGCGCCGGCGAGGCTGATCTTGGCGGCCTCGACGCCGAGACCGTGGAGGTGGACATCTCGGGCGCGGCCGAAGCCACGGTGGCGCCCCGCACCAGCGCGAGGCTGGACATCTCAGGCTCGGGGGAGGTCGATCTGAAGACCCGCCCCGTGAAGCTGGAAAAGAACATCTCCGGCTCAGGCGAGGTGCACGAGCTGGAATCCTAGAAATCCGCGCAAGCGGAGCGGCCGACGGTTCTTCCCCAAAAAGACAACCGGCCTGACTGGCCCAGGGCGCTCCCCCGCCCTGGGCTCTTTCTTGTGGTCCCGCCCGGTCGCCTGCCGGCCGCTGCGCCTTAGAAGGCGTTCTCGCCGGTGATGGCCCGGCCCAGGATCAGGGCGTGGACGTCGTGAGCGCCTTCATAGGTGTTGACGGTCTCCAGGTTCGCCGCGTGACGCATCACATGGTACTCGCCGGAAATCCCGTTGCCGCCGTGGATGTCGCGGGCCTCGCGGGCGATGGCCAGCGCCTTGCCGCAGTTGTTGCGCTTCATCAGGCTGATGGCTTCCGGCACCCAGGCGCCCTGGTCCAGCAGGCGGCCCAGCGCCAGGGAGCCCTCGAAGCCGAGCGCGATCTCGGTCTGCATGTCGGCCAGCTTCTTCTGCACCAGTTGACGGGCGGCCAGCGGTTTGCCGAACACGCTGCGGGTCTTGGTGTAGTCGCGGCTGGCGTGCAGGCAGAATTCCGCCGCGCCCATGGCCCCCCAGGAAATGCCGTAGCGGGCCTTGTTCAGGCAGGAGAACGGGCCCCGCAGGCCAGAGACATTGGGCAGCATCTGGTCTTCCGGCACGAAGACGTCGGCGAGTGCGATCTCGCCGGTGATGGAGGCGCGCAGGGACAGCTTGTTCTGGATCTTCGGCGTCTCGAAACCCTCCGAGCCCCGGTCCACCAGGAAGCCGCGGATCACCCCGTCCAGCTTGGCCCAGACCAGGGCGACGTCGCAGATCGGCGAGTTGCTGATCCACATCTTGGAGCCGTTCAAGGTGTAGCCGCCGGGCGCCTTGCGGGCCACGGTGCGCATGGAGGCGGGGTCGGACCCGCCGTCGGCCTCGGTCAGGCCGAAACAGCCGATGATCTCACCCTTGGCCATGCCGGGCAGGTACTTGCGCTTCTGCTCTTCTGATCCGAAGGCGTAGATCGGGTACATCACCAGGGACGACTGGACGCTCATGGCCGAACGGTAGCCGGAGTCGATCGCCTCGATCTCGCGGGCGATCAGACCGTAGGCCACGTGGTTGACGCCGGCGCCGCCGTACTCCTCCGGCAGCGTGGGGCCAAGGAAACCCAGGGCGCCCATCTCGGTCATGATCTCGCGGTCGAACCGCTCCTCGGCATAGGCAGAGACCACCCGGGGCAGCAGCTTCTCGCGGGCATAGGACCGGGCCGCGTCCCAGACCATGGTCTCCTCCTCGGAGAGCCGGGACTTCATGTCCAGGGGATCTTCCCAGTCGAAGGTCTTGGCGGCGCTGTCCTGAGCCATGGTTTTTTCCTGCGCTAAAACTGCAGGCCTTATGACGCCAAGTCAGGTCCCTGTGTAGACGCCTTTGCGCTTCTCCAGGAACGAGGCGCGAGACTCCTTCACGTCATTGGTGGCCCGACGGGCGAAGGAGAGGCCGACGGATTCGTATTTCAGGGCGGTGTCGAGGTCGCTTTCGAAGTTGGTCTGCAGCACCTTCTTGGCGGTGCGCACCGCCAGCGGCGGCCAGCGGGTGATCTCCTCGGCATAGGCCAGGGCCGCGTCGAGAAGCTGGTCGTGGGCCACCAGGCGATTGAGCAGGCCCAGGGACTTCGCCTCGTCGGCCAGGACCATGCGGCTGGTCAGGATCAGATCGGCGGCGTCAGCATAGCCGACGATGCGCGGCAGCAGCCAGCTCATCCCTGAGTCGGGCGACAGGCTGCGCTCGACGAAGGTGGTCTTGAAGCGGGCGTGCTCGGAGCCGATGCGGACGTCGCAGCCGAGCGCCGCACTCATGCCGGCGCCCGCGCAGACCCCATTGATGGCGCCGATCAGCGGCTTGTCGAAGTCGTGGAACAGCCTCGCCCACCGCCCCACCCAGCTCATCTCGTCAAGCCGTGCGTTCTGGCTTGTCTCAGGGGGAGGCGCCTGGCCGGTCAGGTCGGCCCCGGAACAGAAGCCCCGCCCGGCCCCGGTGAGAATCACCGCGCGGATATTGTCGTCCTCGCGCGCCAGGGCGAAGGCGGCGTGGACGTCGGCGCGCAGTTCGCCACTTATGGCGTTCAGCTTTTCCGGGCGATTCAGGGTGATGATGCCGGCGTGGCCGCGGGTCTCATACTCGATCGTCTGCCAGGTCATCCGCGTCTCCCCTTTTATCGCGACCCTCACGTTCCTTGCGCGGGGAGGCAAGGGCGATCTGAAACAGAGGTGTCGACCGTACGACAGTCCGCCCACTCGCGCTCCGCGCGAATCATGTGAGTCTGTGTGCAGAACGTCGCAACCTTCCGCGACGGTCGGTCGTTCCCGTGTCAGGCGTTCAAGACCAAGGGACCACCCATGTCGCTTACCCGTACCGAGTCCAACCCGTTCGACCTGGTCCGGCCCTTCGTGGTGCTGGCCGTGTTCGCATTCTTCGTCGGCTTTGCGATCTACATGGTCGCGGGCGCGGGCAGCGTCGCCACCGCCTATTCCCGAACCCACGCCGCGGCGCCGATTTCCTTGGACTCTGTCGACTGGGACAGCCGCAAGGCCATCTAGCGCGGCCTTACTTGCCCCGCGCCACGAACCAGCCGTTGCGGAATTTCTCGTCGGCCTTGCCGTAGACGAAGGTCTCGCCTTCCGGCGTCAGCACGCTTCCCCCCGCCGCTTCCAGCACGGCGTGGCCGGCGGCGATGTCCCACTCCATCGTCGGGCCATGGCGCGGATAGACATCAGCCGAGCCTTCCGCCAGACGGCAGAACTTGATGGAGGAATCCATCGCGCTGGGGGTGTCGAAGCCGTACTTGTCGGCCAGGGCCTTGATCGTCTCTTCCTTCATGGTGTGACTGACCAGGGCGACGGCCTTGCCCTGAGGCCAGGCCCGGGCCTGGACCGGCCTGCCCGCCTCGCCCACCACGCGCTTCATCGTCTGGCCGGCCTGAGTGTACCAGGTCTCGCCCGAGGCCGGGGCGCAGACGGCTCCGGCCACGGGACGACGATGTTCGATCAGGGCGATATTGACCGTGAAGTTGGGGTCGCCGCGCACGAAGGCCTTGGTGCCGTCCACCGGATCCACCAGGAAGAAGCGCTCGCCCACGGCGTCGGGGGTCCCGAACTCGCTGGCGTCCTCCTCGGAGATCACGTGGACCCCCGGGAAGTGGGTCTCAAGCCGCTGCAGGATCAGGGCCTCGCCGCGCCGGTCGGCCTCGGTGACCGGGCTCTCGTCGGCCTTGGAGAAGACCTCAAGGCCTGACTTCCAAAGCGGCAGGACCAGGCGGCCGGCCTCTTCGACGATGTCGGCCAGCAGGGCGCCGACATCGGTGTTGAAACTGCTCATCGCCTGACGCTCCGGGGGTCATCGCTCACAAAGGTCAGGGGCACGATCGCAGTGTCGATCACCTGCTTGCCCGCTTCCTGGAAATTCACCGTCACCTTGCGCCCCGCCACCGACTGCACCTGACCCGGCCCCCAGTCGTCCCGGCCTGGATGGCGCACGATGACGCCGGGCTGGAGGAAGGGATCGGAACCGCTCATGAGGCGGTTACCTATCCGCCTGCCCCGCTTTGCCAAAGCGCCAAATCAGGCCAAGTTCGAGGCCTCATGTCAGACATCGACCAGAACGCCCCCGCCGAACCCTCCGGGGAGCTCCCCCCGGCGCCGCGCACCGCCGAGGTCGCCGCATATCTGGCGGCGCGGATGTGTCACGACTTCATCAGCCCCGCGAGCGCCATCGTCTCGGGCCTCGACCTGCTGGATGATCCCAGCGCCCAGGACATGCGCGAAGACGCCATGAACCTGATCGCCGGCAGCGCGCGCAAACTGGCCGACCTGCTGTCCTTCACCCGGGTCGCCTTCGGCGCGTCGGCGACGGCAGAGATGTTCGACGCCCGCGAACTGGCCAAGCTGGCCCAGGGTGTCTTCGCCCATATGCGCGCCGAAATGGACTGGCAGGTGGAGCCTGCCTCACTGAACAAACCGGCGGCGCGGGCCATTCTCAACCTGGCCCAGATGGCCGGCGCGGCCCTGCCCACCGGCGGCGTCGCCAAGATCCGCGCGGTGGTGGAGGGCGCCACCGTGGTGCTCGCGGTGGAGGCCATCGGTCCCCGCGCCCGCCTGCGCTCCGAGGTCCTGGCCGGTCTGCGCGGCGAGGCCATGGGGGAGGGACTGCACGGCCACTGGGTCCAGGCCTATTACGTCCACCTGTTCCTGACCGACGCGGGCGGCCGAATCTTCGCCGACGTCACTGAAGAGCAGGTCACCTTCGCGGCCAGCATTCCGGCCTGAGCGGCCGTCACATCGGCCTGCGACCTAGCCGCGCGAAATGTGAATTCCGGGCGGGTTAATACGGCTCCTTAACCAACCGCGCGCGAGAAGACGGTTGAAGGGTGGAGTATCCCGTTGAAGACCTGCCTCGTCGTTGACGACAGCCGGGTGATCCGCAAGGTCGCCCGACGGATTCTGGAGGACATCGGCTTCGAGATCGCCGAGGCGTCCGACGGGATGGAGGCGCTTGCCTGGTGCCGGGCGGCCATGCCTGATGCGGTGCTGCTGGACTGGAACATGCCGGTGATGACGGGGATCGAGTTCCTGCGCCACCTGCGGCAGGAGCCGGGCGGCGACAGGCCCACCGTGGTGTTCTGCACCGTCGAGAATGACATCGAACGCATCCGCGAGGCGCTCGACTGCGGCGCCAACGAGTACATCATGAAGCCCTTCGACGGCGACATCATCGCCTCGAAGTTCGCCGAGGCCGGACTGGCATGAGGTCCGAGGACATCGATCTGGTGGTCCAGCTCTGCGCGGCCCGTGCCGGGCTCTTCGTCGACCCGCACAAGACCTACCTGCTGGAGAGCCGCCTGGGCCCGGTGGCGCGGCGTGAGAACTTCGGCTCCATCGACGAGATGATCGCCACCCTGCGCACCAAGCGTGAGGACCGGCTGGCCTGGGCGATCGTCGAGTGCATGGCCTCCAGCGAGACCGCCTTCTTCCGCGACCGCGCGCCCTTCGCCCTGTTCCGGGACGAAATCCTGCCCACCCTCGCGCGGCTGCGCGACGGCGAGCCGATCCGCATCTGGAGCGCGGCCTGCGGTTCGGGCCAGGAAGTCTATTCCCTCGCCATGACCATCGAGGATCAGCGGGCGCTGATTCCGGGCGCCAAGCTGGAGCTGTTCGCCTCGGACCTCTCCGAGCGCGCCCTGGAAAAGGCCCAGAGCGGCCTCTACACCCAGTTCGAGATCCAGCGCGGCCTGCCGATCCGCCAGCTGGTGCGCCACTTCGAGAAGGCCGACGAAATGTGGGCGCTCGCCCCGCGGATCCGTCAGATGGTCCGCTGGCGGCGCATCAACCTGGTGGCCGACCTCTCGGCGGCCGGCCGCTTCGACGTGATCTTCTGCCGATATGTGCTGAACGGCATGGTGGAGCCGATGCGGGCCCGCCTGCTGGAGAACCTGGCCCGGGCTCTGAGCCCCGACGGCTTCCTGTTCCTGGGCCTGGGGGAGACCGCCACCGGCCTTTCGGAGGCCTTCCAGCCCGTCAGCGGGCGACCCGGGCTCTACGCCCGCAATCCTTCCTTTCGCGCCGTCGCCTGACAGGCGGAGCCACACCCCCTAGACTACCCCCATCACTCGGGGAATTTTTCGATGTCCAAGCGCCTGTTGTCCGCGACCGCCGCGATCCTGGCCGCCACCCTGGCGCTGGCCAGCTGCAACAAGCCCACCCAGGAGCCGTCCGCGCCGGTCTCTCCGGGACAGCCGACACCGCCTGTCGCGCCGCCGGGACACGTGGCGACACCGGCTCCTGCCGCCCGCCTGACTGGCTTCTTCCATCAGCCAGGCCTCAACCTGTTCGGCTATTATTTCCCCAAGGCGCCCGTCCAGTTCGGAAATTTCAAGCTCCGCCAGCTGCATCTGGGCTCGCCCGAGGAGTTCGCCAGCTACGAAAAGGGCCAGAGGATCTCGCCCAACTACGCTCCGGTGATGCTGGAGTTCGACGACGTGACCAGCCCCCAGCGGGAGAACGAGCTGGGCCAGCCCTATCACGAGGTCAGCCGGCGGGTTCTGCCCACGGCCTACAGAATCACGTCCGAGCAGCTGAGCTTCCACGGCCGGGACGATGTGCTGGGAGAGGTCAGCTTCGACGGTCGGATCGACGCCAAGGCCCTGGAGCGGGTCCAGGCCGGCGGGGCTGAGGAGACCGTGCTGGACGGAGCGCTCGCGGCCATGGGCCAGAAGCTCAACCGGGCGTTCGTCTGGTTCGGCGGCGACTGACCCCTTCGCCCACGAAAAATCCCGCCGCAGAAACTGCGGCGGGACGTTCGGCCCGAGTGAGGCTTGTAGGTCTTAGTTCTTTGCGTCTTCGGCGGTGTTGGTCACAGCCGAACCGGCGGCGGACACGTCCTGGCCAGCACCCGACAGGGTGTTGCAGGCGGAAATGGCGAAGGTGGCGGCCACGACGGCCAGTAGAGCGAGCTTACGCATATGGGTGTCTCCCCGGGGATGTTGAACTTGCGGGAGACGAACGGTCAGGCTGCAGCCTGGTTCCCTGATTGGTCCTCAGGCTTCACTGTATTTTCGAGACCGGGGGTCGGGAAGACGAGCCGGACCGTCACGCCGCCGGTTTCATTGCGCACCAACTCGGTCCGACCGCGCAGCTGACGGGCGAAGGCGGTCATCAGGGTCCTGCCCACGCCGGACGCCGTAAGCACGTCATTGCTGGACTGCCCGTCGTCGCTGATATCCAGCTCCGCCTCGTCGCCACGCACCTTGAAAGTGACCGTCAGCGTGCCGCCCCGGCCCGCGAAGGCGTGCTTCTGGGCGTTGGTGATCGCCTCGACGGCGAACAGGGCGAGCGGCGCCAGCCTGTCGGGGTCGATCACCAGGGCGTCCACATGTATCTCGGTCTTCACCGGGCCCCCATGCAGGGCCTCGGCGGAGATGAGCTGGCCGGTCAGCTCCTCCAGGAAGGGCCGCAGATCGACCTTCTTCAGGTCCGGGCCCTGATACAGAGCGCGATAGATAAGGGCGAGGGCGGTGATCCTCTGGCGGGTGTCGGACATGGCCGCCCGGGCGGCGGGGTCGGTGAGGGCGCGCTGCTGCATGTTGAGCAGCGAGGAGATGACCTGCAGGTTGTTCTTCACCCGGTGATGGATCTCGCGCATCAGCGCGTCCTTCTGGGCCAGGTTGTCGCGCAGGGTGGCGTCGCGCCCGACGATGGCGTCGGCCATCTGCTCCAGGGTTTCGGCCAGGTCGCGGATTTCCGGCGGTGCCTGTTCGGCCTGGACCGGACGCACCGTCAGGCGGCCCCGGGCATAGAGCGCCGCGATCCTCTGCAGATAAGCGATCCAGCGGATCACCACCCGCTCGGTCACCACCAGCACCGCCAGCAGGGCCAGAACGAAGGCCAGGATTGGGAAGAGCAGGCCGGTCAGGGGGTTGAGCCGCGCCCAGGAGAACAGGCCCTGGGCCCTGGCCGAGAGGATCACATAGAGGTCGTCCCCCACCAGCGGCGCGGCGGAGTAGACCCGGCGCTGGCCGCGGCGATCCTCGGCGTACCAGACCACCGAGCCCTTGGCGTCGGCGCGGGCGCGCCAGTCGCGCGGCAAGGCGGGAAACGCCTCGCGGTCGGTGAGGTTCATGTAGTCGCCCTGCCCATCGGCAAGGGCCACCTCGGCCTCGTCGGGCAGGGAACGGTCGGCCAGGCGCGGGGCCAGGCTCTGCAGGGAGATCACCGCCACCAGGGCGCCGTCAAAGCCGACCTTGGGATCGGTGGAGCGGACCGCCGCCAACAGCACCGGTTCGCGGCCATAGATGGCGCCGGGATCGCGGGTGACCACCAGGTTGTCGCCCTCGGCGAGCTGCCGGAACCAGGGGCGCTCGGCGCGGGCAGGGTCGCTGGGAACATCATGAGCGGCGCAGGCGACCCGGCCGCGCCGGTCGAAACGGATCAGGTTTGAATAGCCGGGGATGCGCTGGGTCACCTCGGCCAGGCGCTGGGCGCACTGGAGGCCGACGGAAGCCGGCGCCAAGGTTTCCAGCAGGATGTCAGCGGCCTCCATCCGGGCCCGCGCCGTGGCGGCGCTGCGCTCGGCCGAGGCGGCGAGGTTCTGGCGGACGATCTCGCCCTCTCGACGGAAGGCCATGGAGGACTGGATCGCGCCGAGGATCAGCACCGGCAACAGGGCCGCGGCCAGCGCGGCGGTAAGGCGCACCCGGATCGTCGACAGAGAACCCCAGGGGGATGTGATCATGTCTTGCCCGTCGCCTAGCGGGCGCTAGAGAGGCGCTCCGCATCCGCCAGGATGGAGCGCATCGCGTCGCCGGCGGCTCCACCATCACGATCATAGGCCCCGTCGTCGAGGATCGCGTGCAGGGCGCGCCGCGCGCGGCTGACCCGGCTCTTCACGGTGCCGACCGCGCAGTTGCAGATTTCGGCTGCCTCCTCATAGGCGAAGCCTCCAGCGCCCACCAGCACCAGGGCTTCACGCTGCTCTGCCGGCAGCATGGCCAGCGACAGGCGCAATTCGTCCAGGGCGACGGGCGCCTCGGGGTCGTCCACCGCCACCAGGGTCCGCTCGGCGGCTTCCTGGTCGAGCTGGCTTTGCCGCCAGGACCGACGCTTCTCCGAATAGAACTGGTTGCGCAGGATCATGAAGGTCCAGGCCTTCATGTTGGTGCCCATCTGGAAGCTGTTGCGCGCGTCCCAGGCCTTCATCATGGCGTCCTGCGCCAGATCGTCCGCGCCGGCCGGTTCTCCGGCCAGGGTCCGTGCGAAGGCGCGCAGGTGGGGGATCAGTTTGACGAGTTCGCGCTTGAACGCCTCGTCATCCGCAGCCGAGCGGTTGGCGTTCTTGGAATCGTCCCCGGCCATTAGCCGTTCTCCGAAGAACGCTTGTCAGCCTTGCGGAGGATATCCAGGAATTCGTCGGGGACCGGCTCGTTGACGACCTCGTCAAACATCTGGCGCAGACGCGCGCCAATGGCCTGCTGCCGAAGTCGGGCTTCGTCGAGAACCGCGGAGACTTTCCGCGGGTCCACATTGGATGCTGGTTCGATCATGTCCTCGGCGCCCCGCTTGCGCGGCGCTTGCCCCCTCGATTGGTCATCGTCGCCCGTCAACGCCCCGCTCCGGTTCCGGTTCCCATGATCGCGCTCTAGGATGGACAAAACGCACGCCTTAGGGAACCGGTTCCCCACAGCGACGTTTCCGGCGCTATGCTGAGCGCTATCGGGCGGGTTATCCCGACGTGGTCGCGTGTTCCTAAAACGGGGAGGGTAAAACCTTGAGTCTGCTAGCCCGACTGGCGCCGCATCTTCCTTATGTGCGCCGCTATGCCCGCGCCCTCACCGGCGATCAAACCACCGGTGATCACTATGTCCGTGTCGCGCTGGAGGCCCTGGCGGCTGGCGAGAGGGTCCTCGAGGCCAATCTCACGCCGCGGGTGGCGCTCTACCACGTCTTCCACGCCATCTGGCTGAGCACGGGCGCCAAGCTTGAGCCCCGCGATGGCGGTGTCACGAGCGACGACGCCAGTGGCCGGCTGATGCGGATCGCGCCCCGGTCGCGCCAGGCCTTCCTGCTGACCGCTCTTGAGGGCTTTACGCCGTCGGAGGCCGCACAGATCCTGGGCGCCGACTTCGCCGAGGTGGAGGGACTGATCGGCGAGGCGCAAGCTGAGATCGACGCCGAATTGGCCACCGACGTCCTGATCATCGAGGATGAACCGGTGATCGCCGCGGACATTGAGGCCCTGGTCACCGAACTGGGCCACACCGTGGTGGATATCGCCGCAACCCGAACCGAGGCGGTCGACGCGGTCAATCGCAAGGTCCCGGGCTTGGTGCTGGCCGACATCCAGCTGGCCGACGGCTCCTCCGGGATCGACGCCGTGAAGGACATCCTGGCCCGCTACGATGTGCCGGTGATCTTCATCACCGCCTTCCCGGAACGCCTGCTGACCGGTGAGCGCCCCGAGCCCACCTTCCTGATCACCAAACCTTTCCAGCCCGAAACGGTGAAGGCGGCGATCGGCCAGGCCTTGTTCTTCCATCCCCGGAACGCCAAGCAAGCCGCCTGATCTTCGAGCCATGGCTTGAACGGAACGCCGGCCTCGCGCCGGCGTTTTCGTTGTCAGGCCGCCGCGTCGGGCGGGGCCATGGTTCCGGAGTCGATTTCATGCTGGGCTGGTCCTTGACCTTCGCCGTCCTCGCCATCGTGGCGGGCCTCCTGGGCTTCATGGGCCTTGCGGGCCTCGCCGCCACCGTGGCCAAGGTGCTGTTCGTCATCTTCCTGGTGCTGCTGGTGGGCAGCTTTGTCATCCGCGCGGTGCGGGGGCAGTCGGTCCTCTGATCCACCGACATCGAGATATGAAAACGGCCGCCCAGTGGGCGGCCGTTTTGCATTGTAGGTGCGAGAGCCTTATCGCGGGGCGTCGGGCGACGTCTGCTGGGTGTTCTCGGCCGGCGCTCCGGCGTCAAAGATCTGAGCATCGGCCGGCTGGCGCGCATTGTTGACCTCGGTGGAGGCGAGGTTGTCGGCCTGCCAGGTCCAGGCGCCGAACAGAGCCATGGCGGCAAGGGCGGTGGAGACCAGCAGCACCCAGAAGACATGACGACCAAAACGGCCCTGGCGGGCGCGAGTGGCGTTGAGGACGGGGTGGTCGGAATTGCGGGAGAGGACGGCCATGGGGGTGGCTCCTTAGTTACCTAGTTCGGGAAATAGCTGAATGGACCGGGGGGAACCGGGCCTGCGGCGTCGCGTGCGCTGAGCTGGCCGATCAGGCCGCCGGCGAAGGCGACCCCCAAGACCACCGCAATGGCGGCGGTGCGGCGGCGCGTCTGGCGCTGGCGCGGGCTCGGCGCGGTGAAATTGACCACTCCGCTGGTGGGCGCATCAAAGGCGCGGATCATGGGGGACCCCCGAGTTCGACGCGAGCCGGACGCCCGCATCTTGCTAACGCCACAGCCCTGCTGCTGTTCCCGCTCATCGACGGTTCAGGTGGGTTGCGGCAAGATGAGTCGCAATGAGGTCGCGGCCTCCCCATCTATTGAGCATCATGATCAAGCCCAGGTACGTTCTCGCCGCCGGCCTCGCCGCCGGTCTCATGTTCGCCTTCGCCAACCTCGCCTCTGCGCAGGGCGCGGCCCTGGAAGGTCGCGAAGTCCGCGCCTCCGATGGCGCGGTGGTGGGGACGATCGCCAAGGTGATCGCCGGCGCCGACGGACGCCCGCTGCAGGTCCTGGTTCAGCCGAAGGGCGCACGCCCGACCGGCCCGCGCAGCCTGCCCTACAAGGCCCTGAGCGCGGACGGCGATCGCTTTGTCATCCCGCTCAGCAAGGCGGAGTTCGACTCCATGCCGGCGGTGAATCTGGCGGTGAAATAAATTCTGAAAAACCCTCGCAAAACGGGAACAAAGGATTTTGCGGTGTGTTTGATATTTGCGAAGGCGGCGACGCCCCCCCCGACTTGAGGCCGGCGCACACGCCGGTCTGCCGCCTTCGCACCCCATTCTCGACGTGCACACCTTCAAGGCGGCTCCCCCCAGAGCCGCCCTTTCTTTGCGCCCTGCCGGCCTAGTTGCGCGGGGTCGAGAGCTTGAGAGTAACGTCGGCGCGACGGCGCAGGGGCCGATTGTCGCCGCCGGTGGTGGTGGAGCCGGCCTGACCCGCGGCGCTCAGATCCAATTCGGCGGCGGGCAGGCCGCTGGCGGCCAGCGCCTGGGTGACGGAAGACGCCCTCTGCCTGGAGAGTTCCAGGTTGGCGGCCGGAGCGCCGGCGGCGTCGGCCAGGCCCATGACCAGAACCTTGTCCACCTGACAGCCCTTGGCCTGATCGGCGGCGGCGCGCAGGACGGCGCGGCCTTCCTTGGTGACCTCAGCGGAGTCAGGCTCGAAGTAAATCTCCGCCGTCACGTCGGCGCAACTCGCCTCGCGCGTGACGATGCGGTCGCGGGCGCTGGTCATTGTCGTGCAGCCGGCCCCCAGGACCGACACCACCAGAACCGCCGCACCAAGTCCACGAACCATCGTCATCAGCCACACCTTCTTGGAACAGGCCGCCACCATAGCCCAGCGCCGCGGCATAGCCATCCACAGCAGCAACGCCTGGCGACGCTCCGCGTTCGACGCCGTCGCAAGGGGAACCCCCAACAGCCTCCACCGTTTCGTGAGTCCAACAAGCGACCGGAGACCACGATCATGCTGTGGAAGCGCCGCAACACTTCGCCCGACGCCCTGACGCACGAAGAGCAGGAGGTTCGCGACGCCGGTGAGCGTGGCCGCCGTGACGAGCGCAAGGCGCGCAAGCGTCACCCGATCATGATGACCCTGACCTTCGCCGCCGCCCTTGTGGGCGGCCTGGTGCTGGCCCCGGCCGTCATGGAAGGGTCCTTCGCCCGCAGGGGCGGAATCGTCGATCATGGCTTGGCCCTGGCCACCAATCATGCTCAGCCCGTGGTCATGGACGCCGCTCGTGACCTGAAGGCCAAGACCTTCCGCCAGACGGAAAGCTGAGCTCCGCATGGGGGCCACGATCCGCAGCATCGAACTGATCGCCAACACCGCCTCGGGCAGTGTCGGAGCCGCAGCGCCTGACGAGGCGCGTGCCCTGCTGGCCGAGTTCGGCGGCAAGGCCAATGTGTGCGTGCCCGAGGGCGGCGACCTGGCGGGCTGCCTGCAGGCCGCCATCGACCGGGCCCCCGACCTGCTGGTGATCCTGGCCGGTGACGGCACCGCGCGCGCCGCGGCCGAGCTTTGCGGCATGGACGGACCGATGATCGCGCCCTTGCCGGGCGGGACCATGAATATGCTGCCCAAGGCGGTCTATGGGACCACCGACTGGAAGGCCGCCCTGCGCGACACCCTTGAACAGGGCGAGGAACGCACGATCGGCGGTGGCGTGGTGGACGGTCGCCTGTTCCTGGTGGCGGCCATCCTTGGCTCCGGAGCCTTGCTGGCGCCCGCCCGCGAGGCGGTGCGCGAGGGTCGCCCGGTGATCGCCTTCCACCGGGCCCGGCGAGCGTGGCGCCGGGCCTTTTCCGGCCGCCTGCGCTACAGCCTCGACGGCGCGACGCGCGGCAAGGCCGAGGCCATGACCTTCATGTGCCCCATCGCCTCGCGCGCTCTGAATGACGACGACCAGTTCCTGGAGGCCGCGGCGCTCGATCCCACCGGCGTGGCCGAGGCGCTGCGCATCGGGCTGCATAGCGTGATGGGCGATTGGCGCGACGATCCCGCGGTCGAGGCCGTGGCCTGCCGGCACGCCCGGGTCTGGGCTTCGAGCGGCATACCGGCCGTGCTGGACGGGGAGCCCGCGCGTCTGAAGGCCAGCGTCCAGGTGAGCTGGAAAAGCGCGGTCACGCGGGTACTGGCTCCGCCCAAGCAAGACCACGCCGAGGCCGGCGGAGATGTGCCCAAAGAGACGGTCAAGGCGGCGAGCTGATGCGCATCGCCCACCTGTCCGACATCCACTTCGGCGGCGAGAACGTCGAGGCGGTGGCCGCAGCGACCGAGTGTCTTGCCGCCGATCCGCTCGATCTGGTGGTGGTCTCCGGCGACCTGACCCGCTTCGGCGAGAAGGGCGAGTTCGCGTCCGCCGCCGCATGGCTCAAGCAGCTTCCCGAACCCAGGCTGGTGACGCCGGGCAATCACGACGCTCCGTACCTCGCCTGGTATGATCGCCTGTTCTCCCCCTTCGCCCGCTATGAGCGCGCCATCGGCCCCGCCCGTTTCCAGACTCATCTGGCGCCGGGCCTGGCGGTGTACGGCGTCAACACAGCGCGCGGGGTCCAGCCCCGCGCCAATTGGTCAAAGGGGCAGATTTCCGACAACCAGGTGCAGGAGGCCCTGGCCTGGTTCGCCGCGGCGCCGGCTGACACCTTGAAGATCGTCGTCTGCCACCATCCGCTTACTGAGATGATCGGCGGGCCCATGACCGGCAAGGTCTGGAACGGGGAGGCCGCCGCCAAGGCCTTCGCCGAGGCCGGGGTCGACCTGGTGCTGAGCGGGCACATCCACGCCCCCTTTACCTGGCCCTACGGCTATGGCGACGGCAAGACCTACGCGGCGGGTTGCGGAACCCTTTCGATCCGCGAGCGCGGCGTTCCGCCCGGATTCAACATCGTGGAGACCGACGGCGCCGAGATCCGGGTCACGGCCAAGGCCTGGACTGGGAGCAAGTACGAGTCGGAGCGCACCTGGTCGCTGACGCGGCGCTGACCCGCACAAAGAAAAGCGCGCCCGCGACCAGGTCGGAGGCGCGCTCTTTGACCTTCGTCTGCGGCGTGTCTAGACGCTTCGCCCGCGGACGAGGTGCATGACGAGGCTGACCACGAACAGCACCAGGAAGACGAAGAACAGAATCTTGGCGACACCCATCGCGGCGCCCGCGATCGAGGTGAAGCCAAGGAGGCCGGCGATCAAGGCGACCACCAGGAAGGTCAGGGCCCAGCTCAGCATGGGGGAAGCTCCGGTTGGTTGGCGTACCTAGCTTGAACGTGCATCAAGCTCAGCCGTTCCCGTGGCGGGCTTCACCGGCGCCGGATGGGTCCAGGCTTGGCCTTCCCCACGCGACGCCGCGTACTGGCCCTTGGCGAAGCTCCAGTTCGGCAGGGCGTCGAACCAGGCGTTCAGGAAGCCCTCACGGTCATTCTTGTGGTCCAGATAGTAGGCGTGCTCCCACAGGTCACAGACCAGCAGGGGGGTAAGGCCGCGATGGATCAGCAGGTCCTCGGCGTCATGGGTGGAGAGCACCTTGAGGGTCTCGCCCTCGGCGGCCAGCCAGACCCAGCCCGAGCCGAAGTGGGCGGCGCCCTCCGTCACGAAGGCGGCCTTCAGGGCCTCGAGTCCGCCGAAGTCACGGGCGATCGCCTGGGTCAGAACACCATCGGGCGCCTGGCGCCCTGCGCTCATCGCGGTCCAGAAGAAGGTGTGGTTCCAAGCCTGGGCGGCGTTGTTGAACAGCTTTCTGGCCGCGTCATCGCCGACGGCCTCCCGGACCACGTCCTCCAGGCTGTCCGGCGTGCGGCCGGCCTTGGCCAGCAGGGTGTTCAGCGTCTCGATGTACTTCTTGTGATGCTTGCCGTGATGCACGTCCATCGTGGCGCGCGAGATCACCGGCTCGAGGGCGGCGTGGTCGTAGGGCAGGGGGGGCAGTTCAAACATGGCGGGGTTCCGGGTGGGGGGCGTGAAACGCCCGTCCCTTCCGAAACCCCTGAACCTGCGTGAGGTTCGCTACTTTTTCTTCGCCTTGTCGGCGGAGCGTGTGGCCATGGCGGTGGCGAGCACCGTGGCCACGATCTTCGGATTCCTCAGCGCCACCAGGCTGGCCCCGATGATGGCGCTGGCCGCGACGATGGGCTTTTCCTTGGCGAGATCGATCAGCCGGGTGAGGGTGTCTCGCTCCTCAGCCTGTTTTCCAAGCCTCGGCGGGTTCACCTTGATCAGCAGCGCCATCGCGCACAGCGCCATCAACACCGCGGCCGCACCGGCGACCGAGGCTGCGGCCCAGGCCGGCCCCACCTGCGGCAGGACGGCCGCATAGAGCGTAAAGGCCAGCGCCACGACGACAACGACCGCCGCCGCGCCAAGCGCGGAGACGGCCGAGACGTAGAGAACGGCTTTCTTGAAGATCAACGGTTGCGGCCGCTGGCGAGCAGCAGACCCACCAGGAGACCAACGCCCAGCGCGGTGCCGGCGGCCATCAGGGGCTTCTCACGAACGCGCTCGACGACGTAGCGCTGGGCTTCGTCGAGATGTTCGCCGGCGTTGTCGGCATAGGTGCGGCTTTGGGCGCGAACCTGCTCCATGCCCTCGGCGACCACCTTCTCAAAGCGCTTCGCGGCTTCGGCGAAGCTGCGTTCGGCCTGGCTGGCCAGTTGGGTCGCGGCCTCGGCCACGGAATTGGCGGCGGCCTTGGCTTCCTCGGCAGTCCGTTCGACGGCGTTCGCGGGCATTGAAGAATCTCCAGAAAATTAGGGGCAGCCCCCGCAAGGCCTTGCGAGCGTGGGGAAGCACAGCCAGAACGCCACCATCTTAGGCCGGTTCCGGCTGCGGCGCAAAGCTGTCGCGCCTGATCGAATTGTGTTCGGCATTGGGGCCCTCAGCCCACGGTTCCTGTCGCATCGGCGCAAACAGCGATCTATGGTCTTCTCATGAGTGAGAAGGCCGCCGGCCTGAACCTGGACCGTAAGCGCCTCGACCTCGCGCTCCAGGCTGCGCGTCTGGGCGAGTTCGAGTGGGACGTCGTCCGCGGCGTTTTCATCGTCAGCGATCGGATGGCCGCGATCACCGGCATGCCGTCCGGTGAAATCCCCGTAGACGGCGCCGCGGATATTCAGGAGTTCGTGCATCCCGACGACAGGGAGGCCCTGACCCTTCAGATTCAGGAGAGCCTCCGCGCCGAGGGTCGCTACGAGGCCGAGTACCGCCTGCAGCCAGGGCCTAACGGCGAGATCATCTGGTTGCGGGCGGCCGGGATCCAGGTCCTGAACGACGCCGGCGAGATGACCGCCCTCTGTGGCGTCGTCCAGAACATCACTGACAGCCGGGTCGAAGACGACCAGCGCCGCACCCTGATGGCCGAGGTGGACCATCGGGTGAAGAACGTGCTCGCCGCGGTCCAGTCCCTGGCCTACCAGACCGCCAAGCGCACCACGTCCCTCGAGAGCTTCCTCTCCAACTTCGCCGGCCGGCTGAAGTCCATGGGCTCGGCAAACGAGCTTCTGACGGCCGCTCGCTGGCGTGGCGCGGCCATCGCCCATCTGGCGGCCGCCGAACTCGGAGGCATCGCCCCTGGTCAAACCCGTTGGGAGGGGCCCGAGCTGTTCCTGACGCCGCGGGCCGCCAACGCCCTGTCCCTGGCCCTGCACGAACTGGCCACCAATGCGGTGAAGTTCGGGGCGCTTTCCACCGACACCGGCCGGGTCGATGTCCGCTGGACGGAGCGGCCGGAGGGCGGGTTCGAACTGACCTGGAACGAGAGTGGCGGGCCCCCGGTCGGCGTCCCCGGACACAAGGGCTTCGGCGCCACCTTGCTGGCACAGGTCACCGGACGCGAACTGAACGGCGAGGTGGTCCCCGAATTCCGCGCCGCCGGCGTGCGGGTGCGGGTCACCGCCGGGGCCCAGACCCTGGTGGACCGGCCCGAAAACGTGCCCGAGGCCCCGGCGGTCCGGGTGTTCGAAACCACGCCCAGGACCGACCGGCCGACGGACCTGCGCGGGTCGCGGGTATTGATCGTCGAGGACGCCGTGCTGCTGGCCCTGGAGCTGGAGACCGGCCTGTCCGACGCCGGCGCCGAGGTGGTGGGGCCGGCCTATGAACTGGCGGAGGCCATGGCCCTGCTGGACGGCCATATCGACGCCGCCGTGCTGGACGCCAACCTCAACGGTCTTTCGGTGCATCCGGTGGCCGAGGCCCTGGCGGCCCGCGGCATCCCCTTCGTGTTCGCCACCGGCTACGGCGACACCGGCGCGCCGCTCGGCTTCGACGCTCCGATCATTCGCAAGCCCTACGACGTGACCCAGGTGGCCGCCGCAGTCTCGGCCCTGCTCAACGCGGCCTAGACCTCCTCGCCGTTCAGGAACCTGATCATGGTCGCCGTGGCCGTGCGGTCCTGGATCATGAACAGGTGGCCGCCCTCGAAGAACCGCAACGTCGAGCCCTTGATCCGGCTGGCCAGGTTCTCCTGGGTCGCCGGCAGGGCGATGCCGTCGTAGCGGCCCGCGGCGATCAGGGTCGGCGCCTCGATCTGGTCCAGCCGGTCCCAGGTGTCGTGGTGGGCGCGGGCCTCCAGCTGACGCCGGGCACCCATCTCGTGACCCGGTTCCTCGCCATAGGGATCGGCTGAACTGATGGCGATGATCTGCCGGTAGGTGTCGGGGTTGGCTTCCGCCCAAGCGGCGTCGCGGCGGGTATCGGAGATCGGCGTCAGGTGTCTGGCGCGGGCCTCGCCCTTGAGATGGTCGATCTCGTGGAAGGGGAAGGAGGCGCCGCCGGCCCCACCTGGCGAGGTGCAGGCTAGGACCAGCCGGTCCACCCGGCCCGGATGCCGCAGAACAAGCTCCTGGGCCACCATGCCGCCGAAGGAGACGCCGACAATGTGGGCGCGCCCGATGCCCAGCTCCCCCATCAGGGCCGAGGCGTCGTCGGCATAGTCAGCCATGCTGTAGGCGACATCGGGCTTGTCCGAACGCCCCAGGCCGCGCTGGTCGTAGGACACCATGTCGAAGGCCTTGGGAAACGGCCCGTCGAACTGGTTGGGCTTGTTGCGCAGGTCGCCGCCGGTGCCGGAAATGAACAACAGGGGCGGACCAGATCCGGCCCGCTCATAATAGAGATTCAGGCCGTTCACGTGGGCGGTGGGCATACGAACTCTCCCTGCCGCGACAGCGGCGCAAGCTTCGCCTAGGTTCGGACGAGCAGGGCAGCCAGGCAAGCGGGGAAGCATCATGAAGAGCGTCGTGGTCACGGGAGTCTCCACCGGCATCGGCTGGGGGATCACCAAGGTGCTGACCGGACAGGGGGTCCGGGTGTTCGGCAGCGTGCGGAAGGCCGCGGACGCTGACCGCCTGCGTCAAGAATTCGGCGACCGCTTCGTCCCCCTGATCTTCGACGTCACCGACGAGGCCGCGGTGCGCGCCGCCGCCGAGCAGGTGCGGGTCGCCCTGGCCGGCGAGACCCTGATGGGTCTGGTGAACAATGCCGGGGTGGCGGTCGCCGGCCCCCTGCTGCACCTGCCCATCGCCGACTTCCGCCAGCAGATCGAGGTCAATCTGACGGGTGTGGTGATTGCGACCCAAGCCTTCGCCCCGCTGCTGAACGCGGGCGGCAAGGGGGCCTCGGGCCGAATCGTCAATATCAGCTCGGTGGGGGGCAAGAACGGCTCGCCCTTCCTGGCGCCCTACAACGCCTCGAAGTTCGCGGTGGAGGGCCTGTCGGAGGCCCTGCGCCGCGAGCTGATGCTGTTCGGTGTCGACGTGATCGTGGTGGCCCCCGGCGCCGTGGCCACGCCGATCTGGGGCAAGGCGCGTCCCGAGGACATCGAGCCCTATCGCCACACCCCCTTCTATCCGGCCCTCCAGAAGGTCCACGCCTTCATGACCTCCAGCGGCGCCGCCGGCCTGCGCCCGGAAGCTATCGGGGAGGCGGTGGCCAAGGCCCTGACCACCCCCAAGCCCAAGGTCCGCTACACCGTCGCCCCCAACCCCCTGACCACCTTCATGATGGCCAACCTGCCCAGGCGCGTTGTGGACAACATGGTCGGCAAGCGGCTGGGGCTCTCTTCCTAGACCTTCGGCATCAGGATCTGCTGGGCGGCGGCGCGGGCGATCAGCTCGCCGTCCTCGCGGCGGAAGTCGGCCTCCACGGTGATCAGCTGGCGGGTGGACGCCGTCACCCGGCCCTCGATTGTCAGGGGGCGGGCGGCGCCGACCTTCACGAACTGCATCTGCAGATTGATGGTGCGGTAGTAGGTCTCGTCGGGCACGACGGTCATGGCCGCGAAGGCCAGGATCTGGTCGGCCAGGGCGGCCAGATAGCCGCCGAACAGCGAGCCATCGCCGTTGAGGATCTCCGGCGTGGGTCGCCAAGTCTTGCGCACCCAGCCCGGGCCCCAGTCCTCCAGGGTTCCCATCCTCAGGGTCGTCACCACCGGCGGGACCTCTGTCGCCCCCGCCTTCAACGCGTCCAGCCGCTCCGTCGCCCAGGTCATCTGTCGTGCCTCCCCTGTTGAGGCCCGGACAATCCGAGTTATGCTCAGGTTCGGCTACTCGTCTTTCACGGAGCCCCCGGGCGCATGGCGCAAACCCAACGCCGACAACCGAGACAGGCTCGGGCGGTGGCGACCCAGGCGACCATCTTCGAGGCCACCGCTCAGATTCTGGAGAGTCAGGGGGAGGCGGCGCTTACCACCAATGCGATCGCCGAGCGCGCGGGGATCAGCATCGGCACGCTTTACCAATACCATGCCGACAAGGCCTCGATCCTGGTGGCCATGGCGCTGGCCGAGAACGCCAAGGTAAGGGCGCAGCTGATCGCGGCCGCAGGGCCGGACGGGGTCTCGCCCGCGCGCCTGGCGATCCGCGCCCAGATCGCCATCATGGCCGACCGCCCGACCACGCGGCGGGCCTGCCTGAAGGCGATCCTGGCCACCGAGCACATCGCGGCCGAGGAGAAGACCACCAACCGCCTGATCGAGCGCCACCCTGGCGACCGCCTGGACCGCTTCGTCATCAGCCGCGCGGTGATCGGGGTGATCCGCGCCGCGGTGCTGGAGGGTTCCCCGGTGCTGGCCGATCCGGGGCTGGAGGACGCGCTGATGAAGCTGGTGGAGCGCTACTCCGCCTAGCCTGGCGCCTTGTGGATCGGGTCGACCCAGGCGACCCCTTCCGGCTTCTCCACCGGCTCGATGTCCAGGTTCACCACCACCGCGTCGCTGTCGCTGCGCACCAGCAGGCATTCCAGGGTCTCATCGGCCGAGGCGTTGATCTCCTGGTGCGGCACATAGGGCGGGACATAGATGAAGTCGCCGGGACCGGCCTCGGCGGTGAATTCCAGCTTCTCGCCCCAGCGCATCCGGGCCCGGCCCTTCAGAACATAGATGACGCTCTCCAGGGGACCGTGATGATGGGCGCCGGTCTTGGCGTCGGCGTGGATGTGGACTGTGCCCGCCCAGAGCTTCTGGGCTCCAACCCGGGCGAAGTTGATGGCCGCGGCCCGGTCCATGCCGGGCGTCTGGGGGGTATTGGTGTCGAGCTGGTCGCCAGGCACCACGCGGACCCCGGTGTGCTTCCAGGCGTCTTGCGGAATATCGGACATCGCTCGGCCTCCGGCGCAGACCCTAGACTATGCCCTTGGCCCGCAGCTCCGCCACCCTCGCGGCGTCGAGGCCCGCCAGACCGGTCAACACCTCGTCGGTGTGCTGGCCAAGGGTGGGCCCCGGCCAGCGAACCTTGCCCGGGGTCTCCGACATCCTTGGGAAGGTGTTCTGCATCTTGATCTTGCCGAACACCGGATGGTCGGTCTCCACGATGGTGTCGCGCGCCTGGAACTGTTCGTTCTCCAGCATGTCCGGTGCGCGGAATATCCGGCCCGAGGGGATGCCGTCGGCCTCCAGCAGGGTCAGCAGGTCGGCCAGCGCAAAATCCTTGGTCCAGTCGGCGATGATGTCGTCCAGCTCGCCCTGGTTCACCCCGCGCGAGGCGTGGTCGACGAACTTCGGGTCCTTGGCCAACTCGGGCCGACCCATCGTTTGCGCCAGCCGGGCGAAGACGGTGTCGCCGTTGCCGCCGATCAGGATCAACTCGCCCTGCGCGCAGGGATAGACGTTGGACGGCGCGATGCCGGGCAGGATCGAGCCCGACCGCTCGCGAACATAGCCGGTGAGGTCGTACTCGGTGACCAGGTTCTCCATCACCGCCAGCACGCTCTCATAGAGGGCCACGTCCAGCATCTGCCCGCGGCCGGTATTGGCCCGGTGGTGCAGGGCCATGGTGATCCCCATCACCGCGTGCATGGCCGTCAGGCTGTCGCCGATCGAGATGCCGGCCCGCGCCGGGGGGCGGTCGGGCTCGCCCGTGACGTGGCGTAGGCCGCCCATGGCCTCGCCGATCAGGCCGTAGCCGGCGCGGGTGGCGTAGGGACCGGTCTGGCCGAAGCCAGAGACCCTCGCCATGATCAGACGCGGATTGATGGCCGACAACGCCTCATAGCCCAAGCCCCACTTCTCCATGGTGCCCGGCCGGAAGTTCTCGATCAGCACGTCGGCCTTGGCGATCAGGTCCCCGGCGATCGCGCGGCCTTCGGGCGTGCGCAGGTCCAGGCCCACCGACTGCTTGTTGCGGCCGATCACCGGCCACCAGGGCGACAGGCCCTGGGGCAGGCTGCGGCCCCACTGGCGCATGGGGTCGCCCACCTTGGGGTCCTCGATCTTGATCACCCGGGCCCCGAAGTCCCCCAGGATCTGTCCGGCGAAGGGGCCGGCGATCAGGGTCCCCATCTCGATGACCACGAGGTCCTTGAGCGGACCCTCGGCGGCGTCAGTCATTTTTCGGCTCCCCGGAACATGTTCACGCTTCCGTGAGTTTGGAATGCGCGGGCAGGTCGTTGGACCCGCCCAGACCTCTGTATGTCAATCAGGAGCTTCCCCATGAGCCGTCATCTGCTGATCGCGGGCGCGTGCATCGCCGCCCTTTCCCTCGCCGCCTGTGGCCAGAAGGCCGATCCTGCGGCGACCGACACCGTCGCCGCCGACCAGGCCGCAATGCCGGCCGCCGACGTTGCGCCCGCCGCGCCCGCCGCGGTGACGATGGCCACCGACTTCGTGCCGATGGCCGCCGCCAGCGACATGTTCGAGATCGAGGCCGCCAAGGTCGCCCAGACCAAGTCCACCAACGCCGAGGTCAAGAAGTTCGCGGCCGAGATGATCGCGGCCCACACCAAGTCCAGCGCCGACCTCAAGAAGGCCATCGCCGACTCGGGCCAGACCATGACGCCCCCGGCCGCCCTGCCCGCCGACAAGCAGGCGATGCTGGACAGCCTGAAGGCCGCCGACGCCGCGGGCTTCGACAAGATGTACGTCGACGGCCAGGTGGTGGCTCACCAGGTGGCGCTGAACCTGATGCAGGGCTATGCCGACGGCGGCGACGTCCCGGCCCTCAAGGCCTTCGCCACCGCCACCGCCCCGGTGGTCAAGGGCCACCACGACATGGCCAAGATGATGGCCGACAAGATGATGTAGGCGGCACGGAGCCCCGCTCTTCACGCCGCGTGCGTGGGGGCGGGGTTCCCTTCCCCCCGGCGCGGGCGTAAGGCGGCTCTCATGACCGATTACGTCCTTGCTCCGCCGGCCCAGGCCTGCGTCCCCGTCGAGGGCTCGAGCGCCCTCTTCCCCGTCCGCCGTATCTACTGCGTGGGGCGCAACTACGCCGCCCACCGCCGCGAGATGGGGGGTGACGACCGAGATCCGCCCTTCTTCTTCGCCAAGCCCGCCGACGCCATCGTCGTGCCTGGGGCCCCAGTCCCCTATCCGACCCGCACCGCCAACCTGCACCACGAGATCGAACTGGTGGTGGCCCTGAAGGGCGGGGGCTCGAACGTGCCCGTCGAGAGCGCCCTGGACCTGGTCTACGGCTACGCGGTCGGCGTCGACCTGACCCGCCGGGACCTGCAGAACACCGCCAAGGACAAGGGACAGCCCTGGGAAGCCGGCAAGGCCTTCGACGCCTCGGCCCCGATCTCCGCCATCAAGCCCTGGACGGGCCCCGCGCCGCAGGGCCGCATCGCCATCTCCGTCAACGGGACGGTGAAACAGGAAGGCGTCGTGGCCGACATGATCTGGAACGTCGCCGAGATCATCGCTGAAGCCTCCAAGCTCTGGGCCCTGGCGCCCGGTGACCTGATCTTCACCGGCACGCCGGAAGGCGTCGCGGCCATCGTGGCCGGCGACAAGATCGAGGGCGAAGTCGACGGCGTCGGCGCCCTCAGCTTCACGGTCGCCTGAGATGAGCCTGATCCTCTATTCCCAGTGGCGGGCCACCGCCCCCTATCGCGTGCGCATCGGCCTGGCGCTCAAGGGCCTCGACTACGTCTACGAGCCCGTCGACCTGGTGGCCGGCGCCCAGCACAAGCCGGCCTATCGCGCGGTCAATATCCAGCGCCTGGTGCCGACCCTGGACCTGGGCGACGGGACCGACGTCCTGACCCAGAGCCTGGCGATCCTGGAATATCTCGACGAGACCCATCCGGAACCCGCCCTGCTGCCCAGGGACCCACTCGACCGCGCTCGGGTCCGCGCCATGGCGGGGATCATCGCCTGCGACATCCACCCCCTGAACAACATGCGGGTGCAGCGGGCCCTGGAGGCCATGGACGTCGCCGCCCCGCGCCGCGCCAAGTGGACCGAGCGCTGGATCGTCGACGGCTTCAACACGCTCGAGCCGATGATCGCCAAGTACGGCAGGGGCTTCTGCTTCGGCGACACGCCCACCATCGCCGATTGCTGCCTGATCCCGCAGATCTACTCGGCGGCCCGCTACAAGGTGGAGCTGGACGCCTGGCCGGCGATCCAGGCGGTGGGCTTGCGGTCCAAGGAGCACCCAGCCTTTATCGCCGCCCTGCCCGAGAACCAACCGGACGCGATCCCGGCCTAGTTCCCCCGAACCCGGACCCTTGCGGTCACCTTGCGGCCCTCGCTGTCGATGACCATCAGGCGGTAGAAGCCGGGGCCCTTGGGCCGCCAGACCACGCGGCCCGACACCGGGTCGCGGGCGAGGGGCTCGCCATCGATGTACCAGGCTAGGCCCTCGCCGCCGGCGGCCAGGACCAGGCCCCGAGACTTGGGGCCGAAGCTCTCCACCTGCACGGCCGAGCCGTCCGGCGGGAAGATCAGGCGTGGGCCGGGGGTGACGGTGTCCAGCTTCCGCAGGGCCTCCGGCGCCGCGCGGGGCGCGATGGGGCGCGGGGCGGCGGCCGGAGCGTCCAGCAGGTCGGCGACGTCGAACAGCAGGGGCAGGGCCGCGTCGCGTCCGGTGAGGCCGCCCCGCGCGCCCCCATCGGCCCGGCCGGTCCAGACCAGGATCACGTACTTGCCGACAATGCCCGCCGCCACCGCGTCGCGGAAGCCGTAGGAGGTGCCGGTCTTGAAGGCCATCAGCGGCCGGCCCTTGGTGAGCGCCGCGGGGCTTGAGCCGGCCGGTGGCGGGGTCTCGCGCAGAATGTCCAGCACCTGGGTGGCGGCGGCCCCGCGCATCAGCCGGTCGCCCCCCTGTCGCGGGCGCCTTTTGGCCTCGGCTTGCGTCCAGGCCAGCGGCTTGGCCACGCCACCGTCGCCGAGCGCCGCATAGAGCACCGCCAGGTCCCGCAGGCTGATCCCGACACCGCCGAGCGCGATGGCCAGGCCCGGCGTGCGAAGCTGCCGCCGCGGTCGCACCAGGGTCACGTCAACGGCGGCCAGCCGCGCCTCGAAGGAGGACGGCCCCACCTTTTCCAGCAGTTCGACGGCCGGCACGTTGAGGGAGTGGGAGAGGGCCTCCCGCGCCGTGACCTTGCCATGGAAGACCCGGTCGAAGTTCTCCGGCTGATAGTCGGCGAAGCGGCGCGGGGCGTCATTGATCTCGGTGTCGGGCGCCGCGATGCCGTCGTCGAAGGCGAAGCCGTAGATGAAGGGCTTGAGGGTCGACCCCGGCGAGCGGATGGCGCGGGTCATGTCGATCCAGCCCCCGGGACGCTCCAGGCCACCGGAGCCGACGGCGGCGCGGACGGCGCGGCTCTTGATCTCCACCACCAGGATGGCGGCGGTGTCCTCCGGCCCCTGGGCGCGGGAGACGGCGGCGGCCAGGGGCTCCAGCCGCGACTGCAGGCCGGCGTCGATCGTCGAGACCACCGAGGCCTGGGAGGCGGGCGCGGCGCGGGCCAGTTCTCCGGCCGTATGCCAAGCCATGGCGGGGAAGGGCGCGCGGCCGGGCAGGGGCTCGCTGTCGGCCTCGCTGGCCTCGGCCTCGGTCATGCGCCGGGCCCGGACCATCTTGTCCAGCACTGCGCGACGGGCGGTGCGCGCCGCATCGGGGCGGCGGTCGGGCCGCCTGGCCTCGGGCGACTGGGGCAGGGCGATCAGCAGGGCCTGCTCGCTGTTGGTCAGGGTCTCCGGCTCATGGCCGAAATAGGAGAGGCTGGCGGCCCGCACCCCCTCCAGGTTGCCGCCGTAGGGGGCCAGCGTCAGGTAGAGGGCCAGGATTTCGCGCTTCGAATAGCGCGCCTCGATCTGCACCGCCCGGATCATCTCGATCAGCTTGGCGCCGAGGGTCCGGGGGCGGGGCTCCAGCAGGCGGGCGGTCTGCATGGTCAGGGTGGAGGCGCCGGAGGTCACCCGGCCGCGAACCATCGCCGAGCCCGCCGCCCGGATCACGGCGATGGGGTCGACCCCGGGATGCAGCCAGAACCGCGCGTCCTCGATGGCCACCAGGCGGCGTTGAAAGACCTTGTCCGTCCGCGCCAGGTCGGTCCGGATCCGCCATCGCCCGTCCTCCACCGGCAGGGCGCGCAGCCAGGCGCCGCGCTGGTCCAGGGCCACCGGTGAGGACCGCTGGGCGCGCGACAGATCCGGCGGCAGCAGGGCGTCCAGGGCGAACACCGCCGTCTCGGCCGCGAGCAGGGCGAGGAGCGCCAGGGTGATGCGGCGCACCTTTCCGCCCCCGTGACCAACGGGTACGGGGGAGGGGGACCGCGAACCGGTGGAGGGGGCGACCTCAGGCTCGGCGCCCGGTCTTGCCCCCTCCACCACGCTCCGCGCGGTCCCCCTCCCCCGTAAACGGAGCAGGAAGATTTGACGCCAGTCCACTTACAGCTACGGCCCCGGCGTGATCGTTGTCCGGTCCGCGGCCGTACGGGCGTTGAGCGCCGGGCGGTACATGTCGTGGGCCTGGGCGCCGGGGAGCAGGAAGTCGCCGGCGGTCACCGCGCGGGCGACATAGGCGAAGGAGAAGCTCGCCTTGCCCGCCAGGTCGGTGGCCGCGACATAGCGGTCGTCGCGGCTTTCCTGGACGTCGGCGCCGGTCAGGGTTCCCAGGAACCGGAACGGTCCGTTCTGGGCGTCGTCCGGTCCCAGCACCGTCTCGATCTCGAAGCCGGCCGGCAGCGGATCGTCAATGACCAGCGCCATGGAGCGCGCCTGGCTGGAGCGTCCCGACACCACGACGATCACCCGGTCGCCCTGGCGCAAGCCCCGGGGATCGACCGCGCCGCCGGTGAAGCCCACCAGCCGCTTGCTGAGCGTGATGCCGCTCTCGCTGGCCGGCGGCGCGGCGATGGGGGTCCCCGTCACCGTCACCGTCCGCCAGAGCGCATTGCCGCCGTTGGTGAAGCTGGCCGCCGAGAGCTTGCCCACCGCCCAGCGCGGCGCTCCGCCCGCCGGGCTGAGCGGGGTGGCGCCGGCGGCGGTGACCTTCATCGGTCCGGCCGCCTTCAGCATGAAGTGGGCGGCCTGCAGCAGGCGAGCCTGCTCCTGGGTGTTGAGGCTGTCAGGGTCCTTCACGGCGTTCTCCAGCCGGCCCTGCAGGCCGCGCGCCATGCCGCTTTCCCCGGCCTCGTAGGCGAGCGCGATGACGGCCGCCAGGTCCCGCAGCGGGCTCTGGTACCAGTCGCTCTCCTCACGATAGCCCAGGCTGCGGATCGCCTGGCGCAGGGCCGAGCGGGCCCGGGCGTGGTCGCCCATCAGGGCGAGGCCCGCGCCCACCTGGGCCTTGGCCAGGGGTGAGCTTTCGCTCCTCATCTGCACGTCGTGCCACCAGCGCAGGCGGCCCAGGTCGCCCCGGCCGCCCTTGGCCAGGACGTAGAGGGCGTAGGCCGAGGCGCGGCTGCGCATGCTGGCCGTGGCCTTCTTGGAGGCGTCGGGCGAGCCCGCCCACCACTCGGGATACTCCGTGCGGTAGGAGATCGGGACCCAGCCGGTGGGCTGGGAGATCTGGCGCATGGCTGACAGCGCCCGGTCGACGGCCTGTTGCGGCACGGGCACGCCCGCGCGCTGGGCCTCGATCAGGAAGTCGGTGGCGTAGGCGCCCAGCCAGGCGTCGGCCTCCCCGTCGCCGACCCGCCAGAGGCCGAAGGCCCCGTCGAGGGTCTGGCGGTCCAGCAGGCGTCCGACGGCGCCGGCCAGGGCGGCGGAGGAGCGCTTCACCTTCGGGTCGCTGCTGACCTCCTGGGCATAGAGCAGGGGATAGGCCGCCGAAATGGTCTGCTCGGTGCAGCCATAGGGATAGCGTGACAGGGCCACAGCGATCGGCCCGGGGTCGAAGCCCCGGAACGGCGAGTAGCTGACCTGCATCGTCGCGTCTCCCGCCGCCAGGCCCGACAGCAGGTCGGCCGTCGGGGTGTAGCTGGTCCCGGGGCGCTGCAACTCGATGGTGGTGCGGGTGACCGGGCTCCAGCCCAGGCGGGTCTGGATCGGATAGTCACGCGTGGTCGTGAAGCCCGGGCCTGAGACCGTGAACCCGACCTTGCCGATGCCGGCGCGGGTGGGGGCGTCAAAGGCGATCCGCTCGGCGACCCGCTGGTTGAGAGCCAGCTGATAGGCCTTCTTGAACGGCGCCAGTATGCCGCCCGACGAGGTCAGTTGGGCGACATACGCGCCGACCCTGCCCTCCAGATTGTGCAGTTCCAGGGTGGCGAAGGCCTTGTCCCCGGGCGCCAGGAAGCGCGGCAGGGACAGTTCGGTCACCACCGGTTCGCGCACGGTGAGCGGCCTGGAGGCCGACCCCACGGCGGTGTCGGTCCAGGCCACGGCCATCAGCCGCAGTTCGCCGTTGAAGTCCGGCGCCGGGAACTTGATCACCGCCTTGCCGTCCAGGCCCGTCTCCACCACGCCCGACCACAGGGCCACGGTCTTGATGGGGGTGACCGTCAGGCCCTCGCCGCCGATCTCGTCGCCGCCGAAGCTGACATTGGCGGGCGCGCCCAGGTTGGGGTCGAGCATGCGGCCGTAGTCATCGCGGTAGCCGAGGGTCAGGGCCTTCTTGCCGAAGTACCACTTCACCGGATCGGGACTGTCGAACTTGGTCAGGCGCAGGATGCCCTCGTCGACGGCCGCCAGGGTCACGTGCGCCCGGCCTCCGAGGCCGGCGCCCTTGATGGTGATGGGCACGCTGAGCAGGGCCTTGGAGTCCACCTTGGCCGGGGTGTTCAGCTCGACGCTGAGCTTGCGGCTCTTCGGGTCGAGGGGGACGTAGACAAGGCCAAGCGCCCGGCGCGGCTTGGGCGCGGCCACCGGATCGCGGGGCTGAACCACGCTCACCAGGACATAGGCCCCGCCGCCCCAGGCGCCGTTGGTCTTCAGGCGCACGGTGGCGCCCTCCTTGCCGACGGTGACGGTCTTGAAGTCGATCAGCCGGTCGGTGGCCACCGCGATCTGAGCCTCGCCGGCATAGGGCGGCTTCAGCGTGATCTCGACGGTGTCGCCCTGGGCGTAGGCCTGGGCCCCGGCGCTGACCCGCACGAAGTCGGGGGCCTCCACGTCCTTGGCCGGCGCGCCCCAACCCGAGGCGAAGCGGATGACGCTTTTGGCGCCGCCCGGTCCGGTGAGCTCGAGGCGATAGTCGCCCCAGCCGAGACGGCGTGCGATGCGGGCGGGAGCCCCAGCGCCCACGTTCAGCGCGCCCTTCTGCACCACCACGTCGCGGCTGGTCCGGCGCCACTGCCAGCGTCCGTCCTGCTGGTACCAGTCATAGTCCCAGTTCTCGGCGATCAGGCTGTAGGCCACGCCGTTGGCCGACGTCCGCTTGCCCATGGCGTCGGCGGCGATGACGTTGAGGGCGATGGTGGGATCCCCGCTGCCGCCTGAGTCACCCTGGTCGACCTTGACCCCCAGATAGAGGGCCTTGGTGCGGACCTTGAGGTTCAGGCCCTCGCGCACCGGCCGGCCGCCGGGCTCGAAGACGCTGGCGGTCATGACGGCCGACAGGGGCTGGGGGGTGTCGCCGGCCTCGGCGGCCGACAGCTTCAGGGTGGCCCGGCCCTCGCCGTCGGTGACGGTCTGGCCGAGGGCGAGATACTTCTCCTCGAAGGGGCTGACCTGGTCGCCCCACTGATAGCCCTCGAACTGCGGGAAGGGATCGGCGTCGACCTTCAGCCGCGCCTCGCCCTGCACCTGCAGGCCGGCGCCGGCAGCGCCGTAGAGGAAGCGGGCGTTGATATCGACATTGCGGATCTCCGCTGCCTTCAGCGGAACGGATTCCTGGCCGACCGTGGTCACCGCCAGCCGCTGCGGGGCGAAGTCCTCGACCGAGAAGCTCAGGGTCCCGGCGGGCTGCTCCAGGCCGTCGATCTCGACCTTGGCGGTCCAGCGGCCGCGGGGCGCGCTCTTGGGCAGGACGACATCGGCGCCGACGGACCCCGCCGGGGCGCGGTCGAAGGCGTAGCGCTTGAACTCCACGCCGGACGGACGGCGCACGACGATGGCGCCCTTGCGATCCTTCACCGCCTTGACCTCACGGTCGCGCAGCAGGGCGTTCAGGTGCACCGTCTCGCCGGGGCGATAGATGCCGCGATCGCCATAGATGTAGGCGTCGACGGCGGTGGAGACCGAACGACCGGCCACGCCGCCGTCCGGGCTTTCGGTGGTGCGGCCGCCGATGCCCTGTTTCGACAGGTCGACAGGGGCGCGGTCGAGGTCGAGCACGGCGAGGTCGCCGGCCGGTCCGTAGGCCATCACCATCTTGGCGTCGGCGGGGCCTTCGCCCTCCAGCAGGGCGTGGTCGAAGCGCGCGCGGCCCGAGGCGTCGGCGTTGGCCACGGCCAGGTCCTCCCCGTTGCGGGCCACCAGGGTGACCTTCACGCCCGGCAGGGTCTTGGCGGTCTTCAGCGAGCGGACCACGACATCGAGGGCTTCGGAGCCGTCATAGGCCGACAGCGCCATGTCGGTGAACATCACCCAGCGCCTGGCCTGGGCCGGCGGATTGGGGTCGAGGGTCTCGCCGTCGTCGCCCTTGATCGCCCGGCCGCCGGACGCGTCGCGCGCCTTGATGACGTAGCCGCCCGGCTTCATTTCCTTGAGCACGGCGCCCAGGGGGAAGACGGTGGTGGTGCGGTCGCCGACGTTCTGGGCGTTCACCGCCACCTCGCCCTTCCAGACGATCCGGCCCTCGTCGTCGGGGCTGTCGGAGCCGTAGTCGTCGGAATACTGGCCCTCGGGCGTGGGATCGGGCGCGCTGATCGACTTGCGGACCAGGTTGCGGTCCACCACGCGCCAGACCTCCACATAGAGGCGTGACACGTTCACGGTCTCGATACCGACGCCGTCGGCGTCCTCGCGCGGCAGGATCACGCCCTCGCCGGCGAAGCCGACATAGGGGGGCTTTTCGCCGAAGGTGAAGTCGACGTCGGCGTTTGCGGCGAGGAGTTCGCCGCCCCGGGCGGGCAGGCCCTTCAGCAGGGTCACGCGGCGGTCGGTGAAGCCGACGCCCGCGACGCAAAGCTCCGAGCCCTTCACCGAGACGGCGGGACTGCCCCCCATGTCCGGCGCCACCAGGACATAGTCAGCATAGGACTTGGCGGGATCGAGCGGACGGGTCAGCTCGACGCAGGCCAGGGGCTCAGGCTTGGAGGTGTCGATGCGCGAGCGCCAGACGGCGAAGCCTTCGGGCTTGGGGACGCCACGGCGGGGCGCGTTGGCGTTGCGGGGCTTGCCGAACAAGGACCAGCCTTGGGCGCCTGGCTCCAGCTTGGCGGCGGGGCCGGACTTGCCGGCGCCGAACAGGGACATGCCGTCCACGCCCTTGGCGGCGATGAAGCCGCCGCCGAAGGCCACCACCAGCAGGCCGGCGGCCAGCAGGCCCGGCACACGGCTGGAACGCGCGCGATCGGTCCACCCCCGCAGGCGGCCACGGAACGTCGAGGCGGGGCGTTGCGGGGCGGCATCGGGCCGGGGCATGGGCTCAGGCGCGCCCTCGGTCGGCGTCTCGTCGCTCGGAGCCATCGCCCCCTCCCCGGATGACCACTGTCGTGGCCAGAGGGGAGGGCAAAGCTTAGCCAAGGTCAATTGGCGTGCCCTGTCGGGGAGGATTTGCGGGCTGATTTTACGGCGCGGAACCGTTGTGTCCCGCTGTTGCGTCTGCGGCCGCCCGACTGGACACGAAGATGTTGCGCGCCGCACTGCATGAAGCGCGCAACCGCTTGACACAAAGGTGCGTTGGAGTCGTCATCAAGCATTCTTGCTGCAACGCAACAACGCGAGGCCGCCCATGACAGACCAACCGTTCGCCTACTCGCTGGCCCATGCCGAGCTTGGCTGGTCGTGGTCGGTCTATGACTTGGACGGCGAGACCGTCGCCACCGGTCTGGATCGCAGTCAGTCGGGCGCCCAGGCCGCGGTGGAGGACACCATCCGCCGCGCCGCCTCTGAGATGCGCGCCTAGCGCTTGACCGCCGACGCGCCTGGACGTCCCATCGCGGTCATGGCGGCGCAGACGCGCCGCGACCCTGACGCGCAAGGACATCCCTCGCATGCGATCCCAACTTCTGGCCGCCACCGCGGTCGCCCTGCTGGCCTTCGGGCCGGCCGCCGCCCAAGGCGCAAAGCCCACCCCGGCGGAAGCCAAGGCCTTCGCCGACAAGGCTGAGGCCGATCTCGCCGCCTTCAGCGAATACGCCGCCCGCTCTTCCTGGGTCCGCGCCACCTACATCACCGAGGACACTCAGTGGCTCGAGGCCAAGGCCAGCGCCGAGCAGAATGTGCTGGCCACCGGCTACGCCAAGCAGGCGGCGAAGTATGACGGGGTCGCTGTCGACCCGGTGACCGCCCGCAAGCTGAAGCTGCTGAAGCTGTTCCTCACCTCGCCGGCGCCCGACCGGCCCGGCGCGGCGGCCGAACTCGCCGGCCTGCAGTCCAGGCTCGACTCCACCTATTCCACCGGCAAGTTCCAGCACAAGGGCAAGGCCCTGACCCTGAATGACGCCGAGGACATCCTGGCCAACAGCCGCGACCCCGCCGAGCTGAAGGCGGTCTGGGAGGGCTGGCACACCGTTTCCCCGCCGATGAAGGCCGACTACGCCAGGGCGGCCGCCCTGACCAACGAGGGCGCCAAGGGCCTGGGCTTCGCCGACACCGGGGCGCTGTGGCGCTCCAACTACGACATGGACCCTGACGCCTTCGCCGCCGAGACCGACCGGCTGTGGACCCAGGTGGAGCCCTTCTACCGGAACCTGCACTGCTATGTGCGGGCCCGGCTGAACGACAAGTACGGCGATGCGGTCCAGCCGCGCACCGGCCCGATCCGCGCTGACTTGACCGGCAACATGTGGGCCCAGACCTGGGGCAACATCTATGACGTGGTGGCGCCCAAGACCGCGGCCTCCAGCTATGATCTGGACAAGCTCCTGGTGGCTCACGGCTATACGCCCGTGAAGATGACCCAGACCGGGGAAGCCTTCTATTCGTCCCTGGGCTTCGCGCCCCTGCCCAAGACCTTCTGGGAACGCTCGATGCTGGAGCGGCCGCGGGACCGCGAGGTCACCTGCCACGCGTCGGCCTGGAACGTGAACGACCGCGACGACATCCGCATCAAGGCCTGTTTCAAGGTCAACGCCGACGACTTCTACACCGTCCATCACGAGCTGGGTCACAACTACTACCAGCGCGCCTATTCGGCTCAGCCCTATCTCTTCAAGGGCTCGGCCAATGACGGCTTCCACGAGGCGGTCGGGGACCTGGCCGGCATGTCGGCCCTCACCCCCACCTACCTCAATCAGATCGGCCTGCTGGAAAAGGTCCCAGGCGCGGAGGAGGACATCCCCTATCTGCTGAAGATGGCGCTCGACAAGATCGCCTTCCTGCCCTTCGGCCTGATGATCGACAAGTGGCGCTGGCAGGTGTTCTCCGGCCAGGTGGACGAGGCGCACTACAATGAGGCCTGGTGGAAACTGCGGGGCCAGTATCAGGGCCTGGCCCCGCCCGGTCCGCGTCCCGCCGACGCCTTTGATCCGGCCGCCAAGTACCACATCGCCGCCAGCGTGCCCTACATGCGCTACTTCCTGGCCTTCAACTACGAGTTCCAGTTCCAGCGCGCGGCCTGCAAGCAGATGGGCTGGAAGGGGCCGCTGCACCGCTGCTCCCTCTATGGCCGCAAGGATGTGGGCGAGAAGCTGAACGCCATGCTGGAGCTCGGAAACTCCCAGCCGTGGCAGGAGACCCTCAAGGTCTATTCGGGCGAGACGCATACCGACGGCAGCGCCATCACCGAGTATTTCAAGCCTCTGAACGGCTGGTTGACCCAGCAGAACAAGGGCGAGCGCTGCGGCTGGTGAGCGGGGCGCCTCGGGGATTTCCTTGCGGCGCCGTTTACCCTGTGGGGCGCCTCTTTCGTTTACGCTGATCTGCGAAACTTCCCCGATATTCCTGAGATCGGGAGCGTGGCGTGCGCGCGAAACTGGACCAAGACAAGGCTCGGGCGATGGACTGGCGGGTGCGGCTGCTGCGCCGCTGCGTGGCCGGCGCCCGGGACGAGAACGGCGCCGCGGCGGTGTTCTTCGCGGTCTCCCTGATCCTGCTCGCCCCGTTGATGCTGGGCATGTTCGACATCTACCTGGCCTCGACCCAGCGCAACAACCTGCAGGACGCCCTGGACGCCGCGGCCCTCTTCGCCGCGCGCTCCACCGGCACGACCAGCGGCGCGGTGGACGCGGTGGGCGACGCCGCCCTCACCGCCAACCTGGTCCTGCCGGCCGGCGCCACCCTGGTGGCCTCGAACTTCACCCTCGTCGGCGACAAGGTGGTGGGTTACGCCGAGGTGACGCCCCCGGCCCTGGCGCCCGGCGTCTGGAACCACACCAACGTCAAGGCCAACGCCGAGGTCGTGCGCTCCCTCGACCGGCTCGAGATCGCCCTGGTGCTCGACAACACCGGCTCCATGCAGGGCACGAAGCTCGCCACCCTCAAGGACGCCGCGGCGGCCCTGGTGGACAAGTTGGTGGAGGCCTCGGCGCGCAGCGTTCAGACCGACCCCCTGAAGATCGCCCTGGTGCCGTTCTCCACCACGGTCCGCGTGCAGGGGACCACGGCGCTGACCAGCTACAACCCCACGAACCGCACCGGGCCGGGCATTCCCACCTGGATCGACCCGCTGGCCTCCGCGCACTGGTCGGGGTCCACCAATAACGACATCTTCGAGGTGAGCTCTGGCTCCACCACCAAGACCGACCGCTTCACGATGATGAAGAACATTGGTCAGTCCTGGGGCGGCTGCGTCGAGCAGCGCCGCCAGCCCTATGACATCCGGGAGGACGCGGCGAGTTCGGCGACCCCGGCCTCGATGTTCATTCCATATTTCTGGCCCGACGAGCCCGACAGCAATCACTACAACAACTACATGAACGATGGCGGCGCCTCAGGCCTGACCGCCCGGCAGAAGCAGCGCCGGACAGCCAAGTACGCCGGCGGCAGCATGGCGCGCTCGGGGGCCTTCAGCCTCGATGGCTCGGCCTACGGCGCCTATTCCCTGGGCCCCAACGCCGGCTGCACCCTGCAGCCCGTCATCCCCCTGACCACCAGCAGCGCCTCCATCAAGACCGGCATCACCAATATGACCGCGGTGGGGGAAACCAACATTCCCCTGGGCCTGGTCTGGGGCTGGCATGCGGTGGCGCCTTCCGGACCGCTTACCGGCGGCTCGCCCTACGGCACCGCCCACGTCCGCAAGATCATCATCCTGATGACCGACGGCAATAACACCATGAACAATCCCTCCAGGAGCGGGGAATCGAACGGCTCGTTCTATGGCGGCCTGGGCTACATCTGGCAGAACATGCTGGGCACCACCTCGTCGGACGGTAACGTGCGCGCCAACGCCATCGACACCCGGCTGGCGCTGCTTTGTTCAGCCGTGAAGGCCAAGGACATCGTGGTCTATACGGTGCGGGTGGAGGTCAATAGCGGCTCCTCGTCCCTGTTGCAGAACTGCGCCTCGACGCCGGACAAGTTCTACGACGTGCAGGATGTCGACGATCTGCAGGCCGCCTTCGACGCCATCGCAGGCTCCATCGACAACTTGAGGCTGGCGAAATAGCCGCGCCGGCCCCGGTGATCGCGTGGCGGCGCTTGAGAAGTCGACCCCGGGGGCCTATCTTGATCCTCGGCGGGTCTGCTGCGGATCTCGTCGAAGGCAACAAATCCCAGAGACCTTAATTCTCTCTACGGGAGCTGTCCCTGTCCGGGCTCGTGGGCCCGGGCATATGGCGCCCACCTGGTATACCAGGTCCGAGGGGGTTTTAACCGTCCTTCACGGCTCTCGCGGCGCCGCCACCCTTTCCCTCCCTCAGGGTGAGAGACCTTGTCCCCGACCTCCAAGACCGAGCAGCGGGCGCGCCTTCGCGTGCTGCGCAAGGCCCTGGCCATCGCGGCCCCCGATGCGGCCGAGCGGGCCGCGGCCCTGCTGCCCCTGGAACGGCTGCCGGCCTTCGCGGCCTTCGGCGGCTACCATGCCCTGGGATCGGAGCTTGACCCCAGCCCGCTGATCCGCAGGCTGGCGGCGACCGGCGCCATGCTGACCCTGCCCGTGGCCCTGTCGCGCGACGCGCCCCTGGTCTTTCGAGCCTGGGATTCCCGCGACACCCTGGTTCCCGACGCCGTCGGCGTGCCGGCGCCCCCGCCCTCCGCCCCTGGACTGCATCCGGACCTGGTGATCGCCCCCCTGCTGGCCTTCGACCGCCGGGGCGGCCGCCTGGGCCAGGGCGGAGGTCATTATGATCGGACCCTGGAGAGCCTTCGCTCGAGCCGGCCGGTCTTTGTCCTGGGCCTGGCCTATGCCGGCCAGGAGGTCGAACCGATGGATCTTGACCCGCACGACCAGAGGCTGGACGCCATCCTCACGGAAACGGGCTATAGGGAAGTCCAGAACATCTAAGGACTATCAATGCGTTTTGCTTTCTTCGGGGATGTGGTGGGCCGAGCCGGCCGCGACGGGATCGCCGACTATCTGCCCGCCCTGCGCCGCAGGCTGGCCCTGGATTTCGTCATCATCAACGCCGAGAACGCCGCGGCGGGTTTCGGCATCACCGAGAACACCGCCCGCGAACTGTTCGACGCCGGGGCCGACTGCCTGACGCTCGGCAACCACTCCTTCGACCAGAAGGAGGCGCTCACCTATATCGTGCGCGAACCGCGCCTGATCCGGCCGGTGAACTATCCGTTGTTCGCCGACACGCCGGGCCGCGGCTCGCAGATGTTCGAGACCGACAAGGGCCAGCGCATCCTGGTGATCAATGTGCTGGGCCGCGTCCACATGGACAGCCTGGATGACCCCTTCGCCGCCGTGGACCGCGAGTTGGAGGCCTGCCCGTTGGGCATGGCCGTGGACGCCATCGTGGTGGACATGCACGCAGAGATCACCAGCGAGAAGATGGCCATGGGTCACTTCTGCGACGGCCGCGCCAGCCTGGTGGTGGGCACCCACACCCACGTCCCCACCGCCGACTGCCAGATCCTCAACGGTGGCACCGCCTACCAGACCGACGCCGGCGCCTGCGCCGACTATGACAGCGTGATCGGCAACCAGAAGGAAGAGCCCCTGCGGCGCTTCACCACCCGCATCTCGGGCGGCCGCTACAAGCCGGCCGAAGGTCCGGCCACGGTCTGCGGGGTCTATGTGGAGACCGACGACGCCACGGGCCTGGCCCGCCGGGTCGAGCCGATCCGCATCGGCGGGCGGCTGTCGGAAACCGTGCCCGTCCTGGACGCCGTGGCGGCGGAGTAGCCCGGCCGACGACCTGGTTCAGGCGACTTCCGTTTCCGCCATGTCCGCACGCGCCTCGCAGGCGTCGAGGATGGCGGCGATCAAGGCCATGGGCTGGATCGGCTTGGGCTGCACGTCGTCAAAGCCGTGGGCCAGCAGCTTCTGATCCTCGCCCGGCATGGCGTCGGCGGTGAGCGCGATCACCGGCTGACGCGGGTCGCCCGTCTCGCCCGCGCGGATGCGGCGCAGGGCCTCGATGCCGTCCATGCGCGGCATGTGCACATCCATCAGCACGAGGTCGAAGGCCTTCTCCCGCAGCATGTCCAGGGCCTCGGCGCCGTCGTTGGCGGTCTCGAGACGCGCGCCGACCGCCTCCAGGACGGCGCGGACCACGGCCTGGTTGATCGGGTTGTCCTCGGCGACCAGCAGGGTGAGGCCCGAAAGCCCGCCGTTCGCCGCCTCGGGTTCGGCCAGGTCGACCGCGTCGGCGCGGGGCAGTTCTAGGGTGACCCGGAACACCGACCCCCGGCCAGGCTCGCTCTCCACCATGATCACGCCGCCCATCAGGTCGGTGAGCTGACGGCAGATGGCGAGGCCGAGGCCCGTGCCGCCGAACTTGCGCGTCGTGGCCGCGTCGGCCTGGGCGAAGGCGTGGAACAGCTTGGCCTGTTGCTCAGGCGCGATGCCGATGCCGGTGTCGGAAACCGCGATCTCGAAGCAGGCGGACTCTTCACCCTGGGCGATCACCGGTCGGACCGACAGGCGCACCTCGCCGACGTCCGTGAACTTCAAGGCGTTGGACACCAGGTTCAGCATGATCTGGCGGATGCGGTTGGGGTCGCCGGCCAGCCAGCGCGGCGCGCCAGGCGCCAGCTCGTAGCTGAGCTCGACGCCCTTGGCGCTGGCGGTCTCCCGCCACAGGTCGATCACCCTGGCGCCGACCTCGGTGAGGTCGAAGGCGATTTCCTCCAGATCCAGCTTGCCGGCTTCGATCTTCGAGACGTCGAGAATGTCGTTGAGGATGGCCATCAGCCCGTCGCCCGAGCGGATCAGCATCTCCACCTGGGCGCCCTGGCGCTCGTCCAGACGGGTCTGCTTCAGGGCGTGGGCCATGCCCAGGACCCCGTTCATCGGGGTCCGCAGCTCGTGGCTCATCATGGCCAGGAAGGCGGACTTGGCCTGGTTGGCCTCTATGGCCGTGGCCTGTGCGTCCTCCAGGGCCTGGGCGCTGCGCATGTTCACCACGGCGCTGTTGAAGACGTAGAGCACCGCCAGGCTGAGGCTGATCGCCAGGGTGACCAGCGGCGCGCCGCTGAACCCGCCGTCCAGCATCAGCAGGCCGATGAGCAGGGCGGCGGGGATACCGGTCAGGATGCCGAGCGCAAGCTTGGAGCGGAAGGCGAAACACTGGCCGTGGATCATCTGGCTCGCGGAGATGGCGATGCAGGTGAGCTGCAGGGCCTGGGACCCTGTCCGCCAGTACATCCAGGCCGCGCCGGACCAGAACAGGCTGACCGCCACCGTGGCTCCGACATAGAGCAGGCGGTTGGTCATGGAATTGGGCCGGCCGGCGGCGGGCTCGCGGGTGACCCACCAGGTCCAGGCCTCGCCGGCCGCCACGGCGCAGAGCCAGATCGTCGCAAGCGCGGGTCCGAAATTCAGGCCCAGCAGCAGGCCGCTGACGAAGGTGAGGACGAGGCGGATCCCCAGGGTCGCGCGCGATTCCGCGCCGACGATATCCAGCTGTTCGTTGAGCAGGCCGCGCAGCGTCATGTTTCCAGCCGGCCCCCCTTTTGAGCGTGTCGAATTCCCCTTCGTCAACCTAGGCCGGCAAACATGAAATCTTCGTTTTTGGCGCCGGAGACCAAAATTCCGCTGGCGAGGTGGCGGGAAGCTGGCCTTAGAGGTCTTCGGCCAGCTTTTCGGGAAGGCTCTTTGGGCCCCGCCCCGGCGGCGGCTGAAAATCAGGCCTTGTCCCGCGCCGCGATGCTTTGTCCGCCCACGCCCCAATGCTCGCGTTCCACCTCGTCGATGACCACGAAGGTGGTCTGCGGGTTCTTGTTCAGCACCTTGACCAGCAGTTCGGTGGCGCCGGCGATCAGCTCTTCCTTCTGGGCCTGGGTGGCGCCGGGCGTGATGCGGATATTGACGTAGGGCATGGAGCCTTCCTGGATGCTGTGGCTTAAGTCGCCTCGTCCTTAAGGCCGGAGTTCGCCGATGTCCCGTTTCCTCGCCCGCGTGCTGATCGCAGCCCTGGGTCTCTGGCTCGCCGCCGTGGTCCTGGCCGGCGTCTCCTATTCCGGTTGGCTGGATCTGCTGCTGGCCGCGCTGCTGCTGGGGCTGGTCAACGCCATCGTCAGGCCGATCGTCTTCCTGCTGACCCTGCCGCTCACCATCCTGACGCTCGGCCTGTTCCTGCTGGTGGTGAACGCCGCCATGATCGGGCTGGTGGCCCTGCTGCTGCCGGGCTTCACGATCTCGGGCCTGATCCCGGGCATCCTCGCCTCGATCATCGTGGGCGTGGTCAGCTGGACCGGCGGGGTCGTGCTGGGCGACGGAAAGTCCGACTGATGGCGACCTTCCTGATCCGTCACAAGGGCGAGCTGGGGGTCGAGTGGGCCTTCATCAGGGCCAAGTCACCGGGCGCCCTGACCACCGCCTTCCGCGACATCGAGGTCATCGAGCCGTGGCCGGAATGGGCCACCCCGCAGATGGTCAAGGATGTCGGCGTCTACGAGATCAGGGGCGAGCTGAGCCCGCTGCTCGAAAAGCTCAAACGCCAGTAGCGCGCACGAAAAAGGGCGGAGCCTCGCGGCCCCGCCCTCAATCTTAAGCGCGTTAGGGGCCTGGACTTAGAAGTCCATGCCGCCCATGCCGCCCATGCCGCCACCCATGTCGGGGCCGCCTTGGCCGCCCTTCTTGGGCGCCTCGACGATCGCGGCTTCGGTGGTGATCATCAGGCCGGCGACCGAGGCCGCGTCCTGCAGGGCGGTGCGGACCACCTTGGCCGGGTCGATGACGCCGGCCGCGACCATGTCCACATACTCTTCGGTCTGGGCGTTGAAGCCGAAGGTCGCCGAGCTGTTTTCCATGACCTTGCCGACCACGATCGAGCCTTCGACGCCGGCGTTTTCGGCGATCTGACGGATCGGGGCCTGCAGGGCGCGGCGCACGATGGCGACGCCGGCTTCCTGGTCAGCGTTGTCACCCTTGAAGCCGTCCAGAGCCTTGGAGGCCTTCAGCAGGGCGACGCCGCCGCCGGGGACGATGCCTTCTTCCACGGCCGCGCGGGTCGCGTTGAGGGCGTCGTCGACGCGGTCCTTCTTTTCCTTCACTTCGACTTCGGTCGAACCGCCGACGCGGATGACCGCGACGCCGCCGGCCAGCTTGGCCAGACGTTCCTGCAGCTTTTCCTTGTCGTAGTCAGACGTGGTGTCTTCGATCTGGCGCTTGATCTGGCCGATGCGGCCTTCGATCGCGTCCTTGGCGCCGATGCCGTCGACGATGGTGGTGTCGTCCTTGGTGATGGAGACTTTCTTGGCCTTGCCCAGCATTTCCAGGCCGACGTTTTCGAGCTTGATGCCCAGGTCTTCGCTGATCAGCTCACCGCCGGTCAGGATGGCGATGTCTTCCAGCATGGCCTTGCGGCGATCGCCGAAGCCCGGCGCCTTGACGGCGGCGACGCGGAGACCGCCGCGCAGCTTGTTCACCACCAGGGTGGCCAGGGCTTCGCCCTCGACGTCCTCGGCGATGATCAGCAGGGGACGGCCCGACTGGACCACGGCTTCCAGGACCGGAAGCAGGGGCTGCAGCGAGGTCAGCTTCTTTTCGTAGAGCAGGATCAGAGGCTCTTCGAGTTCGACCTCCATCTTGTCGGCGTTGGTGATGAAGTAGGGCGACAGGTAGCCGCGGTCGAACTGCATGCCTTCGACGACGTCGAGTTCGGTCTCAGCGGTCTTGGCTTCTTCAACCGTGATGACGCCTTCGTTGCCGACCTTGGCCATGGCCTTGGCGATCATCTCGCCGACTTCGGTGTCGCCGTTGGCGGAGATGGTGCCGACCTGGGCGATCTCGGCGTTGGTGGTGACCTTCTTGGCCGAAGCCTTGATCTCGGCCAGCACCTTGGTGACGGCCTTGTCGACGCCGCGCTTCAGGTCCATCGGGTTCATGCCGGCGGCGACCGACTTCAGGCCCTCGACGACAATGGCCTGGGCCAGGACGGTGGCGGTGGTGGTGCCGTCGCCGGCCTTGTCGTTGGTCTTGGAGGCGACTTCGCGGATCATCTGCGCGCCGAGGTTCTCGAAGCGATCAGACAGTTCGATTTCCTTGGCGACCGAGACGCCGTCCTTGGTGGAGCGCGGGGCGCCGAAAGACTTTTCGATCACCACGTTGCGGCCCTTGGGACCCAGGGTCACCTTCACGGCGTTGGCGAGGACATTGACGCCGCGCAGCATGCGGTCACGCGCGTCGGAGGAGAAATAGACGTCTTTAGCGGCCATTTTTGTTCAGCTCTTTCAGAGTTTTATGGAGGGGAGGAGAGCGGAGGAGGTGGTTATTCAACCACGCCCAGGACGTCGCTTTCCTTCATGATCAGGAGGTCCTGACCGTCGATCTTCACTTCGGTGCCCGACCACTTGCCGAACAGGATCTTGTCGCCCGGCTTCACGTCCAGGGGTTGGATCTTGCCGCTGTCATCACGGGCGCCGGGGCCGACGGCGACGACTTCGCCTTCCTGCGGCTTTTCCTTGGCGGTGTCGGGAATGATGATCCCGCCCTTGGTCTTTTCCTCTTCTTCGACGCGCTTGATCAGCACGCGGTCTCCCAGGGGACGAAACGCCATGTCTTTTTCTCTCCGTTCGAAACGGTTGAATGGATTGCGTCGCACAAGGGGCCGACCGTTAGCAGCCGCGGCCCCTGAGTGCTAACGACGGCCGGGAGGTAGGGTCCCAAGGCTCTGGAGTCAAGCTTGGCTGGAGGCGAAAGGGGTTCGCGGGCGAATCCGCTTGGCCCCCGGGGGACCGCCCGGATAAGGGTTCTGCGAGGGAAGAACCTAGAAATCCCAGGAGAATATCCATGCGTCGCCTCATCGCGCTCGCCGCCCTGTCCGTCGCGGCCGTGGCGTCCGCCGCCAGCGCCGAGACCTGGAAGCCCTACAGCGCCGTCACCGACAAGGGCCTGCAGTGGTCCTACGACACCGACTACGCCTATCGCGACAGCGCCTCTGGCAAGGTCGTGGTGCTGCAGGCGATCGGCAAGCCGGGCGCCACCCCGCGCCTGGGTCCCTCGGCCCCCGGCGCCGCCGACGGCGTCGGCAGCGTCGTGGCCCTCGACTGCCGGGCCCGGACGATCGTGCTGATCGGCTCCTACGCGCCGTCCAAGCCCCTGGCCCTGTCCGACACCTGGCGCTCGGCCACCGCCAAGAAGGTGGAGAGCGCCGACGACAAGGCCCTGGTGTCGGCCGCCTGCGAAGGCGCCGACAAGCTGCCCGCCAAGTAGGGATTGCCAAGCCGGCAGGGCGTCCTAGCCTCGGGTCAAACCGAGGAGGGACGCCGATGCTGGACCATGTGAGCCTGAAGGTCGCCAATCACGCCGCCGCCCAGGCCTTCTACGACAAGGCGCTCGCGCCCCTCGGCCTGACCCGGCTGGTCTCCATGGAGGACGCCTCGGGCTATGGTGCGAGCCGCCCGTTCTTCTGGATCGGCCAGGGGGACAAGGCGGGCTACTGCCATGTCGCCTTCAGCGCGCCCGACCACGCCACGGTGGACGCCTTTCACGCCGCGGCCCTGGCGGCCGGTGGCCGCGACAACGGCTCGCCCGGCCTGCGCGAGTACTATCACCCCACCTACTATGGCGCCTTCGTCCTCGACCCGGACGGGCACAACATCGAGGCGGTGTGCCACGGTGCGGGGCCGGCGCGTCCGGCCTGACGCTGTAAATTGAAACGCTTGTTTGGATTTCGGCGGAAAGTGCGCGAAGCTGGCGGCAACCAACAATCCGCAGGAGAGACCCGATGAGCGAGACCCAGGACAAGGCCCAGTCCAGCTTCAAGCTGAACCCGATGGACGAGCTCAACGACCTGCGGATGTCCGAGAAGGCCCTGCCGCTGCTGGAGCATGTGAAGCGCTTCATCAAGGAAACCGTCAACCCGATGTCGGCGGAGTTCCACCGTCTGGGCGAGGGCAAGGCCGACATCTGGTCCTATGCGCCGGGCCAGCTGGAAGTCCTCGAAAAGGCCAAGGACAAGGCCAAGGCCGAGGGCCTGTGGAACTTCTTCCTGCCCAACGCCGAGACCGGCGAGGGCCTGTCCAACCTCGACTACGCCTATATCGCCGTCGAGCTGGGCAAGAACCCGATGGCCTCGGAGACCATGAACTGCGCCGCGCCCGACACCGGCAACATGGAAGTCCTGGAGCGCGTCGGCACTCCTGAGCAGAAGAAGCAGTGGCTGGAGCCGCTGCTGGCCGGCAAGATCCGCTCGGCCTTCGCCATGACCGAGGTCAACGCCGCCTCGTCGGACGCCAAGAACGTCAACACCCGCGCCACCCTGGTGGGCGACGAGTACGTCATCAACGGCGAGAAGCACTATATCTCCGGCGCCGGCGACCCGCGCTGCAAGATCATGATCACCATGGTCCAGACCAGCCCGGATGGTCCGCCCAACCTGCGCCAGTCGCAGATCCTGGTCCCCACCGACGCGCCCGGCGTGAAGATCGTCGGCCCCATGAACGTGTTCGGCGATCCCGACGCGCCGCACGGCCACATGCACATCATCTTCGACAACGTCCGCGTGCCGGCGTCGAACATGCTGCTGGGGGAGGGCCGCGGCTTCGAGATCAGCCAGCTGCGCCTCGGCCCTGGCCGCATTCACCACTGCATGCGCGCCATCGGCCAGGCCGAGAAGGCCCTGGACCTGATGGTCACCCGCGGCCTCTCCCGCGAAGCCTTCGGCAAGCCGCTGGTTCAGCTGGGCGGCAACATCGAGAAGATCAGCCGCGCCCGCATCGAGATCGAGTCCATGCGCCTGATGGTGCTCAAGGCCGCCAAGGCCATGGACGTCCTGGGCAACCAGGAAGCCCGCATCTGGATCCACATGGTCAAGGCCCTGGTTCCGGAACGGGTCTGCGAGATCATCGACCAGGCCATCCAGATGCACGGCGCTCTGGGCGTGTCGCAGCACACCCCGCTGGCCCGCATGTACACCTCGACCCGCACCCTGCGGATCGCCGACGGCCCCGATGAAGTCCACCACATGGTCGTGGGCCGCAACGAACTGCGCCAGTACCGCGAGATGCCGGCCGACGCCTCCACGGCGGCCGTCTTCCGGAACTAGTCGTTCCGCCACATCGAGACGGAATGAGAGGCGGGGGCGACAGTCCCCGCCTCTTTTCGTTAGTGGCCCGCGGTCGCCGGCGGCGGCGACAGCCGCTTGACGTCCTCCGCGGTCACCGGCTCGGGATAGGCGTTGCCGAAGTTGGTCCGCACATAGGTGATCACCGCGGCGGTCTGTTCGGGGCTCAGCATGTCGCCGAACCAGGGCATGCCGCCCCGGCCCTTGGTGACCATGACGATGGGATAGGCGGCCATCTTCATTTTCGGATTGCTGGCCAGGGACGGGAAGGCCGCCGCCCCCACCGCCCCCTTGCCGTCGGCCATGTGGCAGGTCTGGCAGACCATCCGGTAGACCTCCTCCCCGGTCTTCGGCACGGGGGGCTTGCTGCCCCCGGGCCCCGGCTCGTCGGCCATGGCGGGCGCGGCCAGGGTGAGGGCGACCACCAGGCCCAGCTTGGAAATCATCTTCATGCTCAGGCCTCCAGCGCGCGCTTGTGCAGACGGGTGATGGCGTCGAGGGAGGAGAGCAGGGAGCCCTCCATCCAGCAGCCGACGTAAGATGCGTGCTCGCCGGCCAGCACCACGCGGCCATCGAGAGCCACCAGGTCCTGGTAGTGGGCGGCGCGGGTCTCCTCGGTCCAGCGGGCGCAGCAGCCCAGGATCCAGGGCACGCGGTTCCAGGCCACCGAGGCGCCGTTCGAGAACTCCTTGCGATAGCTCTCCGGGTGGAAGACCGACCCCTGGGCCAGGGCCGCCTCGATCCGCTGCTCCGGCGTCATCCCGGCCAGGTGATAGCCGCTCATCCCGCTGGCGAAGGCGCCCAGCAGCACGGCGGGGCCATCCTGCAGGAAGTTGTTGTTGGGATAGGAGACCAGGCCGATCTCCTGGTTGGTGAAGGAGTGGCCGCCATAGATGGCCGCGTCCTCCTCCCAGAACCGGCGCTTCATCTCCAGGCCGATCTTCACCGAGTTGGAGTAGGGCACCGCGGCGATGGCCGCGTTCATCTTCTCCGACATGTTGTTCTCGATCTGGCTCAGCACCGTCAGCGGGATGGTGCAGACGCACCAGTCGGCCTTGGCCTCGGTGACCACGCCGGTCCCGGTGTCGGTATAGGTGACCGCCACCCCCTTCCTGCCCTGGTCGATCTTGGTGACCTTGGCGTTGTAGGTGATCAGCGGCTGGACTTGGCTGGCGAAGGCCTTGCCGATCATGCCCATGCCCCCCACCGGCTGGAACATGGTGGTCTGGAATTCCTCGTTCATGAAGAACGACATGTTCCGCCAGATCTTCGAATCCAGCACGTCCTTGAGGGCGAACACCTCCGACGGCGACGGCGCGCCGCCCACCCCGCCGCCGGGATTGCGGGCGAACCCCCGGTGCTCGGACGAGCGCAGGTTCTTGGCGTACTTCATGTCGCGATCCAGCATGCCCCACTCGCGCAGGGCCTCCTTCAGGCGGTCGCGATCCTGGGCCGTGACGCTGGCGTCCAGGCCCTTCTGGTCGATGGCCTTGCCCAGCAGCTCGGCGACATTGCCCTCGAAGTCGGCGGCCAGGGACTTGAAGCGCTGCGGCTTGCCGCCGAAAGCCTCGGTGTTGTGGACATAGGCGTTGTGGTTGAACTGCACGAAGGGCTGCAGCTCGACATTGAAGGCCTTGCAGTAGTGCAGCAGGGTCCGGTGATTGTGCGGGATGCGCCAGGGGCCGGGGTTCAGATAGTTGCCGTCGGCGAACCCCACCTTCTGGGTCGCCCCGCCCATCTCGGTGATGGTGTCGCCGCCATAGACCGACCAGTTCCGGCCGCCGGCGCGGTTCTGGTATTCCAGCACCGTGACCTTGTAGCCCGCCTTGGTCAGCTCATAGGCCGCCAGCATCCCGGCCAGCCCCGCCCCCAGCACGATCACCGAGGCGCCCTTGCGCGCGCCCGACAGCTTGGGCGGTCCCGTGAACTGGCTCTCGGCGGCATAACCGAGGGTGGTCATCATGTTGTACATCAGGGCCGATCCGCCCAGCATCCCGATGGTCGACAGCAGCTGCCGTCTCGTCGTCTTCCCGGTCTCTTCCATAAGCCGCCCCCTGAACGCCAGGCTCCAGGCCTAGGGGACGGCGCGGCGCCGGCGCCAACCGTCAGCTCAGGAGCGGGTCCCCTTTTCGCCAACCTGCCTCCGCCTTGGCGCCCCTCGCGATGAACTGGCCACGGATCGAGCAGCCGCCTGTCAGTTCGACCCCCGAAGTTGAGTGCGACCCTGGGGGAGGAATTGCCCCCCTCTCGACGGCCGCGCTTGTTCGGGTGTAGAGCGAACCCGCTCCCAACGAGCCGGGGTCGATCCGCCAGCGCGTGATCCCTAAGGCTCCGTCCTCGCCGCGACCGGCGGACGTCTGAGAGCACGGCGCCTTCCTCCGGAGGGTGAGCGGGCGGACCCGCACATTCCGCGCACGATGCGCAGCTGTTCGCGATCGGAGGGGGCCTGTGTCCCTCTCGACGAAGCGGACGCAACCGGAGGACCACCCATGAGCGCTCTCGCAGCCCTCTTCATCCTTGTTCTGTCCTTTGCGACCGCCACCCTGTCGGGGGTGTTCGGCATGGCCGGCGGCCTGGTCCTGATGGGCGGGCTGGCCCTGGTCCTTCCCGTCTCGGCGGCCTTCGTCACCCACGGGCTGCTGCAGCTGGTGGCCAACGGCTGGCGGGCCATCCTGCATCGCAAGCATGTCGCCTGGTCGATCGTCGCCCTCTACGCCCTGGGCTCGCTGATCGCCGGGGGGGTGATCTCGCTCATCGCGCTCGCGCCCTCAAAGCCGGCCCTCTTCCTGTTCATGGGCCTGCTGCCGGCCCTGCTCTGGCTGCCCCAGGACTGGATCAGGCTGGACGCCGCCAAGCCCGCCCAGGCCCTGCTGTCGGGGATCATGGTCACCGGGGTGAACCTGACGGCCGGGGTGGCCGGGCCGCTGTTGGACATCTTCTTCGTCCGCACGGCGCTCACCCGCCACGTTATCGTCGCCACCAAGGCCGCCACCCAGGTCTTCGCCCACCTGGCCAAGGTGGTGGTCTATGGCGGGCTGATGCTGCGCAGCCAGGACGGCGCCGGCATGCCGCCGCTGTGGCTGTTCGCGGCCGCCATTCCGCTCTCCATGCTGGGCACGGTGGTGGGGGGGCGCATTCTCGACCGCATGACCGACATCAACTTCAAGCGCTACACCCGCCTCATCGTCACGGCGGTGGGCGTCCTCTACCTGGTCCAGGCCGGCCAGCTGTTCCTGAGCGGCCAATGAGCGGTGGGCTGGCGGCCCTGATCCTGGCGGCGGTGCTGGCCACCGCCACCCTCTCGGGCGTCTTCGGCATGGCCGGCGGCCTGATCCTGATGGGGGTGCTGACCGCCCTGCTGCCGGTGCCATCGGCGCTCGCCATCCACGGCCTGGTGCAGATGGCGTCCAACGCCTCGCGCATCGTCCTGCACGTCAGGCACATCGTCTGGAAGGTGGTGGGCTTCTACGCCATCGGCGCGGTGGCCACGATGGCGGCCTTCACGGTGGTCTCGTACATTCCGAGCAAGGCGGTGGTCTATCTGGCGCTGGGCCTGCTGCCGATCCTCATCTGGGTGCCGGAGCGCTACAGCCCGCTGGACGCCGCCCGGCCCAGCCATGCGGTGCTGGCCGGTGTGCTCTCCACCGCCATGGCGCTCACCTCCGGCATATCGGGACCCCTGGCCGACCTCTTCCTGGTGCGCAGCGCGCTGACCCGCCACCAGGTGCTCTCCACAAAGGCCGCCCTGCAGATGTTCAGCCACCTGTCCAAGGTGCTGTTCTATGGCGGCGCGATCCTGCTGGCCGGCGGCGACGGCTTCGCCCCGCCCTGGCTGCTCGTTGCGGCCTGCGCCCTGGCCGTCCTGGGCGTCACCCTCGGGGCCCGGGTGCTGGACAGGCTGACCGACCAGGGCTTCCGCGCCTGGCGGCGCTGGATTTTCACCGGGGTCGCGGCGGTGTACCTCGTCCAGGCGGCGATCCTGTTTGCGAGGGGCCAATGAAAGTCGATCCGACCCGGATGATGGAGAACCGCTTCGTGCGGCTGGAGCCCTTCACCGACGCGCACAAGGAAGAGCTGCGCGAGGCCTGCGACGCCGACCCCTCGGTCTGGACCGACCTCTATCCCTATTCCATGGCCGGCGAGCACTTCGACCCGCAGTGGCGCCGGATGGCCGCCAACCAGGCCAAGGGCGTCTCGATCCATTGGGCGGTGCTGGTGGGCGGCCGCTGCATCGGCATCACCTGCTACTCCTCCTACGACCTGCCCAACGCCAGCCTGGAGATCGGCGGCACCTACTATCACCCCGACTATCGCGGCGGCCCGGTGAACCCAGCGGCCAAGCGGCTGATGATGGGCCAGGCCTTCGGCGACGGCGCGCGTCGCGTGGTCTTCCGCGTCGACGCCATCAACGCCCGCAGCCGCGCCGCCGTGCTGAAGCTGGGCGGCAAGCTGGAGGGGACCTTGCGCCAGGACCGCGTCACCTGGACCGGCCGGGTGCGCGACACCTGCATCTTCTCGGTGCTGAAGGACGAGTGGCCCCCGGTGCGGGATGGGCTGGACGCGCGCCTGGCGGCCTTCGAGGCCTAGGCGTGTTCGACAGCCTCATCGCGGGCCGCACGCCCAGCTATGAGGGCGAGGCCCGCTGGGGCCCGCAGATCCATCTGTCGGTGCGGGTCTTCCCCTGCGCCGAGTCCCCGCCGGACGACCTCGTCACCTCGGTGCGCGGGGTGGTGTTCAAGGGCGCCAAGGTCGTGGTGGTGGACGACGGCATCGACAGCCACGTCATGCCTGGCGGCCGTAGAGAGCCCGGCGAGACGATCAGCCAGACACTGGCGCGCGAACTGCGGGAGGAGTGCGGCTGGTCCGCGCCCAGCCCCCGCCTCTTCGCCATGATCTGTTTCCGGCATCTGTCGGCGCGACCCGACAACTACCGCTACCCCTATCCCGACTTTCTGCATCTGCTGTTCGTGGGCGAGGCCGGCGACTACCGGCGCGGAAGCCTGAAGCGCGCAGGCGAGATCGAGACCGGCTCGCGCCTGGTCCCGATCTCCCGCGCGCTCGCCGCCCTGTCGCTGGAGCAGCGGGCCATTCTGGGGCTGGCGATGGGGGCGCGGCGTTCGCCTTCCTCCCCTGCGTAGCGGGGGAGGGGGACCGCGCGTAGCGGGGTGGAGGGGGCGAGCCTCAAGCTCGGCGCCCGGTCGCGCCCCCTCCACCGCCTGATCGGCGGTCCCCCTCCCCCGTAAACGGGGGAGGAAAACCCAATCCCGCTAAGCGCTGGCCGCTGTCTTCTCTTCGGCCGCCGGGAAGAACACCTCCTTGGCGTGGTCGGCGACGTCCTGGGCGGTGTAGGGGCGGCCCGGGTTGTAGCCGTCGGTCTGCATCATCTTGATCTCGCGCACGCCGCGCGAGGAGACGCCGAGCACCTTGCCGGTGTGGTCGGCGGCCAGGTCGGAGACCATGTAGAGCACGCCCGGCGCGATGTTTTCCGGCAGGCTCATGGCGTCGGGCTCCTTGCCCTGACGGCCCGGCAGATCCGAGGTCATGCGGGTGAAGGCGCCCGGCGCCAGGCCCATGACCCGGATGCCGTACTTGCGTCCCTCGATGGAGAGCACGCGCATGAAGCCGTAGATGCCGGCCTTGGCCGCCCCGTAGTTGGACTGGCCGAAATTGCCGTAGAGGCCCGAGGTGGAGCTGGTCATGACGATGGCGCCGGGCTTGCCGTTGTCCTTCATCCACTTCCACACCGGCATGGTGCAGCAATAGGTGCCCTTCAGGTGCACCTTCACCACCAGGTCCCAGTCCTGTTCAGAGGTGTTGGCGAAGGTCTTGTCGCGCAGGATGCCAGCGTTGCAGACCAGGATGTCGATCTGGCCGTAGTTGTCGAGCGCGGTCTTGGCGATATTCTCGCCGCCTTCCATGGTCGAGACGTCGTCGCCGTTGGCCACGGCCTTGCCGCCCGCCGCGATGATCTCGTCCACCACCTTCTGCGCCGCGGCGCTGGCGCCGTTCCCGGAGCCGTCGCGGCTGCCGCCCAGGTCGTTCACGACGACGCTCGCACCCTCCGCGGCGAACAGCTTGGCATAGGCCTCGCCCAGACCGCCGCCGGCGCCCGTGACAATCGCCACCTTCCCATCAAGAAGTCCCATGGTCGTTCTCCCTATGAATTTAATTATCCCGCATCATCGAACCGCGCTGGCCACCTGACAAGTATTGACCGCCGTCGGGGCAGGGGTGTTCCTGACGGAAAGAGCCGTCAGGTTGGGGAAACACCATGATCCGCGCACTCGCCGCCGCCGCGTTCGGCCTGCTGGCCACCGCCGCCCTGGCCGACGAACCGGCCGCCCGCATCGCCCCCTCGCTCGCCGCCCACACCGCCGAGTTCGCGCCGGCCAAGGTCTATGAGCCCGCGCCCGGCGTGTTCTCCGCCGTCGGCTACGGCATCGCCAATTCCATCATGGTGGTGGGCAAGACCGGGGTGGTGATCATCGACACCACCGACAGCCTGGAGGAGGCCCGGAAGGTGTGGGCCGAGTTCGCGCCGCGGGCCGGCGGCAAGCCGGTGGTGGCCATCATCTACACCCACAACCACAACGACCACATCAGCGGCGCCTCGGCCTTCCCGCTGGCCAAGGGCGGCAAGGTGATCGCCCAGGCGACCCTGCTGCGGGAGGCCGCCAAGTGGAACGGGGTCGCCGCCCCCTCCATAGCCGCCCGCGCGGCCCGCATGTACGGCGTCTTCCTGCCCAAGGGCACGCCGGACGGCTTCGTCAGCGTCGGCATCGGCCCCTTCCTGTCGGCCTTTGGCGGCGGCGGGGCGGGCGGCTTCGTGGCCCCCAACCTGACCTTCGACCAGAAGCTCTCCATCAAGCTTGGCGGCGAACAGTTCGTCCTTGAGCATGCCCCCGGCGAGACCGAGGACCAGCTCTTCGTCTGGATGCCCGAGCGCCGGGTGCTGTTCCCCGGCGACAACATCTACAAGGCCTTCCCCAACCTCTACACGATCCGCGGCACCAGCTATCGCGACCCCGTCCAGTGGGCGGCCTCGCTGGACCGCATGCGCGCCCTGGGCGCCGATGTGCTGGTCCCGTCCCACACCCGGCCCATCGTCGGCGCGGAGGCCATCGCGACGACCCTGACCGACTATCGCGACGCGATTTCCTTCGTCCACGATCAGACTGTCCGCTGGATGAACCAGGGCCTGACGCCTGACGAGATTGTCGAGAAGGTGAAGCTGCCCGCCCACCTGGCGACAGATCCCTATCTGCTGGAGCACTACGGCACCGTGGAGTGGTCGGTGCGCTCGGTGTTCGCGGGCTATATGGGCTGGTTCAGCGGCGACGCCGCGGAGCTTTCCAGGGACGCGCCGGACCTGCGCGCCCGGGAGATCACCGACCTGGCCGGCGGACCCGCCGCCGCGCTCGCCAAGGCGCAGGCCGCCTACAATGAGGGCCGCTGGAAGTGGGCCGCCGAGCTGGCGACCCACGCCCGCCGCGCCGACCCGGCTCTGAAGCCCCAGGCCGACGCCCTGGAGGTGAAAGCCCTGCGCCAACTGGGCTTCGACAGCGTCTCTCCCAACGGCCGCAACTACTATCTGGAGCAGGCCGCTGAACTGGCGGGCAAGGCGCCGGATTGGAAGACCATCATCGGCGCGCGCCAGGGCGGCGCCCAGGCCGCGGGCCTCCCGGCCAGCGCCATCGTCGCCACCTTCCCGGTTCGCCTCAACGCCGAGAAGGCCGCGCAGGCCGAGACGGCGCTGGCCCTGCGGCTGGCCGGTGAGGGCGACTGGACGATCCGCGTCCGCCGCGGCGTGGCCGAGACCTCCACGGGGGTGGCCCCGGACGCCCGCGTGGTGCTGGCGGGGACCAAGGCCGACCTGGTGACCGCCATGGCCTCGCCGGGCGCAATGCAGGGGGCGCTCGCCTCCGGCAAGTTGAAGCTGGAGAAGGGCGGTCCGGCGGACCTGGCGACGGTCTTGGATCTATTCCGCGGCTGAGGCCCGCACATAGGTCCAATGCTCGGCGCGCGGCTTGCCGGCCACCACGCCCTCGATCCCGGCGCAGAGGTTCTCGCCGCAGCGGCGGTACATGACGCGCTGGGGGAAGTCGTGGGCCCGGTTCTCGAAGACCGCGCTGCCGGGATCGCTGGCGATCGCCACGAAGGGGGTCGGCGGCTGGCCGTCCACATAGGCGGTGAAGGTCAGGCCCTGCGGCCCCACGGTGATGGTCATGAACTCCGAGCGCGCCGGCCTGCCCGGACGGTTGATCTGGCCCGCCCCCGACATCGCCCCGCCGAGCGGCGCGAGCCAGGTCTCCCGCGTCACCACCCCGTCCTTCTCATGGGTCCAGGAGCCGGACATCCAGGCAAGGTCGACGAGGGCGGCGATCACCGCGCCCGCCAGTATCGCCAGTATCATGTCGGCTCTCCCTTCTTGCGCCGCGCCCGGAAGAAGCCCTTCAGCATCGCCGAGCTCTCGTCGGCCAGCACGCCGCCGGTGACCTCCGGCCGCCAGTGGCAGGTGGGTTGCTCGAAGAAGCGGGGGCCGTGGATCACCGCCCCGCCCTTGGCGTCCTGCGCCCCGAACACCACGCGGCCGATCCGCGCGTGGCTGATGGCGCCGGCGCACATGGCGCAGGGCTCCAGGGTCACCACCAGGGTCAGGCCTGTCAGCCGGTAGTTGCCGAGCTTTTCCGCCGCCGCCCGCAGCGCCACGATCTCGGCGTGGGCGGTGGGATCGTGGGACCCGATGGGCTGGTTGGCGCCCACGGCCACCACCTCACCCGACACAGGATCGACCACCACGGCGCCCACCGGGGTCTCGCCCCGGTCGGCTGCGGCTTGCGCGGCTTCGAGCGCGATGCGCATGGTGCGAAGATCATGGTCCACGATCCCCAAGACACCCAGGACGACCCCGCAGGTCAAGGCGGCGAACGCATCGCCAAGGCGATGGCGCGGGCCGGCGTCGCCTCCCGCCGCGAGGTCGAACGCCTGATCGAGGCCGGCCGCGTGTTCGTCAACGGTGAGCGGGTCACCACGCCCGCCACCAAGGTGGAGCCCGACGACGTGCTCACCGTCGACGGTGCGCTCGTTCAGGCCGCCGAGCCTGCGCGCCTGTTCCGCTATCACAAGCCCGTCGGCCTGGTGACCACCCACAAGGACACCCAGGAACGCCCGACGGTCTTCGACGCCCTGCCCAAGGCCCTGCCGCGGCTGATCTCGGTGGGCCGCCTCGACCTCAATTCCGAGGGCCTGCTACTGCTGACCAATGACGGCGGCCTGGCCCGGGCCCTGGAACTGCCCGCCAGCGCCGTCGTGCGCCGCTACCGCGCCCGGGCGCGCGGCCGGGTGACCCAGGAGAAGCTCGATCGCCTGAAGGACGGCATCACCGTCGAGGGCGTCAGCTACGGCGCCATCGAGGCCCACCTCGACAAGGCCAAGGAAGGTCCCCAGGGCGCCAACGTCTGGATCACCGTCACCCTGGCCGAGGGCAAGAACCGCGAGGTCCGGCGCGTGCTGGAGGCTCTTGGCCTGACGGTGAACCGCCTGATCCGCATGTCCTACGGCCCGCTCGCCCTGGGAACCCTGGCGGTGGGTGAGATCGAGGAGGTCGGGCCCCGCGTCATCCGCGAGCAGTTCGCCGATCACATCGCGGCCGGAAACCTGCCCACCGGCGACCGCGCCCAGTTCTCCAAGCCGATCGCCACCTGGGCCGGCGGCGATGTCCAGCGCCGGGGCCGCACCGCGCCGGGCGCCGGCCACCACACGGGACCTGACGACGGCATGCCGGCCAAGCCCAAGACCGTCTACAAGGCCGGCTGGGCCAAGCCCACCATCACGCCGAGCCCGCATCCCAAGCGCAAGACCAAGCCGAAACCGGCCGGCCCTGTCGCCCAGGTCCGTCCCGCCGCCATCCCGCCCAGCGGCCCGGCGCGGGCCCCACGGTCCGACGCGCGCCTCGCCGCCCAACGCGCCGAGCCCCGTGCGCCGCGCCCGGCCGCCCCTCGGTCAGACGCGCCGCGTCCGGAGCGTTCTCCCCGACCGGACGCCCCGCGTCCGCAAGGGG
>NZ_JAUYAF010000023.1 GCF_030693625.1 Phenylobacterium sp.
AGGCCCTATCGATCCTCAGCCGAGCGGGCCCAGGCCATCGAGCCCTGGACCAGAACCTACAATCTCCACAGACCCCACTCCGGCATCGCCGGTCTCACACCATGGCAGCGTGTGAACAACCTTCTTGGAAACGACACCTAGGCCGCCCGGGCGATGACCTTGTTGCGGCCTGAGGCCTTGGCCTCGTAGACGGCCTCGTCGGCGCGCTTGAGCAGGGCTTCGGGGCGGTCCTCGGCCCCGAGCGTCGCGGCCACGCCGATGGAGATGGTGACGGTCAGCAGCTCGGCGCCGTTCATCACCCGGAAGGGCGAGCCGGCGACGTGCAGCCGGATGCGTTCGGCGATCCGCTCGGCGTCCTCGATCTTGGTGTCGGGCATGACCACCACGAACTCCTCGCCGCCGTAGCGGCACGGCAGGTCGATAGCGCGCACGTTGGAGGCCAGGCGCACGGCGAACTCGCGCAGCACCTCGTCGCCGACATCGTGGCCGTAGCCGTCGTTGATCTTCTTGAAATGGTCGATGTCGATCAGCAGGCAGGCGACGGGATCGCCCCCGAGGGTGGCGCGCTTCACCAGGGCCTCCAGCTGTCCCACCATGTAGCGGCGGTTGTGCAGGCCGGTGAGCTGGTCGGTGACGGCCAGTTCCAGGGAGTGGTCGAGATTATCGCGCAGATAGTCGGTGTAGCGCTTGCGCCGGATCTGGGTTTTGGCGCGGGCCGACAGCTCCTGCGGGTCGATCGGCTTGGCCAGGATGTCGTTGACCCCGATCTCCAGGGCCTTCACCAGGCGCTGACGCTCGTCGAAGTCGACGATGGCCAGGACCGGCAGGTGGCGGGTGGCCTCGTCGGAGCGAAGCTGGGCGGTGAAGCGCAAACCGTCGAAGGACCGCGCGGCCGCATTGACGATCACCAGGTCCACCGGACCCTTGGCGGTCATCAGGGCTTTTTCGGGATCGCTCTCGATGATCGGACGGTGCTCGATGGCCAGTTCAGAGGCGACGCGTTGGGCCTGGCGTTCGTGATCGTCGACGATCAGCACCCGGCCGCCAGAGCCGCCGAGCCGCGAGGCGGCGCCGGCGATGACCCCCATGCGGCGGCCCGAGGCCTCGCGGTCGCGCAGTTCGTCGATCACCATCTTCAGGCGGGTCAGGCTGCGCACCCGGGCGAACAGCATGACGTCGTCGATGGGCTTGGTGAGGAATTCGTCGGCCCCGGCCTCGAGGCCTGCGATGCGGTCGGCGCGGCCGTCCAGGGCGGTCACCAGCACCACCGGCACATGGCGGGTCTCGGGATCGTCCTTCAGCCGGCGGCAGACCTGGAAGCCGTCCATGCCGGGCATCATGACGTCCAGCAGGACGATGTCGGGCTTTTCCTTGGCGGCGATGGCGAGCGCGGTCGGACCGTCATAGGCGATGAGCACTTCGTAGTACTCGGCCGAGAGCTTGGCTTCGAGGAGCCGGACGTTGGCTTCGATATCGTCGACGACAAGGATGCGCGCGGTCATGGCGGCTAACTCAAAAGACGACGGATGGTGTCGAGGAAGTGTGACACTGAAATGGGCTTGGAGATGTAGGCCTCGCAGCCGCCCTCGCGGATACGCTCCTCATCCCCCTTCATGGCGAAGGCGGTGACGGCGACCACGGGGATGTGGGCCAGTTCGTCATCTTCCTTCAGCCACTTGGTGACCTCCAGGCCCGAGATCTCGGGGAGCTGGATATCCATGAGGATCAGGTCCGGGCGGTGTTCGCGGGCGAGCGCCAGCGCCTGCAATCCCTCACGGGTCTGCAGCGTTTCGTAGCCTTGGGCATCGAGCAGATCATGAAAGAGCTTCATGTTCAGCTCGTTATCCTCGACGATGAGGACCTTCTTGGCCATTTTCGTCTGACGATCCTTGGTCTGGCGAATCGGTAACCGACCTCACCTTGAGCCCCTTGATCCCACGGATATCCTTAAATCCGCGTTAGTCGCATTCGGAGGCCCCCCGTGGCCGAACAGCCCCGCGCCCCTCGGCTCTCCGACCTGGGCGTCAAGACCGACAGGCCGCTGCTGATCGTCGACGTCGACGAGGTGCTGGGCCTGTTCATGCAAGGCTTTGGGACCTTTCTGGAGGGCCGGGGCCTGGAGTTCCGGGTCGACAAGTTCGCGCTGTTTCAGAACATCTACCGTCCAGGCGAGAGCGAACACCTGGCGATCGACGACGGACGTAAGCACTACGAGGATTTTTTTCGATATGGCTGCGGCGACATGACGCCGACGCCAGGCGGCGCCCAGGCCTTGCAGGGGCTGTCCGAGCAGGCGGCCATCGTGATCCTGACCAATGCGCCGGGCCCTGCCCGCCTGGCCCGCGCCCGCTGGCTGGGGCGGCACGGCATGGACTATCCGCTGATCCTCAACACCGGGCCCAAGGGTCCGCTGGCGGCGGGCCTCGCGGCCCAGACCGGCGGGCCCTCGGTGTTTATCGACGACCTGATCTCCAACCTCGACTCGGTGGCGGAGGTGGCCCCTCACGTGACCCGCTTCCAGCATGTGGCCGACCCGAGGCTGCGCCCGCTGGCCCCGTCCAAGCCGGACCTGCACACCCGCATCGACGACTGGGAAGAACTGCGGGCGGCCATCGAGCAGACTATCGGCTAGCAGAACAAAACGGGTATGTTGCCCGCATGACCGGCCCCGTGGAGAAAGAGTCGTGAGCGCGCTCTGCCGCGACTGCTTCCATCATGGCGACTTCGAGCGCAGGTGCCCCGCCTGCGGCTCGCCGCGGATCGTGGCGCACGCCGAGCTGGACAGCCTGTCCATCGCCCACATGGACTGCGACGCCTTCTACGCCTCGGTGGAGAAGCGCGATCGGCCTGAGCTGCGGGACCTGCCGGTGATCGTCGGCGGCGGCCGGCGCGGGGTGGTGACCACCTGCTGCTACATCGCCCGGATCAATGGCGTGCGATCGGCCATGCCGATGTTCAAGGCCATCAAGGCCTGCCCCCAGGCGGTGATCATCAAGCCGGATTTCAACAAGTACCGCACCGAGAGCCGGCGGATCATGGCGATGATGGCCGACCTGACGCCTCTGGTTCAGCCCCTGTCCCTGGACGAGGCCTGGATGGACCTGTCAGGAACCGAGCGCCTGCACGGCGCCAAGCCCGCCGAGACCCTGGCCCGGCTGCAGACCCGCATTGAGTCCGAGGTGGGGATCACCGTCTCCATCGGCCTGGCGGCCAACAAGTTCCTGGCCAAGATCGCCTCGGACCTGGACAAGCCGCGCGGCTTCTCGGTGATCGGGGCCGAGGCGACCGAGTTTCTGGCCCGGAAGCCGGTGGGCATCCTGCCGGGCGTGGGACCGGCCATGGTGTCCAGCCTGGAAAGCTCCAACTTCGTCACCGTGGGAGATATCGCGCGCGCCGACATCAAGGACCTGGCCGCCCGCTTTGGCCCCAACGGCCTGCGCCTGCACGCCCTGGCCCATGGCCGCGACACCCGGGTGGTCAATCCCGACCAGATCCGCAAGTCGATCAGCGCCGAGACCACCTTCAACGAAGACCTGCGCAGGCAGGCCGACCTGGAGGAGCAACTTCCGTGGCTGGCGGAAAAGGTCGGGCGTCAGGCCCGGAGCGGCAATGTGGCCGGCCGGGTGGTGACGCTGAAACTGCGCGGCGCCGATTTCAAGATCATCACCCGGCGCAAGACCCTGCCCGTCCCCACCCAGACGACGCGGTCCATCCTGGCCATCGGCAAGGAACTGCTGGCGGCCGAACTGAAGAGCGGTGGCGCCAACCGCTCCTGGCGGCTGATCGGGGTCGGCATCACCGATCTCATCGAACCGCAGGACGTGGAGGACGACTTCTTCGGGGGCGACGAACGCCGGACCCTGGCCGGAGAGAAGACCGCCGACGCGATCCGGGCGCGATTCGGAGCCACAGCGCTGACCTCCGCGCGCGCCTTGCGCGGGAAATCCTCGGCTCAGGATTGAATACCAGGGGGCCGGCGCCCATCTGCCAGCCTGTTAGCATGGTAAAAACTGTGGCCTTTCGGACGAACTCGCATCGCGCGACCATTTCGACCCTTCCATACGGCCGTCTTTTCCATATCTAATCCATCTGTAGGGCGGTCCCGTGACCGCCGAGGAGACCTGTTCGATGGCCGAGCGAAAGCAAGGTGATCAGGAGACGGGCGTGAAATCGGCGGTCATCACCAAGACCAAGCCGAAGACGCAAAAGCCGTCTCTGTACCGGGTGCTGCTCCTCAACGACGACTACACTCCGATGGAGTTCGTCGTTTATGTGCTTGAGCAGTACTTCCATAAGTCGCGCGAAGAGGCGACGACGATCATGCTGCATGTCCACCAACACGGTGTGGGCGTCTGCGGCGTGTTCACCTACGAAGTGGCGGAAACAAAGGTGGCCCAGGTCGTTGATACCGCGCGCCGGCATCAGCATCCGTTGCAATGCACTATGGAAAAGGATTGAGGCCCAGATTGCCGTCATTCTCACGCCACTTAGAAGAATCCCTCCACCGCGCGGTGGCCTTCGCCAACCAGCGAAAGCACGAGTACGCGACCCTGGAGCATCTGCTCCTGTCCCTCATCGACGATGAGGACGCAGCCGGCGTGATGAAAGCCTGCGACGTCGAGCTTCCGTCGCTGAAGACGACTCTGACCAACTACGTGGACAACGAGCTGCGCTCGCTGGTGGTGGACGATGGCGAGGACGCCAAGCCCACGCCCAGCTTCCAGCGCGTGATCCAGCGCGCGGTCATCCACGTGCAGTCCTCGGGCCGCGAAGAAGTGACCGGCGCAAACGTGCTGGTGGCCATCTTCTCCGAGCGCGAGAGCCATGCCGCCTACTTCCTGCAGGAGCAGGACATGACGCGGTATGACGCGGTGAACTACATCGCCCACGGCATCGCCAAGAAGGCCGGCGCCGAGGGCGCGGCCAAGCCCGTCAAGGGTGCGGAAGACGAGGACAAGCCCGCGGTGAAGACCGGCGGAGAAGCCCTCGAGGCCTACTGCGTCAACCTCAACGAGAAGGCCAAGCAGGGCAAGGTCGACCCGCTCATCGGACGTTCGTCCGAAGTCGAGCGCTGCATCCAGATCCTGTGCCGCCGCACCAAGAACAACCCCCTGCTGGTGGGCGACCCCGGCGTGGGCAAGACCGCCATCGCCGAGGGCCTGGCGCGCAAGATCGTCAATCACCAGGTCCCCGAGGTGCTGGCCAACGCCACCATCTTCTCCCTCGACATGGGCAGCCTGCTGGCGGGCACCCGCTATCGCGGCGACTTCGAAGAGCGCGTGAAGCAGGTGGTCAAGGAACTGGAGAACCACGCCGACGCGATCCTGTTCATCGACGAGATCCACACGGTGATCGGCGCCGGCGCCACCAGCGGCGGGGCCATGGACGCCTCCAACCTGCTGAAGCCGGCCCTGGCCTCGGGCTCCCTGCGCTGCATGGGCTCGACGACCTACAAGGAGTTCCGTCAGCACTTCGAGAAGGATCGGGCGCTCGTCCGGCGCTTCCAGAAGATCGACGTGAACGAGCCGACGATCGAGGACACCATCAAGATCCTCAAGGGGCTGAAGACCTACTACGAGGACTTCCACAAGCTCCGCTACACCAACGACGCCATCAAGGCGGCGGTGGAACTGTCGGCCCGCTACATCACCGACCGCAAGCTGCCCGACAAGGCCATCGACATCATCGATGAGGCGGGCGCGAGCCAGATGCTGCTGCCGGAGGGTCGTCGCAAGAAGACCATCGGCCTGAAGGAGGTCGAGGCCGTTGTCGCCAAGATCGCCCGCATCCCGCCCAAGTCGGTGTCCAAGACCGACACCGAGGCGCTGAAGCAGCTGCACGAGGACCTGAAGCGCGCCGTCTACGGTCAGGACGACGCCATCGAGCAGCTGTCGGCGGCCATGAAGATGGCCCGCGCCGGCCTACGCGATCCCAACAAGCCGATCGGCTGCTACCTGTTCTCGGGCCCCACCGGCACCGGCAAGACCGAGACCGCGCGGCAACTGGCCGGCACCATGGGCATCGAGCTGCTGCGGTTCGACATGTCGGAATACATGGAGCGCCACACGGTCAGCCGCCTGATCGGCGCGCCTCCCGGCTATGTCGGGTTCGACCAGGGCGGCCTGCTGACCGACGCCGTCGACCAGCACCCGCACTGCGTGGTGCTGCTAGACGAGATCGAAAAGGCCCACCCGGACGTCTTCAACATCCTGCTGCAGGTCATGGACCACGGGGTTCTCACCGACTCCAACGGCAAGAAGGTCGATTTCCGTAACGTGGTCCTGATCATGACCACCAACGCCGGCGCCTCCGACGCCCAGCGCAACGCCATCGGCTTCGGCCGCGGGAAGCAGGCTGACGAGGTCGACGAAGCCCTGAAGCGCCTGTTCACGCCGGAATTCCGCAACCGCCTCGACGCGGTGGTGGCGTTCAAGCCGCTGACCCAGGACATCATCCGCCAGGTGGTCCAGAAGTTCGTCATCCAGCTGGAAGCGCAACTGGCCGACCGTCACGTCACCATCGAGACCACGGACGAGGCCGCCGACTGGCTGGCCAAGAACGGGTTTGACGAGCTCTACGGCGCCCGGCCCCTGGCCCGGGTCATCCAGGAGCACATCAAGAAGCCGCTGGCCGACGAGATCCTGTTCGGCAAGCTGGTGAAGGGTGGCCACGTGAAGGTGGTGCTGAAGGACTCCAAGCTGGCCTTCGAGATCGAGGGCGAGAACACCGAGCCCGGCGCGCCGATCATCGAGAACCCCGCCGAGGACGCGGCCAACGCCGCGCCGGAGCTGGCCGGCTAAGGACAGACTCCCGACTTCGAGCACAATCGAACCCCAGGCCCTCAGCCTGGGGTTCTTTGTTGCGCCATCTACGGGTGGTGGCCGAATCACACCGCCCACCAATAACCTCCACCATGGTCGTACTTCCCGACCCACGATTGAGCCCAGGCCTAGGGTCTATGCCAACCAGGGGGTGGTTCAGTGGCGTCGCGTATCGAGCTCTTTCGACCGGCCCAGGCCCCACGCGCCGATGGCCTGAACCTGGCCTTCCTGGCGGCCTACGCGATCTGCGCCCTGCTGGCCTACGCCTGGACCACCAGCATCAACGGGCTCGCCGTGCTCTGGATCTGCAACGGCCTACTGACCACCGGCCTGCTCCTCCTGCCGCGTCAACAGGCCATCGCGCTGGCCGTCCTGTGCACGACCATCGACTTTCTGGCCGCTCTGAATAGCGGCAGCGCGCCCTTGCGGGCCGCGCTCATCGCAGGGTGCGACTTAACCGAAGCGGTCCTCGCCGCGATCCTGGCCCGACGCGTGTGCGGCGCCGGGTTGGACATGAATGTCCTGCCCCGGTTCCGGAATTTCGTCCTGCTGGCGGCCCTTCCGGCCACGGTCACCGTGGGCACCCTCGGCGCCTGCCTCGCGGCCCTGATGTTCAGGGACGACTTCGTGACGGCCTGGAAGACCTGGGTGTTCGGGGACTCCCTGGGGATGATCGTAGGGGCGCCGGCCGCCCTGCTGCTGGCGCGGTTCCGACGCTATGACGTCGGCGCGGCGGCATCGCGCTTCGAGACCTTTGGCCTGATCGGCCTGGTGCTTGGGGCGGCCGCCCTGATCTTCGCCACGCCCCTGCCCGCCCTCTTCCTGATGTTTCCCCTGGGCCTGCTGGTGGTGATCCGGCTCAGCAGTCCCTACACGGCGCTGATGGCCATGCTGGTGTCGTTCATCGCCGCAAGCGCCACCGTGGCGGGCCAAGGGCCCATCGTGGCCGAGTTCCCGGGTGACATGCCGCGGCAGATACTGGTGCTGCAGCTCTATCTGGCCACCCTGGTGAGCTCGGCCCTCATCCTGTCCAGCGTGCTGGCCCAGCGCACCGCGGCCCAGGTCAGCCTGCGCCGGGCCCTCGCCGTGGCCCGCGCCGCCCGCCGCGACGCGGTGGCCGCCGACGGGGCGAAGGGGCGTTTCCTGGCGATCATGAGCCACGAGATGCGCACGCCCCTGAACGGCATCAAGGGCCATGCCCAACTCTTGACCGCGCGCGCCGACCTGGCGCCCCAGGCGCGGGAGCAACTGGGTGTGATCCAGGCCTCATGCCAGGTGCTGCTCTCCCTGATCACCAATATCCTGGACTATTCGCGGCTGGGTTCCGGTGCGCCCCTCCCCGCCCCTGCCCCCCTCGTCCTCGCCGACCTCGTACGGACGGCCGGCGGCATCGTAGGGCCGAGCCTGGGGCGCCTGACCCTGAGGGTTGATGTCTCGGCGGTCGAGGGCGTGGTCCATGAAGGTAACGAGGACCACATCCTCCAGCTCCTTCTCTACCTGCTGGGCAATGCTGTGAAATTCACCGACCAGGGTCATATCGCGGTGCGGGTGACGCTGTCGCCTGAGGCGGGCGCCGACCGGGTGCGGGTGAGTGTGCGCGACACGGGCGTCGGCCTCGCCCCCGAGGCGATGACCCAGCTGTTCCAGCCCTTCACCCAGGCCGACACCAGCGCCACGCGCCGGTTCGAGGGCGCCGGCCTGGGCCTGGCCACCTCCAAGTCCCTGGTCGAGCAGATGCAAGGGCGGATCGGGGTCGAGAGCGTTCTCGGCGAGGGTTCGGAATTCTGGTTCGAGATCCCGCTGCCCCGCCTTGAAGCGTCACCTGAGGCCCCCTCGGCCGAGAGCAGCAGTCTCGGCGCCGGTCGCATCCTGGTGGTCGACGACCATCCCGTGAACCGTCAGGTGGCCTCGATGATGCTGCTGGCCGCGGGGTTCGACGTGGAGACAGCCGAGGACGGCGCTCAGGCGGTGGAGGCGGTGCGCAGCCGCCCCTTCGACGTCGTGTTCATGGATATCCACATGCCGGTCATGGACGGCCTGGCAGCCTGCCGCGCGATCCGGGCCCTGGAAGGCGACAGGGCCAACACCCCCGTGGTGGCGATCACAGCAGCCACCCTGCCCGAGGATGTGGTCCGCTGCCACGAGGCCGGCATGAACGCCCACCTCGCCAAGCCCATAGAGCAGGAGCAGCTGGTGGCCGCCGCCGCTCATCCCTGGCGAGCGGCGGCCGGCCCCTCGTGGCCGGAGACCGCCACCGCCTGAGAAACCTAGGCGATCTGTGCGGCGATCTGATCAGCCAGGGCCTTGAGTTCGGTGGGGTCGGCCATGCCGCCCTCCCCGTGCCGCCCCAGGGCCTGGCCTTCCCACCGCGGGATGATGTGGAAGTGCAGGTGGTAGATGGTCTGGCCGGCCGGCGCGCCGTTGAACTGGGTGACAACGATACCGTCCGGCTTCAAGGCCGCGCGCACCGCCCGCGTCACCCGCTGCACGCCCAGGATCAGCGGCGCCAGGGTGGCGGGGTCCTCCTCCAGCAGGTTGCGGGCCGTGGAGTGCTTGGGGATCACCAGGGTGTGGCCACGGGCCTGGGGGAAGACGTCCATGAAGGCGTAGACGTGGCTGTCCTCGAACACCCGCGCGCTCGGCATCTCACCGCGCAGGATCTTGGCGAAGATATTGCCGTCGTCATAGGTCCCGTCCAAGCTCATGGCGCGCTCCTGCTGAGGTCTTGGAAGCGTCCTAGCACAGAGGGGGCCCTGTATGGGAACCGGTGACGCCGACAACACCAAGGGCCTGAGCCCGCGCCAGCAGAAGTACTTCGCCACCGCCCGCGCCAGCCTCGAGAAAGAGACCGGCAGGACGATGGACGAGTGGGTGGCGATCGCCAGGACCTGTCCCGAGACCAAGACCATGCCCCGGATCGCCTGGATGAAGGAACATCACGGCCTGGGGATGAACCGCGCCAAAATGGTGATGTCGGCCGCCTTCCCCACCGGCGCGGGCTGGGACCAGCCGGAGACGCTGCGAGCCCAGGTGTGGAGCGATCCGGCCGCGACGGCGATCTTCGAGGCCATCGAGCGCGCGGCGGCCGCCCTGCCCGACGTGGTCACTGGCCAGCGGAAGGCCTTCACCGGATTTTCCCGCAACTTCCAGTTCGCCTCGGCCAAGCCCGCCAAGGGCGGCCAGGTGGTGCTGGGCCTGGCCGTGCCCCCCGACGCCGATCCCAGGCTGACGCCGCCCAAGGCCGAGGGCTGGTCGGAGCGGCTGAAGTCCAAGCTCACCCTGACCTCTCCGGCCGACCGGGACGCCAAGCTCGTGGCGCTGATCAAGCAGGCCTGGGAGGCCAGCTGACGATCGGGCGCGGCCTCGCCTTCACCCTGCGCTACTGATCGGGTTCCTGGCGGAAGGGCGAAAACTCTTCCGCCAGCCACTCCATCTCACCCTCCACCGCCTCACGCTCGCGGGCGACAAAGTCCTCGACGGGGCCGCGCAGCATGGGGTCGGCGATGAAGTGGGCCGAGCGGACCGGGCTGGGCAGGTAGCCGCGGGCGATCTTGTGCTGGCCTTGCGCGCCGGCCTCGACCCGGGCCAGGCCCCGGCCGATGGCCCACTCGATGGCCTGATAGTAGCAGAGCTCGAAGTGCAGGAAGGCGATGTCCTCGACGCAGCCCCAGTTGCGGCCGTAGAGGCAGTCGCCGCCGATCAGGTTGAGCGCGCCGGCCACCCAGCGGCCATTGCGCCGGGCCATCAACAGCAGCACCCGGTCGGCCATCCGCTCCCCCAGCAGGGAGAAGAACAGCCGGTTCAGATAGGGCCGGCCCCACTTGCGCGACCCGGTGTCCATGTAGAAGCCGTAGAAGGCGTCCCAGTGTTCCTCGGTGATGTCGGCGCCGGTCAGGGGCAGGATCTCGACAGCACCTTGCGCCTCACGGCGCTCACGCCGGATGGTCTTGCGGCGGCCTGAGGACAGGGCCGCGAGGAAGGCGTCGAAGTCGGCGTAGCCGGCGTTTTCCCAATGGTACTGCTGGCCCTCGCGCATCGAGAGCCCCTGCCCGCCAAGCCAGGTCCACTCGTCGTCCGTCGGGAAGTTGATGTGGACGCCCGAGGAACCGTAGCGCTCGCAGAGGGTGACAGCGCCGGTCAGCAGGGTCTTGCGGGCGGTCTCGACGTCGACGTCCGGCCGTACCAGCAGGCGCGGGCCGGTGGCCGGGGTGAAGGGCGCTGCGGAGATCAGCTTGGGATAATACTGCCCGCCCGCCCGCTCATAGGCCTCGGCCCAGCTGTGGTCGAAGATGTATTCGCCCTGGCTGTGGGACTTCAGATAGAGCGGCATCACCGCCGCCACCTTGCCGTCTTCGTCGTCCACCGACAGGTGCTGCGGGCCCCAGCCCATGCGCTCGACGGCGCAGCCGGACTCTTCGACAATGTCCAGGAAATCGAAGGAAACGAAGGGGTTGGCGGCGTAGTCCGGATTGCCGGCGCAGGCGTCCCAGCCTTCGCGGCCAATCTCGGCGATCCGGCGGCTGACCTTCACCGCCGCCTTCAGACTCACGCGGCCCAGCCCTCGAAGATCAGGTTGTCGCAGTGGTCCTTCAGGGCGTCCCACTGCTCGGGTTTGCGCACGGTCCAGGCGACGACGGGCATACCCTCGGCGCGGTGCTTCACGGCCGCGTCACTCCGGACCATGTCCAGGCTCATGGCCAGGAAGTGCGGCCGGGCGATGGAGACCTGCTCCAGCCGGGCGAAGGACTTGCGCTGCTCGGCGGAGAGGTGGGGGGTGTCCTCTTCCCAGCTGTAACTGTCCAGGCCGCGCAGGACGCCGGGGAAGCGGTCGGCGAACCAGGCGTGGGAATAGGGATTGAAGCCGATGACGCAGGTCGGACCGGCGTGGTCGATGAGGATCTCGTGCACCCGCTGTTCCAGGGGGCCCACGGCGCCGAAGTCGGTCTTCAGCTCCACATGGACCATGGCCCGGTGGCCGATCAGGGCCAGGGTCTCCATCAGGGTGGGAATGCGTTCGTCGGTCCCCTTGAGCCGCAGTTCGCCAAGGTCGGCTGCGGTGCGGTCGCGGAGCTTGCCCTCGACCCCGGTCATCCGCTTCAGGCTGTGGTCGTGAAAGACCATGGCCTCGCCGTCGGCGGAGAGGTGGACGTCCAGCTCGACGCCGTAGCCGGCCTGGCAGGCGGCCTGGAAGGCGCCCAGGGAATTCTCCGGCGCGCCGTCCGGCGTCCACAGGCCACGGTGGGCGACAGGCGGGTGGAACAGGAAGTCCCAGGCCTCGCCAAAGGTGTTCTTGAGGTCGTTCATCGGATTTCCACCACAGCGTCGACCTCGACGGCGAAGTTCATCGGCAGACGGTAGACGCCCACCGCCGAGCGGGCGTGCTTTCCCGCGTCCCCGAAGGCCGCGACCATGACGTCGGAGGCGCCATTCACCACCTGAGGGATCTCGAAGAAACCGGGACCGGCCTGCACAAAGCCACCCAGCTTGACCACCCGGACGACGCGGTCGAGGTCCCCATCGCAGGCGGCGCGCATCTGGGCGATCAGGTTGATTCCGCAGAGGCGCGCGGCGCCCTTGGCGGTGTCCATGTCGACATCCTCGCCAACGATCCCGCGGACGCCCCCACTGGCGTCCAGGGATACTTGACCAGATATGTGGACGAGGCCGCCGACCCGAACGAACGGGACATAGTTGGCGACCGGGGCGACGGGCTGCGGGAGGGTGATCCCCTGCGCGGCCAAGCGTTCTTCGACCTGTGACATGGTCGAACGTCTAGAACGCGTCAGGGCGAAGTGGAAGCCGGTTCGCCCGTTCGGCGCGCTCTAATCTCTCAAACTCGAGCCTTTTGATCAGATCAGGTGGAGGTCCATCCGATCCTGGAGGCTCGCCGCGGATTCAGGGGTCAGGTCACGGGTTGAAAACGCAAAAGGCCCGGACCGTTTCCGGTCCGGGCCTCCGCAGGGTGCGCCAAATACGCAGGCGCGGCTGGAGGGACTTTAGAAGGCTTAGCGGACGGCCTGCAGCTTCTCGACGGCGGCGGTGACGCGCTCGTTGAGGGGCTTCATGGAGTCCTTGACCGAGGCCTGCACGATCTCACCCATCTTGGAGAGTTCGGCCATATAGGCTTCCATGGCGGACTTGGCGAAGCTGGTTTGCAGCTCGACCACTTCCTGGATCGACTTGGCGCCCGAGAGCGACTTGGCGGCGGCGACGTTGGCTTCCACGGCCTTCTTGGAATAGGCGGTGGCCTGGGCGCCGAGCGCTTCAGCGCCCTTGGTGGCGGCGGTCACCGAGGCGATGACGGCTTCCAGGTTCTTCTTGGAATGGGCGTTGGCTTCATTGAGGCCGGCCAGCGACTTTTCGATGGCGTCCTTGAAGGCGGTGTTGCCAGCGGTGGTGAACTGCTCGACGGTGTTCTTGACGGTTTCGGCGGCGGCCATGATAAGACTCCGGGGAACGTGGTTGACGGGCTATGCCGCGTCGCACCAGTCGGGCGTTGCGGCTGTTTGATCTCGCAGCCTATTTCTCATGTTGCAGTGCAGCAGTCAAGCCACTTTGTTGCAGTGCACAATCGCCGTCTGCGCGAATTCGTCCCGGCGCCCGCATAACCCGAAACGCGACAAAAAGCGCTCGCTCAAGAGGTGTTTACTCTCGCGCAAGCTCCGACCTGTCATGATAGGGTTTCAGTACGGCGACCGGGGGGTCGCCCAACCCTTTGATTCGACGGACGAACCGCAATGTTCGAGCGCGCCCGCCGCCTGTTCCTCGCCCTTGGCGCCGTCGCCTTGACGGCGGTCTCGCCCCTGGCGACCTCGGCCCAGGCGCAGATCCCCTACCTCTCGATGCCGTCCCTGCCCACCACGGCGCCGAAGTACGCGGCCATTGTCGTGGATGCGAAGACCGGTGAGGTTCTCTACGCCAAGCGCGCCGACAGCCCCCGCTATCCCGCCTCCATCACCAAGATCATGACGCTGTACCTGGCCTTCGAGGCCCTGGGCTCAGGCCGCCTGCAGCCCGACGACAGGATCATGATCTCGCCGCGCGCGGCCGCCCAGGCGCCCACCAAGCTGGGCCTTTCCGCCGGCGAGTCGCTGACGGTCCAGGAGGCGATGCAGGCCCTGGCCATCAAGTCAGCCAACGACATCGCCGTGGCGATGGCCGAGAAGCTGGGAGGGTCCGAAGCCCGCTTCGCGGCCATGATGACCCTGCGGGCCCAGGAGCTGGGCATGGCCAACACCCGCTTCGTGAACGCCTCGGGCCTGCCCGACAGCCGCCAGGTCTCCACCGCCCGCGACCTCGGCATCCTGTCGCGCGCCGTGATGCGCGACTATCCGCAGTACTACCGGCTGTTCAGCCAGCAGTCGTTCACCTTCCGCGGCACGCCGATGCGCAATCACAACGGCCTGCTGGGCGCGATGCCCGGCGTGGACGGATTGAAGACCGGCTATACGAACGCGTCAGGCTACAACATCGCGATCTCGGCCGTGCGCGACAACCGCCGCCTGATCGCCGTGGTGCTGGGCGCGCCGTCCACGGCCAAGCGCAACAACAACGCCGAGGACCTGCTGCTCACCGGCTTCGACGTGATGAACCGCCGCGCCCGCGGCGAGAAGATCACCATCGCCCAGAACCTGTTCGAGCCCGAACCCATCGGCCCCATCGAGCGTCCGTCGGTCGAACAGGGCGATGGCGAGCAGGACGGGTTGAGGATTGTACTGGCCTCGGCCCCGCCGCTGCCCTCCTTCTCCAGCAACGACTTCGTCTCCCCCACCCGCAACCTGCCGCGCGGCTCGCAATCGGCCGCCAAGCCCAAGACCGAGAGCAAGAAGGCCGAGAAGGAAGATCGCAAGCCGGCCGGCAAGTGGGTGGTCCAGGTCGGCGCCTTCAAGTCCAAGTCCTTGGCCAAGGAACAGCTCACCCTGGTGGAAAAGCGGTTCGGCAAGCACTTCGGCAAGGCCAACGGCGCCACCGACTCCGTCGGCGGCACCTATCGCGCCCGCTTCAAGGGATTCACCGAGGCCTCCGCCAAGGACGCCTGCGGCGCCCTGAAGGCCAAGAAGGTCCCCTGCATGGTCGTGAAGCCGGGCTGACGCCCTACCGGCGGGTCAGCCTGTCGCGGGCCGCATTGAGCTGGGCGGCCAGGCCATCGGTGCCGCCCTTGTCGGGATGGGCCAGGCGCATCAGGCGGCTATAGGCGGCCTGGACGTCCTCAACGGTGGCGCCAGGGCCGACCCCGAGGATCGAGCGGGCCTCGGTCTCGCTCATGGTCGCGCCCTTGCTGGGCGGCATGACCCCCGCACGCCGGGTGGAGACCGCCAGGCCCAGGCCCAGCACCACCAGGACGATGGCCGAGCCCCACTTCCCTACAAGGCCCACATAGGCCGCGCCGGCGAAGGCCATGATCGCGAAGCCGCCGGAGATGAAGCGCCACTCGCGGCGCTTGAGCATCGCCTTGCCGCCGCCCGCCCACATCAGCAGCGCCAGGATCACGCAACCCAGCGCGATATAGGACACTACTGGGCGGCCATCAGCTCATCGCCCACGTCCAGGCCGAGCGACCCCACCAGGGCGCGCAACTCCTGGCGGGCGGCCACGTGCTGCAGCGACATGGCCACGGGGCGAATCGTGGGCGAGAGGTCGGCGATGGTCAGGCCGAAGGGGAAGAGCTCGCGATAGATCACGCGGTCGCGCAGGCCCGGTCCGACGCGGAAACCGACTCGGCGCGAGAGTGCCTGGACGCGCTCATCCACCCGACGGCGGTTGCGGGCCTCGGTGGGGGCCAGTCGGTTGCGCAGCACCACCCAGTCAATGGACTTGCCGCTGGCCGCAGCTCGGATCTTGCGGCTGTTCCAGACGGTCTCGGAATAGAGGCTGGGCCGCTTCAGATCGAGGGTGACGGGATCGACGACACCCAGCATGTCGAAGTCCACGAAGCTGTCGTTCATGGGGGTGACGATCAGGTCGGCCATGCCGTGGGCGGCGCGACTGACGGCGGTGTCGCCGCCCGGGGTGTCGATCAAAATGTAGTCGGAGGCCTCGGCGGCGTCGAAGGCTTCCGCGAAGCGCGCGAGCGCCTCCTCGTCGGACGCCTTGGCCAGATCGGCGCTCAGCGGGTGTTCGACCGGCATCGGGGCGCTGACGCCGTTGGCGGACAGCCAGGCGGCGCGGTGAGCGAAGAAGTGGCCCATGGACTGCTGGCGCAGGTCGAGGTCCAGCACCGAGACCCGGGCGTTGGCGTGCAGCAGGGCCGTGGCGATGTGGATGGCCAGCGTCGACTTGCCCGCGCCACCCTTCTCGTTACCGACCACAATAACCTTGGGTTGGGACATGGTTCTTTAAAACTCCACACCATCTCAGCCAGCGTCGTTGCGCTGATTCGATTGGTTAACAGGTGAGGCCGCCACCCCTGCCCCGTCAACGCGCCAGACGCCGCCGCCTGTGGACGGATGCCCACTTCAAAGTCATAAGCGGCCCGCCTTTTCGTGACGGAGCCTCCCCTCATGCCCCTCGCCATCGTCCGCACGGTCGCAGACCTCCGAGCCCAGGTCGCCGCCTGGCGCAGGGCCGGGGAAAACGTCGGGCTGGTTCCCACCATGGGGGCGCTGCACTCGGGCCACCTGTCCCTGGTGACCCTGGCCAAGACCCGAGCCCAGCGGGTGGTCGCCAGCGTCTTCGTCAACCCGACCCAGTTCGCGCCGCATGAGGACTTCGACGCCTATCCCCGGGACGAGGCCAAGGACGCGGCCCTGCTGGAGAGCGTGGGCTGTGACCTGCTGTTCGCGCCGACCGTGACCGAGATGTACGCGCCGGGCTTTTCCACCACCGTGACGGTGAGCGGGGTCTCCGAGCCTTTGGACGGCGCAGCGCGGCCGGGCCATTTCGCCGGCGTGGCCACCGTGGTGAGCAAGCTGCTCCTGCAGTGCGGGCCCGACGTCGCGGTGTTCGGCGAGAAGGACTATCAGCAGCTGCAGGTGATCAAGCGGCTGGTGGCTGACCTGGACATCCCCGTGAAGGTGATCGGCGCACCCACGGCGCGGGCGCAGGACGGCCTGGCGCTTTCCTCCCGCAACGCCTACCTGACGCCGGCCGAACGCGAGGCCGCCCCCAGCCTGGCCGCCGCCCTGCGTGACGCCGTGGAGCGCCTGCGCGCCGGGACACCTGTGGATCGGGTGGAGAACACCGGCCGCGCAGCCCTGGAGCGGGCCGGCTTCAGCCGCATCGACTATTTCGAGGTCCGCGACGCGGCGAGCCTGGCGGAACTTGGCCCGGGGCCCATCACCGGGCCGGCCCGGGTCCTGGCCGCCGGGATCCTGGGCAAGACCCGGCTGATCGACAACATGGCGGTCTAGCCTACCAGGCGCCGACCTCGCGAAGCTGGCGGGCAAGCTCCATCGGAATCTCGCCGTCCGCGCTGGTGTCGAGGTCCGGCGGCACGTCCTTGGGATCGAAATAGCGCCAGCCCTGGAAGGCGCGGCGCGGCGTCGGGGCGACACGGATGATCTCGGGCTCCAGGGTGATCTCGCAGCGGGCGTTGGGGTGCTCGCCCACGGTGCGCACCGCCAGGATCCGCTGGCGGCAGAGGATCATGCCCTTGAAGATCCGGTAGAGGGAGCCGCCGTCCAGCAGCTCATCGGCGCGCTTGGGGCTCATCCGGGTATGCAGCAGCCAGGGCTCGCTGTCGTCGGGGTGATAGGCCAGCAAATCCTCGATGGTGTCGCAGCCGACGCAGAGCCGCAGCATGTGCAGGGCCATCAGCTCGAAGCCTTCAGGCGGGCCAGGGTGACACCCTCGCTGACCTGGTCACCGACCGAGACGTTCAGAGCCTCCACCTCCCCGTCGAAGGGCGCGGTCAGGGCGTGTTCCATCTTCATGGCCTCGAGGGTGAGCAGGGGCTGCCCGCGCACCACGGCGTCGCCGACCGAGACCGCCACGGCCACCACCTTGCCCGGCATGGGGGAGCGCACCTGGGCGTCACCGGCCATGTCGTCCAGGTCGCGCAGGGGCGGCCGGGTGGCGAGCACATAGGTTTCGCCGCCCTCGAAGACCACGACCTCACCGTCCTCCGTCATCAGGATGTCGGCCTCGATATCGCCCTCCGGCAAGGGGGCGTCGACGGGCCGACCATCGAGAAACAGACGCACCGACGTCTGCGGCGCGGCGTTCATGCGGAAGCCGGTGAGGCCCTTCCAGGGGCCAGCCGCGTCGTCGTCCCCCTCGGCCAGGGCCGCGGCTGCGGCCACCGCCAGAGCTTCGTCCGACGGGGCGGGCGTGGACGCCAAGGCGTCGAGATGACGCTCAATGAAGCCCGTATCGATCTCGGCGGCGATGAACTCGGGATGGTCCAGGCAGCGGGCGAGGAAGCCGGCATTGGTCTTCACCGGCCAGATCTCCACCTCGGCGCAGGCCTGGGCGAGTTGGTCGCTGGCGCCCTCCCGGGTCGGGGCATGGGCGATCAGCTTGGCGATCATCGGGTCGTAGAACGGGCTGACCTCGCTGCCCGCCTCCACGCCGGTGTCGACCCGGACGCCCCCTGGCAGGACGTAGTGCTCCAGCACGCCGATGGAGGGCAGGAAGCCTGCCGCAGGGTTCTCGGCATACAGGCGGGCTTCCACCGCATGGCCGTTCAGCTGGATTTCATCCTGGGTCAGCGGCAGGGGCTCGCCAGAGGCGACGCGGAACTGCCACTCCACCAGATCGACACCGGTGACCGCCTCGGTGACCGGATGCTCCACCTGCAGGCGGGTGTTCATCTCCATGAACCAGATGCGGTCGGGCGCCAGGCCCGCGCTGGCGTCGGCGATGAACTCCACCGTGCCCGCGCCGATGTAATTGACGGCCTTGGCGGCCTTGATCGCGGCCTGGGTCACCGCCTCGCGGGCTGCGGCGCTCATCCCCGGCGCCGGCGCCTCCTCGATCACCTTCTGGTGGCGGCGCTGCAGGGAGCAGTCGCGCTCGAACAGGTGGACGACGTTTCCGTGGCTGTCGCCGAAGATCTGCACCTCGATGTGGCGGGGCCGGGAAACGTAGGTCTCGATCAGCACCTTGGGGTCGCCGAAGCTGGCGGCGGCCTCGCGCTGGCAGGAGGCGAGCGCGGCGGCGAAGTCCTCGGGCCGATCGACCCTGCGCATGCCCTTGCCGCCGCCGCCGGCCACGGCCTTGATGAGGACGGGGTAGCCGATATCTTTGGTCACAGCCTGCAGTTGTTCCAGGGACTGGTCGTCTCCCAGATAGCCCGGCGTCACCGGGACATTTGCTTTCTGCATCAAGGACTTGGCAGCATCTTTTAAACCCATGGCCTTGATGGCGGCGGGCGGCGGGCCGATCCAGATCAGGCCGGCGCCCATAACCGCCTCGGCGAAGGCGGCGTTCTCGGAGAGGAAGCCGTAACCGGGGTGGATGGCCTCGGCGCCGGTCTGCAGGGCGGCGGCGATGATCTTCTCGCCCACCAGATAGCTTTCGCGCGCGGAAGCCGGGCCGATCAGCACGGCCTGGTCGGCCTCGCGCACATGGGGCGCGTCGGCGTCGGCCTCGGAATAGACCGCCACCGTCGCGATCCCCATGCGCCGGGCGGTCCTGAAGACGCGGCGGGCGATCTCTCCACGATTGGCAACGAGCACGGAACTGATCATGCCGCGATCCTAGTTGGCCGTGGAGAGTCCTGCCAGCGGCGGATCAAACGACCCAGGAGGCTTTACGCTTGTCGAGGAAGGCGCGGACGCCTTCCTGCCCTTCCGGGCTGACCCGGGTGCGGGCGATGCGCTTGGCGGTCTCTTCCATGACATCCTCGATGGGCTTGTAGGCCACATCTTCCACCAGCTTCTTGGAGTCGGCGACCGCGCCGGGGGCGCAGGCCATCATCTCGGCCGCGATGCGGGCGCAGGCGGCGTCGAGGCCCGCGGTGTCGGCCACCACCTCGGTGATCAGGCCGACCTTCTCGGCATAGGCGGCGTCAAACACCGAACCGGTGGCGAACAGGGCGCGCGCCATCCGAGGGCCCACCGCACCCACCACATAGGGGCTGATGGTGGCGGCGATCAGGCCCAGGCGAACCTCGGAGAAACTGAACTTGGCGTCCGCCGTGGAGACGGCCAGGTCGCAGGTCGCCGCCAGGCCGGCGCCGCCGCCGAAGGCCCCGCCTTCCACCAGGGCGACCGTCAGGGCCGGAATGTCCCAGAGGCTCTTGAGCATCTTGGCCATGGCGTAGGCGTCTTCGCGGTTGTCGCTCTCGGTGCGGTCGGCGGCCTCGCGCATCCAGTCGAGATCGGCGCCGGCGCTGAAGATTCCGCCCGCGCCACGCAGGAAGACCACCCGGACGCCCTCGGCGCCCTGCAGGGTTTCGAAGGCCTCGTGCAGGGCCGCGATCAGCCGGGCGTCGAAGGCGTTGCGCCGCTCCGGACGATTGATCGTCACCATGGCGACGCCTTCGACCGTGGCCTCGATCTGCACAAGGGTCTCATCCACGTCGGTGTCGGGAACCTCGACCAGGGGATCGGCGATGGGATTGGTCATGGGAGCCTCATTGAGAACTGCGTGGTGCGGACATAGGCCGAACGCGCTGACTTGGACATAGGCCGACGGCGGCGCTGCGGCAGACGTGTCGATTCTGTCACCAGACCCTAGCGAAGACCCCATTGCGGGTCGAATGCCGGTTGATCACGACGCGGCTCTGTCCGAAAGAGCGGGACGAGGCGCGGCGACCTCCCACACCGCCGCGCGAAGGATCGAGCCATGCCCATGACCAGCGACGCCCCGTCCCTGACCCAGATGCTTCGCCTCGCAGCCCGGACGCCTGGCATGGCCCCCCGCATGCGGGCCACCGCGGCGCGGCGCGCGACGGCCAAACTGGCCCTGGCCGTGGGCGTCATGGCCACCGCGGTCAGCCTCGGCATGCTGGTGGGCGGGCTCGGCCGCGCCCTGATCGGCGGCTAGTCCGGGCGCACAAGAGCGTCCGCTCGCCAGGCCCGCTACATGCGGAAAATGCCGAACCTGGTCTCCGGGATCGGCGCATTGAGGGCAGCCGAGATCGAGAGGCCCAGGACATCACGCGTCTGGGCCGGATCGATGATGCCGTCGTCCCACAGGCGAGCGGTGGCGAAATAGGGGTCGCCCTCGCTCTCGTAGCGATCGCGGATCGGGGCCTTGAAGGCCTCCTCCTCGGCGGCGGGCCATTCGCCGCCCCGGGCCTCGACCCCGTCGCGGCGGATAGTGGCCAGCACGCTGGCGGCCTGTTCGCCGCCCATGACGCTGATCCGGCTGTTGGGCCAGCTCCACATGAAGCGCGGGGAATAGGCGCGGCCGCACATGCCGTAGTTGCCGGCCCCGAAGGAGCCGCCGATCAGGACGGTGAACTTGGGCACCTCGGCGGAGGCGACGGCCGTCACCAGCTTGGCGCCGTCCTTGGCGATGCCGCCCGCCTCGTACTTCCCGCCCACCATGAAGCCGGAGATGTTCTGCAGGAACACCAGCGGGATACCCCGCTTGCAGGCCAGCTCGATGAAGTGGGCGCCCTTCAGCGCGCTTTCCGAGAACAGCACCCCGTTATTGGCCAGGATGGCGACCGGCTGGCCCCAGATGCGGGCGAAGCCGGTGACCAGGGTCGTGCCGTACAACGCCTTGAACTCGTCGAACTCCGAGCCATCGACGATGCGGGCGATCACCTCGCGCACGTCATAGGGGGCCCGCACATCGGTGGGGACGATGCCGTAGAGCTCCTCGGGATCGAACAAAGGCTCCCGCGGCTGCGCCAGCACCACCTGGTCAGGTTTGCGGGTGTTCAGATTGGCGACGATGGAGCGGACGATCTGCAGGGCGTGTTCGTCGTCCACCGCCACATGGTCCACCACGCCCGAGCGCCGGCCATGGGTGTCGGCGCCGCCGAGCTCCGTGGCGCTGATCACCTCGCCGGTGGCGGCCTTCACCAGGGGCGGGCCGCCCAGGAAGATGGTCCCCTGGCTCTCCTCGCCGGCGCCGCGCACGATGACGGTCTCATCGCTCATGGCCGGCACATAGGCCCCGCCGGCGGTGCAGGAGCCCATGACGCAGGCGATCTGGGCGATGCCGTCGCCGCTCATGCGAGCCTGGTTGAAGAAGATGCGGCCAAAGTGGTCGCGGTCGGGGAAGACCTCGGCCTGGTGCGGCAGGTTCGCGCCGCCAGAATCCACCAGATAGATGCAGGGCAGCCGGTTCTGCATGGCCACTTCCTGGGCCCGCAGATGCTTCTTCACGGTCAGCGGGAAGTAGGCCCCGCCCTTCACCGTGGCGTCGTTGGCGACGATCATCACCTCGCGGCCGGAGACCCGGCCGATACCGGTGATCACGCCCGCGCCCGGCGCCTCGCCATCATAGAGGCCGTGGGCGGTGAGCGCGCCGACCTCCAGGAAGGGCGATCCGGCGTCCAGCAGGCGCATGACCCGCTGGCGAGGCAGCAGCTTGCCGCGCGCCTCATGGCGCTTGCGGGACTCCTCGGGGCCGCCAAGGGCCGCGGCGGCCACCCGCTCGCGCAGCTGCGCCGCCAGGGCGCGATTGACCTGATCATTGGCCTGGAAGGCCTCGCCGTTCGTGTCGATGACGGACTTCAGTATGGGCATGGCCAAGGCATAGCCGGGCCCGGCGATGCAGGCTAGGGCCGCGCCCTCGCGGCCTATTGGAAGAGGATGGGCTCGCCGTCCGGGTCGTAGGCGGCGAAGCGACCGACACCGCCGACGCGCACGGCGTCGACCATGGCCTGCAGGGCCACCTCGATCTGGGCCGTGGTGGGCGGCGCGCCGCCCGATCCCGACAGGCTGGCCGCGAAGGCCACCTGCCAAGGCGGCCCGGCGCGTCGGGATTCCGCCAACAGCGCCTCGAAATTCGCCAGTTCGCCTGGGGCCTTGTCGACACACATCAGGGGCGCGAGGGCGCCGCCCTCGCCGGCCAGGAAGCGCTCACGCTGGGCCTCGGTGGCCCCGTCGGGCAGTTCGGCGGCGGCGAAGACGAACAGCAGGCGCTGCGGATCGGGCTGGGCGGCGGCGGCTTCGAGGAGTTGCCGGAAGTGAGAGCTTTGAGTCATGAGGCGATCCTGGCGCCGATCGCCGAAGCCCACCATGCGGCAGATCAAACCGGCCGGCCATCGGCTGCCGAGGGCGCGCCACGCAGAATCGGTTTCCACCCGGCCGGACGCGCCTTAGGCTCCCGCTTCGTGGCGAACCTTCCCGGCATATCGACCGACTCGGCGCTCTCGCGGCTGTTCGAGGATGAACGCGCCCAGGGCGAGGCCACCTGGTTCTCCCTGCCGGGCGGCGTGACCCTGTTCGACGCCGGGGAACCGGCCGATCACCTGTATTTCGTGCGCGCCGGGCGCCTGGGCGCCTTTCGCCGCGAGGAAGGCCACGAGCCGCAGTTCCTGGGCGTGATCCGCCCGGGAGAGCCGGCCGGCGAAATGTCGATGATCTCCGGCGTGCCGCACTCGGGCCACGTGGTGGCCCTGCGCGATTCGGAAATCTTCGCCCTGCCCCGCGAAGCCTTCTTCGACGCCTGCGACGACGATTCCGAGGTGATGGTCGAACTGGCCCGCCTGATGATCCTGCGCAGCCGACAGGCGGCCACCAAGTCCTCGGGGGCCGCGCCCTCGGTGTTCGGCTTCGTCACCATCGGCGAGCCCGTGGCCGTGCGTCCGCAGGTGGACCGCATCGCCCGCGAGGTCGGCAAGCTCGGCTATTCGGTCACCGTCGTGGGGGCCGAAGCCCAGCACGCCCCCACCGAATGGTTCTCCGAGGTCGAGCGCGACTACGACTTTGTCCTCTATTGCGCCGAGGCCGCCGACCTGGGCTGGCGCCAGGTGGTGGGGCGGCAGGTGGACCGGCTGTTCCGGATCGGGCGCGGCGACGTTGTTCCGCCGGCCACCCATCCCCATGTCAACGAGCCGCTGCAGGGCCAGAACCTGGTGGACCTGATCCTCGTGCAGAAGCGGGGGGCGGCCAAGCCCGTCGGCTCCGAGGCCTGGATGGACGCCGCCAAGCCCGCGCGGCTGTTCCACATGCGCCGCGACCACGCCGGCGACATTCAGCGCATCGCCCGGGTCCTGACCGGCCAGGCGGTGGGCCTGGTGCTGTCGGGGGGCGGCGCGCGGGCCTACGCCCATATTGGAGCCGTGAAGGCGCTGCGCGAGCGCAAGGTGCCCATCGACTTCGTGGGCGGCGTCTCCATGGGGGCCATCGTCGCCGCCGGGGTCGGGCTGGGGTGGGAGGACGCGGAGATGGAGCGGCGCATCCGCGCGGCCTTCGTCAACACCAGCCCGCTGGACGACATCGCCATCCCCCTGCTGGCCATGACCCGGGGCGAAAAGGTTCGCGAGCGGCTCGCCGAGCACTTCGGCGACGTGCAGATCGCCGACCTGTGGCTGCCCTTCTTCTGCCTGTCCTCGAACCTCACCACCGGCACCTACCAGCTGCATCGCCGCGGCCTGCTGCGCGAAGCCCTGCGGGCCACCATCTCCCTGCCTGGCGTCCTGCCGCCGGCCACCCACAACAACGATGTGCTGGTGGACGGCGCGGTGATGAAGAACTTCCCCGCCGACGTGATGCGGATCAACGAGCTGGGGCCGATCATCGGCATCGACGTCTCGCGCGGGCGCTCGATCACCGCCGCCGACGTGGCGCGCCCGTCCTCGGTCTGGCGCTGGATCTTCTCCGGACAGTGGCGCAAGGGCCCACCCATCGTGTCGCTGCTGATGCGGGCGGCCACCGTCTCCTCCGGCCGCGACCTGGCCGCGGCCCGCGACGCCACCGACGTGTTGGTGACGCCGGACGTGACCGGCGTGGAAATTCGCGACTGGGCCGCCTATGACCCCGCCGTGGCCGGCGGCTACAAGGCGATGAACCAGGCGCTCGACAAGTTGAGCGTGCCCGTCACCGATCTTCGCCGGCGGCCGAGCCTGCGACAGAAGGCGCTGGCCAGCGGCCGACGCTGACGGCTGTTCCTCCCCTGTTCGCCGGGTAGGCAAGATCAGGCGCCGGAACACGAAATCGGCATGAGTCAACAGCGCCGTTTGCGGAACGATCAAATCGGTCCCATATTCGAGGTCTTGTTCAACAACTGAAAGGAGGTGACCCAGTGTCTCATTGTCTTCATCCGCAGGTGGAAACCGTGATCTGGGCCTCCGCTTACGAGGCTTGCGCGTAAGCGCTTCAGGTTTGCGGGACCGCTGAGCGGTCCGACAATGGAACGGCCGGCCCCGACAACGGGCCGGCCGTTCGCATATCAGCGTTATGGTTGGCGCAGATTAACGCCAAAGATGAACGAAAGCTTATGGCTAAGCTGTCATTCTCGGCCCATGGACCCGACCAGCGCCACCTCATCCTCCTTCGACTATCCCGTTCGGCCCCGCGACACCGCCGCGCCGAAGATCGTCGCACCACCCGCCCCGTCCCCTCGCGAGAGCATGGACACGCCCGTGACCGACAGCGGCCAGCTGCGGGAATACCTGCAGGCCAAGCCTGACCAGGTGAAGAACCGCGAGACCGACGAACAGGTCACCCGCCAGCGCGTCGACGACAAGCGGATGGGCACGCTGTTCGACCTGCGGGCCTAACCGCCAAGGCGTTCCCTTCCACGGAAGACGGCGAACTCAGCTGCGCCAGCGACGCGCCTTGGCCGCCATTTCCCCCGCGCGGTCCAGGGGCTCGCCCTCGATCATGCCATCCACCGCCGCCAGCACCGCGGGCGCCGTCGCGCTGGCCGCCATCCGGTAGTCGTGGGTCTTGGTGGGCGCCGGCGCGGTGGTCGTCATGCGCGCGATCCAGCGTGGGCCCTCCCGGCAGGCGATCCCGGCGATGCGCTGGGCGTCGGCCTGGAAGGTGCGGCAATAGCGGCCGTCGGCGGTCTTGAAGCTGAGGCCCAGGCGAGCCGGCCCGGAGCTGGCCGACAGATTGTTGTTCAACGCCCGGGCCAGGCCGCCGCGCGCCACCAGGGACCCGTCCATGCTGGGCGCCAGCATGCCGGCGTTCTGTTGCGAGATCAGATAGCCGGCCACCACCCCCACCATCAGGGTCGCGGCCACCGAACTCCAGGCGGGCAAGGAGACCTTCACCTGCGGCTTGGCGACAGGCGGCGGTTTGCGGCGGTCGGCGAGCTTCACCACATTGTCGGGATCGAGCTTGGCGGCGGCCTGGGCGGCGGCCATGAGCTGGGCCGGCACGCTCTCCTGAGCGACCCCGGCATAGGCCCCGGCGACCTTGGAGCGCAGCAGACGGTGTTCCTCCAGGCGCACGCCGAGCACCGGGTCGACCGCCACGGCGGCCTCGACCTGGGCGCGGCCGACGGCGTCGAGTTCGCCATCGACATAGGCGATCAGTTTGCGGTCATCGATCTTCATGCAGCACCCCTGAGATCGGCCAACAGGGCGTTGCGGCCCCGGACCAGGCGGCTGGTGAGGGTTCCTTCCGGAACCTCCAGCACCGCCGCCGCCTCGCGATAGGATAATCCCTCCACCAGCACCAGCGCCACGGCCACTCTCTGATCGGCGGGCAGGCGCGCCATGGCCTGTTCCACCGAGGCGGCCTGCAGGTGAGCCTCCATGGCCGCCGCGCCATCGATTCCGATGTTCAGCCCCTGCTCCTCCGGCGCGAAGACGCGGCTCTGGCGGGTCCGGGCGCGGGCTTCGTCGATCCAGGCGTTCTTCATGATCTTGTACATCCAGCTATCCAGGCGGGTCCCCGGCGCCCACTGATCGGCGCGCACAAGGGCGCGTTCCACAGTGAGTTGCGTCAGGTCGTCGGCGTCCGCGACGTCCCGGGTGATCGCCCGCGCCAGACGGCGCAGCCGGGGAAGCAGTTCGACGATCTCACGCTGAAAGCCTTCCAAGACCTCGCCTCTGTCTGGGGATGAAACGACGACGCCGGGTCGTTTCATCCATCGTCCCCTCTAGCCGGTCGCGTTTTTCAACGATGAGCCTGCGCCCACTTCGTCTGAAAACGCTTATGCGGAACAAAACGCCACTGCCGTGCTTAGAGGTCCGTCGGGAAGAGGAATTCACGATGGGGCCTTGTCATCGCTGGATCGTCCGCTCGCTGAGCGTCGTGGCGTTGAGTGTGATCGCCCTGCCGGCCAGCGCGCAACTGGGCGGGGTAGGTCTGCCGTCGATGCCTGGGGTCGGTGGCGGACTGCCCGGCGGCGTTGGCGGCGGATCGCCGATGGGCGGACTGCCCGACCTGCCGCGCACGCCGATGGCGCCGCGCGCACCGAGCGTGCCGGCCCTGCCCTCCACGGTGCGCGGCCTGATCGGACAGACTGAGGTTCTGGCCGGAGAGGCTCTCACCGCCCTGCGCGGCCAGCAGGTCCAGGCCCTGATCCGCGATCATGCCGACCTCATCGACGTGGACGACCAGGGCCAGGCGGTGGTGCGCGGGGAGGTTTTGATCCTATCGCCATCCCCGCAGTCCCTGGCCATCGCCAGGAAGGCGGGGTTCCGCGTTGGCTCGGAGACACGGCTGGAGGGGCTGGAGCTCAGCACCGTGACCCTGGGCCTGCCGCCGGGCGTCTCGGTGCGAGAGGGGGTGCGCCGGCTCAAGGCGCTGGATCCTGAGGGCCAGTACGACTTCAACCACATCTATCTCGGCGCGGGCGCTGCGCCGGCGGTCGCCCGCGGCCCCGCGGCGCGCGGCGGCGGGGCCGGCGTCCGGATCGGCCTGGTGGATGGCGGGGTGGCGGCGCACCCCAGCCTGGGGCCCGTGGAGCAGCGGGGCTTTGCGCCGGGCGGCCTGAAGGTCAGCGCCCACGGGACGGCGGTCGCGTCCCTGATGGTGGGTCGTGGACGGGGGTTCAGGGGCGCCGCGCCCGGCGCGCGGCTGCTGGTGGCCGACGTCTACGGCGGATCGCCCACTGGAGGCTCGGCGGCGATCATCGCCCAGGCCCTGGCGTGGATGGCCCGGAGCAAGGTCGCCGTGATCAATGTCAGCCTGGTGGGGCCGCCCAACCGCACCCTGGAGGCCGCCGTGGCCGCCCTGGTGGCGCGCGGGCATCTGGTGGTGGCCGCCGTCGGCAATGACGGGCCCGCCGCCCCGCCGCTCTATCCCGCGGCCTATCCCGGCGTGGTCTCGGTCACCGGAGTGGACGCGCGGCGCAGGGTGCTGCCCGAAGCCGGGCGCGGGGGTCACGTGGACTTCGCGGCCCCCGGCGCCGACATGGCCGCGGCCTCCAGCCAGGGAGGCTATGTGGCCCTGCGCGGCACCTCCTTCGCCGCGCCCCTGGTGGCCGGCCGCCTGGCCCTGGAACTCGCCAGCCCCGACAGGGCGGCCGCGGCGAACGCGATGGCTGACCTGGCCCGCCAGGCGACCGACCTGGGGTCGCGCGGCCCCGATCCCACCTATGGCCGAGGCCTGGTGGCGTTCGACCTGCGCACCTCTCCCACCGCCGTCGGCGCCGGCCGGGCCCTGCTCGCGGGCGAGTGATCGGAAAAATCAAAAGACCTGGGATGAAAAGTCCCGGCCCCATCGTTGGACCTCTCATGAGACGCAACTGCGGCTCGAAGACATTGGGAGAACGACATGCGTAGAACCACGATGATCGCGGCCGCGGCCGCAAGTGCTCTTCTCGCCCTTGGCACGGGCGCCCACGCTCAGCTGGTCGGCGGCGCCCTTGGCGGCGGCGGCGGTCTGGGAGGCATGGTCGGCGGTATCGGCGGCGGCGTGACCGGCTCGGGTTCGCTCGGCGGCTCCGTGGACGCCAGCGGGGCCGGTTCAATGGTTCGCGGCGCTTCAGGATACGCCCGCGATACGGCCAGCGCTTCGGCCGACTATGCCCGCGACACAGCCGCTCAGACCGCTCGAGAAGCGCGCGCTCAGGCCCGCGCCGCCAAGCGCGCCGCGGCCCAAGCGGCCCGGTCCACCAGCGCCTCGGCTGACGCCGACGCCGACGCCTCCGCCAACGCCAACGCCTCCCGCGACGGGGCGGACGCCTCGGTCGGCGTTGACGCATCTGCTCAGGGTTCGGTCTCGCGCGCCCGCTGAGGCTTCCCTTGGAGCGGACGCTGCAGACCTAGGCGTGCCTGGAGAGGCTTGCGTGAGCCGCGCCAGGTCTGACAGTGGAAAGGCCGCCGGGCACCCCCCGGCGGCCTTTCGCATGCCCGCCCCGAGGTGTCTCCATGACCTGCCAGGTCATGGAGCCGGTGCGAGTGGGGGGCTATCGTGGGGTCATGACCAGAACAGCTTCGGCCGTGGGCGACCACCTTCGCGACTGGCGTCAGCGGCGCCGGATGAGCCAGCTCGACCTCGCCCTGGAGGCCGAGATCTCGACCCGCCATCTCAGCTTCGTGGAGACCGGGCGCGCCCAGCCCAGCCGCGACATGCTGCTGCGCCTGGCCGACCAGCTGGAGATACCGCTGCGGGAGCGCAATGTGATCCTGGTGGCCGCGGGGTTCGCGCCGGTCTTCCCGCAGCGCTCCCTGGACGACCCCGGCCTGGCCGCGGCGCGCCGCGCGGTGGACCTGATCCTCACCGGGCACGAGCCCTTTCCGGCCATGGCCGTGGACCGTCAGTGGAACCTGGTCAGCGCCAACCGCATGGTTGGGCCGCTGCTTCAGGGGATCGACGCTGACCTTCTGACGCCGCCGCTGAATGTCATCAGGCTGAGCCTGCATCCGCGCGGCCTGGCGCGACGCACGGCCAATCTGCACGAGTGGCGGGCCCATATCCTGGAGCGGCTGCGGCGAGAGGTGGAGCTGACAGCCGACGCGGGGCTGGCGGCGCTGCTGACCGAGGTCAGGGCCTATCCGATCCCGGGCGGACGGGCGCCGCGCAAGCCGTCGGACGAGTTCGCCGGCGTGGCGATCCCGTTCCAGCTGAACACGGAGGATGGGGGGGTTCTGTCGTTCCTGTCGGCGACCACGGTGTTTGGCACCCCGGTGGACGTGACCCTGTCGGAACTGACCTTGGAGACCTTCTTCCCGGCCGACGCCGCGACGGCCCGGGCTCTTCGAGCCATGGCCGCCGGGCTGGACGGGTCGGGCTAGTTGCGCGGGGTGGTGGCCGCCCCGGCGATGCCGCCGATGGCCGCGCCGGCGAGCGCGCCCTTGGCGTCGCCGCTGACGACGGCGCCGACGGCGGCGCCGCCGAGCGCGCCGGTGGCCGCCCGTTCGGTGGTGGTGGTGCCGCAGGCCGACAGGGTCAGGGCGATGACGGCGGCGGGGGCGAGCATGAGAATCTTACGCATGGGGTCTTCTCCTTCAGTTCGGGAAAGAGAACCCGCAGGTCGCGAGTCTTGTTCCGGACCTAGAAGGACACGCAGGCGCGCTGGGTGACCATCATCACGCTGTCCTGGTGGAACCGCTCAACATAGGCTTGCCGAACCTCCCCCAGCTTGCGGCGGTTCTCGCCATTGGCGGCGGGCAGAACCAGGACGACCACCTTGGCCGCCTCCCGGATCAGCTTGTTCTCCGGGCCGGTCCATTGTCCGCCCCCGTCCAGGACGGTGAGGCCCTCGGGAAAGCGCGGGGTCAGGATCTCGTCGGTGAACTTGCGGAATTCCGCGTCGGAGACGCCGGGCGTGTCGCCGATGTTCTGGCCGAAGAACAGCTGGGCGGTGCGCATGGGCTCCTCCCCTGCTGCGCAGCTGAGCCGCGGTTCCAGGCTGGCGCACCCAGACAGGGCGATCAGAGACATCAGGACAAGGGCGGTACGCATCGATCTTACCTCCGCCCCCCGGCGTGGTCAGTCCATCTAAGGTGAATCGGAGGTGTACAAAGCGTTGATACGCCGCCTCATGCCCCAATCAGTTCGCGTCCGATCAGATAGCGGCGGATTTCGTTGGTGCCGGCGCCGATGTCGTAGAGCTTGGCGTCCCGCAGCAGGCGCTCGGCCGGATAGTCGCGGGTGTAGCCCGCGCCGCCCAGGGCCTGGATCGCCTCCAGGCTGACCTTCACGGCGTTTTCCGAGGCCATCAGGATCGCGCCCGCCGCGTCAAACCGCGTGGTCTGGCCCGCGTCGCAGGCCCGCGCCACCGCATAGACATAGGCCCGCGCCGAGTTCAGGGCGACGTACATGTCGGCCACCTTGCCCTGCATGAGCTGGAAGGAGCCGATGGGCTTGCCGAACTGCTTGCGCTCCCGGACGTAGGGCAGAACCACGTCCAGGCAGGCTTGCATGATCCCCAGCGGCCCACCCGACAGCACCGTGCGCTCATAGTCCAGGCCGCTCATCAGGACGCCCACGCCGCCGTTCACCGGGCCCATGACGTTCTCTTCCGGGACCTCGCAGTCCTCGAACACCAGCTCGCCGGTGTCGGAGCCGCGCATGCCCATCTTGTCGAGCTTCTGGCCGACCGAGAAACCCTTGAAGTCCTTCTCGATCAGGAAGGCGGTGATGCCCTTGCTGCTCTCACCTGGCGTTGTCTTGGCATAGACCACCAGGACGTCGGCGTGCGGCGCGTTGGTGATCCAAAACTTGGTTCCGTTCAGGACGTAGCGATCCCCGTGATGCTCGGCCTTCAGGCTCATGGAGACGACGTCGGAGCCCGACCCGCTCTCGCTCATGGCCAGGGAGCCCACATGCTCGCCAGAGATCAGGCGCGGCAGGTAGCGGCGCTTCTGCTCGTCTGAGCCCCAGCGGCGGATCTGGTTGACGCAGAGATTGGAGTGGGCGCCGTAGGAGAGGCCGACTGACGCCGAGGCGCGGCTCACCTCCTCCATGGCCACCACGTGTTCGAGGTAGCCGAGACCAAGGCCGCCGAACTCTTCCTCGACGGTGACGCCGTGCAGGCCAAGCTCGCCCATCTGGGGCCAAAGCTGGCGGGGGAAGGTGTTGGTCGCGTCGATCTCCGCCGCGAGGGGCGCGATGCGGTCGGCCGCGAAGCGCGCGGTGGTGTCGCGGATGGCCTCGGCGGTCTCGCCAAGTCCGAAATCCAGCGATGGTCCAGGGTTGGGGATCATGCAGCGGTGTTAGCACGAATAGGCCCAAAACGAGAAAGGGGCCCGGCGATACGCACCAGGCCCCTTCCCCACTATCCCCCCCCGGGAACAGACTTACTCGGCGTCCAGGTCGTCCTCTTCATCGAGGTCGCCCCGACCCAGGCGGTCGAGCATGAGGTAGACCGCCACCCCGAAGAAGCCGATGCCGGCGAGCGCCGCCATCCAGCCCACGGTCATGGGGTTCAGAAGGCCGCCGTCGCTATCGGGGCTGACGCTGGCCGCCCAGAACAGACCGCCGGCGAAGAAGGCCAGGCCCACCACGGTCAGGCCCACCAGCAGGGGCAGGCTCAGCTTGGGCTGCTCCGGCTCCAGCAGGTCGAAGGCGGGGTCGTAGTCCAGGGTGTCGTCAATCAGGATACGGCGCTCTTCGCGCGGCGGCGACGGCAGTGTGAGCTGGTCGTTGGCCGCCGAGGTCTGGCGGTCGAACAGGGTCGGGTGCGATTCGTTGGCCGCGATCGGCAGCTCCAGGCGGGGCCGCTCCATCGGCGCGGGCTCGTAGGTTTCTTCCGGCGGCGTCAGGACGAAGGCGCGGTCGCCCCCGGCCATGGCCATGGGCGCGGCGGGCGGCGGCGCGGTGGGCTGGACAAAGACCGGTTGCGGCGGGGCCTCAACCAGCGCGGGCGCAGGGGCCTCGGGCTCAGGGGTCGGCTCAACGCGCGGCGCGGGCTCGAAGGGCGCCTGGGGCGCCGGTTCCTCGGCGGTGGTGTCGCGGAAGATCGTCGAGAGGCGCGAGGTGACGCTGGCCGCCGCCGTCTGGGTGGGGCTCAATTCCTCTTCCGGCACGACCGGCACCAGGGGCGGCGCGGGTTGCGCCGTCGCCACGGTGACGGGGCCGACCGCCTCCACCGGCAGAACCGGGGCCGCGTGGGGCGCGACGAAATCGGTCTCGCGCTCGACGATGGCGCGGGGACCGTCCATCGGGGCCTTGAGCGCCATGGGCGTCTCGCGCGGCACGACGCCGGCGGCGTCCATGTCCACATTGGGACGCAGGATCGGCGACGGGGCCGGGACCCAGCCGTGGGTCGGGGTGAGGAACAGGGTCTTCTCGGCCGAGCGGCGGCGGACCAGGGCGTCGATGACGATGCGTTCGCCTTCGAAGTCGGCCTTGCGCCACAGCTCCATGGCGCAGGCCGCCTGCAGCAGCTGGCCTTCATTGACCCGGCGCAGGACCGAGGAACGGCGGAAGTTGTCGACGCCGATATTGAAGGCGAAGGCGCACAGCGAATCGAACTGGTTCTGGGTCAGCGGGGTGTAGGTCCACTCGTTGACCGAGTGCGCGACCGCGATCAGATCGTAGAGCAGCAGGGCCTCGGCGTCCTGTTCCGAGACTTCCGCCCCGTCTCGCGCCGTGAGGGTGTGGCCATAGCCGATCGTCCAGCGGCCGTCGGCGAGCTGGGCGGACTTCCGGCGGTAACCCTCAAACCGCTTGATCAGGTCGATCGCAGTTCGGGAAACGTGATGACGCGGTTTCATGGCCAGTTGACCCACTTTGAGACAGACGCCGAAGCGCTTGGGTCTCAACGGGCAAGATAGAGGCCGGTTACAGAAGGATCACAGCCGCCAGGCCCAGGAAGGACAGGAAACCCATGAAGTCGGTCACGAATGTGACGAAGACCGACGACGAAACCGCCGGATCGCGTCCCAGGCGATCAAGGGTCAGGGGCACCAGGGTTCCCACCACCGCGGCGATGGACACATTCACGATCAGGGCCAACGCCACGGTGATGGACAGGCGCAGGTCGTGGAACCAGAGGAAGACCGCCACGGACATGATGGCGGCCAGGGTCGCGCCGTTCAGGACGCCGACGCTGACCTCGCGCAGGAAGATGCGCATGGCGTTCGACGCGTTCAGTTCACGGTTGGCCAGGGCGCGGACGGCGACGGCCAGGGTCTGGGTGCCCGCGTTGCCCCCCAGGGAGGCCACGATGGGCATGATGATCGCCAGGGTGACCAGCTTGGTGATCTCGTCCTGGAAGGCGGCGATGACGCTGACGGCCACGGTGGCGGTCAGCAGATTGAGGATCAGCCACGGCAGGCGCGAGCGCACGATGCCCAGCACGCCCGCGTCGCGGCCGGCGTCGGTCACCCCGGCGAGCGCCAGGATGTCCTCCTCGGTCTCATCCTGGATGACGCCGACGATGTCATCGACCGTGATCTGGCCCACCAGTCGCCCGCCCGGCTCCACGACGGGCGCCGAGATCAGGTGGTACTTGTCGAAGATATAGGCCACCTCCTCCTGGTCCATCTGGACGGGGATTTCCGTGATGGCCTCCATGACCTGGGCCAGGGGCGCGTCGCGCCGCGTGCGCAGCAGGTGGCTTACCGGAACCGCGCCCACAGGCCTGTGGGAGGGATCGACCACATAGACGTCGAAGAACAGCTCGGGGAGCTCATCGCCTTCCTTCAGGAAGTGCTCGATGGTCTGACCGACCGTCCAGAACTGAGGGGCCCAGACCACCTCGCGCTGCATGAGGCGGCCGGCGGTTTCGTCCTCATAGGCCAGGCTGCTCTCGATGGCCGAGCGTTCCATCTCCGGCATCGCGGCCAGCACCTGGGCCCGCTTGTCGTCCTCCAGGTCGTCGACGACATCCACCGCGTCGTCGGAGTCCATCTCGCCCAGGGCCTTGGCCAGGGTCGCGTAGGGGACGTGCTCCAGCACGTCCTCGCGGATCTCGGTGTCCAGTTCGGAGAGGATTTCGGCCAGGGCCTCGGGATCGAGGTGGGCCACCACTTCGGAGCGATAGTCCGACGACAGGAAGCCCATCAGGTCGGCGACGTCGGCCGGGTGCAGGGCGGCCAACAGTTCGCGCAGGCGCTCGGCGTCGCCACGGTCGATCGCATCGACGACCATGGCCACGAAGTCAGGGTTTAGGGCGTAGTCCTCGCCAAGGGCGAGATCCTCGAGGTCCTCGACCTCGGCGGACGTCAGGCTCTCTCGCGAGGTCCGCAGGTCCAGAACGTCGTCCTTAGGATGTTCGGTGTCGCGGCTCATGCGGACCTCCCCTCCTAACGTATGACGATGTTCTAGCTCTGCAGCTGCGAAAGACCCTGATTCACTGGTGCGGTCGAGAAGACTCGAACTTCCACGGGTTGCCCCACAGCGACCTCAACGCTGCGCGTCTACCAATTCCGCCACGACCGCTCGTGGTGAGGCGCGGCAGGTAGCAAACCCCCGCGCGTTTGTGAAGCGTTGTGGCTAGCCGCCGGCCATATAGTCGTAAACATCGGCCGCGCGGGTGACTGCGATGGAGATGCGATCCTCGTTGATCTGGATCTCTCCACGGGCCACGGGGTGGTTATTGGCCAGGATCCACACCTCTTCGTTGACACCGGCGTCCAGCGGGATCACCGCACCCCGGCCCATCCGCAGCAGCTGCTGCATGGGCAGGGTGGAGCGACCCAGCACCACCGAAATCTCGACGTTGACGGCGTTAACCTGACCCAAAACCCCACCCATCAAAAAACGCTAAGAAATCAAAGGGGGCTTTGCGCCCCCCGATCCTCGAGCCCACATTGGCGCTGACATGCTTGACCGGTCGTTAAATGCTGACGCTCCCGCTCCCTATTTCGGAAGGGCCGACGGCGCCCCTGTGGGATGGGCCGTTTCCACCGGGTATGTCGGATACGAGGCCGCCGTCGCCGCCATGGAGGCCCGCGCCGCCGCCATCGCCGAGGGCAAGGCGGGGGAGCTGGTCTGGCTTTTGGAGCACCCGCCGCTCTACACGGCCGGAATTTCCGCGAAAATGGCCGATCTGCTGGAGCCAGACCGATTCCCGGTCTTCGCGACGGCCCGCGGCGGGCAGTTCACCTATCACGGCCCAGGCCAGCGCGTGGCCTATGTGATGCTGGATCTGAGCGCGCGCCAACGCGACGTGCGCGCATTCGTCGCTGGCCTTGAGGCCTGGGTTATCGGCGCCCTGGCGCGGTTCAACGTGACCGGAGAGATTCGCGACGGTCGGGTGGGCGTCTGGGTTGAGCGCCGCGTGTCCGGCGCGCCCACGCGTGAGGACAAGATCGCCGCCATCGGGGTGAAGCTGCGCCGCTGGGTGTCGTTCCACGGGGTCTCGCTGAACGTGGAGCCTGATCTCGACCACTTCTCCGGCATCGTCCCCTGCGGCCAGACCGAGCACGGGGTGACCAGCCTGGTGGACCTGGGCCTGCCGGTGACCATGGACGAGGCCGATTCGGCGCTGATGGAGAGTTTCGCGGCTGTGTTCGGGCCGGTGGTACGGGTCGAGGCGCCGATCTGACGCTTCCTTTCCTCCCCTATTTGTGGGGGAGGGGGACCGCCGATAGGCGGTGGAGGGGGCGCGACCGGACACCGTGGATGGGGCTCGCCCCCTCCACCACGCTACGCGCGGTCCCCCTCCCCCGTTCGCTTCGCGACAGGGGAGGAAAAGATCTTCAGGCCAGCGCACCCCTCAGCGGGTTGGCGCCATAGCGGTTGGTCCCCTGCTCGCTCCCCATGACCCCCAGCTCCACCACCGCCCAGACCAGCAGCAGCGACAGCAGGACATCGGCGGGGTTCATCGGCGGCTGCCAGACGGCCACCAGGGCGAAGAGAATCGGCGCGGCCCACCAGCCGGACTTGCCCCGGTCGTGCAGGCGCTTGGACAGCACACAGGCACCGCCATAGATCAGGGACGGATAGACGAACCAGCCGGTCAGCCAGTGCAGGGTGACGCCGGCCACGGCCTCATAGACCGCCGCCAAGGCGATCAGCAGCGCCGCCCCGATGAGGAACGGCGTCCGGCCCAGGCGGCCCCCTGCGGTGAAGAACAGGGCCGCCCAGTCGGTCTGCATCAGGCGAACTCCACCAGCACCTCGTCGGCGGCGACCGAATCGCCGGCCTTGGCGCCGACGGTCTTCACGGTGCCGTCCCGTTCGGCGCGGATGATGTTCTGCATCTTCATGGCCTCCACGACGCAGACCGCCTCGCCCGCCCGCACCAGCTGGCCGGGAATGACGTCCAGGGTCACGACAAGACCCGGCATGGGCGAGAGGATCATCTTGGAGGTGTCGGCCGCCGTCTTTGGCGGCAGCTTCTCGTGCAGCTCGGCCGACCGCGGGGTCAGGACCAGGACATTGAGGGTGGTGGCCCGGTGGCGGATCACGAAGCCCTCGGCGGCGGGCTTGACCGCCACGGTGAAGGCCCGGCCGTCCAGCACGCCGCGGAACACGTGCTTGCCCGGCCGCCAGTCGACGTCGGTAAGGGTGAGCGCCCGGTTCTCGTTCACGTACTCCACCTGATAGGCCGCCCCGCCGTTGGAGAGGCGCACCAGGCGCTTGTCGTGGCCGGCGATGACGATCCACTCGTCCCGCAGCAGCTGGGGCGCGGAGCGGGCGGTGACGATGCGGTGCATGGCGCAGGCCACGGCCGAGACCAGGTCGCGCTGCCAGTCGGTGGGCAGGGTCCCGAGGAAGCCTTCGGGGAACTCGTCCTTGATGTAGTTGGTGGAGAGCTGCCCGCTTCGGAACCGCTCCTGGTCCATGACGGCGGCCAGGAAGGGGATGTTCTGGCCCAGCCCCTCGATGTGGAAGTCCTCCAGCGCCCGGCCCATGGCGTCGATGGCCGCCAGCCGCGTCGGCGCCCAGGTCGACAGCTTGGAGATCATCGGGTCGTAGAACATCGAGATCTCGTCGCCCTCGCGGACGCCGGCGTCGTTGCGCACGATGACGTCGCCGACCTGGCCCTCTTCCGGCGGGTAGTAGCGCACCAGGCGGCCGATGGAGGGCAGGAAGCCGCGATAGGGGTCCTCCGCATAGATGCGGCTCTCGATGGACCAGCCGTTGATCGCCAGGTCCTTCTGGGCGAAGGCCAGCTTCTCGCCATAGGCCGAGCGGATCATCTGCTCCACCAGGTCGACCCCGGTGATCAGCTCGGTGACCGGGTGCTCCACCTGCAGGCGGGTGTTCATCTCCAGGAAGAAGAAGCTCTTGTCCTGGCCGGCGACGAACTCGACCGTGCCGGCCGAGTCGTAGTTGACGGCCTTGGCGAGCGCCACGGCCTGGGCGCCCATGGCGGCGCGGGTCTCCTCGTCCAGCAGAGGCGACGGGGCCTCCTCGATGACCTTCTGGTTGCGGCGCTGGATGGAGCACTCGCGCTCGAACAGGTGGACGACATCGCCGTGCTTGTCGCCCAGCACCTGGATCTCGATGTGGCGCGGGCTCTCGATGAACTTCTCGATGAAGATGCGGTCGTCGCCGAAGCTGGACTTCGCCTCGGCCTTCACCGCCGGGAAGCCCTCCTCGACGTCCTTCTGGTTCCAGGCGACCCGGATGCCCTTGCCGCCGCCGCCGGCCGAGGCCTTGATCATCACCGGATAGCCGATGTCTTCGCTGATCTTGATGGCGTGCGCCGTGTCGTCGATCTCCCCGACGTGGCCGGGGACCACCGAGACCCCGGCCCTGGTGGCGAACTTCTTGGATTCGATCTTGTCGCCCATGGCCTCGATGGCATGGGGGTTGGGACCGATGAAGACGATCCCCTCCTCCTCCAGCCGCCGCGCGAAGGACGCGTTTTCCGAGAGGAAACCGAAGCCGGGGTGGATGGCCTCCGCGCCGGTTTCCCGGGCCGCGGCCACGATCTTGTCGGCGACCAGGTAGCTTTCGGAGGCCGGCGCGCCCCCGATGAAGACGGTTTCGTCGGCCATCTCGACGGCCATGCTGTCGGCGTCGGCCTCGGAATAGACCACCACGGTGGCGATTCTCATGCGGCGGCAGGTCTTGATGATGCGGACCGCGATTTCGCCGCGGTTGGCGATCAGAATCTTTGAGAACATGCTGATGTCTTAGCGCAAAATCGCGCGGGCGAGACAGTCCGTGGTCCTGGGCATGACGTAACCTCCCTTACAGCGTGACAGCCTGAAGTGGGCGCCGGTCCAGGCGCCCGTCACGCTCAACATCAAAAGCCCGAGCCTTTCTGTTTCAGAAGAGATTTCTGAAACAGAAAGGCTCGGGCAGCGCTTCCGTACTTGGGGGAGAGACCCTAGATTGGACCCCATGAGCACGCCAGAAGCCACCCTCTCCCCGTCCGGTTTTGACCTGACACCTCCCGACGCAGCGGAACGCAAGCGCCTCGAGGCCGATCTCACCCGCGAAGAGGCCGAGGTGCTGCTGCATCACGGCACAGAGGCGGCCTTCTGCGGCGGCCTGCTGGATAACAAGGAGGACGGCGCCTATTGCTGCCGGCTCTGCGGCCTGCCGCTGTTCCAGGCCAAGACCAAGTTCGAGAGCGGCACCGGCTGGCCCAGCTTCTTCGCCCCCATCGACGAGGCCCATGTCCTGGCGGTGAAGGACACCAGCTACGGGATGATCCGCATCGAGACCCGCTGCGCCCGCTGCGACAGCCACCAGGGCCATGTCTTCCCCGACGGTCCCGCGCCGACCCGGCTGCGGTACTGCATCAATTCGATCTCGCTGGAGTTCGTGCAGAACGGTCAGGCGCTCCGCGATCCGCTGGAGCGCGGCGACAACCAGCGCCTGGCGATCGTCTAGAACCCGCAGCTGAGACAACTACATCGTTGATTTCATGGTGGATGACTGAGTTCCGCTGTAGGGTGATTTGTCGGACGCTTGGCGTCTCCACCTTGGCTGGTCCCATGCCTCTCCGCGCGATCATCCTGATCGGCCTCCTGGTTGCCGCAGGCCCAGCCATGGCGGGAAACGCCAAGTGCATCTGGGATCAACTGCCCGGCAGCAACCGCGACGCTTATCTCCTCGCTGGCCTGAAGGACCACCGGCCCGACGTGATGGATCACTTCAGCGACGCGCAGCTAAGCGTCGCCCTGAACGCCTGCAAGATCAGCGACGCGGCCATGGAGCATGCCGGCCGGGCGTTCTCCGGCTACACCGGTCAACTCATCGCCGAGCGGCGGCTGGAAATCTTGACCAACGTCTATGCCAAGCAACTGGACGCGGCCTGGGCCGCCCTGGACCCCGGCGTGATCGCGGCGCTGGCTCAGGAGGTGGCCAGCGGCAAGGACACCGGCGCCGGCCTGAAGGTTTGGAATAGTCTGATCGCGACGCTGACCCCCGCCGCCAGCGACCTGACCGCGCTCAAGCTCGAACTGATCAGCTATATGAGCAGCCGCGCGACCCGCCAGGCCAACGAGAAGCTCTACTAAAGCCCCAGCTCCGCCGCCGCGATCTGCGCGATCTGCAGGGCGCCGGCGGGGTTGTTCCCATCTGCCAGGGTCCATGAGGCCGAGAGGCCGGCATAGGCCAGCAGCCACTGCATCGTCCGCACAGGCTCGAGCACGGCCGCCTGGCTCACCACCCTCACCTGGCTGGCGATACGTCCGGGGATGACGGCTGTGGCCAGGTCCGGATTGCACAACAGGTTGGCGTAGTCATAGCCACGCTCGCCGATCAGCCCCTTGGGGTCGATGGCCAGCCAGCCGAGGTCGCCGAAATCCAGGAAGTTGCCGTGGTGGGCGTCGCCGTGCAGGACGCAGACCTCGCGCGGGTCGGCCAGCAGCACCCGCGACATCTCGTAGGACTTGGCCAGCACACCCCCATGGCGGTTGGCGGCGGGCGCCAGTTGCGCAAACCAGTCCGGCAGCGGCCGCAGGGTCGACGGCAGCCTCCCCGCCCGCGGCGCGTGGAGGCCATCCAGGGCCGAGCAGATGACGCGGCTGGCGTCGTCGTCCTGACCGTTCCTGGCCATGTCGGCCAGCGATCCGGCGCCGGTGGCGCGGACCATCAGCAGGGCCTCGCCCTCGTGGGCCAGGACCGGCGCGGCCCCCTGCCCGTTCCACCAGGCCATCAGGACGCCCCCGGCGATCTCCTCGGGCGAATGACTGACCTTGAGCATGGCGGCGATCCCGTCCTTGCGAACAGGCAGGAGCCGTCCCCCAAGGCTGGTGAACGGCTCCCCGTCGGGCGTCAGGCGCCAACGGTCGATCCAGGTCCTGAACGCCTCCTCCGACACGCCGCCAACCTAGGACGGACGGCGGGCGGTGTCAGCAGGGTCAGCTCTCGCCTTCGGCCTGGTCCCGCTGGATGGCGTTCTCGCCCAGGGGCGCGGTGGAAGCCCCGACCCGCAGGTTGTTCTGCACGTGCTTCACACCGGCGATGTGCTCGACGATCGCCTCGGCGTGGTGCTTGGCGCGACGGTCGCCGACCGTACCCGAAAGCGTGACTTCTCCCTCCTGCACGGCCACGGAGATACCCGACGCGTCGATGTGGTCATCCTCCGTCAGCCGGTCGTGGACGTCCTCGTTGATGCGCGGATCGCTGCGGACATAGCCCTTGGGTCCCAGGCCGCGATGGCCGGGATCGCCGGGTCCCGACGGGTAGGCTTGGGGAGGGCTCCCGCCATAGCGCGCATCATAGCCCGGAGCGGTCCGGCCGTAGCCGCCGGGGTCAGGGCCGCCGCGGCTGTAGTCTTCCGCTCGGCCGCCACCGCCGCCCCCACCCCGATAGACGCGGTCTCCATAGGCCGACACGCGCCGACCTGGGTCACTGCCGTTCTGGCCGTAGCCGCCGGTCACCCCCCGGCCGCTATAGTCGGCGCCCCGAGCGGCAGGCCGGCCCGCAACGCCGGGCCCCGGAGGCGGGTCGGTGTTGAAGCTGCGGTCGTCGCCATGCAGGTCGGCCTGTTGCTCGCCGCGATAGGTCCGGCCTTGGCCGCCGGGGTCGCGCCCGCCGTTGTCTCGCTCGGTCACTTCGCGTCTCCCGGCCGGCTGACGCGCAGGTTGTTCTGCACGTGGGTCACCCCGCCGATGTCCTCCACCAGCCGCTCGGCCCGGTGCTTGGCCTCGCGCTCGGTGACCGAGCCTGAGAGCGTCACTTCACCATCGGACACCGCGAGCGTGATATTGGAGGCGTCAAGCCAGGCGTCCTCGGTAAGGCGCTCGTGAACCTCCTCCGTGATCCGCTCGTCGGACCGCTTGTAGCCCTGCGGGCCCAGCCCACGATGGACAGGCCGCTGGAAGTCCGGCCGGCGGTCGCTGAACCAGGATGCGACGGTGTCGGCGGCGCGGTCCAGGAAGTTGCGGCTGTGGCCGGTGTCCTCATCGCGATCGTCGCGGTCGCGATAGAAGCGGGCGTCATCGCCGTCGCCGGCTTCATAGCTCCGATAGCGCTCGTAGGCGCCGCGCGGCTCTGACTGCGGCCCATAGGCGGCGCGATAGGCCTGGTTGCGCTCAGCCTCGGTGTGGCCGCGAGGCCCGCGGTCATAGGTGCGATCGGCGCCTCGGATGGGCGAAGCGTATCGCGGCCCGCCACCAGCGGAGCCGTCGCGCGCCGCCCGGGGGTCACTGTAGCTGGCGCCGCTCTCGCGCTCGCCAAACACCGGGCCCCGGGGCCCACGTTGGAAGCTGCGATCCTCAGGTCCGCGGTAACGGTCGAGAGGCTGGTCCTCGCCCGGATAGCCGCGGCTGAACTCCGCGTCGCGTTCGCGCCACTCGCGGTCGTCTTCAAATCTGCCGGCCATGAGGTCGTCTCCCATTGTTGCGTGGCCAAGGTGGCCTCGCGATCACAACGGGAGCGGCTCGCGCCAAGTTCCCCGCTAAGCAGCGGGGTCGCCATCGCGCCCCTATAGCGGGATGTTGTCGTGCTTCTTCCAGGGGTTGGTCAGTTGCTTGCCCCGCAGGTTCTTCAGCGAGCGGGCGATGCGCTTGCGGGTGTTGTGGGGCTTGATGACGTCGTCGATGTAGCCGCGGCTGGCGGCGATGAAGGGGTTGGCGAAACGGGACTTGTACTCGGCTTCGCGGGCGGCGATGGCGTCGGGGTCGCCGATCTCTGCGCGGAAGATGATCTCCACGGCGCCCTTGGAGCCCATGACGGCGATCTCGGCGGTGGGCCAGGCATAGTTCACGTCGCCGCGAATGTGCTTGGAGCTCATCACGTCATAGGCGCCGCCATAGGCCTTGCGGGTGATCAGGGTCACCTTGGGCACGGTGGCCTCGGCATAGGCGAACAAGAGCTTGGCGCCGTGGCGGATCAGGCCGCCCTGCTCCTGCTTGGTGCCCGGCATGAAGCCCGGCACGTCCACCAGGGTCACCAGGGGGATCTCGAAGGCGTCGCAGAAGCGCACGAAGCGGGCGCCCTTGCGGCTGGAGTCGATGTCCAGCACGCCGGCCAGGACCTGGGGCTGGTTGGCGACGATGCCGATGGTGCGGCCGTCCATGCGGGCGAAGCCGCAGATGATGTTCTTGGCGAAGTCCGGGGCGATCTCGAAGAAGTCGGCCTCGTCCACGACCTTCAGGATCAGTTCCTTCATGTCGTAGGGCTTGTTGGGGTTGGACGGCACCAGGGTGTCGAGGCTCATCTCGTCGCGCTCGACATTGTCGAAGCTCTCCCGGACCGGGGGCTTCTCGCGGTTCGAAAGCGGTAGGAAATCCACCAGGCGGCGCACCTGGGTGAGCGCCTCCAGGTCGTTCTCGAAGGCGCCGTCGGCGACGCCGGACTTCATGGCGTGGACGCGGTAGCCCCCCAGCTCCTCGTGGGTGACCTCCTCGTGGGTCACGGTGCGGACCACGTCGGGGCCGGTGACGTACATATAGCTCGTATCCTTCACCATGAAGATGAAGTCGGTGATGGCCGGGGAATAGACGTCACCCCCGGCGCAGGGGCCCATGATGACGCTGATCTGCGGGATGACACCGCTGGCCAGCGTGTTCTGCAGGAAGATGTCGGCATAGCCTGCCAAGCCGTCGACCCCCTCCTGGATGCGCGCGCCGCCGGCGTCGAACAGGCCGATGATCGGGGCGCCGACCTTGAGCGCCTGCTGCTGCACCTTGACGATCTTCTGCGCATGCGCGTTGGAAAGAGATCCACCGAAGACCGTGAAATCCTTGGAGAACACAAAGACCAGGCGGCCGTTGATATTGCCCCAGCCGGTGACCACGCCATCGCCCGGCACCCGGTTGTCGGCCATGCCGAAGTCGGTGGCGCGGTGCTCGACGAACATGTCGAACTCCTCGAAGGAGCCTTCGTCCAGCAACAGGTCCAGGCGCTCGCGTGCGGTGAGCTTGCCCTTGGCGTGCTGGCTCTGGATGCGGCGCTCGCCGCCGCCCATGCGGGCCTCCGCGCGACGCTTCTCAAGCTCCTCGATGATATGCTTCAAGGCCGGCCCCTCTTAACGCTCTGTGCTGGGATCAAGCCCTAGTCGCGCCCGGAAGCCTGCGCAAGTTCACCGGGCGTCAGCTAGAGGGCCTTGAACCAGCGCTCGAGCATGTGCGCCTCCACCACGTGACGGGCGGTGCGTTCGGCGGCCTCGTCATCGACGCCCCACTTCTCCTCCTGGAAGGTCTCATCCAGGCGCGACAGCTCCAGGGCCTGGACGCCGCTCATCCAGCCGCGCGCCAGGCCGAAGGCCAGGACCGCCGAGCCGAACAGGGCGGTGCCGAAAGCGACGCCAGCCAGGCCGAAATCGTCGAGATCCAGCGCCATGGCCTTGACCTTGGCCAGGGTCTCGTCGGGTTGGGTGCGGTGAACGATGCCCGCAGCCCTTACGAAAGCGACCTCGAACTCCCGCTCAGCACGCTCCAGGACCGGGCCCCAGTGCTCCTGCTGGCGGTCCACCAGCCCCACCGGATCCTCGGCGAAATAGCAGAGCAGGTCAGAGCCGGCATAGTCGGCGATCTGAGCCGCTGTGCCGTCACGGGCCTGGGGGATGGCGTCGAGCGCCGTGTTGGCCAGGCGGGTCGCGTGCATCAGGGCCATCTCGATATGCTCGCCCTGGGCGGCCCACTCCGCGGCGACGAGGTCGGCCAGGGCCTGGGTCGGCAGAACCATCAGGGCCGACCGGGGACTGCGCAGGCTGCGGTTGTCCAGCTTCACGGCGAAGCCGCCCTCGACGGCCTCAACCGCAACGCTCTTGTAGAAGCGGCGGGGCTTCTCGCCAGCTTCCTTGAATCCCTTGGCCACACGTCTCTCCAGTCACGGCGGCCGACAGGCCGCCCGTGCGCGTGCAAATGAGCGCTGGCGCGAATTAGCGCAAGGCTGGCCTCGCGCCGGCGCCTCGGCGATGCTGCGGGGATGGCTGACGACGTCCTCACCGCCCGCGACTTGAACCGCGCACTCCTGGCCCGCCAGATGCTGCTGGAGCGCCAGGCCATTGCGCCCGCCGACGCGCTGAGCCGGCTGCTGGCGATCCAGGCCCAGCTGCCGCGCACGCCCTTCATCGGCCTCTGGTCGCGACTCGCGGGATTCGAGCCTGATGACCTGCGGACGGCGATCGCGAGCCGCAAGGTCGTGCGCGCGACGGCCATGCGCGGCACGCTCCACCTGGTGACCGCCGCCGACTTCCTGACCTTCCGGGGCAGCCTGAGGACCGGAGAGGCCATCACCCTGCCTGGCGGGACCAAGACGACGGTCACCGAGCTGGAACCCGTCCTGGCCCTGGCGCGGAAGCACTTTGCCGAACCAAGGGAGTTCGAGAGTTTCCGGGACGTCCTGGAAAAGGCCGGCTATTCCGACATCCGCATCATGGCCTATGCGGCGCGCCACCTCCTGCCCCTGGTTCAGGCGGCGTCGGACACGCCGTACGGCTTTTCGCCCGGTGGCGAGTTCGTCCTGGCCAAGGCCTATCTGGGCGAGGGCATCGCGGCGGCGGCGGAGCCTGCTGAGTTGCTACGCCGCTACCTGGCCGCCTGGGGGCCGGCGACGCCCGCCGACTTCAGCGGCTGGTCGGGCTTGAAGGGTGTCGCGGCCCTGTTCGAGGCGCTCGGCGACGACCTCGTCACCTTCAGAGATGATCGCGGGAAAGTGCTCTACGACCTGAAGGATGCGCCCCGGCCCGGTGGCCATGTCCCTGCCCCGCCGCGCTTCGTGCCGGACTTCGACGCCGTCACCCAGGGCCACCAGGACCGCGCCCGCATCCTGCCGCCCGAACACGCGCCCAGGGTCGCCAGCAAGAACCTGCAGGTTCCGCCGATGCTGCTGGTGGACGGTTTCGTCGCCGGGACGTGGAAGCTGGAGGCCAAGAAGAAGACCGCGACGGTGTCCGTCACCGCGTTCGAGAAGTTCACAGCCAAGGACCACGAAGCCATTGAGGCCGAAGCCATCGCGCTGGCGAAAACCTTTGAACCGACAGCGGAAGCCGCCGTCCTGTTCGCCTAGAGCATGATCGCTTGAGACGGAACCGCGCAGCGGTCCCGGCTCAGGCGTGAATCATGCTCTCGCTTATATCTGGAGCCTGATCCACCGCATCGGCGGAATCGCGACGCGATTCCACCTCAACGAATCAGGCTCTAGGTGTTCGCGGCCTTGGCGAAATAGATCTCCGCCGGACCCGGGAACGTCCGCTGGCGCACGTCGTCGGCGTAGCCCGCGATGGCCTTGGAGATTTCGCCCCGCAGGTCGGCGTAGCGGCGCACGAACTTCGGCGTCCAGTCGAACAGGCCCAGCATGTCGTCGGTGACCAGGATCTGGCCGTCACAGCCGGCCGAGGCGCCGATGCCGATGGTGGGCACGGCGATGGCCTCGGTGATCTCGCGGGCCAGGCCCTCGGCGACACCCTCGACGACCACGGCGAAGGCGCCGGCCGCGGCGGTGGCCTTGGCCTCCTCCAGGATCCGGGCGCGTTCCTCGCCGGCGCGGCCCTTGGCCTTGAAGCCGCCGTCCACCAGCACCGCCTGGGGCCGCAGGCCCACATGGCCCATGACCGGCACGCCACGCTTCACGAGATATTCGATGGTCTCCACCACCGTGGAGCCGCTCTCGACCTTCACCGCCGAGGCGCCGGTCTCCTTCATGATGCGCACGGCGTTCTGATAGGCGTTCTCGGGCGCGCCCTCGTAGGAGCCGAAGGGCATGTCCACCACCACCATGGCCTTCTTGGAGGTCCGCATCACCGCCTGGCCGTGCAGGATCATCATCTCCAGGGTGACGCCGACCGTGTTGGGCAGGCCATGCACCACCATGCCGACGCTGTCGCCCACCAGCAGCAGGTCGCAGTGGTCGTCCAGCAGTTCGGCCATCGGCGCAGTGTAAGCCGTCAGGCAGACGATGGGCACACCGCCCTTGCGCGCGGTGATATCCGGCGCGGCGAGGCGACGAACCGTTTCCTGACGTTGAGCCGACATCGTCAGATCTCCTCGATCACGCGGGTGAGCACGAAGCCCATGGCCAGGACAGCCAGGCCGCTGGCGATCCATACGACAGTCCAGTCCGACTGCACCATGGCGAACAGGTCCATGCCCGGGCGCGCCTGGGCGATCCCGGCCTGCAGGAGGCGCGAAGAGCCCGCCGAGGCGTCCTCCACCCGCTGGACGAAGTTGGACATGATGAGCTGGCTGGCGCCGACGACGCCACCGGCCACGCCGGCGGCCCCGATGAACCAGCGGCGCATGTTCCAGCCGCGATTGAGACGGTGCTCCACACGCGCCGCGAAGGCGCTCTCATCGGAGAACGCCGGCGCATCGGAGAAGAGCCGCTCCAGGCGGCGCTCGAATTCGATCTCAGCCATTGCCACGCCTCCCTTCCAGCTCCGCACCCTCAGGCGCCAGTCGCGTTCTGAGTTTCTCCAGACCACGTTTGACATGGGATTTGACCGTTCCAAGCGGCAGATTCAAGGCATCGGCGGCCTCGGCGTGGGAGAGGCCCGCGCCGTAGCACATGGTCACGCAGAGCCGTTCGGCCGCGCCTAAACACTTCATGGCTTCGTCCAGATCGATGCGGCCGGCGGCGTCGGGATGGTGAGCGGTTTGGGTGCCCTCTTCAGCCTCGAGCGCCAGGCTCGCCAGACGCCGCTCACGTTGCAGACGCTTCAGGTACTGACGGGCGGCGATACGCTTGACCCAGGCGGCGAAGGTCCCCTCGCCGCGAAACTCGGTGATGCTTTCGAAGGCGGCCAGGAAGGCGTCCTGGGCCGTGTCGTCGGCCTCGGCCGAGGCTGCGCCCATCCGGCGCAGGAGGCCCCGCACCGCCGAGCCATGGCGGCGGACCAGCTCGCCGAAGGCGCGCCGTTCTCCCGTGGCCGACAGGGTCGCGAGTTCCACGTCGTGGAGGCTGGCGTACCGCAGTTGCTGTGAGCCCGACATTGGGCTTGCTCCCCCTGGAACCGGCCTACTTGCCGCGCCCGAAGAATGAGATGGCGATAAAGGCCACGCCGATGAAGCCCGGGAAGGCGGCCATGCCGATCAGCGGATAGAGGGCGTCGGGCTCCTCGAAGCTGATGGCGAAGCCGAAGGCGGCCAGGCCCACCGCCACGCCCAGCCAGATGATGCCGGTGCGCAAGTCCCGCATGGGAGAGGCCGGCGCCTTGACCTTCACGTCGCTGGTGATGGCCTCGATGACTTCGGCGGGGATCGGCTGGCCATGCTCGATGGAGGCCTTGAGGGTGTCGTGCAGGCGCGAGCGTTCGCGGCTCTTCAGGTAGGCGGGCACCAGGAACAGCGAGGCGATCGATCCGAAGACGATGAAGACGATGAGGACGGCTTCCATGACGTGGTCTCTCCAGTTTTGGGGCGTATCAGCCCGCTTCTGTGAGGAAAGAGGCCCGTGCCGCGCCCTATAGATGCAAGCGGGGCCATGAAATCTTTGTCATCATCCGGCGCTCAAGTCAGCACCCGGTCCCACGGGGCTGGTGCGGGAGATCAGAGCCGCCGCAGGACCAGGACTACGGCTTCTGCGCGCCGCTGGGGGGATAGGCTTCCCGCATGTGGCTGACACAGCCGGCGATCACCTCGGCGAGCACCTCCTGGTCCACGTCGGGGAGCCTGTCAGATAGAGGCAGGCCTTGCCGGTCTTGTACTTGCCAAGCCGCGCCATCAGCGCATCGTCGCGATGGCCGGACACGCCTCAGCCTGGCGCGGTTCAGGCGCGACGGCCGCCAGAAAAGCCTCGACGTCGGCGTTGGTCTCCGGGGTCTTGGTCTTTGTCTGCGCCACGTCCGCCTCCCCAGTCCTGGCGCTGGAAGACTAGGCGGAATCGACATTCATCGCATCCAGATCATGGCTGCTGCGAGATGGACGAAGCCTAGGAAGTGGATGGCCCTTCGATCGTATCGGGTTGCGAAGCGCCTGAAGTGCTTGAGCTTGGAGAAGCATCGCTCGATGCGG
>NZ_JAUYAF010000027.1 GCF_030693625.1 Phenylobacterium sp.
CGCGGCCTCGCGGGCCGCCTGCTCAGCGGCCTGGCGGGCCTGGTGTTCGCGGGCGAGTTCGATGGCGCGCTGACGGGCGCGTTGTTCCTCAGCCGAGAGATTACCGTCGGCGGTGGGGCCGCCGGCCGGACGTGGCGCCGAAGGGGCCGGCGGGGTGAACACCCGCTTCTCGGCCGGAGACGGCGCGGCCAGATTGCCTGGCGGGGCCGTGTGGGTGCGGGCGCGCTTGGTCTCGACGACCACGGTCTTGGACCGGCCGTGGCTGAAGCTCTGCTTCACCGTACCCGCGCTCACCGACCCTGCGACGCCACGCGGCTTCAGGGTTAGAGGTGTGCGTCCGCCAGGGGCGGGGGGCCGGCCGTTGTCGTTGTCGTCGCTCATGCGCTCGCTTTACATACCGGCCGGGCGTTCCGACCACGTTCAATAGCTTTAGGCGCGCGGAACGAAATTCGTTCCGCCCGCCTCTTCAGGGCTCCTCGCGCCAACTCTCGGGAAGGAGCGGGCGGAAGCCAGATAGACGGTGGACATCGAAAGTCCACTGATCGGCGCCGCGCCCCGCAAGGAAGGCGGTGTGTATCACATTCTCTCCGCCCAAGGCCAAACCCAATTCCTCATTGGAATAGAGTCCGAGAAGCTTGGGCGCGCGCGGTGACTTGCGGGCCACATTGAGGATCTTGCGGCGACCGTCCTGCGCGCCGTCGGCGGCCTCGATCACCCAGGCCGCGCGGCCGGCGTTCAGCGCGGCAGCGACCTTTTCGTAGCCTGAGATAAGATCGCCCGCCCGCTTGGCAAGGCCCAGCCCGTCCAGGACGCGCCGCCGCAGCAGGCTGTCCACCTGGTCGGCGAGGTCGGGACTGGCGCTCAGCTTGGCCTTGGCGGAGCGGGAAAACAGCCCCTTGCGCGCCGCGGTCTCCACCGAAGCGCGATCGGCGGCGACCCACATTCCCCGGCCCGGCAGCTTGCGCGCCAGGTCTGGGACCACGACCCCGCCCGGACCCGCCACGAAGCGGATCAGGCGCTCCTCGGCCATCACCTCGCCCGTGACGATGTCGCGCCGCTCGCGCGCGACCTGCGCCAGGGTGGTGGGGACGGTAGAGGCGGTCACGCTGAGGCTTACGCCTCCTCGTTGTCGGCGGGCGGCGCTGCTTGTTCAGCCCCGGGCTCGACTTCGGCCTCGACGGGCGCGGCGGTCTGAGCCCCACGAACACCGAAAACCTGCTCCTCTTCCGAGAGCTCGACCTGGGCCACTTCCTGGGCTTCCGGCTCGGGCGGGGCCTCGACCCAGCCCATCACCACGCGGGCGCGCATGATCAGGGCCTCGGCGTCGGCCGCGTCCAGGTTGAAGGCTTCCAGGATGCCCGGCTCGCGAACCCGGTCGCCGTCCTTGCTCTCGAACCAGCCGCGCAGATCGTCGGGGATCAGGCCGGCCAGGTCCTCGACGGTCTTCACATCGCCGGCGCCCAGGGCCACGGCGACCGGCAGGGTGACGCCCTCGATCTCCAGCAGGCTGTCCTCGACGCCGTATTCGCGGCGCTTGGCGTCCAGTTCGGCGGCTTCCTTCTCCAGGAAGTCGCGGGCGCGGGCCTGGATTTCCTCAGCGGTGTCCTCGTCGAAGCCCTCGATGGCGGCGACTTCGGCGTTCTCGACATAGGCGACATCTTCAACCGAGGCGAAGCCCTCGGTGACCAGCAGCTGGGCGATGACCTCGTCGACGTCCAGGGCTTCCTGGAACAGGGCGGTGCGCTCGGTGAACTCGCGCTGACGGCGCTCGCTCTCCTGGCTCTCGGTCATGATGTCGATCTGCCAGCCGGTCAGCTGGCTGGCGAGGCGGACGTTCTGGCCGCGACGGCCGATGGCGAGGCTGAGCTGCTCGTCGGGAACGACGACTTCGACGCGCTCGTCCTCCTCGTCCATGACGACCTTGGAGACTTCGGCGGGGGCCAGACCGTTGACGATGAAGGTCGCCTCGTCCGGGCTCCACTGGATGATGTCGATCTTCTCGCCCTGCAGCTCGGCCACCACCGCCTGCACGCGCGAACCGCGCATGCCGACGCAGGCGCCGACGGGGTCGATGGAGCTGTCGTTGGAGACCACGGCCATCTTGGCGCGCGAGCCCGGATCGCGGGCCACAGCGCGGATCTCGATGACGCCGTCGTACACTTCAGGAACTTCCTGGGCGAACAGCTTGGCCATGAAGCCGCCGTGGGCGCGGGACAGCAGGATCTGCGGGCCCTTGGTCTCGCGGCGGACGTCGTAGATGTAGCAGCGGATCCGGTCGCCGATGTTGAAGTTCTCGCGCGGGATCGACTGGTCGCGGCGCATGATGCCTTCGCCGCGGCCCAGGTCGACCACGGTGTTGCCGTACTCGACCCGCTTGACCACGCCGTTGACGATCTCGCCCACGCGGTCCTTGAACTCTTCGTGCTGGCGCTCACGCTCGGCTTCGCGGACCTTGCCGGTCACCACCTGGCGGGCCATCTGGGTCTGGACCCGGCCGAACTCGAAGGGCGGCAGGACCTCTTCGTAGGTCTTGCCGACGAAGGCGTCCTTGTCGACGCTGAGGGCTTCCTTCAGGCGGCGCGACCCCATGGGCTCGCTGGGACCGTCCTCGCTGTCCTCGGCTTCATAGACCAGGTCATCGGGGATCACGGTGATCACGCGCTTGATGATGGTCTCACCGGTCTTGGGATCGATATGGACCCGGATGTCGTGCTCGGCGCCGTAGCGCGAGCGAGCGCCCTTCTGGATCGCCTCCTCGATCGCCTCGATGACGATCTCCTTGTCGATCGACTTCTCGCGGGCCACGGCCTCGGCGATCTGCAGGAGTTCAAGCCGGTTGGCTGAAATGCCGGTCAGGCTCATGATCTTAGTCCTCTTGCTCGGGCGTCTGTTGCGGGGTGTCGGCCAGCCGTGCGGCGCGCTCGTCGGCGCCGCGCTTCATCAGCTGGTCGGTCAGGATCAGTTTGGCCTCAACGATCCAGGCGAAGGGCACCAAGGCGGTCTCCGCCTCTCCTTCCAGATCGATGGCGACATTGTCGTTCTCGACGCCGGCCAGCATGCCGCGGAAGCGTTTGCGGCCGTCGGCGACGCGGTCGAGTTCGAGGCGGGCCTCATGGCCCTCATAGTTGGCGAAGTCCTTCATCCGGGTCAGCGGACGGTCGACCCCGGGGGAGGAGACTTCCAGGGTGTATTCGCCGCTGATCGGATCGGCGGCGTCCATCACCTCGGAGATGGCGCGCGACAGCTTGGCGCAGTCCTCGACGATCATCTCGCCGTCGGGGGTCTCGGCCATGATCTGCAGGCGCCGGGCGTGCTCGCCGCCCATCAGGCGCAGGCGGACGATCTCGTATCCCGAGGCCTGCGCCACCGGGTCCAGCAGCTCCAGGAGCGATTTATCTTCTGCGGTCTTGCCTCGCATAGGCTCGGCGGCTCTCCGGCAACAAAAAAGCGGCCGGGCCGAAGCCTGCCGCTCATAGGCGCTATCCAGCGCTTACGGACGATGTGAGCGCCTCTATAGCACTCCCTCAGGACCTTGTCAGCCCCAGGGCGCGCGCCATCTCCGCGGCGATCTCGGCGGGTCCGGCCGTGCTGAAGATGCGGATGTCGCCCTGGTCAAGATAGTCGGCGAAACGGCGGGGGAACTTGGCGGCCTCGCGCTCGGGCTCGAGACCGATGCCCCGACCAAGCTGGCGAGCGACGACGATGCGGGTCGCGGCCTCCAGGTCTTCACAAGGAAGTAGACGGATCGAGGTTCCGGTCGCCCTCACCCCGGCCTGGTTGGCCGCCAGCAGGCCGGGCGGGGTCTCACGCGCCAGGAAGCCGGAGGAGAGCGGGACCACCGCGGTCTCAGAAAGCTCTTCCACCAGAGTCGCGAACAGAGCGGCGTTCAACTCGACGTAGCGGAGATAGCCCTGGTCCTGGATCACACCGCCGATATCGCCGATGCGGGCCATAAATTCCTGGTCAAGGTCCAGGAAGGGGCAGCCCAGCAGGCGGGCCAGTTCGCCCCCCGCCGTGGTCTTGCCGACTCCGCCGGGCCCGATGATGAAGATGCGCGGCATGGACGCAGAGCCTGCCCACGCCGGGGATCGCGTCAAGCAGGCCTTTATCCGCCGCACCGAATAGTCCAAAGACCGCGGCTACTTCCCTGTGTGTGAAAAGGCCATCTCCCCATGGACATTTCCAAGATCTCGGTGGGCTTCAATCCGCCGTACGACGTCAACGCCATCATCGAGATTCCGCAAGGCGGGGAACCGGTGAAGTATGAACTCGATAAGGAAAGCGGCGCGATCTATGTCGACCGCTTCCTGCACACCGCCATGTTCTATCCGGGCAATTACGGCTTCGTACCCCACACCCTTTCGGGGGACGGCGACCCGATGGACATCCTGGTGGTGGGGCCCACCCCGGTGGTGCCCGGCGCGATCATCCGCTGCCGCCCGATCGGCTGCCTGATGATGGTGGACGAGGCCGGCAACGACGAAAAGATCCTCGCCGTGCCGGTGGACAAGCTGCACCCCTTCTATGCGGGACTGGACAGCTGGCGCGGCCTGCCCTCGATCCTCACCGAGCAGATCGCCCACTTCTTCCAGCACTACAAGGACCTGGAAAAGGGCAAGTCGGTCGAGATCGTCCGCTGGGCCGATCCGGAAGAGACGGGCGAGCTGATCCGCCAGGGCATCGAGCTGAACACCAAGGTGGAGGCTGAGAAGGCCGCCGCCAAGCTCAAGCAACTGAAGTAGTCAGGCCCTCACGAAGTCCAGGAACACCGGCGCGCAGTCGCCCAGGCGCTTTTCCTCATAGCGCGTGGTGATGTGGTCGGCGGGCGGGACGCGCCAGTCATCGGCGCGTTCCGCCGGCCAGGCGAACTGGCCGCCGGCCAGCACCCGCTCCAGGGTCCAGTCGGCATAGTCGGCCCAGTCGGTGGCGAAGCGCAGTCGGCCGCCGGGTTTCAGCAGCCGCGCCAGCTCGGCGATCGTCTCGGCCTGGATCAGGCGGCGCTTGTTGTGGCGCGCCTTGGGCCAGGGATCGGGGAACAGGACAAACACACGGTCCAGGCAGGCGTCGGGCATCCGCGCCATCAGATCGCGCACATCGTTGTCATGGATGCGCACGTTCCGGAGGCCCGCCTCCTCCACATGCCGCAGGGCGCTGGCGACGCCGTTGAGGAACGGCTCGGCGCCGATGATCAGGGTGTCGGGGGATCGCGCGGCCTGGGCCGCCATGTGCTCGCCGCCGCCGAACCCGATCTCCAGCCAGACCTCGCGCGCGTCGGGCAGCAGGGTCTTGGGGTCGAAGTTCTCCAGCGGCGCGCGGACCTGCGGCAGCAAGCTGTCCATCAGGGCGGCCTGGCGCGGCTTGATCGGCCGCGACTTGAGGCGGCCGAAGGACCGGAGGGGTGGGTGGCTATCCATGCCGCGCCCTCTAGCCCAGCCGCACGTGGCGAGCCAGCAGCATCCCGCCTGCGATGACGAAGGCCAGCCAGATGAGGATCACGGCGCCGGCCGCGATCTTGCTCACCGGTCGGCGCGCAGCGGCCTCGGCGGCGGCGCGGTGATCGTCCATCACCCGGGCCGGGATCAAGCGGATCGCCAGCCAAAGGCCGAGCGGGACCAGAACCAGATCGTCGAGATACCCCAGGAGCGGGATGAAGTCGGGGATGAGGTCGATCGGCGACAGGGCGTAGGCCGCAACGGCCAGACCCAGCAGCTTGGCGGCGACCGGCGTGCGTGGGTCACGCGCCGCCAGCCAGACGGCGTGGGCGTCTCGACGCAGCGAGAACGCCCAGCGCCGGAGCGCCTCGATCAGAGGGCGGCCCGCAGCTTTTCCACGAGGTCGGTCTTCTCCCAGGAGAAGCCGCCGTCCTTGTCGGGCGTGCGGCCGAAGTGGCCGTAGGCCGCGGTGCGGGCGTAGATCGGCTTGTTGAGGCCGAGGTGCTCGCGGATGGCGCGCGGCGTGGCGCCGCCCACCAGTTCGGGAAGGATCTTTTCCAGCTTGGCCGCGTCGACTTCGCCGGTCTCGTGCAGATCGACATAGAAGGAGAGCGGGTTGGCGACGCCGATGGCGTAGCTGATCTGAATGGTGCACTTCCGGGCCAGGCCCGCGGCCACCACGTTCTTGGCCAGGTAGCGGCAGAGATAGGCCGCCGAACGGTCAACCTTGGTCGGGTCCTTGCCGGAGAAGGCGCCGCCGCCATGCGGGGCCGCCCCGCCGTAGGTGTCGACGATGATCTTGCGGCCCGTCAGGCCCGCGTCGCCGTCCGGCCCGCCGATCAGGAACTTGCCGGTCGGGTTGACGTGCCACTTGGTCTTCTTGGTCACCAGGCCGTCGGGGAAGACGCCGAGGACGTAAGGCTTGATCAGCTCGAGGATGCGCTTCGACGAGGCGGTGTTCTCGCCGATCTTCTTGGCGTGCTGGGTGGAGACCACGATCTGCAACACCTCGACCGGGCGGCCGTCCTGATACAGCAGGGTCACCTGGCTCTTGGCGTCGGGCTCCAGGCCCTTGGCCTCGCCCGAGTGGCGCACGGCGGCCAGCTTGCTGAGGATATTGTGCGAATACTGCAGGGTGGCCGGCATCAGTTCCGGCGTCTCGTCGCAGGCGTAGCCGAACATGATGCCCTGGTCGCCGGCGCCTTCGTCCTTCTTGTTGGACGAGTCCACGCCCTGGGCGATGTCGGCCGACTGGGCGTGCAGGTGGTTGGCGAACTTCGCCTTCTGCCAGTGGAAGCCCTTCTGCTCGTAGCCGATGTCCTTGACCGCGGCGCGCACCAGCGGCTCCAGGGTGCCAAGGATATCCTTGGTCATCTGCTTGTTCTCGGCCTTGGAGGCGCCCGGCTTGCCGGCGCGGACTTCACCGGCCAGCACGATGCGGTTGGTGGTCACCAGGGTCTCGCAGGCGACGCGGGCCTCGGGCTCCGCGGCCAGGAAGGCGTCGACCACGGTGTCGGAGATGCGGTCGGCGACCTTGTCGGGATGGCCTTCGGAAACGCTTTCCGAGGTGAAGATGTAGGAGGAACGGCTCAAGTGAAGGCTCCGGAAAATGCGCGAGCGCCGCGTGCGGGAGCGGCGATCTGGAAGGTCGCGGAAATCCTATAAAGAAATCTTTATATCCCGCAAGCGGGGCCGCGCCCCGGGCGACGGTTTAACCCTGACCCTCTACCGCCGGATGAATCGGCGGCGAGCAGGCGATTCCCCTTTGTCGGTGAATTCCGGCGCGCGCTAGAACGGGCTCTCCGGTCACCTCGGACTTCACACGCATGCTGAGCTGGATCCACGCGAACCTCGGACAGGCCTGGGGACCGCTGCGCCTGTTTGAGTCCTTCTTTTTCCTGGCCGCCATCGGCTTCGCGGTGAGCGCGCTCGCCACCTGGGTCGCGCTGCCCCGCCTCTGGTCGCGCCTGCCCACCGACCGGGGCCGCGCCTTCGCGGTCAACGCTGAGATGAGCGTCGGCAAGCCGATCAGCGCGGGCCTGATCTTCGTCAGCATCTTCTGCGTCGCCTGCCTGATCTTCGTGCCCTTTGGAGCCCGCTGCCTGCTGACCCTGCCGCTCATGCTGGCGGCCATGCTGGTGGGCTACTTCGATGACCGGCGGGGCGGCTTCTCGGAGTACCAGCTGGCCGTCATGGACCTGGCGATCGCCCTGGGCGCCGCCATGGTGATCTATGGCTTCATGCCCGCCACCATCTGGCTGCCGGGCTGGAAAGGGGTCCTGACCCTTGGCCCCTGGCTCTCCATTCCCCTGGGCACCGCCATCATCTGGCTGTCCATCAACGCCACCAACTGTTCGGACGGCGTGGACGGGGTCTCGGGCAGCCTGACAGGCACAGCCATCCTGTTGCTGGGCGGCCTGCTCTATGCGGTGATCGGCAACGAGGTGGTGGCCGGCCACCTCAACATCCCGGTCAGCGCCGAAGGGGCGAGTTGGGCGATCATGGCCTTCCTGATGGTGGGCTGCGTCGCGGGCTACCTCTGGTACAACGCCGCTCCCAGTCTGGTGCTGATGGGCGACGCCGGGTCCCGGCCGCTTGGCCTGCTGATCGGCATGCTGGTGGTGGCCACCAACAATCCACTGTTCCTGCTGCTGGTGGGCTCGGTGATCCTGCTGAACGGCGCGACTGGCCTGGTGAAGGTGGCCCTGCTGCGGTTCTTCGGCCTGAAGATCCTGGCGGGCATCCGCTTTCCCCTGCACGACCACTGCCGGAAGGAGCTGGGCTGGTCCAACACCCAGGTGCTGGTGCGGTTCATGCTGGTGCACCTGGGCCTCTCGGCCCTGCTGGTGATCCTGGCCCTGAAGGTCCGCTAGCGGGTTATCGGGGCGCGCAGGCGGCGACGAAGCCGCGGAAGATCGCGTCGCCCGGGTGGTCGGCGCCGGCGAACAACTCCTGATGCCACTGGATGCCGATGGCGAAGCCAGGCCCGTCCAGCTCGACAGCCTCGATGACGCCGTCGGGCGCATGGGCGACGGCGCGCACCCGGGACCCCAGTTGCGCGATGGCCTCGCGATGGAAGCTGTTGACCTCCAGGGTCGGCGCCCCGATCAGGCTGGCCAGCTGCGACCCGGGCAGGATTGAGATCTCGTGCCTCTGGTCCCGGTTGTCGTGGTCGAGGACATCCCCCAGGGTCCGCACATCGGCGGTGAGCCTGGACCCGTGCAGGCAGGCCAGCATCTGCATGCCGGCGCAGATCCCCAGCACCGGCTTTCCCGCCGCCAGAAAGCCCGACATCAGGGCCTGCTCCACCTCCAGGCGCGGCGAGTCCGGGGCGAACGAGGCCTCGCCGTCCAGATACCAGGCCGGTGGATAGGCGAAGCGCCCGCCGACGCTGAGCAGGCCGTCGAAGTCGGCGACGACGCCCGGGACCATCTCGGCGAAATAGGGCAGCCCGAAGGGCGCGGCGCCTGCCTCGCGCAGCCCCAGGAAATAGCCCTTGTGGGCTTCGTAGCGCGTCGCGCCGCTGCTGGTGTTCTCATCCAGCAGGACGGCGATCCGCGGCCTCATCCTCAGGCGACTTTTGCGGGCTCGCGGGGCGCGGCCGGTTCCGGCTCTCCGTCATCCTCGTCGACCATGGCGCGGACCAGGTCGAGGATGCGGCGGCGCACGCGGGCGCGTCGCACCTTCGGGAAGACGGCGGCCAGTTCCATGCCCTCTGGCGTCATCAGGAAGGCGTGGGCCGGCGAGGGGCCGTCGCTGGAGGCCGGGGCGTTGAGCTCGGCGTCCGGCAGGCCATCGAAGAAATAGGAGATGGAGGTCTGCAGCGCGCGGGCCATGTCCCACAGCTTCGACGCGCTCACCCGGTTGGCGGCGCGCTCATATTTCTGGACCTGCTGGAAGGTCAGGCCGATCGAATCGGCCAGTTTTTCCTGGCTCACGCCCAGCTCCTTGCGCCGGAGCCGGATACGCAGTCCCACGTGAAGGTCGACCGGATTGGGGGATCGGTCGACGTCGAATTCCTTGGCCATGTGCTTCCCAATAGACGAGGTCGATCGCCGCCGTCAAAACGATGACGCCCGCGTCAACTCAATGTGCTCGTCGAATACGTCCCGCCACCGCGATGGACGCGGATAAGAGCAACATGATGGCGAGTCCGCCGTCCCCGAAACGTGAATACACCGTACGGGCGAGCGCCGGCGGCAGCCGAACGTCGATGATTCCTTGCTCTCCAAGGGTTAGGCGGGCGCCCAAAATGGGACCCCCATAGGCGTCGATCATCGTCGACACCCCCGTCGGGGTGGCCCGCGCGATCGGCAGGCCCTCCTCGATCGCACGGTAGGCCGCGATGTTGAGGTGTTGCCAGGGACCGCTGCTGGCCCCGAACCAGGCGTCGTTGGACACGTTCAGCAACCACTGCGCCCGTTGGCCGCCCCGCTTGGCGGCGGCCGACGCGAAGCCCGGGAACAAGGCCTCATAGCAGATCAGCGGCTGCAGGGCCGGCACACCCTGCGGGTGGATGGGCCGGGGCGGCGGGCCGGCGGTGAAGTCCTCGGGCATGTGCACCAGGCTGCGGATGCCGAGCCTGGTGGCCAGGTCTCCCAGCGGCAGGAACTCCCCGAAGGGCACCAGCCGGTGCTTGTCATAGAACCCGGTCACCCGCAGGCCGGGTGCCTCGCGGCGCAGCACCACCAGGCTGTTGAAATAGTCCACGCCGCCCTTGGCGCCGGGCCCCACCCGGTTGGCGCCCATCATCAGGGTCTGGCCGGGCGCCAGCGCCTCGGTGAGCCGGAGGACATAGGGGCTGCCGGGCGCCAGCAGGTCGTCGATCACCGCGGGCAAGGCGCCCTCCGGCCAGATGACGATGTCGGGACGGACCTGAGACGCCTGGGTGGTCAAGCCGACATAGGTGGAGAACACCATGTCCAGGTTCTCCGGCTTCCACTTGTCCTTCTGGTCAATATTGGCCTGGACCAGCCGCACCATGGGGGCGTCGGCGGCGGTCGCCTTGGCTGTGGCCAGCCGCAGGGCGCCGAAGCCGTAGAGCCCCGCCAGGGCGGCGACGATGGCCGCGCCGGCGGCCAGCCGGGTCCGGCCCGGAGTCCACAGCAGGGCGGTCGCGGCCCCGAGCGCGATGGTGATCCAGGACAGGCCGTAGGCGCCCACCACCGAGGCCATCTGGGACGGGGCCGAGCCTGCGCGCCAGGCCTCGCCGGGCAGGTTCCAGGGGAACCCGGTGAGCACGTGGCCACGCAGCCACTCGCAGAGCGCCAATGCGCCGGCGAAGACCAGCACCCGCCAGGGGCCCTTCACGTCGGCGAGGCGGTAGATCAGGGCCGCCAGGCCCCAGAACAGCGCCAGGCCTCCGGACATCGCCAGCAGGGCGATGGGGGCCATCCAGCCCTGGTTGGCGGCGTCCACCATGAAGGGTTCGGTGATCCAGTGGGTGCCGACCGCGAAATAGCCGACCCCGGCCAGCCAGCCCCGGAAGAAGGCCGAGCGAAGGGGTCGCGGGCCACCCGTCTCGGCCAGCCACATCAGCAGGCCATAGGCCACGATGCCGATGATCAGGCCCAAGGGCGGGTGGGCCAGGCCCGCGCCGACCCCAGCGACGACCGCCAGGATGCGCGCGCGCCAGGCCGGCGTCAGGGGAAGCTTCAAATGATGACGTCCGGCTCGGGCAGCCGGCGCACCCGCACCCGCTTGACCCGGCGCGGGTCGGCGTCGGTGACTTGGAACTCAAAGCCCGCCGGGTGGCTGATCACCTCGCCGCGCTGCGGCACCCGGCCGGCCAGGGCCGTCACCAGCCCCGCCACGGTGTCGATTTCTTCCTCAAGGTCCGGCGGGGCCAGTTCGGCGCCGACGGCGACCTCCAGCTCCTCCAGGGGCGCGCGGGCGTCAACCTCGAACACCCCGCCTGGGCGAGCGACGACGCCGGCCGCCTGGGCGTCGTCGTGTTCGTCGTCGATCTCGCCGACCACCGCCTCCACCAGGTCCTCCAGGGTCACCAGGCCATCGGTGCCGCCGAACTCGTCGATCACCAGGGCCATGTGGATCCGGCTGGTCTGCATGCGCAGCAGCAGGTCGGCGGCGCGCATGGAGGCCGGCACATAGAGGGCGTCGCGGCGCACTTTCTGCAGGATGGCGTCGTCAGGCCCGGGTGGCTTGCCGCCCTTGGGCTTGGGGCCAGCCATCAGCTTGAAGATGTCCTTCACGTGCACCACGCCGACCGGATCATCGAGGGTCTCGCGATAGATCGGCATACGGCTGTGCTCGGCTTCAACGAACCGCTCCACGAGGCCGGAGAAGGGGGTGGTGAGCTCCACGGCGACAATGTCGGCGCGTGGGGTCATGACGTCATCGACCCTCAGGGTCTGGAAGGCCTGGGCCTGGTCGACCATGCGGTCGCCCACCAGGTCCACCGGGGTCGGCGGCGGCTCCATGCCGCCCGCGCCGCGCAGCCGTCTCAGGAAGGCCCGTATGCCGCGGCTCTTGCGCGCGGCTGCGGGCGGGTCTTCGGAACTAGCCATCGTCTCCCTGTTCGGCGCCGTAGGGATCAGGGGCCCCCAGACCGGCCATGACCACGCGCTCCAGACCTTCCATGTCCTCGGCGTCGTCGTCGGTTTCGTGGTCGTACCCTACAAGATGCAGCACCCCGTGCGCCACAAGGTGTTGCAGATGGTGGGCCAGGGTCTTGCCCTGCTCGGCGGCCTCGCGGACGCAGACCCCGTGCGCGAGGGCCACGTCCCCCAGGTGATCCTCGGGATTCGGCGGGGCCGGGAAGGACAGCACATTGGTCGCCGTGTCCTTGCCCCGGAAACGGCTGTTGAGGTCCTCGACACCGGTGTCGTCGGTCAGCAGGACCACCACCGCGCCGGCCCGCTGGGCGCCGGCCAGGGCGGCCCGCGCGGCGGCCACCACCAGGGCCTCGGCGTCTGGAAGGTCCCGCGCCCAGGCTTCGTCCTCGATCTCGACGTCGATCAAATGGAGCGTCCGCGCTTGGCGGCGTCGGCGTCATAGGCCCGCACGATGCGCTCCACCATCGGATGGCGCACCACGTCCTCGACGGTGAAGCGGTTGACCCCCACGCCCTTGACGCCCTCCAGCAGGCCGACGGCGTGCGCCAGGCCCGAGTCGGCGGAATTTACCAGGTCGATCTGGCTGGGGTCGCCGGTCACCGCCATGCGCGAACCCTCGCCCAGGCGGGTCAGCACCATCTTCATCTGCAGGCGGGTGGTGTTCTGGGCCTCGTCGACGATGACGAAGGCGTGGTTCAGGGTGCGGCCGCGCAGGAAGGCGATGGGCGCCACCTCGATCTCCCCCTTCTCACGCCGCCGCTTGAACTGGTCGGCGCCCAGAATGTCGGTCAGCGCCTCCCAGACCGGCGCCATATAGGGATCGACCTTTTCCGACAGGTCGCCGGGCAGGAAGCCAAGGCGTTCGCCCGCCTCCACCGCCGGACGGCTGACGATCAGGCGCTCCACCTCGCCGCGCAGCAGCATGCCCGCCCCATGGGCCACGGCCAGGAAGGTCTTGCCCGTGCCGGCGGGGCCCAGGCCGAACACCAGTTCGCAGGCGGCCAGCGCCTGGAGATAGCGGGCCTGGCCCGGCGTCTTTGGCGCCACCTGGCCCCGACGTCCCGAGGGCAGGCTGCCTGGCGCGCTGCCGCGGCCCACCCGCACCTGGCCGATGGCCACCCGGACGTCGGCCTCGGTGATCTCCAGGCCCTGGTCGGCGCGCTCGGCGATCTGCTCCACCACCCGCTTGGCGTTGGCGCGGCCCTTGGAGTCGCCATTGATCGACACCCCGCCGCCCGGGGTTTCGATGAAGACGTCGAAGGCGTCCTCGATAAGGGCCGCGTGCCGGCCGGCCGCCCCGCCCACCGCGCGGACGGCGATGTCGGAGAGGGGGATGAATTCAGGCGCCTTACTCAAGCGAACTCCAATGCCAGGGACCCGGCGAGGCTCATCTTGGCCGCGCTCTCGATGTGAACCGGAACGATCTGGCCGATCAGATGATCCGGACCGTTCACATGCACCGCCTGCAGATAGGGGCTGCGGCCGGAAAGTTGACCCGGATGGCGTCCGGCGCGCTCGAACAGCACCGGCAGGGTCTTGCCCGCCTGGCTTTCGTTGAAGGCGGCCTGCTGTTCGTCCAGCAGAGCGTTGAGGCGGGCCAGCCGCTCATCCTTGACCTCTTCGGCCACCTGGCCGGGCATGGCGGCGGCGGGCGTGCCGGGGCGGCGGGAGTATTTGAAGGAGAAGGCCGCGGCATAGCCGACCTCGGCCACCAGCTGCAGGGTGGCTTCGAAGTCGCTCTCGCGCTCGCCCGGGAAGCCGACGATGAAGTCGCCGGCCATGGCCATGTCGGGCCGGGCCTTGCGGATCTTCTCCACCAGCCGCAGGTAGCTCTGCGCGGTGTGGGCGCGGTTCATGGCCCGCAGGATCTTGTCGGAGCCGGCCTGCACCGGCAGATGCAGATAGGGCATCAGGGCCTCGACCTCGCCGTGCGCCTCGATCAGGGCGTCGTCCATGTCGGCGGGGTGGCTGGTGGTGTAGCGGATGCGGTCCAGGCCCTCGATCTGCGACAGCTTGCGAGCCAGGCCCGCCAGGCCGCCTTCGCCGCTGTAGGCGTTGACGTTCTGGCCCAGCAGGGTGACCTCGCGCACGCCCTGCGCGGCCAGGCTGCGGGCCTCGGCCAGGATGGCCTCCACGGGCCGGGAGAATTCCGCCCCCCGCGTATAGGGCACCACGCAGAAGGTGCAGAACTTGTCGCAGCCCTCCTGGATGGTCAGGAAGGCCGTGACCCCGGACGGCTTGCGGTCCGACCCCAGGCGATCGAACTTGGCCTCCGCGGCGAAGTCGGCCGAAAGGCGCTCGCCCTTGGCGCGGTGGGTGCGGGCGATCAGTTCGGGCAGCTGGTGATAGGCCTGGGGCCCGATGACCAGGTCCACCGCCGGCTGGCGGTGCATGATTTCCTTGCCCTCGGCCTGGGCGACGCAGCCGGCCACGGCGATGGTCATGGACTGGCCGGCCGCCTGGCGGGCCAGCTTCATCTGCTTGATGTAGCCGAGCTCGGAATAGACCTTCTCGGTGGCCTTCTCCCGGATGTGGCAGGTGTTGAGCACCACCAGGTCGGCGTCCTCGGGGCGCTCGGCCATGGCGTAGCCCAGGGGGCTGAGCACGTCAGCCATCCGCTCGCTGTCATAGACATTCATCTGACAGCCGTAGGTCTTGATGAAGAGACGCCGGATGGGCGCGGGGTCGGACATGGCGGGGTTTATGCGGCTGTGGACAGGCGCAAGCAAGCCGACCGGCCAGCCTACTCCTCCATCGGGACGCCGTAGAGCTCCAGACGGTGATCCACCAGCTTGTAGCCGAGCTTGCGGGCGATGGCCTCCTGCAGGGCCTCGATCTCGTCGTCTACGAACTCGATGACCTTGCCCGACTTCATGTCGATGAGGTGGTCGTGATGGACCTCGGTGGCTTCCTCATAGCGCGAGCGGCCGTCGCGGAAGTCGTGGCGCGCGATGATGCCGGCTTCCTCGAACAGCCGCACCGTGCGGTAGACCGTGGCGATGGAGATGTGCGGATCCACCTGGTGGGAACGGCGGTAAAGCTCTTCCACGTCGGGATGATCATGAGCCGCCGACAGCACGCGCGCGATCACGCGGCGCTGCTCGGTCATGCGCATGCCCTTTTCGACACAGAGATTTTCGATCCGGTCCACGAACCGACTCCTGATTTCCAAATGCCGACGGAGCCCGAGGGCTCCGACATCGTATAGCGAGCGTCACAGGTCTAGAGGGACCCGTCGCCGAGGTCGAGACGCATGACAACGGCGTCCACATAGATGCCGCCGCCGCGGTCATAATAGCTGGGCCGGCGGCCGGCGCGAACAAAACCGTGGGCTTCGTAGAGGGCGAGGGCGGGATCGTTGTCCACAGCCACCTCCAGGAACATGGCCTGCGCCCCCGCCGACCTGGCCGCCATGGCCGCGGCCGCCACCAGGGCGCGGGCGACGCCTCGACGCCGCGCGTCGGGATCCACCGCTAGGGTCAGGACCTCGGCCTCGCCGGCCAGGGCCCGGCAGAGGATCATGCCCAGCGGCGCCCCGTCCTCCACGAGCAGGCCAAAGGCGCCCGGGCCGCTGGCCAGGTCGGCGATCTCTTCAGGCCCCCAGCCCGGGGTGAAGGCGCGGCGGTGCACCTGCGACAGGGCGTCGAGGTCGGCCTCGGCGGCGGGGCGCAGGTTCATGCCGGCAGGTCGCGGCCGCCCGGCAGCTTGGCGTCGGGGGCGCGGAGATAGAGCGGGCGGGGCGGGACCGGCAGGCGGACGGCGGCGATCTGGGCCACCGCGACGGGATCGGCGTGGTCGGCGGCGACCACCGCGGCGTGGGGCAGGGCGCCCGCCAGCAGGGGCGCGCCGGAGCCCACCAGGGTCACATTCCCCGCCCCGGCCAGCTCGGCCAGGCGCGCGGCGGCCGTCCCGGGCGGCAGGGCGTCGGGCGCGCTGACCGCGACGCCGTCGGCGAAGGCCTGGAGGTAGACCTGGTCACGCTTGGCGTCGAGCACGGCGAACACGGTTCCCGACAGCGGATGGGCCAGGGCCTCCAGCACCCCGACCCCAACAACGGGGATCGACAGCGCCGCCCCCAGGCCCTTGGCGAAGGCCAGCCCCACCCGCAGGCCGGTGAAGGAGCCAGGGCCGATGGTGACGCCGACCCGATCAAGCTGGTCGAAGGCGACGCCGGCCTGTGTCATCACCTGCGCCACGAGGGGGGCGAGGCGCTCCTGGTGGCCGCGGGCCATGGGCTCGACGCGAGAGGCCAGCACTCGCCCACCGTCGAGGACGGCGGCCGAGCAGGCGCCCAGGCAGGTGTCTATCGCGAGAAGGATCAGAGGGTCTGCTCGACCCGGGTCACTTCGGGCACATAGTGCTTGAGCATGTTCTCGACGCCGGCCTTCAGGGTCGCCGAGGAGGACGGGCAGCCTGAGCAGGCGCCGCGCATGTGCAGCCAAACGACTCCGGTGTCGGGCTCGAAGCGGTTGAACAGGATGTCTCCGCCGTCCTGGGCCACGGCCGGACGGATGCGGGTGTCCAGCAGGTCCTTGATCTCGGCCACCACCTGGGCGGTGTCGGCGTCGTAGACGGCGTCGTCGTCATGGCCGCCGCTTTCGGCGCTGGCCTCGGCGGCGAACAGCGGCCGGCCCGAGGCGAAGTGGTCCATGATGGCGGCCAGGACCGGCGCCTTCAGGTGCGGCCAATCGGCGTCGGGGTTCTTGCCCACGGTGACGAAGTCGGTCCCGAAGAAAACCCGGTCGACGCCGTCGATCTCGAAGAGGTCGGCGGCCAGGGGCGAGGCCTCGGCTTCCAGGGGGCTGCGGAAATCTCGCGAGCCTTCCGCCAGGACCGTCTGTCCGGGCAGGAACTTCAGGACCTCGGGATTGGGCGTCGGTTCGGTCTGGATAAACATGGGCCAGATGTGGCGCTAGAACAGGCAATGCGCAAGCTTTGGCGCTCCGCCGACGCTTGGAGCGCGACCAGCCGCCGCATGACGGGGCCAAGCTGCGATTGAACGGCGCTGGGAAAGGGTGTATCGCGCCCGCCGCACAACGGCATCGTGCCGACCAGGGGAACCGGCTTTTCGGTCCCGGAGACTTTGGATGGCTGATCCGGCCAGCGCCGCCCCCGAGGCGACGGAGGATTCACAGCACGCCCCCCATAAGGACAGCTTCCGCGCGCTTGCGCTCGGGGCGATCGGCGTGGTGTTCGGCGATATCGGCACCAGCCCGCTCTACGCCATGCGCGAGGCGCTGCATCACACCAAGGACACGGTCTCCAACGAGCTGGCCGTGCTGGGCGTGGTGTCCCTGGTGACCTGGGCGCTGATCCTGATCGTCACCATCAAATACGTCGTCTTCCTGATGCGCGCCGACAACAAGGGCGAGGGCGGCACCCTGGCCCTGATGGCCCTGGCGCAGCGTTCCCTCGGACGGCGGTCGACCGCCGTGTTCGTCCTGGGCATGGTCGGCGCGGCGCTGTTCTATGGCGACGGCATCATCACCCCGGCGGTGACGGTGCTCTCGGCCATCGAGGGCCTGAAGGATGCGCCGGGGATCGGCAACAACATGGACGGCCTCGTGGTCCCCATATCCGCCGCCATTCTGGTGGCCCTGTTCATGGTCCAGGCCAAGGGCACCACCAGCATCGCCCGGTTCTTCGGGCCCATCACCGCCGTGTGGTTCCTGGTCCTGGCGGGGCTGGGCGCCTACCACATCGCCGACGACATCTCGATCTTCCGCGCCCTTCTACCCCACTACGGGGTGATCTTCCTCTGGGACAACGGCCTGCTGGGCTTCATCATCCTGGGCAGCGTCTTCCTGGCGGTGACCGGGGCCGAGGCCCTCTATGCCGACATGGGCCACTTCGGGAAGAAGCCGATCCAGGCGGCCTGGCTGATCCTGGTCCTGCCGGCCCTGTTGCTGAACTATCTGGGCCAAGGTGCCCTGGTGCTGTCAAACCCGGCGGCCAGGTCCAACCCCTTCTTCGAGATGATCCCACAGGCCATCTACTGGCCGGTGCTGCTGCTGGCCACAGCCGCGGCGGTCATCGCCTCCCAGGCGGTGATCACCGGCGCCTTCTCCATGACCCAGCAGGCGGTTCAGCTGGGCCTGCTGCCGCGCATCGACATCCGCCGCACCAGCGAGACCCAGGCCGGCCAGATCTATGTGCCCCAGGTCAACACCATCCTGATGATCGGGGTGCTGGTGCTGCTGTTCACCTTCCGCAACTCCTCGAACCTCGCGGCCGCCTACGGCATCGCGGTGACCGGGGCGATGTTCGTCGACACCCTGCTGTTCTTCGTGATCATCAAGCACATGTGGAAGCGGCCGACCTGGCAGGCCTGGCTGGCGGCGCTGGGCTTCGGCGCCCTGGACGTGACCTTCATCTCCTCGAACCTGCTGAAGATTCCCCAGGGCGCCTGGCTGCCCCTGGTGATGGGCCTGGTCCTGGTGGTGATCATGTGGACCTGGACCCGCGGCGCCCAGATCCTCACCGACAAGACGCGGCGCGATTCCGTGCCCCTGCTGGAACTGTCGGAAATCCTCAAGGCCCGGGCGCCCCACCGCGCGCACGGCACGGCGATCTTCCTGACCTCCGATCCGGAGGTGGCGCCCGTGGCCCTCATGCATAACCTCAAGCACAACAAGGTCCTGCACGAGAAGAACATCATCCTGACCGTCCACACCGCCGAGACCCCGCGGGTGAAGGAGGACAACCGGGTGACGATCGAGCCGATCAACGACGACTTCAAGAAGGTGATCATCAACTACGGCTTCATGGAGAGCCCGAACCTGCCCAAGGCGCTCGGTCTCTGCCGCAAGCTGGGCCTGAAGTTCGACATCATGGCAACCAGCTTCTTCCTGGGCCGCCGCTCGGTGGTGGCCTCGGCTCAGTCGGGCATGCCGCTGTGGCAGGACAAGCTGTTCATCTTCCTGATGCGCAACGCCGCCAACCCCACCGACTTCTACAAGATTCCCCCCGGCCGCGTGGTCGAGCTCGGAACCCAGGTGACCGTCTGATGCTGCTGGCTCTCCTGGGCGACGCCCTGTGGATCATCTCGCTCTCGATCATGGCGTCCACCACCCGGGCGGCCTGGGGCCGGATCGATCCGGAAACCAAGGTGCCGCTGCAGTTCGCCCTGAGCGGCAAGCCGACCTTCCGGGTGAAGCGGAATCTCGCCCTGCTGGCCATCCCGACCGCAGCCTTCTTCCTGGGGCTGGCCCTGGTGGCGTTCAACCGTAACGCCGCCGCCAGCCTGGAGCACTCGGTGATCCTGTTTGGCGTGCGAGCCACCGCGGCGGCCCTCATCGCGGTCGGCCACCTGCGCTGGCTGAAGGCCGCCCTGGACCAGCTGCAGAGCGAAGGCGCGCTCAAGCCTTGATACGCCGGGCCTTTGGCCCCTATACGCCCGCGACGTCCACTCCCGCTCGAAGGTCCGCACCCCCATGTCCAAGCCCGCGATCAAGAAAGTCGTCCTGGCCTATTCCGGCGGGCTCGACACCTCGATCATCCTGAAGTGGCTGCAGACCGAGTATGGCGCGGAGGTCATCACCTTCACCGCCGACCTGGGTCAGGGCGAGGAGCTGGAACCCGCCCGCGCCAAGGCCCTGGCCGCCGGGGTGAAGCCCGAGAACATCTTCATCGAGGATGTGCGCGAGGAGTTCGTCCGCGACTTCGTCTTCCCGATGTTCCGCGCCAACACGGTCTATGAAGGCCAGTACCTGCTGGGCACCTCCATCGCCCGGCCGCTGATCGCCAAGCGCCAGATCGAGATCGCCCGCAAGATGGGCGCCGACGCCGTCAGCCACGGCTCCACCGGCAAGGGCAACGACCAGGTCCGCTATGAGGTGGCCTATTACGCCCTGGAGCCGGACATCCATGTGATCGCGCCGTGGCGGGAGTGGGACTTCAAGAGCCGCGAGGCCCTGCTGGACTTCGCCGAAAAGCACCAGATCCAGATCGCCAAGGACAAGCGCGGCGAGGCGCCCTTCAGCGTCGACGCCAACCTCCTGCACTCGTCCTCCGAGGGCAAGGTCCTGGAGGACCCGGCCGTCGAGGCGCCCGAGTTCGTCTATATGCGGACCATCGCTCCGGAGGATGCGCCCGATAAGGCCACCGTCTTCACGATGGACTTCGAGAAGGGCGACCCCGTCGCCATCGACGGCGTGACGATGAGCCCGGCCACCCTGCTCACCCGGCTGAACGAGCTGGGCCACGCCAACGGCGTCGGCCGGCTGGACCTGGTGGAGAACCGCTATGTCGGCATGAAGTCCCGGGGCGTCTACGAGACGCCGGGCGGGACCATCCTGCTGGCCGCCCACCGGGGCATCGAGTCCATCACCCTGGATCGTGGCTCCATGCACCTGAAGGACGAGCTGATGCCGCGCTATGCGGAGCTCATCTACAACGGCTTCTGGTTTACCCCGGAGCGCGAGATGCTGCAGGCCGCCATCGACCACAGCCAGGCCATGGTCTGCGGCCAGGTGACGGTGAAGCTCTACAAGGGCAATGTCACCATCATCGGCCGCACCAGCCCCTACTCCCTCTACGACCAGGACCTGGTCACCTTCGAGGAGGGCAAGGTGGCCTATGACCACAACGACGCCTCGGGCTTCATCAAGCTGAACGCCCTGCGCCTGCGCGTGGCCGCCAAGCGGGACAAGCGCGTCAAGGGCTGACCACAGCCCCTTCGGCAGACAGCAAAACGCCCGCCTCCGGATCTGGAGGCGGGCGTTTCTGTTTGGGAAGAGCTTAAGGGGCCGGGCGCAGGACCCGGGGACCGATATTGTCCATCACGGCGCGGGCGTCGAAGGCGCGAGTGTCGCCCTCTGGCTTGCGGCCGCGATGCATGACGATCTCGGCGCTGGCCTCGAATCTCTCCACCGTGCGGACATCCATCCGGTCGGCCCAGAAGGGGTCGCCGAAGAAGGGGTCCCACGAGCGCCAGCCGTAGCCGCCGCCGTAGTAGCGCCAGGACGGACGCCAGTAGTTGTATCCGGGGCCGTACCAGGGCCGGTAGAAGGGATCGGGTTCGATATAGGTCCGCGCGTTGCGGTCGGTCTGGCGATCCACCACCGAGAACCAGTCATAGCCCTGGGCGACAGTCAGCTCGGCGGCGCGGTAGAGCAGATAGCCCTCCACGGTCTCCCGCGAGGTCATGCTGTTGCCGGCGAAATTGACCCGGAAGCGGTCGGCGTCGAGCCGCACCTCCGAGAAGCCGCCAGAGGTGGCCTGGCCGCGGATATTGGGCTGGTAAGGGGTTGCGGTGGCGCAGGCCCCGAGGGTGGCCGCGAGCACGGCGCTGGCGGCGAGGGCGGCAAGTCGGCGGGTCATGATGGGCGCCTGGGTTGAACGTCTGGAATATACCAACCGAACACATGGGCGTAATTTTGGTTGCCGCCAAGCATTTGATGTCAAAGTCGAAATGACAAAAGTCGAGGCGCGCCCACCTTGAAATCGGGCGCGCCCCAGGTTTGTCCTCGGGGGAGGAAGCCCGCCCGACGCTGGGGAGCGCCGGGACAGGATCTCGTCAGGCCAGGATCAGAATTCCTCCCAATCCTGGGTCCTTGGCTGGGCGGCCGCGCCGGCGCGGAAGTCGCCCATCAGACGGCGCAGTTCGACGGCCTCGCCGGTCAGGGCGTGGGCCGCGGCGGTGGATTGCTCCACCATGGCGGCATTCTGCTGGGTCACCTGGTGCATCTTGTTGACGGCGGCGTTGACCTCGTTGAGGCCGACCGCCTGTTCCTTGGCCGAGGCCGCGATCTCGCCCACCAGGCCGTCGATCTCGTCGACCTGGGCCACCAGCATCTCCAGGGCCTGGCCGGTCTTTCCCACCAGCTGCACGCCGGAACCCACCTGGGTCGACGAGGCGCTGATCAGGGCCTTGATCTCCTTGGCGGCCTCGGCCGAGCGCCCGGACCTCGGAGGCGACCACGGCGAAGCCCTTGCCGGCTTCCCCGGCGCGGGCGGCTTCAACGCCCGCGTTCAGGGCCAGCAGGTTGGTCTGGAAGGCGATCTCGTCGATCACCCCGATGATCTGGCTGATCTGGGTGGAGGACTTCTCGATCTCGCCCATGGCCAGGACGGCTTGGCGGACAAGGTTGGGAACTTGCGGCCGCAGATTCTCGCCCGACCTAGTGGCGAAGGGCCATCAGGGTGGCGGCGCTGATCAGAAGCAGGCCGACGACGACCTGGAATCCGCGCCGGAACCTGGGTTCTGTCATCCGGCGGGCCAGGGCGGCGCCGCCCAGGCCATAGGCGCTCATCGCGATCACGTCGAAGGCGATGGTGCCGCAGGCGAAGCTGGCCAGCTGCAAGGGCAGGGGACGGTCCGGATCCAGGAACGGCGGCAGGACGGCGGTGAAGAACAGGATCGCCTTGGGATTGGAGATCTGCACCGTGAAGCCGTCGCGCCAGGCGCGGGCCCCGGGCTGGATGGAGGCGGGTTTGAGTTCGCCCATGGTCTCGATGCGCGCGGCCAGCAGGCTCTTGAGCCCCAGCCAGGCCACATAGGCGGCTCCAGCATAGGCGATCAGGTGGAAGACCTGGGGAAAGGCCAGGACCGCGGCGCCCAGCCCCAGGGCGGCCACGCCGAACCAGACCAGGGTCGCGCTGTTCATGCCGGCGACGGCGATCAGGGCGGCCCGCTTGCCGCGCTCGGCCCCGATGGCGATGGCGAAGACGTTGGCCGGACCAGGCGTGACCGCCATCACCGCCATGACGCTCAGGAAGGTCGCATAGCGGGCGGGGTCGACCGGGAGCATCATGGGCCTGGAGCGCTAAGGAGAGAAAAGCTGCGGTAGCCCCGAGGTAATCCCTATTGCCCCGCTGGGAAAGGTCCGCGAAACGGAAGTCGGAAGTGGGGACTCATGAGCTCTGAATTCTGGTTATTCGTCGCGGTAGGCTTCGCCGCCCAGCTGGTCGATGGGGCGTTGGGCATGGCCTATGGGGTGATCTGCTCCACGGTGCTGCTGGCCATGGGGGTGAGCCCGGCCAACGCCTCGGCCAGCGTCCACGCCGCCAAGGTGTTCACCGGCGCGGCCTCGGCCATCAGCCACATCTATCACCGCAATGTCGGCTGGCGGCTGCTGCTGCTGCTGGCCCTGGGCGGGGTGCTGGGCGGGATCGGCGGGACCTACCTGCTGACCTCCATCGATGGCGAGGTGATCAAGCCCTATGTGGTGGGCTGGCTGGGGCTCATGGGCCTGGTGATCCTCTACCGGGCCTGGCGCCAGGCCCGGCCCAAGCTGTTCTCCTGGCGGCTGCCCTTCCCGCTGGGCCTGACCGGCGGCTTCTTCGACGCGGTCGGCGGCGGCGGCTGGGGCCCGGTGGTGACCTCGACCCTGCTGGGAAGCGGCGCCGATCCGCGCCAGGCGATCGGCACCACCAACACCGCCGAGTTCTTCATGTCGGTGGCGGTCTCGGCGGCCTTCATCACCGCGCTGCTCACCGGCCACTGGGAGACCACGGGCCTGACCGACCACCTGTGGTCGGTGGTGGGGCTGATCGCCGGCGGCGTCGTGGCCGCGCCCGTCGCCGGCTGGGCCACCAAGGTGCTGCCGCACCGCGCCTTGACCTGGCTGGTGGGCGTCCTGGTGACCGGCCTCGCCGCCTGGCAGGCCTGGATGCTGTTCGTCTAGACCGTGGCGGTCTGGACCATGGCCCAGATCACCCGCCCCAGGGCCCCGAACAGCAGGATGGCGGCCGCCAGCATCTGGATCACGAAGCCGGCTTCCCGCTTGCCGGGATCGGCCACATAGCCCAGCGCATAGATGATGCGCCCGATGATCCACACCACCCCCAGGGCCGCGGCGACGCGGTCGTCCCAGTAGATGGCGAACAGCCACAGGCCCGCCAGAAAGATCGGCAGCCACTCCAGGGTGTTGTAGTGGACCCGGATATTGCGCTCCAGGTGGGGGTCGCCGTGCATGGCTGGCGCGTCGATGCCGGAAACTTTACGCGCGCCCCCCACCCGCAGGCCCATCCAGACATAGACCAGCAGGGCCACGATGGTGACGATGGCGACTTCGTAGTGCGGTTGCATGATTTCCCCCGATTTCCCTCCGGCGCGTCGGCGGCCGGTTGCGGCCAGGGTGCCACGCGTTGAGGCCTGCGGGAACCATCCCCCCGTCTCGGGGTGTTTGAGTCCGTCGACGGAAACGTCTGGAGGTTCCGATGCAGGTCGAATCCGCCGCTATCAGCGCCATTCGATACGACCCGGACCGCGCCAAGCTGTTCGTACGGTTCCACGACGGCGACGAGTACGTCTATGTGGGCGTTCCCGGCGAGGTGCATCGCAGCTTCGTGGAGGCCGACTCCAAGGGCCGGTTCTTCGCCTACGAGATTCGCGACCAGTACCCCTACAACAAGCTTGAAGCCTGAATCAGAAACGCCCGCGTCCTTGCGGAGGCGGGCGTCTGATGGTCTCGGCGGTGAGGCTTGGCCCCTACTTCCGCTTCTGCTTGCGCGCGGCGTAGCGCAGGTCGCGGGCTTCTTTCTGCTTGGCGCGCAGGTCGAGGTCGCGGGCTTCCTGGGTGATGGCCTCGTCCTCGATGCGCAGGCGCTCGGCCTCTGCGGCGACGGCGCGCTTGGCTTCGCGCTCGGCGTTGCGTTCGGCGCGGACCTTCTCGAGCTCGGCGGCCTCGGCGGCCTTGCGGGCTTCGATATTGGGGTCGGTGACGGTGGGCTTGGGCTTGAAGCGTTCCAGCAGCGCCTTCTTGGCCGCGGCGGAGGTCGCCTGGCGGTCGGCGTGCTTCATGCCTTTAGGTTCGAACATGCGGTCTTAAAGTTCCTAGTCAGGGCCCGGTTCCGGTTCGCCGTCCCCTCCCCCGGATGGGGAGGTACGCCGGGCCTGCGGGTCGATCGAATTTCTGGAGCGGGCGAAGAGATTCGAACTCTCGACCCCAACCTTGGCAAGGTTGTGCTCTACCACTGAGCTACGCCCGCACTCCGTGAAACCGATCCCCGTGAGGATTGGCCCCGAAATTCGAGAGCGGGCTTATGGCAGAGGGTCCGGGGCTTGGCAAGCAGGGCTGGTCTCTATTGTCGTATTTCTCAGCCCATGAAGCGTGGGGCCTTGAGGCGGCGCTTATTGACGTGGTCCTTCGGGGCCTCGTTTTCGATCTCCGGCGGGAACTCGCCCTTGAAATAATAGCGCTGCCAAGCCTCCTTGGTGGCCTCGGGATCGAGGCGGAAGATCCTGGCGTTGAACTCCGCCCGGTGCTTCTCCCAGACGTCGTACTGGTCGCGCAGTTCCGGGTTCCGGCTCATGGACTTGATCACCGGCTGCACCTGGGCGAGCTGCTTGTCCTGGGTCAGGGTGATGAAGCAGAAGGGCTCGCCCTTCTCGAAGCGGACCTTGCCCGGCCGGGTGAAGATCCAGTTCATCGTGAACGGGAAGGGCAACCAGTCGGTCTCCACCAGGCCGGCCAGGGGCTGGATGCCGTCCTTGACGTGATTGGGCGGCCCCTGGACGATCATCGACCAGCCCGGCGGGGTGCGGAACAGGTAGCCGGGGTGGAAGGTCACGACGCCGTGGCTGAAGTGGCTTTTGACGAAGTTGTGGAAGTCGGGGTGCGGGTAGTCGGTCTTCAGCTTGATGTCGTCCTGGTGCGTCCCCCCGGTCCACTCGGCGGTGAAGGCCATGGGGCAGAGGATTTCCCAGCCGGTGGTGTTGGCCATGGAGAGCGGCAGGCAGCGATAGGGATGGCGCTCGGCGAAATGATCCATCCAGGCGCGCTGCGGCCGGCCCGGCACGATCTCCGGCGGGCGCTCGGCGGTGGGATAGCACTCAAGTTCCATGGTCGGGCCTCAGACTGTGACGAACCTCAGGTCTAGCCAGCCTGTCCCGCCCGCGTCCAGTTCGCTAATCATCCCGGCATGAAGACACGCCCTGACCTGATCGCCTTCTTCGACGCCCAAGGGATCGACCACGCCACCACCGAGCACGAGGCTGTGTTCCGGGTGGGGGAAGGCGAGGAGATCAAGCACGGCATAGCCGGCGCCCACACCAAGAACCTGTTCCTGAAGGACGCCAAGGGCCGGCTGTGGCTGATCTCGGCCCAGGACAGCACGGTGATCGACCTCAAGCGCCTGCACCCGGTGATCGGTTCGGCCAGGCTCTCCTTCGGCAGCGCCGAGCTGATGGCCGACGCGCTTGGGGTGACGCCGGGGTCGGTCACCGCCTTCGCCATGATCAACGACACCGACCGGCGGGTGACCTTCGTGCTGGACCGGGCGCTGGCCCAGGCCGAACAGGTGAATTTTCATCCCCTGACCAACACCGCCACCACCACGGTGAGCCAGGCGGGCCTGCGGAAATTCTTTTCGGGGCTTGGGATTTCGCCCCTCGTGGTGGATTTCACCACCCTGTCGGTGGTGGAGGATGGTTTCGTCCGTTGAAGACCGCGCCGCTTGGGACCATTTTAGCCGCCACGACGTTCAAACCCCTTAGACGGGAAAGACCAGAGCCATGACCTTGATCGGCGAAACCGCCCCCAACGCCGGTGGCGATCTCATCATCGACGGCAGCGACGCCGGCTTCATGGCCGATGTGATCGAGGCCTCCAACGCCGTTCCGGTGATCGTCGACTTCTGGGCGCCCTGGTGCGGCCCGTGCAAGCAGCTCGGCCCCTCCATCGAAAAGGCGGTGCTGGCGGCCAAGGGCAAGGTCAAGCTGGTGAAGATCGACATCGACAAGCATCCGCAATTCGCCGGCCAGCTGCGCGTGCAGTCGATCCCGGCGGTCTTCGCCTTCTCCGGCGGGCGGCCCATCGACGGCTTCATGGGCGCCCTGCCCGACAGCCAGGTGAAACAGTTCGTCGACCGCATCGCCGGCCAGGCCCCGGCCAACGAGGCCGACGAACTGCTGGCCATGGCCAAGGAGTCCCTGGACCTGGGCGACCTGGGCGGGGCGGCTCAGGCCTTCGCCCAGGTGCTGCAGGCCGATCCGGCGAACCTGAAGGCCATCGGCGGGCTCGCCCGCGTCTACCTGCAGGGCGGCGACGCCGAGAAGGCCCGGGAGATCGCCGACATGGCCCCGGAAGGCGCCAAGGACCCCGATCTGGACAGCGTGCGCGCGGCGCTCACCCTGGCCGACGCCGCGCCGGAGGAGACCTCGGACCTGGAAAAGCGCATCGCCGCCGATCCCGATGACCATGAAGCCCGCTACGAACTGGCCACGGCGCTCGCCGGCCGTGGGGCCTGGGAGGCGGCTTCCGATCACCTGCTGAAGATCATCGAGGCCGACCGGACCTGGAACGACGAGGCCGCCCGCAAGCAGCTGATCACCATTTTCGAGGCCGCCGGGCCAGGCTCGGACATTGCGCGCTCCGGCCGGCGGCGGCTGTCGGCGATCCTGTTCTCATGAAGGGTGAGCGGGCCATACCCGGCGGCTATCAGAGCCCCTCGGATCTGCCGCAGGTGATCCCGGTCTTTCCCCTGGACGGCGCCCTGCTGCTGCCCGGCGGCGAACTGCCCCTGCGGATCTTCGAGCCCCGCTACCTGAACCTGGTGGACGACGTCATGGCCGGCGATCGCATGATCGGCATGGTCCAGACGAGGGCCGGCGGCGAGCGGACCCGGCCCAACCTCGCCCATGTCGGCTGCGCCGGCCGCATCACCAGCTTCAACGAGACCTCCGACGGCGCCTATCTGATCACCCTGACCGGCGTCTGTCGCTTCGAGGCCGGTGAGGAACTGGCGGTCAAGACCCCCTATCGCCAGGTGCGCACCACCTTCGCCCCCTTCTTCGGCGACCTGGCCGACGAGGAGGTCGATACCGACGAGTTCGACCGCAAGCGCTTCGCCGTCGCGCTGAAGAAGTACCTTAACCGCCGCGAGCTCGACATCGACTGGGACACCGCCGAGACCGCGCCCCTGGAAAGCCTGGTCACCAGCCTGGCCATGGGCCTGCCCTTCGAGCCCCTGGAAAAGCAGGCCCTGCTGGAGGCGCCGACCCTCGTCGAACGCGTCGACGCCCTGACCACCCTGCTGGAGATCGACGCCCTGGAAGACGGCGATGACGCCGGCCATTCCATGCAGTAGGGATGACGCCATGACGCAGCCCCTCCCCGCCCTCACCGTGGACATCGATCCGCGCCTGCTGGAAATCCTGGTCTGCCCGGTGACCCACGGCCCGCTGACCTATGACCGCGACAAGGCCGAACTGGTCTCCAAGTCCGCCAAGCTGGCCTATCCGATCCGTGACGGCGTGCCGATCATGCTGCCGGAAGAGGCCCGGGAACTGACCGACTAGAAGGCGAGCACCCGGCGCACGCTCTCCTCGACGGTGGGCGCGTCGGTGATTTCAAGAACGGGGCAGGTCAGGCCTGAGAGCCAGAACCTGTGGCTGGCCAGGCTGCGGCCACCGTTGGAACCGTCGTCATAGCCCCGCGACCAGGTCATGAATTTCACGTGGGCCTCGTGCATGTCGCCCGCAGGCAGGATCCGGTCGCCGTAGCGCAGCCGCTCGCGCGCCATGCTGCGCGCCATGCGGATCTCCGGGTCCAGATACAGGAACACCACCAGATCGAAGCGATCGGCCACCTCCAGCCCCCAGGACAGCAGGGAGCCGGAGATCACCCAGCTCGCATCGGCCGGCAGGGCGGCCTTCAGCATCGGCAGTCGGTCCTCCTGCGGACGCTGGGCGGTGAAGGGCGGCTCGGTGGTCAGCCAGAAGAAGTGGTCGCTGTCCTGGTGGGGCACGTCCATGGCCTGGGCCAGGGCGGCGCCCAGGGTCGTGGTCCCGGAGCCCGAGGCTCCGACGATATGGATGCGCTGCGCGGCCATGCCCACTCCCCCTGGCCCCTCAGATACCGCGCCCCCCGGGGGATGGCCACCATGGGCCTTTTAAAGCGCCTCGCCCCGCAGCAGCCGGGGCAGGTCGCCGGAGGCTCCGCCCGCGTCGTGCATGAAGAAGCGGCGGGCGGGGCCGATCCGGTTGACCACCGACATGCCGGCCCCCCGCGCCAGGCGCAGCAGGGGATTGTCGTTGGAGAACAGCCGCACGAAGACGTCGGTCGCCGCCGCCAGCATGATGTTGTCGAAGCTGCGCCAGCGAGCGTAGCGCTCCAGCACCAGCTCCGAGCCGATGTCCTCCCCCAGGCGCGCGGCGTCCACCAGAACCTGGGCCAGGGCCGCGGCGCCCTTCAGCCCCAGGTTCAGGCCCTGGCCGGCGATGGGATGGACGCCGTGGGCCGCGTCCCCCAGCAGGGCGGCGCGGGGCGCGCACAGCCGCTCGGCCAATTGCAGGGAAAGCGGATAGGTGAAGACCGGGCCCTCCACCGTGGCCTCGCCCAGGAGGGGCCCGAACCGGCGCCGCAGATGGGCGTGGAAAATCTCCGGGCGCGCGGTCTTGAGGGCGGCGGCCTTGGCCCTGGGCTCTGTCCAGACCAGGCTGGCGCGGTCGTCGGTCAGGGGCAGGATGGCGAAGGGGCCGCCGGGCAGGAAGAATTCGTGGGCCACGCCCTCATGAGGCCGTGAAAGTTTCACCGTCGCCACCACCCCGGTCTGCGGATAGTCCCAGCCGATGGCGTTGATCTCCGCGGCCGCGCGGACCACCGAGTTGCGGCCCTCGGCCCCCACCACCAGCGGCGCGGTCAGCACCCGGCCGTCCTCCAGGGTCACTCGGGCGCAGGCGCTCTCGAACGCCACGGAGGCGACCCGGGCCGGAGCGAGCACGGTGATGCCCGCCTTTTCAACGGCCTTGGCCAGGGCGGCGCGAGAGCGGCGGTTCTCCAGCAGGTAGCCCAGGGGCTCGCCATCGGAGCGGTCGGCGATCTCGGCGGAGTCGAAACGCAGGTAGAACGGTGAAGGGTTTCCCGCCGAGGCCCCCGGGCTGCGGCCGTCCGTCACCAGGATCTGTTCGATCCGCTGGGCGTGGGGCTCGATATCCTGGGCCAGGCCCAGGGCGCGCCACTGGCGGAAGCTGGCGAAGGCGATGGCCGAGGACCGCCCGTCGAAGGTCGGCGCCAGCTGCGCGTCGAAGACGATGGGGTCAATCAGCAGTGGCGTCAGGCCGCCCTGCTTCAGGGCCAGCGCCAGGGTCGCCCCGGCCATGCCGGCCCCGGCTATGATCACGTCGGCGTCGAAGGTCTCGCTCATGGCCCGATATGCCGACGAACGGGTGTGGGCGTCCAGCCCCGGGATCACCCGATTGTTGGACGCCTGCGTCCAATTATCCATTGCCGAGAGGTCGCCTGAATGTTTCCTGGACCGAGCGGTCCAGTTTTAGCGGCCGGCAGTTGGGGATAGGCGTATGGCGGGCATGCTGAAGACTCGACGGATGACGCTCGCCGTGGTCGCCCTGGTGGCCCTCGCCCTGGCGGTGGGCGGCGGGCTCTGGTGGGCCAACAAGCAGAAGTACGAGTCCACCGACAACGCCTTCATCGCCGCCGACAAGGTTTCGGTGGCGCCGCAGGTCGACGGTTATGTCGCCCAGGTGCTGGTGGAGGACAACCAGAGGGTCGCCGCGGGCCAGGTGGTGGCGCGGCTGGACGCCGCCAGCCTGCAGGCCAAGCTTGCCCAGGCGGTCGCCAACGCCGCCGCCCTCGACGCCGCCGTGCGCGGGGTCGACGACAAGTCGGCCCTGGAGACCGCCATGATCGCCCAGAAGGCGGCCGGCTTGGATTCCGCCCACGCCCAGGCCCAGATGGCGACCGCCGAGCTGAACCGGTACGGGGCCTTGGCCAAGCAGGGCTGGGTCTCGTCGCAGCGGGCCCAGTCGGCCAAGGCCGCCGCCAGCACGGCGGCCGCCGGTGTCGCCCAGGCCCAGGCCGCCCTGGCGGCCGAGCGCCGAGCCGCCGAATCCTTGGGTTCGGCGCGAGACCAGACCTTCGCCCAGGCCCAGGCGGCCCACGCCGCCGTCGACTCCGCCCGCATCGATGTCTCCCGCACGGAGATCCGCGCGCCGGTGGCCGGGGTGGTGGGCGCCAAGGCCGTGCGGCCGGGACAGTATGTCCGACCGGGCTCCAACCTCATGAGCATCGTGCCCCTGGGCCAGGCCTATGTGGTGGCCAACTTCAAGGAGACCCAGGTCTCGCGCCTGCGGATCGGACAGCCGGTGGAGATCCGCGCCGACGCCTTCGGCAAGCAGGTCATCCGCGGCCATATCGACAGCTTCGCGCCGGCCACCGGCTCGGAATTCGCCCTGATCCCCGTGGAGAACGCCGTCGGCAACTTCACGAAGATCGCCCAGCGCCTGCCGGTGAAGATCGCCGTCGATCCCAAAGAGCCCCTGGCCGGGGCTCTGAGGCCCGGCCTGTCGGTGGAGGTGAAGGTCGATGTGCGCAAGGCCGCCGGCCTGGGCTTCGCCGACGCCACGCCCCCGACCGAACTCGTCCGCCGCGGCGTGTCGCGCTGACCCGCCGTGGCTGACGCCGCCGTCATAGCCCCCGCCCAACCAGGCGCCCCCGGAGGTCACGTCACCGCCAGCGGGGCGGTCGACTGGACCAAGGTGTTCCTCGGCTTCGGGGGCATGGTCATCGGCCAGTTCATGGCCGTGCTCGACGTCCAGATCGTCGCCTCCTCCCTGGCCCAGATCCAGGCCGGCGTGGGCGCCAGCGCCGACCAGATCAGCTGGGTGCAGACCATCTACCTGCTGGCCGAGGTGGTGATGATCCCGCTGGCCGCCTACTTCTCCAAGATGTGGGGCACGCGGCCCTTCTTCATGGCCGCCACGGTGGTGTTCATCGCCGCCTCGATCCTCACCGGCATGGCCACCTCCTTCGAGATGATGATCGTCACCCGCGCCATACAGGGCCTGGCCGGGGGCGCCATGATCCCCCAGGTGTTCGCCGCGGCGATGACGGTCTTCCCACTGGAGCGCCGGATCACCGCCAATGTGGTGGTGGGCCTCATCGTCACCCTGGCGCCCACCATCGGCCCCACGGTGGGGGGGCATCTCACCGACGCCTTCGGCTGGCGGTGGCTGTTCTACATCAACGTGATCCCCGGCCTGCTGTCGCTGTTCCTGGTGGCGCGGTACGCCGACTTCGACAAGGGCGACCCCAGCCTGGCCAAGGGCATCGACTGGACGGGCCTGGCCTTCATGGCGGTCTTCCTGCTCAGCATGCAATACGTGCTGGAGGAGGGCTCCGGCGAAGGCTGGCTGAAGGACGACGCGATCCTCTGGCTCTCGGTGCTGGCGGCCCTGGCCGGGGCGGCCTTCGTCTGGCGACAGCTCACCTATCGACAGCCCATCGTCTCGCTGGCCCCGTTCAGCGACCGGAACTTCGTCATCGGCACGGTGATGAACTTCGTCTCCGGCATGAGCCTCTATTCCGGGACCTTCGTCCTGCCCCTCTATCTGGCCCAGGTGCGGGACTATTCCCCCGGCCAGGTGGGGACCACCATGCTGGTCTCAGGATTGGCCATGTTCCTGGCCGCCCCCATCGCCGGCCGGGTGATCCGCGCCATGGACCTGCGGATCGGCATGGTGCTGGGCTTTTCCCTGGTGGGGATCGGACTGGGCCAGGGCATCCACGTCGGCGACGACTGGGGCTTCAACGAGTTCCTGGTGCTGCAGGTCTGCCGGGGCCTGGGCGCCATGATCGCCATGATCGCCGCCTCCCAGATGAGCATCTCCACCCTGCCGCTCAGCATGATGAAGGACGGCTCTGGACTGCTGAACCTGATCCGCAATGTTGGCGGGGCGGTGGGCCTGGCCATGGTGACCACCATCCTGTCGCGGATGAGCGCGGTCCACATGGGAACATTGTCGGCCTCCTTGAACAGCGGCAGCCTCGAGGCCCAGGAGATGATGACCCGGCTGGCGGCGATGATGGAGGCCGCAGGCGCGCTGGATCCCCAGGGCGGCATGTACAAGATGATGGGCATGATGCTGCAGCGGAAGGCCTTGGTGATGGCCTTCGCCGATGTCTTCATGTTCCTGACCATCGGGTGCGCCGCGGCCGTGGTCCTGGCCCTGCTGGCCCGCCCCGCCCCGGCCGCTCCGGCCCAGCCGCCGGGAAGCCGCTGATGCCCCGCCTGGCCGGACAGATCGATCTCGCCAAGGGGGAGGCCATTCTCGACGCCGCCGTACAGGTGCTCGGGGAACGGGGGCTGGCCGCCTCCATGGAGGAGATCGCCCGCCGCGCCGGGGTCTCCAAGCAGACGATCTACAACCACTACGGATCCAAGGCCGAGCTGGTCCGCGCCCTGGTCCACCGCCGCGTCGCGGGCATCACCGCGCCCCTGGAGATGCCGGGCGCCGACGAACATCCCGAGCAGGCCCTGACGGCCTTCGCCCGCGAGATGCTGCACGCCCTGATCAATCCCCGCGCCAACACCATGATGCGGGTCTACATCTCCGGCGCCACCGAGGCGCCGGACGTGGCCCTGGCGGTGTTCGAGGCCGGGCCCAAGGCCTCGCGGGGCCGCCTCGCCGACTTCCTCGCCCGGGAACACGCCGACGGCCGCCTGGCCGTGGACGATCCGGCCATGGCGGCGGAGTTCTTCGGCGGCATGGTGGTGGGCACCTACCAGCTGGCCGGCTTCCTCGGGGTGGACCTAGGCCTGACCCACCCTCAGATCGAGGTGATCGCCCTGGAGGCCGCCCGCCGCTTCCTGCGGGCCTACAGCCTTTAAGCCTCGGCCCCGAAGTCGTCGGGCAGGCCGATCATGTGGAAGCCGGCGTCCACATGCACCACCTCGCCGGTGGTGGAGCGGCCGAGGTCCGACAGCAGCCAGAGCGCCGCGCCGGCCACCCCCTCCATCGAGGTGTCCTCCTTCAGGGCCGACATGGCCCGGCCCTGGGACAGCTTTTCCCGGCCCCCGGCGATGCCCGCCAGCGACAGGGTGCGCATGGCCCCGGCCGAGATGGCGTTGACCCGGATCTTCGCCGGGCCCAGGTCGCGGGCGGCGTAGCGGGTGGCGGCCTCGAGGCCCGCCTTGGCCACCCCCATGGTGTTGTAGTTGGGGATCACCCGCTCCGAGCCGAGATAGGTCATGCAGATGATCGAGCCGCCGTTCGGCATCAGCCGCGCCGCCCGCTTGGCGCAGTCGACGAAGCTGAACACCGAGATGTCCATGGCCTGGAGGAACCCCGCCCGGGTGGTGTTCTCCACGAAGGAGCCCTTGATCTCGTCCCGAGGCGCGTAGGCGATGGAGTGGACGAAGAAGTCGAGGCTCCCCAGATCGGCCTCGATCGTCGCGAAGGCCGCGTCCATCTGGGCGTCGTCGGTGGCGTCCACCGCCACCACGGTCTTGACCCCGATGCTGTCGGCCAGGGGCTGCACCCGGCGCTCCATCCCCGGCAGGTGCAGGAAGGCCAGCTCCGCCCCCTGGGCCGCCAGCTGGGCCGAGATGCCCCAGGCGATGGACTGGTGGTTGGCGACGCCGATCACGACGCCCTTCTTGCCCTTCATCAGGTCGCCCCTGGGCAGGTCATAGTCCTCAGCCACGGCGGATCTCCTAAGGTTTGATGCGGTAGCCCACGTGGCTCTGCTCGAAACCGAGCCGGTCATAGAAGCGGTGGGCGTCGGTGCGGGACTTGTGGGTGAAGAGCTCCACCGCCTGGCAGCCACGGGCGCGGGCCACCTCCAGGGCGTGGGCGATGAGCTGGGCGCCCAGGCCCTGGCTGCGCAAGGCGGTGTCCACGCGGACCTCCTCGATGAGGGCCAGGTCCGCGCCCTGGTTCGACAGGCCGGGGATGAAGGTCATCTGCAGGCAACCCACCACCGCGCCTTCAAGCTCTGCAACGGTAAGACTATTACCGTTGCTGGCCTCGATGCGGTCAAAGGCGGCGTAGTAGGCCTCGGGCAGCGGGTCTTCGAAGCGTTCCCGGCCTGAGCCGAGCGGATCGTCGGCCAGCAGTTCGACGATCCGCGCCACGTCCTCGCGGCGCGCGGGACGGAAGACCGGCGCCGCCAAGCCCCTAGACCCGGGCCATCACCAGGCAGCCGTTGGTGCCGCCGAAGCCGAAGCTGTTGGACATCACCGTCTCCACCTGCTGGTCCAGGCGCTTGCGCAGGATCGGCAGGTCGGCGAAGGCGGGGTCGAGGGTCTCGATGTGGGCGCTCTCGGCCAGGAAGCCGTTGTTGAGCATCAGCAGGGAATAGATCGCCTCCTGGGCGCCGGCCGCCCCCAGGCTGTGGCCGGTCAGCGACTTGGTGGACGAGATATAGGGCGCCTTGTCCCCGAAGACCGAACGGACGGCCTCCATCTCCTTGATGTCGCCCACCGGGGTCGAGGTGCCGTGCGGGTTCAGGTAGTCGATCTTGCGCCCGCCCAGGTCGGCCATGGCCAGGTTCATGCAGCGGGCCGCGCCCTCGCCCGAGGGGGCGACCATGTCGAAGCCGTCGGAATTGGCGGCGTAGCCGACGATCTCGCCGTAGATCTTGGCCCCGCGCGCCTTGGCGTGCTCGTACTCCTCCAGCACCACGAGGCCGGCGCCGCCGGCGATGACGAAGCCGTCGCGGGCGGCGTCATAGGCGCGGCTGGCCACGGCCGGGGTGTCGTTGAAGTTGGAGCTCATGGCGCCCATGGCGTCGAACAGCACGCTGAGGGTCCAGTCTAGCTCCTCGGTGCCGCCGGCGAACACCACGTCCTGCTTGCCCATCAGGATCTGCTCGTAGCCGACCCCGATGCAGTGGGTGGAGGTGGCGCAGGCCGAGGAGATGGAGAAGTTCAGGCCCTTGATCTTGAACCAGGTGGCCAGGGTCGCCGAGGGTCCCGAGCTCATGGCCTTGGGCACCGCGAAGGGGCCCACGCGCTTGGGGCCGCGGGTCCTGGCCGTCTCGGCCGCCTCGATGATTGCCCTGGTGGAGGGGCCGCCCGAACCGACGATCAGGCCGGTGCGGACATTGGAGACCTCGGCCTCTTCCAGCCCGGAGTCGGCGATCGCCTGCTCCATGGCGATATGGGCGAAGCCCGTGCCCTGGGCCAGGAAGCGGGCCGCCCGGCGGTCCACAAGCGATTCCCAGTCCAGCTGGGGGCGGGCCTCCACCTGGCTGCGGAAGCCCAGCTCGGTATATTCCGGGGCGGCCCGGATACCCGACTTGGCCTCTTGCAGCGAGGCGAGGACCTCATCGGCGTTCACGCCAATGGAGGAGACGATACCAATACCGGAGACGACGACGCGGCGCATGTTTGCTCCCAGATCCGAACGGCCGTTTATCGTTGATAGAGACCGACGCGGAGGTCTTGAGCCCAGTAGATGGGCTCGCCATCGGCTTCGAGGATCCCGTCGCCGATGCCCATGACCAGGCGGCGGTTGATGACCCGCTTCATCTGGACCTTGTACGTGACCTTCTTGATATTCGGGGTCACTTCACCGCCGAACTTGACCTCGCCGCAGCCGAGCGCGCGACCGCGGCCCTTGCCGCCGATCCAACCCAGGTAGAAGCCCACCAGCTGCCAGAGAGCGTCGAGGCCCAGGCTGCCGGGCATGACGGGGTCGTTGATGAAGTGGCAGTCGAAGAACCAGAGGCTGGGATTGATGTCGAACTCGGCCTCGATATAGCCCTTGCCGTGCTCGCCGCCCTCGTCGGTGATCTTGGTCATGCGGTCGAACAGCAGCATCGGCGGCGCCGGCAGCTGGGCGTTGCCCGGCCCGAACATCTCACCGCGCGCGCACGCCATGAGATCTTCGTAGCTGTAATTGTCCTTGGCTTTCACGCCCATGGTCATTCAGGTGGCCTTCCGGCTTTCAAAGAGGGTCAGGGCCTATCAGAGCCGGCCGCGTCGCTCAACGGCATTGGGGCTTGTCGTCGGTTCCCCAGAGGTCTGACGCCTGGGCCCAACCCGAGACGCCGTCCACCCGGAGCTTGCACCAAGCCTTGCTGTCACAGCGAACCAACGCGGCCAGGGAGCGAGCGTTCAAAATGGCGTGCACGGGGGCGTCGGGCTTGGCTGCGCTGCGCAGAGGCAGGGGGGCTGCTTGGGTGCGCATCACCATGCGGCGACCGTCGGTGGTGCGCCGGTGCACCCAGGCCAGGCCACGCTCAGGGTCGCAGATGCGCCGCCACTCGGTGTTTTCCGCCACCACCTGCACCGGCAGGCCCTTGACCCGATAGACCCACAGCAGCCGGTGATCGTCGCCGGGGCCGGCGCGGGCGTTCACCTCGTCGAATTTCAGGGCGACATAGCGGGGAACCGGCAGGCCCGATGGGGTCGGGCGCTCCGCCGCGGCCGCACCCTGCGCCGCGCCGAGGCCCCAGAACAGGGCCGCCATAAAGATCGGCGCCCACGCCCGCGCGCTCATCGCCGTTTCCGCCTCGCCTTGGCCGCACATATGCCCTTTGCTAGAGGTTCATCTCACGACGCGCCATAGTCCCGCGCACCGCACGCCCTTTTTCGAGTTCCGCAAACCGCCCATGCCCGCCCGAAAGCCCAAAGTCATCGTCACGCGCAGGCTTCCCGATCCCGTGGAAACCCGGATGCGCGAACTGTTCGACACCCAGCTCAATCTCAATGACGAGCCCCTGGACCGCGCAGCCCTGGTCGCCGCCGTGCAGATCGCCGACGTTCTCGTCCCCACCATCACCGACAAGATCGACGCCGACCTGCTCAGCCACGCTGGGGACCAGCTGAAGCTGATCGCCAATTTCGGGGCGGGCGTGGACCATATCGACGTGGCCGCCGCCAATGCGCGCGGCATCAGCGTCACCAACACGCCGGGCGTATTGACCGAGGACACCGCCGACCTGACGCTGGCCCTGATGATGGCGGTGTCGCGCCGAATCGTGGAGGGCGCCAATGTCGCCCAGGCCGGCGGCTTCACCGGCTGGGCGCCCACCTGGATGATGGGCCGGCGGATTTCGGGCAAGCGCCTGGGGATCATCGGCATGGGCCGTATCGGCCAGGCCGTGGCGCGCCGGGCCAAGGCCTTCGGCATGCAGATCCACTATCACAACCGCAAGCCGGTCAGCCCCCGCATCGCCGAGGACCTGGAGGCCACCTACTGGGAGAGCCTCGACCAGATGCTGGCCCGGATGGACATCATCTCGGTCAACTGCCCCCACACGCCCGCCACCTACCACCTGCTCTCGGCGCGGCGGCTGAAGCTGATGCAGTCCCACGCCATCCTGGTGAACACCGCCCGCGGCGAGATCATCGACGAGGGCGCCCTGGCCGACCAGCTGACCAAGGGCGAGATCGGTGGCGCGGGCCTGGACGTCTTCGAGTTCGAGCCGGCCATCAATCCCCGCCTGCTGAAACTCCCCAACGCCGTCCTCCTGCCCCACCTGGGCTCAGCCACGGTGGAGGCCCGCACCGAGATGGGCGAGAAGGTGATCATCAACATCAAGACCTGGATGGACGGGCATAAGCCCCCAGACCGGGTCCTGACGTCGATGCTGTAGGGCTTGACGGACCCGCCCCGGACCTGAACCCTATCCAGGGTTGTTCGGGGGATTTCCGTGATCACAAGACGCAGTGCGCTAGCGGCGGGCGCCGGCTTGCCCTGGCTTAGCGTGACCCTGGCCCAGGCGGCCGAACCGACACCCCCCACCGTCGAGGAACTTCTGCGGAGCGCCAGCGTGTCGGACGCCGCCCTGTCCCCCGACGGGGAACGGGTCGCCATCCTGCGGGAACAGACCGAGGGCGGAAAACGTAAGGCCATCGTGGTCCTGACCAAGGCCGACGGCTCGGCGGCGCCGGTGCGGGTGGTCATAGGCGATCACGATGTGAAGACCGTGGAATGGGCCAGCAACGAGCGCCTGCTGGTGACCATCAGCATGTGGAAGTCGGCGTCGGGGGAGCCCTACGGCTTCAGCTTCTACGGCTTCTTCCTGCCCTATCCGTTGCGCCGGATCATCGCCATTGGCGTGGACGGCTCCAATCCCCTGATGTTGTTCGCCGACCAGGCCAAGGTTCTGAAGTCACAGTTCGATCTGTCCCGTGTCGTCGACTACATGTGGGACGATCCCCAGCACATCCTGATGCAGATCTGGAGTGGGCGGCATGAGGCCTGGTCTCTGCAGAAGGTCGATGTGCACACCGGCAAGTCCGAGCAGATGGAACTCGGGACGACCTCCACCGACTTCTGGATGACCCAGCGTGGGGTCCCCATGATGAGGTTCGACTCCACCACCCGCGGCACGGTGAGCATCCAGGGCCGTGCGCCCGGCGAGACGGCATGGAAGCTGATCCGCAAGGCCCGTCGCGACGAACTCGACAAGCTTCCGGACTTCGATGTCGCGGGCCCGACCCCGGCGCCGGGCGTCTTCCTGGTCGCCCAGGCCCGCGAGGGCGAGGACGCGCGGGTTCTGCGCACCTTCGACATCGCGACCCTGCAATTCGGCGAGGTGGTGGCCCAGCGTCCGTCGCGGGACATCGAAGAGGCGATCATCGACGAGGACCTGAAGCTGCTGGCCACCGCCTACCGGGAGGACCGCCTGGAATATCAGTTTGTCGACCCCAAGCTGGCGGCCCACTTCCGGGGGGTGAACAGCTATTTCGGCAACACCTGCAATGTCCGGCTGTACGACATGAACCTGGCCCACACCCGGTTCATCTTCAACGTCACGGGGCCGAAGGACGCCGGCGCCTTCTACATGTATGACACCGGCAAGCGCGCGGTGGAGGCCATCGGCGATCGCTTCCCCTGGCTGCCGCCCGAGCGCTTGGCCGGCATGGAGGCGCTGAAGCTCAAGGCCCGCGATGGCACGGCTCTCAGCGCCTACCTCTCGACCCCGATCAAGGCCGCAAAGGGCCCCCTGCCGATGCTGGTCATGCCGCACGGCGGGCCGGAGTTACGCGACAAGTACGACTACGACTTCATGGTCCAGGCCTTCGCGGCCCAGGGCTGGTTGGTGCTGCAGCCCAACTTCCGCGGCTCCGGCGGCCTGGGCCGCGCCTTCGCCGACGCCGGGCGCAAGCGGTGGGCCGATCTGATGCAGGAGGACGTCGAGGACGCGGTGGCCCATGTCGTCGCCCTCGGCCGCGCCGATCCCAAGCGGCTGGCCATTCTCGGCTCCAGCTATGGCGGCTACGCCGCGCTGATGGGGACGGTGCGCAAGCCAGACCTCTACAAGGCCGCGGTCTCCATCGCAGGGCCCTCGGACCTGCTGACCCTGATGGCCACCGTTCGCCGGGAGGAGGGGGCGGACTCGCTATCCTACGCCTATTGGCTGAAGACCATCGGCGACCCCAGGGCCGACGAGGCCCTACTCATTCGCGGCTCCCCGGCCCGGCGGGCCGGCGAGATCACGACGCCCGTTCTGCTGATGCTTGGCACGGAGGACAGCACCGTGCGGCCCAGCCAGTCCAAGACCATGGCGGACGCCATGTTCGCGGCCGGCAAGGGGTGCGAGCACGTCCTGCTGAAGGGCGAAGGGCATACCGGCTGGCAGGACTCGACCTGGACCACTGTGGTGACCCAGTCGGCCAAGTTCATCAGCAAGTATATCTGAGCGCGTCGCCTACTTGGCCGCAAAAGGTTTCGGCCGGCGCGCGCCGCCCTGGCGTTCCAGCATCCAGCCGGGATATTCGGACGGCAGGGCGCTGATCTCGTCGAGCCTGGCGATCTCGTCGGCCGTCAGGGCCAGGTCCACGGCGGCCAGGTTATCGTCCAGCTGCTCGATCGTCTTGGCGCCGATGATCACGCTCATGACGTGTGGCTTGGAGAGCAACCAGGCCAGGGCCACGCGGGCGACGGACACGCCGTGGGCCTCGCCGATCTCGCGCATGGCGGCCACCACCGGCCAGGCGCGGTCGGTATTGACCGGCGGGAAGTCGAAATTGGTGCGCCGCGCGCCATTCACCGGCGGGGCGCCGGGGCCGAACTTGCCCGAGAGGAGTCCGCCGGCCAGGGGCGACCAGACCATCAGTCCGAGCTTCTCCTCGGTCAGCATGGGGACCAGCTCGCGCTCCAGGTCGCGGCCGGCGATGGAGTAGTAGGCCTGCAGGGTCTCGAACCGCGCATAATCCTTCGCCGCGCTGATCCCCAGGGCCTTGGCGATCTTCCACGCCGTCCAGTTGGAGACGCCGACATAGCGCACCAGGCCCTGGCGGGTCAGGTCGTCCAGGGCGCGCAGGGTCTCCTCGATGGGGGTGACCGTGTCATTGCCGTGGATCTGGTAGAGGTCGATATGGTCGGTCTGCAGGCGCTCCAGGCTGCCCTGCACCGAGTCCATGATGTGGCCGCGGCTGGCGCCCTTGTCGTTGGGGCCGGGCCCCATCTCGCCGAACACCTTGGTGGCCAGGACCACGTCCTTGCGCGCCACGCCGAGGTTCTTCAGCGACTGGCCCAGCAGCGTCTCCGACTGGCCGTAGGCATAGACGTCGGCGGTGTCGATGAAGTTGACCCCGGCGGCGAGCGCCTTGCCGACGATCCCGTCCACCTCGCCCTGGTCCAGGGCGCCGATCATTTTCCAAATGCCGGCGTCGTTGTCGCCGCCGAAGGTCATGGTCCCCAGGCAGATTTCCGAGACGAACAGGCCGGTCCGGCCAAGCTGGTTGTATTTCATGGGGTCGCGCTCCTCAGGCTCAGCAACAGCTAGGCGCGCGCCATGACGGCCGCAACCACGTCAGGGCGTCAGCACCATCTTCAGGGCGCCGGCCTCGCGGGCGTCGAACAGGCGGTAGGCCTCGGCGCCTTCCGACAACGGCATCTGGTGGGTGATGTAGCGCTCGGGACGCAGGCGGCCGCCCTGGATCAGCGGGATCAGTTCGGGCCACCATTTGGGCACCGAGCAGGTGCCGATGCGGAAGGTCAGGTTCTTCATGAACGAGACCCCCATGGGGAAGTCGAAGCCCCGGCTCTGGTTGACCCCGATCACCGAGACCACCCCCATCCGGCCGACGGCCTTCATGGCCAGCGCAATGGTCTCGTCGGCCCCCACCGCCTCCACCGCGCAGTCGGCCATGCGGCCCGAGGTGGCCGCCGCGATCTGGGCGATGGCGTCGTCGCCAAAGGCCTGGGCCCCCAGACTTTCGGCTATGGCCCGGCGCTCGGGCACCCGGTCGATGGCGAACACCCTGCTGGCGCCCAGGACAAAGGCCCCCTCCACCGCCATCAGGCCGATGGGGCCCAGACCCACCACCACCACGGTCTTGCCGGGACCGACCTCGGCGTAGCGCAGGCCATGCCAGGCGGTGGGCAGGTTGTCGGTGAGCATCAGGGCCTGGTCGGCGGTGAGGCCCTCGGGGATCGGCGTGCAGTTGAAGTCGGCGGCGGGCACCCGGATGGCCTCGGCCTGGCAGCCCTCCAGCCGATGGCTGAGGCCGTAGCACTGCATGGCGTTGTCGGCGCAGAGGTTGATCTCCCCGGCCAGGCAGGGCCCGCAGGCGCCGCAACCCACGGCCGCCGAGATCATCACCTTGTCGCCGGACTTCAGGCGCTGGACGCCCCGGCCCACCTCGACAACCTCCCCCACCGCCTCGTGGCCGACGCAGAAGCCGAGATCAGGCGAAAAGCCGTGGCCTTGGTAGATGTGCAGGTCGCTGCCGCAGATCCCGCAGCGCTCCATCTTCACGATCACGTCGCGGTGGTCGGCCAGGGTCGGGTCCGGGAACCCCTCATAGCGGATGTCACGAGCCCCCTGGTACAGCAGCGCCTTCATGGATCGAGCCTCCTTTTTCTTTAAGGGAACGCCGCCTGACCCAGGGGCGGTCAAGGGGCGGGCTTGACGGCCAGGCTTGCGACCCCCAGCCTACCTTGAGTTGTTGGGGGGACGTCAGATGATCACCAGGCGAACGGCCGTCGCGGCCGGCATGCTGCCGTTTGTCCTGCCCCACCTGGGCTCAGCCGCGGTGGAGGCCCGCACCGAGATGGGCGAGAAGGTGATCATCAACATCAAGACCTGGATGGACGGGCACAAGCCCCCAGACCGGGTCCTGACGTCGATGCTGTAGGGCAAAGGCTCGACCAAAGGTCGCACCCCCAAGCCTGGATGGATGGCCACAAGCCGCGCGACCGGGCCCTGACCTCGACGCCCTCCGGCCTCAGAACGCCTCCCAGAGCTCAGGCTTCGGCTTGCGCTGCGCCGACCCGTCCCGGGCCGCTGGGGGGAAGGCGTGGCGCAAGGCCTGCTGCTGGCCCCGGGCGCCCCGGACGGTCGCGGATGAGGCGGCCAGCGCCACCACAGCGCCGGTCTCGAACTGTCCCACCAGACGGGTCAAATCGGTCGTCTCGTTGGCCAGGGCCAGACTGGCCGCCGTCGACTGCTCGACCATGGCGGCGTTCTGCTGGGTCATCTGGTCCATCTGGTTCACGGCGATGTTCACCTGGGCCAGGCCCGTGGCCTGCTCCTGGGCCGACGCCGAGATCGCGCTGACGATCTCTGTGATTTCCGCGACCTGGGTGACGATGCGCTCCAGGGCCTTGCCGGTCTGACCGACCAGATCGACGCCCAGGCCGACCTGGGCCGAGGACGCAGCGATCAGGGTCTTGATCTCCTTCGAGGCCGTGGCGGAGCGCTGGGCCAGGGCCCGCACCTCGGAGGCCACCACGGCGAAGCCGCGCCCGGCCTCTCCGGCGCGGGCGGCTTCGACGCCCGCATTGAGGGCCAGCAGGTTGGTCTGGAAGGCGATCTCGTCGATCACCCCGATGATCTGACCGATCTCCCGGGCCGAGGCCTCGATGCCGCCCATGGCCGCGACGGCGCGACCGACCACTTCACCGCTGGTCTCGGCGTCGCCGCGGGCGGTCGCGACCACCGTGCGGGCGTGGCTCGCGCCCTCGGCGGTGTGCTTCACCGTGGCGGTGATCTGATCGAGGGCTGCGGCGGTTTCCTCAAGGCTGGCCGCCTGCTGCTCGGTGCGGCGCGACAGGTTATCAGCCGCCTGGCTGATCTCGCCGGCGCCCGAGCCGATGGCGGCGGTGGCGGTGGCCACCTCCTGCATGGTGCGCTGCAGGTTGGACATGGTGTCGTTGAAGGTGGTCCTGAGACCCTCATAGTCGGACGCAAAGGCGTCCTGGAGCCGGAAGGTCAGGTCGCCGCCGGAGAGCTTGTCCAGACCGGCGGCGATGGCGGTGACCACCGTGGCCTGCTCGGCGGCGGACCTCGCGCGGGCCGCCTCGTTCTGGCCCCGGTCGGCCTGGGCCTCCGCCCGCTGTGCGATCGCTTCGGCTTCCAGCCGCTTCATCGCCAGGCCGTTGTCCTTGAAGACCTGGACCGACTTCGCCATGACCCCGATCTCGTCGCCGCGCGACCGCCCCTCCACCTCGACGGTGAGGTCTCCGGCCGAGAGCTCAGCCATGCGGTGGGAGAGGTCGGTCAGGGGGCGGGAAATCTTGCTGACCGCGACCCAGGCTCCAACGGCCAGAGAGGACAGCAGCCCGGCCAGGCCGACGATCCACACCAAGCGGATCGAACTGACCACCGAGGCCGAGTTGGCCGCTGAGGCGTCCTGGCCGAGTTTGGTTTGCGAATCGCTGAAGGCCACAAACTTGTCGATCAGACTCTTGATGTCCTGGTCGGCGCGCTTGAGCGTGGCCGTCGCCTCGACGGCTTCGTTGCGCAGGGCCTGGGCGGTCGCGGCCTCAAGAACCCGGTCGACGACTGCGAGCTGGCTCTTGAAATCGTCATAGGCGGCGGCGTTCTCAGGGGCGAGCAGCCGCGCCTCATCCAGCAGCTTCACCGCGGCGGCGTTGCTCTTGGCCACCTGTTCTGCCGCCTCGACGGCCTCCTTCGATTGGGGATCGTGGGCGACGACGCGATAGGCGTTGTACCCCATGTCCGTCATCAGCCGGCCCGCACGGATCGTCCGGATCATGGCCGCCGCTCGGTGGTCGAGGTCAGCCGAATAGCTGGCGTCGATCGCCGTCAGCTTCGAGGTCGAGAACAACAGCAGGCCCAGGCTGGCGATCCCCAGGAGTCCCATAACCAGCAGGATTTTCGTGGCGATCTTCAAGTCGTCGAGTTTCATTGGGAGGCCCCGGCCGCACGCGCGCCAGACTTGGCCGCGTCGGGAGGGACGCGCCCTGGAGGCTTCCCACTCCTTAAGATCACCAGCGCCGCGTCGAAGGAGCGCGGGCGCCCGGGTCCCGCTAGACGGCCTGGGCCGGCGGGCGCGGCCCTGGCGTTCCAGCATTCGGCCGGGATATTCGGACTGCATGGCGCTGATTTCGTCGAGCGTGGCCCATCCCAGCCGGCGTCAGCACTCGGTCCACGGCGGCCAGGTTGTCGTCCAGCTGTTGGAGGGTCTTGGCCCCGATGATGGGGCTGAGAGCCCGAGATGGAGCTCGACGTGCTGAAGCGCTGCGTGGACTTCCTGGGCAAGGCCTTCGCCTAGGATCCCCGCCCTCCGCAGACCTCGCACTCCGGGTCGGGGCCGATCTTCACCGTTCGGGTTTCGCCGGACAGGCCGTCATAGATCAACAGGCGGCCGTTTAGCGGGTCGCCCGCGCCGGTGAGCAGCTTGATGGCCTCAAGGGCCATCATCGACCCGACCACCCCGGCCAGCGCCCCCACCACGCCCACGGCCGAGCAGGTCTCGGCGTCCGGCGGAACCTCGGGCACCAGGCAGCGGTAGCAGGGGGCGCGGCGGAAGACCCCGACCTGGCCGGTCCAGCGGCCGATGGCGCCCGACACCAGGGTCACGTGCTCGGCCACGCAGGCGGCGTTGACCGTGAAGCGGGTGGTGAAGTCGTCGGTGCCGTCCAGCACCAGGTCGCAGCCCCGCACCAGGCCCCGCGCATTAGCCTCTTCCAGATGGACCGGAACGCGCTCGATGTTGACGTGGGGGTTGAGCGCCTTCAGCCGGTCGGCGGCGGCCTCCACCTTGCAGCGGCCCACGTCGCCCTCGGTGTAGATCACCTGGCGCTGCAGGTTGGAGACGTCGACCGTGTCGGCATCGACCAGCACCAGGGTCCCGACCCCGGCGGCGGCGAGATAGAGGGCGGCGGGCGCGCCCAGGCCTCCGGCCCCCACGATCAGCACCCGGGCGGCCTTCAGCCGCTGCTGCCCCGGGCCGCCGACCTCGCGCAGCACCAGGTGGCGGGCATAGCGTTCGACCTCATCGTCGGAAAAACTCATCGTCCTTGACCTAGACCCCTCGCCTGCTCACATCGGCTCACATGAGCAATCCTAGCAACTTTCCCGACTGGCACGGCACCACCATCCTAGCCGTGCGCAAGGACGGCCATACCGTCATCGCCGGCGACGGCCAGGTGTCGATGGGCCAGACCATCGTCAAGGGCAACGCCCGCAAGGTCCGCGCCCTGGCCGGCGGCAAGGTGATCGCCGGGTTCGCGGGCGCCACCGCCGACGCCCTGACCCTGATCGAGCGCCTTGAAGCCAAGCTCGAGCAGTATCCCGACCAGCTGGCCCGGGCCTGCGTGGACCTGGCCAAGGACTGGCGCACCGACCGCTACCTGCGCAAGCTGGAGGCCATGCTGCTGGTGGCCGACAGGGAGAAAATCTTCACCGTCACCGGGGTGGGCGACGTGCTGGAGCCGGAAACCGGCGTCGCGGCCATCGGCTCGGGGGGCAACTATGCGCTCGCCGCCGCCCTGGCCTTCATGGAGACCGACAAGGACGCCGAGGCGGTCGCCCGGGACGCCATGGCCATCGCCGCCAAGATCTGCGTCTACACCAACGGCAATTTGACGGTGGAAATCCTCTAGCGACCTGTCCAATCCTTCACTTGAGGCGGGCTCGCGGTGGGGCCTAGCTAGGGGGCGATAAGCTGGGGAGCTGTCGTCATGTCCAAAGTCGCCCTCTTCACCCTCCTGGCCTTCGCCGCCGCCCCGGCCTTCGCGGCGCCTGTCGACCCCGCCCCTGTGGTGGCCGCCGAGCGGGCCTTCGCCGCCGATGGCCTGGCGCTGGGCGTGCGCGACGCCTTCCTCAAGCACTCGGCGCCGGACGCCATCGTCTTCCAGCCCGATGTGCAGAAGGTGCACGAGACCTTCCCGAAGCAGGATCCCGACAAGGGTGGCCCGCCCCTGGTCTGGTGGCCGCTGTGGGCCGGGATCGCGCGGTCCGGCGACCTGGGCTTCACCACCGGCCCCTACAGCTATGACGGCCAACTGCGCGGCTATTATTTCACCGTCTGGAAGAAGCAGGCCGATGGCGGGTGGAAATGGGTCTATGACGGCGGGCCGCCCTCCGACGCCTCGAGCGCCGCGCCCCAGGGCTCGCAGCCGGCCTATCTTCCGGTCTCGACCACCAAGGGCAAGCACCCGGAATCGGCCCTCGCCGACGTCCGCAAGGCTGAGGCCGCCCTGGCCGCCGCCGCCAGGGTCGAGGTCGCCGCCGCCTATAAAGCCGTCTTGATTTCCGGCGCCCGGGTCGCCGGCTCCCGCGCAGCGCCTGGCGAAACGCCCGACGCCCAAGCCACGGAACTGGCCACTCGGACCAGAACCATCGACTTCGCCGCCCTGGGCGGGGAGGTCTCCCTGGCTGGCGACTTGGCGTGGACCTATGGCGACGCCGCCTGGGTGCGGGACAGCCAGGCCCGACAGGGTCACTATGTCCGCATCTGGCAGCTTGGCCCCAAGGGCTGGGGCCTGGTCTACGACATGATCCTGGCCTCGCCGCCGAAGGCCTAGCGCTTCTTCTTCGCCGCCCGCGCCGCGGCGGCGGCCTGGTCCTGTTCAATCCGGCGGGCCACGATGTCGGCGATCAGCTGGGGCGGCAGAGGTTTCTCCGGCTGGAAGCGGATAGCGCCCTTGCTGGTCTGGTAGCCGGTCAGCCGATCGGCGAATTCCGCCACCAGGCCACCGGGATAGAGGGCGCAATGGGCCTTGCCGGCGGCGAACCAGACCAGCACCCCCTGACGGCGCACCGCCGGCATGCCGTAGCTGATGCATTCAACAGCCGCCGGCGCGGCGGCCAGGATCTGGCGGCGCAGCACCTCCAGGGCCTCGCGCTGCGCCGCCGGCAGGGTGGCGAGATAGGCGTCGGTATTGGCGGGCGCCGGCATCGGCTCTCTCCAGCTCTGGATCCTGGCCCAAGGACGCATCGGGCCGGCGGAATCCGACTCAGGCCCGCCGCTTCGTCTTGAACCGCCCAGATCGTACCTATCTAACGGCGCTATGACCGAATTCTCACCGCGCGAAATCGTCTCCGAACTCGACCGCTTCATCGTCGGCCATGCCGAGGCCAAGAAGGCTGTCGCCGTCGCCCTGCGCAACCGCTGGCGCCGCCGCCGAGTGCCTGAGGCCCTGCGCGACGAGGTGACGCCCAAGAACATCCTGCTGATCGGCCCCACCGGGGTCGGCAAGACCGAGATCGCACGGCGCCTGGCGCGCCTGGCCCAGGCCCCGTTCCTGAAGGTGGAGGCCACCAAGTTCACCGAGGTCGGCTATGTCGGCCGCGACGTGGACCAGATCGTGCGCGACCTGGTGGAGATCTCGCTGTCCATGGTGCGCGAAAAGCGCCGGGCCGCCGTCCGCGCCAAGGCCGAGGCCGCCGCCGAGGAGCGCATCCTCGACGCCCTGACCGGCCCCGGCTCCACCGCCGCCCGCGAGAGCTTCCGCAAGAAGCTTAGGACCGGCGAGCTGGACGACAAGGAGGTGGAGCTGACCCTGGCCGACACCGGTGGCGGCATGCCGATGTTCGACATTCCGGGCCAGCCGGGCTCGCAGATGGGCATGCTCAATCTCGGCGAGATGATGGGCAAGGCCTTCGGCGGCCGCACCAAGACGCACAAGACCACGGTCGCCGCGGCCCACGCTCCGCTCATCGCCGAGGAAAGCGACAAGCTGCTGGACCAGGAGGCCCTGACCCAGGAGGCCATAGAGCTGGCCGAGAACCAGGGCATCGTCTTCCTCGACGAGATCGACAAGGTGGCCACCAGCCGCGAACGCTCAGGCGGCGCCGATGTCTCCCGCGAGGGGGTCCAGCGCGACCTGCTGCCCCTGATTGAGGGCACCACCGTCTCCACCAAGCACGGGCCGGTGAAGACCGACCACGTGCTGTTCATCGCCTCGGGCGCCTTCCACGTGGCCAAGCCCTCGGACCTGTTGCCGGAACTGCAAGGCCGCCTGCCGATCCGGGTGGAGCTGAAGCCGCTCAGCCGCGACGACATGCGCCGCATTCTCACCGAGCCCGAGGCCAACCTCATCCGCCAGCACCAGGCCCTGCTGGCCACCGAGGGCGTGACCCTGACCTTCACCGGCGAAGCCGTCGACGCCTTGGCCGACGCTGCCGTGGCGGTGAACAGTTCGGTGGAGAACATCGGCGCGCGCCGGCTGCAGACCATCCTGGAAAAGGTGCTGGAGGAGATCAGCTTCACCGCCTCGGACCGTTCGGGCGAGACCATCAGCATCGACGCTGACTATGTGCAGGCCCATGTCGGCGACCTGGCCAAGGACGCCGACCTCTCGCGGTTCATCCTGTAGGGCGCTAGAACCGCGCCCGCCGGGCCGAGTAGATCGCGCCCTCGAGGGCCTTGGCGAATTCGGCCCGCTCGGCGGGGCTGAGCGCCCGGGCCACCGGGGCCTCCTTGCCCGACAGGGCCAGGCGCAGGTCGATCGCGTGGTCGTCCTCGGTCAGCAGGGTGACGCGGGTGAAGGCCGTGGGGCTTTCCCACATCAGCTTCTTCCAGGTCGGGGTCTCCTGAAACACCTGCACCTGGCGGTCGGTGACCCGGACCCGCTCGATCTGCTTGGCCGCGGCGAAGCTGACCAGGAAGGCCACCACGACCGCCACCAGATCCAGCCCCAGGAACATCGGCACGAAGACCGCGCCCATGGAGAGGAAGACCGCGGCCGAGGCGCAGTTGAGCACCGTCAGCACCGTGATCAGCACCACGAACCCACGCCGCGACAGGCTGCGGTTGGGCCGGATCTCGGCGTCCATGAAGACCAGATCATCCATGACCGCGCCAGGTTAGGCGATTTGCGGACGTCCAAACAGGCGCCACGTGCGCTGGGCCTTGGCGAAGCAGCCCGCGGCGTACCATGGTCGGCCATGGCCAAAGCCCCCCGACCCCCGGCGAGGAAGAAGACGCGCGTCAGTCCCGCAGAACAGGCGCGGGTGGAGGAAATCTTTCACCGCTTCCTGTCGCTCAGCGACGATCCGCGCACCGAGCTGAACTATGCCAGCCCCTATGAGCTGGTGACCGCCGTGGCCCTGTCGGCCCAGGCCACCGACGTCTCGGTGAACAAGGCCACCACCGCCCTGTTCGCCGTGGCCGACACCCCGGCCAAGATGCTGCACCTCGGCGAAGAGGGCCTCATCCCGTTCATCGCCTCCATCGGTCTCTACCGCACCAAGGCCAAGAATGTCATCGCCACCGCCCGCATCCTGATGGAGCAGCATGGCGGCGAGGTGCCCCTGGAGCGCGAGGCCCTGATGGCCCTGCCCGGCGTGGGGCGGAAGACCGCCAGCGTGGTGCTGAACGAGCTGCGCATCGAGCCGGCCATCGCCGTGGACACCCACGTCTTCCGGGTCTCCCACCGCCTGAAGCTGTCGGCGGGCAAGACCCCGGACCAGGTGGAGGCCGACCTGATGGCGCTGGTGCCCGAGCCCTACCTCACCCGCGCCCATCACTGGCTGATCCTGCACGGGCGCTACACCTGCGTGGCGCGCAGGCCGCGCTGCGAGGACTGCCCCATCGCCGATCTGTGCCCGTCGAAGGTCCTGTTCGCGGGGTCGTGAGCCTCGCCTAGGGGTCGACGCGGACCGGAACCTCCAGGTCGCAGATGGAGAAGTCCGCCCCCTTGGCGATCCGCGTCCGGCGGACCAGGGCGCGGAACTCGGGACTGTCGTCCCGCAGGATCGAGAGCCGTGGCCGATCGGCGGCCGGCATGTCGGCCGCCACCCGCACCTTCAGCATCCGGTCGGGGGCGGCCGGGGGTTCGCCCACCGATAGCAGGCTGTTGATGTCGCTCCCCACCACGATCCTGCCCCAGACCGTGTAGTCGCGGTCCAGGCGCCGGCTGGAGCCGCGCATGAAGAAGATCTCGCTGTTGCCGGTGTTGCGCGCCTCTTGCCGCCCCATGCCGGCGACGCCCTGGCAATAGGCGCCCCAGGCGCGGATCGCGCCGTCGGTGGACCGCAGCGCCTCCTGGCCCGACACCGTGGCGATGGGGACCGATCCCAGGAAGCCCACCGTCCCGTCGCTCGGCGCGGCCACCGCCCGGTAGCCGGCGATCTTCAGCTTGAAGGTCGCCTCCAGCGGCAGGTCCGGGTGGCGGGAAACCCCGCCGTCCTTGTTGTCGGGATTGCCGGTCTGGTTGACGAAGCCCTCGATCACCCGGTGGAACTGCAGGCCGTCATAGACACCTTCCCGGGCCAGCAGCTTGACCCGGGCCACACTCAGCGGCGCCATGTCCGGGGCCATCTCAACGAGGATCCGCCCCTTGGTGGTGTCGATCACCAGCAGGTTTTCGGGGTCCAGGGGGCGCCATTCGGGGGCCGGTGCGGCGCCCAGCAGGCCAAACGCGAAAAGGGCGGCGGAGAGCTTGCGGATCATGCGATCCAGTGAAGCTTCTCCGCCGCCCCTCGCCAAGCTGATCTTTCGAGAAGATCGGCCTTAACTCGGAAACGCGATCAGGTGATGCGCTTGACGCTCACCGGGTCGCTGCCCGGGAAGCTTTCTTCCAGACCCTCGTCCAGCAGGGCTTCCTGCCGGTCTTCGGCATCCTGCCCCTTGTCCGCCAACTGGTCGGGCAATTCGTCCGCCTCCAGCGGCTCGACCTTGCGGGCGTGCGGCACCTCCGCGTCCTTGATAGCCCGTTTTTCCTGGACCGAGAGCTTATCGTCCTTGGACTTGTCTTGATTGAGAATGCCCATGTGCAGCTCCTCCAAACGCTTTGGCGGACGGTCCGCCTTGGCGACCTAACGTGTGGAGGCGTCAGGAGTTGCCGCCCAACCTTGAGCATGTCGCAGCCGCACCCCGCTGGCGTGCAGGCTGGTGGACCAGACGTCCCGAAGCGGAACCAGGCTGGCCATGAGCCGCAACTCCACCCCGTGCGCCGCCATCATGGCCGGCAGGTCATCGAGGGTCTCGACGGACAGGGGCCTGACGGCGTGGCGCGCCACCCACATGCCGGCGTCGGCCAGATCCTCGAAGCCCTCGACGGGAAGTTCGTAGCGGTAGAGGGGTTCGGAACGCAGGCGCTCGAACCAGGCCCACTCCACATGGGCGATCATCCGCGCGTCGCTGGACCCGAACCACCGCGCCCGGTCCTCTTCCGTGGTGGTCGGCCCTTCCCACAGCACAATGCGGGGGCAGTCGCGGGGGAAGAAGTATAGCGGCTGCGTCACCTCATCGATGGCCCACACCAGCGGGCCGTTCAGCCAGTCGCGCCCCGGCGGCCGCGTCGAGGGGACCCGAACCGGCCTGGGGATAAAGCATCCGATGCCCGGATCGTCGCTGAAATGAAAAAGCCGCATGCCCTATCCTGTGCAAAGCCCCGCTCACGTTGATCAAGCTGGTCTTTCCCTGTAGTCAGCCCGCCTACGTTTCCCCGGAAAGCCCTTATGACCGAACTGTACGACGTCGCCGCCATCGGCAACGCCATCGTCGATGTGATCGCCCCGGCCACCGATGACTTCCTGTCGGCCAATGGGCTGGACAAGGGCGCCATGATGCTGATCGACGAAGCGCGCGGCGTGGAGCTCTACGGCAAGATGGCCTCAGGCATCGAGGCCTCGGGCGGCTCGGCCGGCAACACCATCGCCGGGGTCGCCAGCTTCGGCGGCCGCGCGGCCTATATGGGCAAGGTGGCCAAGGACCAGCTGGGGGACGTCTTCGCCCACGACATGCGGGCCATCGGCGCCCATTTCGACACCCCGCCCCTGACCGACGGCCCCGCCACGGCGCGGTCGCTGATCAACGTCACCCCGGATGGCGAGCGCACCATGTGCACCTATCTGGGCGCCTCGACCGAGTTCGCGGCCGATGATGTGGACGCCGCAATCATCGAGGGCGCCAAGATCGTCTATCTCGAGGGCTACCTGTTCGACGCCGAGGCCGCGCGCCGCGCCTTCGCCAAGGCCGCGGGCCTGGCCCGGGGCGCCGGCCGGATGATGGCCATCACCCTGTCGGACGGCTTTGTGGTGGAACGCCACCGCGAGGCCCTGCTGGGCTTCATCGAGAGCCAGGTCGACCTGGTCTTCGCCAACGACACCGAACTGATGGCGATGTTCCAGACCACCGACTTCAATGACGCCATGGCCCAGATGCGCGGCAAGGTGAAGATCGCCGCCGTCACCCGCGGCGCGGCCGGCTCCACCATCTGCGCGGCCGGGCAGACCTTGGACGTTTCGGCCTATCCTGTGGAAAAAGTCGTGGACACGACCGGCGCGGGCGACCAATACGCAGCCGGTTTCATGTTCGGTCTCGCCAAGGGCCGGCCGCTGAACGTCTGCGGCCAGCTCGGATCGCTGGCGGCGTCGGAAGTGATCTCGCACTACGGCCCGCGCCCCCTGGTCAATCTGAAAGACCTGGCGGCGTCGAAAGGACTCTAAGCCCATGGCCCGCACGGCCGAAGTCGTCCGCAACACCAAGGAAACCCAGATCACGGTCCGCGTGGATCTGGACGGCTCCGGCGTGTCCGATGTCGAGACCGGCATCGGCTTCTTTGACCACATGCTGGACGGTCTGGCGCGATTCAGCGGGATCGACCTCTACGTCCGCACCAAGGGCGACCTGCACATCGACTTTCACCACACGGTGGAAGACACCGGGATCGTCATCGGTCAGGCCATCCGGCAGGCGCTGGACGGCTTCAAGGGCATCTACCGCTTCGGCCACGCCTATGTGCCGATGGACGAAACCCTGACTCGCTGCGCCCTCGACCTCTGCAATCGCCCGTACCTGATCTGGAAGGTCGCGTTCAAGACCCCGAAGATCGGCGAGTTCGACACCGAGCTGTTCAAGGAATTCCACCACGCCTTCGCCATGAACCTGGGCGCCTGCGTGCATCTGGAAACCCTCTACGGCGACAACAGCCACCACATCGCCGAGAGCGGCTTCAAGGCCCTGGCCCGCGCCCTGCGCACCGCCGTCGAACTCGACCCCAAGACCCATGGTCACGCTCCGTCGACCAAGGGCGTCCTGTAGGATCTGATCCATGCAGAATGTCGCCCTGATCGACTACGGGTCGGGCAACCTTCGCTCGGCCGAAAAGGCCCTGGTGAAGGCCGCCGACGGCGCGAGCCAGATCGTGGTCACCTGTGACCCCGAGACGGTGGCCAACGCCGACCGCATCGTCCTGCCCGGCGTGGGGGCCTTCTCGGCCTGCATGACCGCGCTTTCCGAGCGTCCTGGCCTGATCGAGGCGATGACCCAGGCCGTCCGCACCAAGGGACAACCCTTCCTGGGCATCTGCGTCGGCATGCAGCTGCTGGCGTCACGCGGCCTGGAGTTCGGCGAGACCCGCGGGCTGGACTGGATCGCCGGCGATGTGCGGCGGGTCGAACCCTCCGACGCCACCGCCAAGATCCCGCACATGGGCTGGAACACCCTGGTTTCGCCCCACGGCCCCGACCTGATCGCCGGGATCGGTGACGCGCCGATGTATTTCACCCACTCCTTCGCCTTCTACCCGGACGACGAGACAGACGTCGCCGCCTGGGTCGACCACGGCGGCCGTTTCCCAGCGGCTGTCGCCAAGGGCAATGTCGCGGGCGTACAGTTTCACCCTGAAAAGTCGCAGAGCGCCGGGCTTGCCCTCCTGGCGCGATTCCTGGAGTGGCGTCCGTGATCCTCTATCCCGCGATCGATCTGAAGGACGGCCAGTGCGTGCGCGTGCTGCACGGCGACCTGACCACCGCCACCGTCTTCAACGCCTCCCCCGCCGACCAGGCCCGGCAGTTCGTGGAGAGCGGATTCCACTGGGTCCACGTCGTCGACCTGAACGGCGCCGTCCAGGGCCGGGCGATCAATGAGAAGGCCGTCGAGGCGATCCTCGAAAGCGTCTCCATCCCCGTACAGCTGGGGGGCGGCATCCGCTCCATGAAGGACGTCGAACGCTGGATCGAGGCCGGCGTCTCCCGGGTGATCCTGGGCACCATCGCCGTCACCGAGCCCGAGATCGTCAAGGCCTGCGCCCGCGAATGGCCCGAGCAGATCGCCGTCAGCGTCGACGTGCGGGCCGGCAAGGTGGCGACGCAGGGCTGGACCGAGAGCTCCGACCTCGACGCCGTCACCGTCTCCAAGCGCTTCGAGGACGCCGGCGTGGGCGCCCTGATCATCACCGACATCGACCGCGACGGCACGGTGATGGGCTTCAATGTCGAAGCCTTCGGGGCCATCGCCGACGCGGTGAACATCCCGGTGATCGCCGCCGGCGGCCTGGCCAGCGTCGACGACATCGTGCGTCTGCGGGCGCGCAAGGGCGTGCCGATCGCGGGCGCCGTCCTGGGCCGGGCGCTCTACAACGGCGCCATCAACCCGGCTGAGGCCCTCAAGGTCGCCGCCTGATGCTGAAGGTTCGCGTCATCCCCTGCCTGGACGTCAAGGACGGCCGCGTGGTGAAGGGCGTGAACTTCGTGGCCCTGCGCGACGCCGGCGATCCCGTCGAGCAGGCGCGGGCCTATGACGCCGCCGGCGCCGACGAGCTGATGTTCCTGGACATCACCGCCAGTCACGAGCGACGCGGCGCCATCCTCGACGTCATCGCCCGCACCGCCGATGTCTGCTTCATGCCGCTGTCGGTGGGGGGCGGCATCCGCCAGGTGGAGGACGCCCGGCGTCTGCTGCTGGCCGGGGCCGACAAGATCAGCGTCAACACCGCCGCCGTGGAGAACCGCGACCTGATCAGCGCCTGCGCTGACGCCTTCGGCTCCCAGGCCGTGGTGGTGGCCATCGACGCCAAGCACGGCACGGCGCGCAACGGCTCCGGCGGACGCAACGACGGCTGGGAGGTCTATACCTATGGCGGCCGCACCGCGACGGGGTTGGACGTTGTGGACTACGCCGTCGACGCGGTGAAGCGCGGCGCGGGCGAGATCCTGCTGACCTCCATGGACCGCGACGGCGCCAAGACCGGCTATGACATCGAGCTGCTGGCCGCCATGACCGCGGCGGTGAACGTGCCGGTGATCGCCTCGGGCGGCGCCGGCAGCGCGGCCCACATGGTCGAGGCCGTGACCAAGGGCGGCGCCGACGCCGTCCTGGCCGCCTCGATCTTCCATTTCGGTGAAGTCTCCATCGGCGAGGTCAAGCGCGCCATGGCCGCCGCCCACATTCCTGTCCGCCTGACGGAGGCCTTCGCATGAGCCGCTTTTCCGAGACCCTCGACCGCCTCGCCGCCACCATCGAGACGCGCAAGGGCGCCAGCCCCGAGAGCTCCTATACCGCCAAGCTGCTGTCGGAAGGCGTGGAGCGCGCCGCCAAGAAGCTGGGGGAGGAGGCTGTCGAGGTGGTGATCGCCGCGGTCCAGAAGGACAGGGACGGCCTGGCCGCCGAGAGCGCCGACCTGATGTACCATTTCCTGGTGGTCCTGGCCGCCGCCGGCGTCAGCCTGGACGACGTCGCCGCCTGGCTGGAAAGCCGCGAAGGCCGCTCGGGCCTGGAAGAAAAGGCCTGGCGACGCAAGTCGGAGACCTAGGCCCTTCTCCTCTCCCGCTTGCGGGAGGAAGAGCGGTCAGAACGGCCACCAGCTCCAGAACCAGGCGGTGATCCGCGCCCAGAGACCGTCGAAGGACTGGCCCATCACCTTCTCCACCACGCTCTGCGGCGGGGTCGGGACGAACCAGCTGGGGGCGGCGGGCGGAGCGCAGTTCATGCGCATGCCCACGCCCTTCAGATAGCCCCGGCGCACCTCGCCGGCGCGGATCGCGGCCTGGACCTTCTTGTCGTGGCGGGCGGCGCCGGTGAGCTTGCGGACCCAACCCCGGAACGGCAGCAGGCTGCGGCTCTCGCTGCGCAGTTCGGAGATGCCGGCGTCCTTGATCGCCCCGCCCACCTTCTCGGCGCGGGTCCGGGTGTCGGGCGGGGGCGCCTCGTCGAGATCGGGGCCCAGGGCCGCATCCAGCCGGCCGATCTCGCCGGCGATGGGTTCGCAGCGGGAAAGGCCCTCCATGTCATAGGGATCGGCGCGGGCCCGCAGCAGGACATCGGGAATGCCCTTCTGCTTGAGATTCAGGTCCTCCAGCGGGGCCATGGCCGCGTCGCGGAAGGTGTCCTTGTCCTGCATGACGCCGCGGTCGGCGGCCTGGGCGGCGCCCAGCGACAGGGAGGCGAACAAAAGAGTGACGGTGACGGCGAAAGCAGCGACGCGCATGGCGCCACCATAGTCGAGGTGCGCGGGCCGCGCTAACCTGGCCCTTGATGATCCCCGCCCTCGACGTGCTCGCCGGCCGCGCGACGCCGCCCTTCCTCGCGCAGACGACGCCCCGCGACCGAGACGGGCGCCGGGTGGCCCTGATGGCGCTGGCCGGCCCGGTGGCCGCCATCGCTGCGAGCTTCGCGGTGATCCTGGCGGTGTTCGGCGCGGGTCGGGCCCTTGGCGTGCCGCTCAATGTCGTCGGCGGGGAGCTGGGCGACCTGCCACGCCTGCTGAAGTCCAGCGTCTATATCGTCGAGGTGGGGATCGGTCTGGCCGCCGCGGCGGCGGGCCTGCTGCTGGCGGCGCGGCTGATCTTCCGCCGGCCCTTCCGCAGCTGGATCACCGTGGCGCCCCGCTTCCGCTGGCAGGTCCTGGCCTGGGGCGCGGCGGCGGGCGTGGTGGCCATCCTGGCGTTGAGCCTGATCTCGGTGCTCATGCCGCAGAGCGGCGAGGCGCCGATCCTCGACGCGGGCGAGCCCCTGAAACAGCGCCTGATCTACATGGCCGCCGTCAGCCTGGGTTTCCTGATCGCCTCGTGGGCCGAGGAGGTGGTGTTCCGGGGCTATCTGCTGCAGCAGGTGGGCGTCTTCACCCGCCGGGTCTGGCTGGTGCTGCTGATCAACGGCGTGATCTTCGCCCTCTTCCACCTGGAGTTCGATCCCGGCGCCCTGGCGGCGCGGGCCCTGCTGGGCATGGTGTTCGCCTGGGCGACCCTGCGCCTCGGCGGCCTGGAGTTCGGGATCGGGGCCCACGCCACCCAGAACCTGGGGGTAGCGATGTTTGGAGAGGTGCTGTTGCCCACCTCCGCGCCGACCGCCATCAAGCTCAGCGAGCTGGGCTTCGAACTGGTCCTGGCGGTGGTCATCCTGGCCTGCGTCGAGTGGCTCTACCGACGGCGGACCCTGGCGGCCCTGGCCGAGGCCTAAGGCCGCCCGCTACTTCAGCAGCAGCTGGCCTTCCTTCTGGACCCGGCCCTTGATCTTGCCGGCCAGCAGGGCGAGCACATTGGGCAGGTTGATGGTCATCAGCACCGCGGCCTCCTGAACGTCCAGGTGGCCGGTGATGTGCTGGCCCATGGCGGCCACCGAGAAGTCCATGCGGTCGCCGGTCCAGGTCTTGGTCAGGGCCTTGGAGGCGGCCTCGCCGAACTGCTGGCTGATCTTGCCGAAGCCCTCCTCGATCCGCTGCCGCGCGACGGCGGCGCCCAGGTCGTGGGGGATGGTGATGGTGATCGGCTTGCTCATGTGGTCCTCTTGTCGCCCCAGTAACGCCTGCAACGCATTTGGGGTCCAGCCCGGAACAAAGCGACTCCCTGTGGATTGTTTTAACAGAATCCTAATCCGGGCGGGGCCGTCGTGGCGTCTACACCTCAGAAACTCAGCGGACTCATCGGAGCGATAGCCCTGCTCAGCTTCGCAGGCGCCGCCCACGCCGAGACGGTCTGCCAGGGTTCCGCCCCCGACGTCGGCGCGGAAATCCACGGCCCTGTCCTGCAGGTGCTGGACTCCGAACGCCTGTGTGTGGCGCTCGGCGCCACCCCTGACCAGTGGGTCGAGGTCGCGCTCGCGCCGGAGCCCCTGCAGAAGACCGCCGCCCATCCGGCCAGCCGCGGCTCGCTGATGGCCGTGGCCTTCGCCCAGAACATCACCTGCAGGATCGTCGATGTGGCCGGCGGCCTGCCCGTCGCCGCCTGCCGTCTCGACGACCAGTCGGTCCGGGCCCTGACCCGCGAGCCCGCCGCCTACGTCGCCGGCCAGGCCTGGCGGTGAGCCTTTTCGGCTCCAATCCAAAGCGGTAGAGCCGTTCGTCCCGGCAGGTCCGCCGCTCGTCCCAACCCACCTTTACCGCAGCGGTTTCTGACGCTCCTCTGGGCGCATGACCCGACACGCCCTGCACCTGCTCGCCGCCGCCAGCCTCGCCGCCTGTTCCGCGCCCCAGGTCGCCCCTGCGCCCGACGCCGGGTGGGCCCACTATGGCGGCGACGCCGGGGGCCAACGCTATTCCACCGCCGCCCAGATCACGCCGCAGAACGTCAAGCGGCTGAAACCGGCCTGGAGCTTCTCCACCGGTGACATGGAGACCAAGGGCGGCGCCATGGAGCGCGCCTCCTTCCAGGTCACCCCGATCCTGGCGGCGGGCCGGCTCTATCTGTGCTCGCCCTTCAACGCGGCCAGCGCCATCGAGCCGGCCACCGGCGCGCCGCTGTGGCGCTTTGACCCGAAGATCGCCACCGGTGTCGACTACCCCAACGACTACACCTGCCGGGGCCTGGCCTATTGGAGGAACCCCGCCGCGCCGCAGGGCGCGCCCTGCGCCGAGCGGATCTTCATGAACACCAACGACCGGCGGCTGTTCGCCCTGGACGCCGCCACCGGCCGGGCCTGTCGCGGTTTCGGGACGGGGGGCTGGGTCCCCGCCATTCCCGGCGTGAAGCTGACCCGCCCCGGCGGCGCCCAGATCACCTCGCCGCCGGTGGTGACGCGAGGGCTGGTGATCACCGGCTCCTCCATCGACGACAATCAGAAGGTCGACGAGACCTCCGGCGCGGTCCACGCCTTCGACGCGGTGACCGGCCAGCTGACGTGGCGGTTTGATCCGCTCGACAGCGTCCGGCCGCAGGTCCGCGCCGGCGCCGCCAATGTCTGGGCGCCGATGTCGGTGGACGAGGCCCGGGGCCTGGTCTTTCTGCCCACCTCCAGCGCCAGCCCGGACTTCTACGGCGCCGCCCGGCCCGGGGACGGCGGGCACGCCAATTCCGTGGTGGCGCTGAAGGCCGCCACCGGCGAGCTGGCCTGGGGCTTCCAGACCACCCATCACGACGTCTGGGACTATGACGTCCCGGCCCAGCCGACCCTGGCCACCGTCACCTATCGCGGCGTCACCTCGCCCGCCGTGATCCAGACCACCAAGCAGGGCCTGCTCTTCACGCTGAACCGCGACACCGGCGCCCCCGTCATCCCGGTGGTGGAGCGCCCGGTTCCCCAGGGCGGCGCGCTGGGGGAAACCCTGTCCCCGACCCAGCCCTTTCCGATCGCGCCCAAGTCCCTGGCGCCAGACAAGATCGGCCCGCAGGACGCCTTCGGGCTCACCCCCTGGGACCGCGCGGCCTGCCGTCGCTTGCTCGAGGGCGCCCGCAACGAGGGGCTCTACACCCCGCCCACCACCCGGGGGACCATCATCTATCCCTTCACCGGCGGCGGCTCCAACTGGGGCGGCGTCGCCTTCGATCCCGCTCGCCAGATCGTCTACGCCAACACCTCCAGCGCCCTGCACAAGGTGACCCTGATCCCGGCGCAGACCGTGAAGGCCGCCCGCGAGGCCCAGCCCGATCTGGAGATCAGCCCCAACGCCGGGGCCCGCTACGGCATGAAGCGCGAACTGCTCCGCTCGCCGCTCGGCCTGCCCTGCAACCCCCCGCCCTGGGGCGAGCTCTCGGCCATCGACATGCACGACGGCCGGGTGCTCTGGCGCGTGCCCCTGGGGACCACGCGGGACCTGGCGCCCGGCTCTCAGGTCCTGATGCGGGGGACCGGCACCCCCAATTTCGGCGGCCCCATCGTCACCGGGGGCGGCCTGGTCTTCATCGGCGCGGCCATGGACAACTACCTGCGCGCCTTCGACGCCGGCACAGGCAAGGAGCTGTGGAAGGGCCGCCTGCCGGCCGGGGGCCAGGCCACCCCCATGACCTATGTCTGGAAGGGCCGCCAGTATGTGGTGATCGCCGCCGGCGGCCATTCCAAGTCCGACACCAGGCGCGGCGACCAGATCGTCGCCTTCGCCCTGCCCGACTAGGGAACCGGCGGGCCCACGGCGGTTTTTTTGCTGGCGCGGACGCGCTGGCCCGGTGAACCTGCCCCATGACCCTGACGACCCGCGTACTCCTCGGCCTCGTGGCCGGCCTCGGCGCCGGCGCCGCCGTGGCGGCCTACCTCCCCGACTACGCGCCTCAGATCATCGCGGTGGCCGAGCCGGCCGGCGGGGTCTGGCTCGACGCCTTGCGGATGACCATCATCCCCCTGGTCTTCGCCCTGCTGGTGACGGGGGTCGCCCAGGCCGCCGACACCGCCCGGGCCGGCGGCGACGCGGCCAAGACCCTGGGCCTCTTCGCGGTGCTGCTGGTGCTGTCGGCCAGCTTCGCAGCCATCGCCACCCCGGCCCTGCTGGCGCTCTGGCCCGCGCCCGTGGAGGCCGCCCAGGCCCTGCGCGCCTCGGCCGACACCGCCAACGGCGAGATTCCCCCGACCCCCACCATCCAGGAAATGGTCAAGAGCTTCATCCCCACCAATCCGGTGAAGGTGGCCGCCGACGGGGCCATGGCCCCCCTGGTGGTCTTCGCCCTGGTGTTCGGCATGGCCGCCACCCGGATCGCGGCGGCCAAGCGCGCCTCGCTGTTCGGGTTCTTCGACGCGGTGCGGGACACCATGATGACCCTGGTGCACTGGGTGCTGTGGGCCGCGCCCTTCGGAGTCTTCGCCCTGGCCCTGGTCACCGGCGCCCGCACGGGCCTGGGAGCCGTCGGCGTGCTCAGCCACTACGTGGTCATCGTCTCGATCATGTGCCTCAGCATGGCGGTCTTCGCCGTCATCCTGGCGGTGGTGTTCGGCAAGGTGCCCCTGATGGCCTTTGTCCGCGCCATGATCCCGGTGGAGGCGGTCGCCATTTCCACCCAGTCGTCCCTGGCCTCCCTGCCGGCCATGCTGGAGACCGCCCAGAAGCTGGGGGTCCCCGACAAGGTGCGCGGCGTGGTCCTGCCCATGGCCGTGGCCCTGTTCCGCATGACCAGCCCAGCGGGCAACATGGCCGTGGTGATCTATGTGGCCCACATCTACGGCGTGCCCCTGAGCCCCCTGGTGATGCTGGTGGGCGTGCTGGTGGCCGCCACGGTCAGCCTGGCCGCCGTCGGCATCGCCAGCGCCGTGACCTTCTTCACCACGCTTGGTCCCATCTCCATGGCCATGGGGGTGCCGATGGAGCTCCTGCCCCTGCTGCTGGCGGTGGAGACCCTGCCCGACATCTCCCGCACCATCGGCAACGTCACCGCCGACGTGGCCGTCACCACGGTGGCGGCGGAGTGGAGTCTGGAGGAGGACGCCGAGGAGGAACTGCCCCTGTCGGCCGGGGTTTAGCCTCGGCTCTTGCGTTTCAGGGCCACATAGAGCGCGCCCTCGCCGCCGTGATTGCGGTGGGCCTCGGAGATGCCGGCGACAACCTCGCGCAGGGCCGGGCTCGACAGCCATTCCGGGGTCATGCGGCGCAACACCCCGTCCCCGCGCGCGCCCTTGCCGGTGATCACCAGGACGGCGCGGTCGCCGCGGTTCCAGGCGCTGAGCACGAAGCCCTCGAGCGCGGATTTCGCCTGCATCTGGTCCATGCCGTGCAGGTCGATGCGGCCGCCGATCTCCTCGCGTTCCCGGGCGATGCGATGCCTGCGGCGCGGCTCGATGTCTTCAGGTCCCAGCCACGGATGTGGCGGCCGCTTGGGCGCGGGCTTTTCGGGGATGGGGATGCGCGCGGCCGGCGCATTGCGGTCGATCTGGGCGGCCAGGGCGTCGCGCTCGGCCTTGGAGACCGTGCGGCCCGGCATGGGGTGGACCGTGGCCGCCACCATGGACCACAGCCTTTGCTCGTCGGGCCGGATCGGCCGTTTCACCGGCCCGGACCGACCCTGGGGACCAGGCGGTGCATTCGTAGGGTATGGCGCACGCGGCCGGCCTCGGTCCCGGCGCGCTGGCCCTGGCCCAGATACAGGTCGGCGCGCACGAGACCCTTGATCGCCCCGCCGACGTCCAGCGCCGTCACCAGCCGCCGGTAGGTGGGGAAGGCGCCGTTGAGGATCGGGGCGACTCCGTCGATCCAGAACAGCTCGCCGCTGGCGTGCCGGCTCGGGTCCACCGCGATGGCGCGGCCGGTGGGAAGGGGGATCCCGGCCGAGCCCACCGGCGGGCGTCCGTCGTCCGGAGCGGTGGTGAAGAAGACGTAGCGCGGGTTCAGCCGCATGATCGCGTCGGCCTCGGGCCCACGATGATCGGCCAGCCACTGGCGGATCGCCTCGCCTGAGGTGTTGTTGGCCGCCAGCAGCCCGCGGTCGCGCATGGGATTGGCGATGCCGGTGAAGGTCCGGCCATTGGTGGCCGCAAACAGCACCTTGACCCGCCGGCCGTCCGGATAGGTGACCACGCCCGAGCCCTGGACCTGCAGGAAGAACAGCTCCTCGGGCCGCATCCAGGCCAGCACCTGGGTCGGGGGCGAGGTTTCGATGGCCGTGCGGTCGGGATAGGGGCCGAGCTTGCCGTCCGGCCCCCGCTGCTGGGCGTCGCGGCCGCCCTGGCCGCTGGACACCAGGTCGACGGGCTTGGGCCGTACGGGCGCGGAGAATTCGGCGTCGGGGCGCGCGCGCGCCTCATACTCCGGCGCGTAATAGGCGGTCAGGACGCCTTCGCCCGGCACCGCCTCGGGGCGGAAATTGTCTTCGAAAAAGGCCCGCGCCTCAGGCCCGGAGAGCAGGGGCCGCGCCCGCGCCCGGCGACAGATCTCCCCCATGGCCGCGTCCCGCGCCGCGCCGCAGGTGGATCGGTAGGCCTCGAAGGCGGCGGCGTGATCGTCGGCCGCCCAGCCCGGCAGGTCGCTGAACTGCTCCAGGACGGGGGCGGGAGCCGGCGCGGGGGTCGGGCGGGGTCCCGGACGCGGCGCGGGACCCGGCTTGGCGGTGGCGCAGGCGGCCAGGGTCAGGGCGCAGAGGCTGGCCAGGAGAATTTTTAGTGGGGCCACGACGGACTCCGGGCTGGAACGGCCGGGGGCCGGGATAAGGTCCTACGCCTCGGCGGCGTCGACGCGGACGAGGGTCCAGTTGGGGTCGCGGCTCTTAAGATTGCGTTCGAAGGTCCAGAGTTCGGCCGTGCGGCGATCATCGACGCCCTCGCCCTCGGGGCCCTTGGTGCGGCTGCGGAACTCGGCCAGGAAGCGGACAGTGACCTGGGCGGTGTCCCCGTTCACGTCGGCCTTTTCCAGGTCGGCGCGGGGCGGATGGGAAAACTCCACCAGCTCGGTGCGGCCCTCGGCCTCGCGCCGGGCGATTTCGGCGTCGAAGCTGGCCAGGATGCCGGGCGCCAGCAGGTTGCGCAGGGTGTCGCGGTCGCCAGCGGCGAAGGCGGTGACGATCATCTCATAGGCGCCCTTGGCCCCGCCGAGGAAGCGGCCAAGGTCGAAGTTCGCGTCGCGGGCGCGCACGGCGGCCAGGCCTGACAGGGCCACGCCCTCGGCGGCCTCGGCGGCCTGGGGCTCGTCGCCCTCCAGCCGCGCGGGCTTGACGGTGGCCAGGGCTGGATCGCCCGCGTTGTCCTCCGGCTGCCGGCCAACCCTGCGGCCCAGCACCGAATAGAGCTGGAACAGCACGACGACCGCGAGGCCTGCAAAGATGATCAGCTCTAAGATCGGCAAAACACTATCGCTTCGTTGGAGACGGGGGGTGGAGCCTAATATAGGACGTTGCAACGCCCCCGTCAGGGGCGACGTTGCATCGGCGAAAGTCGCATGATAGCAGCGCCGGTCCCAAACAGGGCGTGAATGGACGTCCTTAGAGCACGGAATCTTCGCCACCATGAGCGACACTGACGCGGCCGGCCAGGAAAACGGCGCCGAAATCGGCCTGCCCGAGCCCGGAATCCGGATTCTCGCCCAATTTATCCGCGATCTCAGCTTTGAGAACCCGCGCGCCCCCGACAGCCTGCGGGCCGGCGCCAGCCAGCCCTCCATCGACATGGGCGTGGAAATGAACGCCCGGGGTCGCGACGACGGCTTCTTCGAGGTGGATCTTAAGCTCTCGGCCCGCGCCTCCCGCGACGACGGCCCGGTCTTCCACGTCGAGCTGCTCTATGGCGGCGTCTTTGAGATCGCCGGCGTGCCGCAGGAGGAGCTGGAACCGGTGCTGCTGGTGGAATGCCCGCGCTTCCTGTTCCCCTTCGCCCGCCGGGTGATCGCCGACGTCACCTCGGACGGCGGCTTCCCGCCCTTCCTGCTGGACCCGATCGACTTCGCCGGCGTCTACGCCGCCCGCCGAGCCCAGGCCGAGGGCGCCCCGCAGATCGGCAACGCGTAAGAGAATCCGCTCATCCCGGCGAAGGCCGGGACCCAGATTCATCCGCCGCTTTCAGAATTTGATCCCAGGTCGTGACCTACGACCTGGGCCCCGGCCTTCGCCGGGCTGAGCGGCTGTGTTTACAGCCCGAACCGCACCCAGAGCTCGTCGTTCTTCAGCACCTCGCGGATGAAAGCTGCGTGGACCTCCCGCTCGGCGTCGGTGGAGCGCGACGCCAGCGGCCGGGGCCGGGCGCCGTAGACCGAGGGATTGGCCACCGCATAGGCGGCGGTGTCCATGGCCTGGGTCATCAGCTCCAGGCTCCGCTCGCGGCCACCCTTCAGCTCCAGATAGACCGCGGCCAGCAGGCGGGCGTCGATCAGGGCGCCGTGCTTTTCCCGCTCCGTGAGCGAAATCTTGAAGCGCTTGCAGAGCGCGTCCAGCGAGTTGGCCATGCCAGGGAAGCGCTTGCGCGCCAGGGCCAGGGTGTCGATCCAGCGGTGGTCTTCGACGATGTTGAGGCCGCAGACCCCCAGCTCGTGATTGATGAAGGCCCGGTCAAAGGTGGCGTTATGGGCGATCAGCGGGGCGTCGCCGACGAACTCCAGGAAGGCGTGGCTGACCTCGGGGTGGGCGAACTTCGGCTTGCCGCGCAGGAAGGTGGCCGACAGGCCGTGCACCCGCTCGGCGTCCGGCGGCATGTCGCGCTCGGGATCGATATAGACGTGGAAGTGCCGGCCGGTGGGCAGGAAGTCCTCGATCTCCAGGCAGGCGATTTCCACCAGCCGGTGGCCGAGGTGCGGCTCGAAGCCGGTCGTCTCGGTGTCCATGACGATTTCGCGGGCCATGACCCTAGATGCCGCGCTTCGAACCGGGTTTCAACCTGGCCTCAGGTCGCAGGGCCGATTGCCTGGGGACGACGCGCCGGGTCCCTCAGTGTGGCGATGATCTCGTGCACCTGGGCCCGTGCGTGATCCAGACCCTGGCCGGTCTCGACGATGAAATGGGCCAGCTTGCGCTTCTCGCTGTCATGCAGCTGGCGCTTGAGGATGTCGTCGAGACGCTCTGCGGTCCAGCCGGGCCGGGCCAGGACCCGGGCGCGCTGCTGGTCTTCCGGCGCCGAGGCCACCACCACGGCGTCCATGTTGAGGTGGCCCTTGGTCTCGAACAGCAGGGGGATGTCCATCACCACCATGTCGGCCTTGGCCGCCTGGGCGCGGGCGAAGAAGGCTGCGCGGTCAGCCCCCATCAGCGGGTGGACCACCGAGTTCAGCTTGGCCATGGCCGCGTCGTCTCCCAGCACCCGCTGGCGAAGCGCCTCGCGATCGACGGCGCCGTCCTTGGTCACGCCTGGAAAGGCCGCCTCCAGGGGTTCGACGGCGGCGCCGCCCTTCAGATAGAGGTCGGCCACCACGGCGTCGGCGTCGTAGACGGGCACGCCCGCGTCGCGGAACATGGCCGCGGTGGTGGATTTCCCCATCCCGATGGAGCCGGTCAGCCCGATCATCAGCATTGTTTCAAAGTCCCAGGGCTTGCTTGGCGAGGGTTCGGACATCGACGCCTTCGGGGGGCGGCTGGCCGAAGAAGGCGTGGAAGGCCGGTATGGCCTGGCCGATCAGCATTTCCAGTCCGTCCACGGTGGGGCGACCCAGGGCTTGGGCCTGCGCCAGGAACGGGGTGAGCAGCGGCTTGTAGACCATGTCCATAACCACGGCGCTTCGCGGCGTCGCTGCGATCGGCACGTCCAGCACCCCCGCCCCCGACAGCCCGGCCGAGGTGGCGTTGATCAGGGCGCCGACACCGTCAAAACCAGGCCCGGCCTGGTCCAGCCCATAGGCGCGGACGCAACCGCCCAGATCGGCGGCGATCTCTTCGGCGCGGGCCACGGTGCGGTTGATGATGCGGATGTCGCGGGCGCCGGCGCTGAGGAAGGCCGCCGCCGCGCCTCGCGCCGCGCCGCCCGCTCCCAGTATGGCCACCGGCGCTGCGGCGGGATCAAAGCCTGGCGCCTGGACCTCGAAGGCGGTCAGCAGGCCCAGCCCGTCGGTATTGTCGGCCAGGATCCCGCCGTCTGGCCCGAACACTAGGACATTGGCGGCCTGAGCCAGGCGCGCCCGCTCGCTGACCTGGTCGGCCAGGGCCAGGGCCTGGGTCTTGAAGGGCACGGTGACGTTGAGGCCGGCGAGCGAGCCGCCCCGCAGGCCCTTGATGAAGCTCGGGAAATTCTCCGGAGAGACGTCGAAGGGCACATAGACGCCGTCGATCCCCGCCGCCGCCAGCCATGCGTTGTGCAGGATCGGGCTCATCGAGTGGGCGATCGGGTGGCCCACCACACCCGCCACCACGGTGGCGCCGGTGATCCTGGTCATGCCGACAGCGCCCCGTGCTTGCGCAGCAGGTCCAGCAGGCCCAGCAGGGGCAGGCCGAGGATGGCGAAATAGTCGCCCTCGATCTTGGAGAACAGCTGCGAGCCATGGCTCTCCAGCCGGTAGCAGCCCACCGAGCCCAGGGCCTCATCGCCTTCGGCGATCAGATAGGCCTCCAGAAAATCGTCGCTGAACTCGCGCATGGTGAGGGTGCAGGTGGCCACCTCGCGCCAGATCGGTTGGCCATCCCGGGCCACCACCACCGCCGAATGCAGCCTGTGCGGCTTGCCGCGCAGCAGCTTCAGCCGCTCGCGCGCCGCCTCCACCGTCTCGGCCTTGTCGTAAAGCCCGCCCTCGAACTCCAGGGTCTGGTCGGCCCCGATCACGAAGCCTGGCCGGCCCCGCGAGATCTTAACGGCCTTCAGCTCGGCGAGGGCGTCTGCCACGTCGCGGGGCGTGCCGCCCTGGCCCAGCATCGCGGTCTTGACCGCCTCCTCGTCGACGCCAGAGACGGCGGTCTCGAAGGGGACGCCCGCGCCCTTGAGCACGGCGGTGCGGGCTGCGCTCTTGGAGGCCAGGATGATCTGATGACCGCTCATCCCAGCACCTCGATCTGGCCGTGCCCGCCGTTCAGCAGGTTGAGCACGGCGGCGGCCGTCTCCTCGACGCTGCGGCGGGTGACGTCGATCACCGGCCATTCCATCCGCTCATAGAGCCGGCGCGCCAGGACGGTCTCCTGCCGGACCGCCTCGATGTCGATATAGCTGGAGTCGCGATCTTCCTTCAGGCTGAGCAGCCGGTTGCGGCGGATCTGGATCAGCCGGTCGGGCGAGATGGTCAGGCCGACGATCAGGGCGTTCTTCAGGGTCAGCAGCTTCTCCGACGGCGCCCGGCCCGGAACCAGGGGCACATTGGCGGCCCGCACCCCGCGGTGGGCCAGATAGATGCAGGTGGGAGTCTTCGACGTGCGCGACACGCCCACCAAGACCACGTCGGCCTGGTCCAGGTCCTGGCCGCCCTGGCCGTCGTCGTGGCCAATGGCGTAGTTGAGCGCGTCCATGCGGTTGAAATAGTCGTTGTCCAGGGCGTGCTGCACGCCCACCCGCCGTGTCAGCGCCGCCCCCAGATAACGCGACAGGGCCGAGACCAGAGGGTCGAGGGCCGGGATGCAGGCCATGTCCAGTTTTCGGCAGCCCTCCTCCAGGGCCGCCCGCAGCTCATCGTCGACGATGGTGTGGATCACCACGCCGGGCGCGGCCTCGATATCGGTGAGCGCCCGCTCCAGCTGCCGGGGCGAGCGGACCAGGGCGTAGATGTGCTCGATGGGCAGAACGTTCTCGAACCTGGCGCAGACCGCGCGCGCCATGGCGTTCAGGGTCTCGCCGGTGGAGTCGGAGACCAGGTGCACATGAAAATAGGTGGCGAAGCGCGAGGCTGTGGTCATCGGATCCGGGTCGCCGTTGGCGGGTGCGTCGAAATATCTGGGGATAGAGGAGTCGATACCTTCTTAGCGAAGCCGGGCCCGCTTGGGGATAGCCGCGGCCAATTCGCGCGTCGATCACCGGGCCTGCGGATAACGGGCGCCGTTCGCGGGGTTTGCCCGGGGGTCGTGGATCAGCTGTCCCTGCGGCGCGCGTTGTCCGACGACGGCGCCAGGCGCGCGGCGAATGACTCCTGTTCGTTCACCCGAACCGGAGCCTTGGGGTTAATGAATCGTTAAGGCCGATCAGCACGTTAAGACTTCATTAACACAATCCACAGCGGCGCCTTGGCCCTGCGGAGAAAGCTGCCGTTGGCTGGGGAAAGGGGGTCGAAAAGCGGGTGCGACACTGGGCTTTGTCCCCGGCTTGCCCAGGCCCTACCGCTACCTCTTCATCCAAGATTCTATTTCTTAGAAAGGTAGAAGGCAGGCGAGGAAGAACAGGCGGGCTTGAGCCCGAGCCTCGAAGCCGGTTTAACGCCCTCCATGTCCAACAGTTCAGAACCCCGCCTGCTCCGGGCGCTCGCCGGAGAAACCCTGGACCGCCCGCCGGTCTGGTTCATGCGTCAGGCAGGGCGGTCCCTGCCCGAGTACCGGGAGCTGCGGACCCGGGCGAAGGACTTCATCGCCTTCTGCCATAATCCGGAGATGGCGGCCGAGGCCACTCTGCAGCCGATGCGCCGCTTCCCCCTGGACGCCGCCATCGTCTTCGCCGACATCCTGCTGATCCCCCAGGCGCTCGGCCAGGAGGTCTGGTTCGAGGCGGGCGAAGGTCCCCGTCTGGGCGAACTTCCGTCCATCGAAAGCATGGCTGACCAGATCGAGGCCTCCACCGGTCGGCTGTCGGCCATCGGCGAGACGCTGTCGCGCGTGCGCGCCGAGCTGGAGCCGGACCGCGCCCTGATCGGGTTCGCCGGCGCCCCCTGGACCGTAGCCACCTACATGATCGAGGGCCGCGGCTCCGACCGCTCCGGCGCCCGGACCTACGCCTACCAGCACCCGGAGAAGCTCGACCGCCTGCTGGACGTCCTGGTGGAGAGCACCGCCCGTTACCTGGTGATGCAGGCCAGGTCCGGCGCCCAGGTTCTGAAGCTTTTCGAGAGCTGGGCCGAGGGCCTGGCCGAGGACGTCTTCGAACGCATCGTCATCAAGCCGCACACCGCCATCATCGAGAAGGTCCGCGCCGCTGGGGTCGACGTGCCGTTCATCGGCTTCCCGCGTAGCGCCGGCGCCCTGGTGGAGAACTACGCCGCCCGGGTCCCGGTCAACTGCGTCGCCCTCGACACCCAGGCCAGCGCGGTGCTCGGCCAGAAGATCCAGGACAGCGGCAAGACCATCCAGGGAGCGCTGGACAACCTGCTGCTGCGCGCCGGTGGCCCGGCCCTGGACGCCCGGGTCGACGCCCTGATCGAGCAGTGGAACTCCGGCCCCTATATCTTCAACCTCGGCCACGGGGTCCTGCCCGACACCCCGATCGAGCACATCGAGCGCACCATCCGCCGGGTGACCGGCAAGTGAGCCGCGTCGCGGTCGTCCTCTTCAACCTCGGGGGCCCGGACGGGCCGCAGGCCGTGCGGCCGTTCCTGTACAACCTGTTCAAGGACCCGGCGATCATCAGCGTCCCGGCCCTGCTGCGCTATCCCATCGCCGCCCTGATCTCCTCGCGCCGCGAGGCCTCGGCCCAGGCCAACTACAACATCATGGGCGGCGGCTCGCCCCTGCTGCCGGAGACACAGAAGCAGGCCGCCGCCCTCGACGCGGCCCTCGCCAGCGCCCGTCCCGACCTGACGGTGAAGGCCTTTATCGCCATGCGCTACTGGAAGCCCTTCGCAGACCAGACGGCGAAGGAGGTGGCGGCCTTCGCCCCCGACGAGATCGTCCTGCTGCCGCTCTATCCGCAGTTCTCCACCACCACGACGGCCTCGTCCCTGCAGGACTGGGCGAAGAATTACAAAGGTCCCGGCCGCACCCGCACCGTCTGTTGCTATCCGACCGCGCAAGGGGTGATCGCCGCCCACGCCGAGACGATCCGCAAGACCTGGATCGACGCCGGCCGGCCCGCCAAGGTCCGCCTGCTGTTCTCCGCCCACGGCCTGCCGGAAAAGGTGATCAAGGGCGGAGATCCCTACCAGGCCCAGGTCGAGGCTACGGCGGCGGCCGTCGCGGCCCTGCTGCCCGAGCTGCCCGACTGGCGCGTCTGCTACCAGAGCCGGGTCGGCCCCATGAAGTGGATCGGCCCCTCGACCGTGGAGGAGATCCACATCGCCGGCGAGCAAGGGGTCGGCCTGCTGCTGTCGCCCATCGCCTTCGTCTCCGAGCACATCGAGACCCTGGTGGAGCTGGACCACGAATATGCCGAGTTGGCCGAGAACCAGGGGGTCGCCCCCTATCTGCGGGCCCCGGCGCTCGGCGTTGACCAGGCCTTCATCGCCGCCCTGGCCCAGACCGTGACCCATGCCCTGGCGCGCGGTGGCGGCGCCGCACCGGAGGGGGCATGGCTTTGCCCCGCCGGCTATGGCAAATGCGGGCGATCAACCCAGGGAGCTTAGGCGTGGACTACAATCTGCTGCGCGGCCTGCACATCATCGCGGTGATCGCCTGGATGGCCGGGATCATGTACCTGCCCCGGCTGCTGGCCTACCACGCCGACGCCGTGCCCGGCGGCGAGATGGACAAGCTCTTCCAGACCATGGAGCTGAAGCTCTACCGGATCATCATGGGCCCGGCCATGGTGGCGACCTGGGTGTTCGGCCTGGCCCTGATCTATGTGAATGCCACCGAGGTCCGCGGCGGCTGGGAGTACCTGCAGCAGCCCTGGATGATCGCCAAGCTGTCGGGGATCGTCTTCATGACCGGCTGGCACGGGTTCCTGGGCGCGGCGCGCAAGAAATACGTGGCCGGGACCAACACCCGCACCGCCCGCTTCTGGAAGATGACCAACGAACTGCCCTTCATCGCTGCGATCATCATGGTCCTGGCGGTGACGATGGAGTTCGGGAGCTAGTCCCAACCCCTCACGTCATCCCGGCCGTAGCGCAGCGGAGCGCCGGGACCCAGGGGCCGCGCTCTCCGCCCCTGGGTCCCGGATCGGCCTGTCGGCCGTCCGGGATGACGGTGTTGGTGTTGGGGTCAAAGCCCACAATCCTTGACCCGAACCGCGCGATGTGGTTCCGCTGGCCCCACATGGCGTCGCGCAAACGCGAAGTCATGCCCCGCCCTATCTCCGGCGACGCGCGCTTCCCAAGATTTAGAGCTGCTGCGTCCCGGCCCCTGAACACCCCGGCGAGCCCCAGGCCCGCCCCAGACGTTTCAAGTTGCTCGACGCCCGAGGACTGTCTCAAGTCCGGGCGCGTCGAGCTGTATCAAGGCGCGACCCATGTCCCAAGACAACACCCTCGACACCGAAGACTCCGCCCTCGACCAGGCCATGGACGCCCAGGTCGAAGCCCCGCAGGAGAGCGTGGACGACGATGAAGACAACGAACTCTCCGCGGCCATCGCCGCGCTGGGCATCACCCGGATGTCCCTCCAGGAGCTGAAGGACAAGTCGCCGGTCGACCTGCTGGCCTTCGCCGAGAAGCTGGAGATCGAGAACGCCAACTCCATGCGCAAGCAGGACATGATGTTCGCGATCCTCAAGACGCTTGCCGAGGAAGGCATCGAGATCTCCGGCTCCGGCACCCTGGAAGTGGTGTCCGACGGCTTCGGCTTCCTGCGCAGTCCCGAGGCCAACTACCTGCCCGGCCCCGACGACATCTATGTCAGCCCCTCGCAGATCCGGAAGTTCGGCCTGCGCACCGGCGACACCGTCGACGGCGCCATCCGCGCGCCCCGCGAGGGCGAGCGCTACTTCGCCCTCATCAAGGTGGATCTCACCAATTTCGAGAACCCCGAGAACGTCCGCCACAAGGTGCTGTTCGACAACCTGACCCCGCTCTATCCCGACGAGCGGCTGAAGATGGAGATCGAGGATCCCACCCTGAAGGACCGCTCGGGCCGGCTGATCGACATCGTCGCCCCGCTGGGCAAGGGCCAGCGCTGCCTGATCGTGGCCCCGCCTCGGGTGGGTAAGACGGTGATGCTGCAGAACATCGCCAAGTCCATCGCGGTGAACCACCCCGAGTGCTACCTGATCGTGCTGCTGATCGACGAGCGGCCCGAGGAAGTCACCGACATGCAGCGCACCGTGCGCGGCGAGGTGATCAGCTCCACCTTCGACGAACCCGCCACCCGCCACGTCCAGGTCGCCGAGATGGTGATCGAGAAGGCCAAGCGCCTGGTGGAGCACAAGCGCGACGTCATCATCCTGCTCGACAGCGTCACCCGTCTGGGCCGCGCCTACAACACCGTGGTCCCGTCCTCGGGCAAGGTGCTGACCGGCGGTGTGGACGCCAACGCCCTGCAGCGCCCCAAGCGCTTCTTCGGCGCGGCGCGGAACATCGAGGAAGGCGGCTCGCTCACCATCATCTCCACGGCCCTGATCGATACGGGCAGCCGGATGGACGAGGTGATCTTCGAAGAGTTCAAGGGCACCGGTAACTCGGAAATCATCCTGGACCGCAAGGTCGCCGACAAGCGCATCTTCCCGGCCATCGACGTGCTGAAGTCCGGCACCCGCAAGGAAGAGCTGATCACCCCGAAGGACCAGCTGCAGAAGACCTATGTCCTGCGCCGCATCCTCAACCCCATGGGGGCCCAGGACGCCATCGAGTTCCTGCTCGACAAGCTGCGCCAGAACAAGAACAACGACGAATTCTTCCAGTCGATGAACACCTAGCGGTCGCCGGTTTCCGACTTCCGCCTGGCTTGAGGGGAAGTCGGTCCGATGAGCGAGAGCTATATCATCGCCGGCGGCATGGCCGGGGCCGCGCGGCTTTCGGTCCTGTCCCAGGCCATGGCCGAGTCGACTGGGTCCCTCCTCGACCGGGTCGGCATCCCGGCCGGCGCCCGCATCCTGGATGTGGGTTGCGGCGGGGGCGAGGTGACCCGCGACCTGGCGCGCCGCACCTCAGGCCCGGTGACCGGCCTCGACCTCGACGAGATCAAGATCTCCATGGCCGGCCAGGACGCGCCGTCCAACGCCGCGTTCCACGTGGGCGGCTATGAGCGCGCCGAGGCGCTTGGCCCCTTCGACGTCATCTACGCCCGCTTCCTGCTCTCCCACCTCACCGACCCGACCGACGCCGTGGCGTGCTTCGAACGCGCCCTGGTTCCTGACGCCCTGCTGGTGGTGGAGGATGTGGAGTTCTCCGCCCATCTCTGCGAGCCGACCCGTCTCAGCTTCCGCCACTTCGTGCAGTGGTATGTCGCCTGCGCTCACAAGCGCGGGGCGGACCCTGAGATCGGTCCCAAGCTGCCGGCGATGCTCGGCCGCGCGGGCTTCATCGGCATCGAGGCCCGGGTGGTCCAGCCGGCGGGCCTCACCGGCCCCGCCAAGGCCATGGCCGCCCTGACCCTGGCCGGAATCGCAGAAGCTGTTGAATCCATGGGTGTTTCACGTGAAACCCTGGTGGATTACATCTCCGACCTGGTGAAGGCCCGCGATGACCCCTCGGTGTTCATGAGCCTGCCAAGGGTGACCCAGGCCTGGGGCTGGAAGCGGGAGGTCTGAGAGGTCCGCCAGCTATTTCCTGTCCCGTTTACGGGGAAGGGGGACCGCGCCGCAGGCGTGGTGGAAGGGGCGGCCTCAAGCTCCGCGCCCGGTCTTGCCCCCTCCACCATGCTGCGCATGGTCCCCTCCCCCGCTGCGCAGGGGAGGAAAGGTCCTTACGGGATCAGCAAGCTCGCCCCGACCGTATCGCGGCCCTCCATCGCCTCATGCGCCTTGCGCGCCTCAGCGAGCGGGAAGGTCTGGCCGATATCGATCTTCACCTGGCCCGAGGCGATCACCGCAAACAGCGCCGCGGCCGAGGCGTCCAGCTCATCGGTGGTCAGCAGATAGTCCCCCATGGTCGGCCGGGTCAGGAACACCGAGCCCGCCTGCATCAGTCGCGCGGGCGCGATGGCCGGGGGCGGCCCGGAGGCGTTGCCGAAGCTGACGAACAGGCCGCGCTTGGCCAGGCTTCCCAAGGTGCCCTCAAAGGTCGCGGCCCCCACGGAATCATAGGCCACCGCGACGCCCACGCCATTGGTGATCCTGCGCACCTCGGCGGCGACATCGGCGTCGCGGTAGAGGATCACATGGTCGGCCCCCAGCGCCTTGGCCCGGTCGACCTTGTCCTGCGACCCGGCGGTGGCGATCACCGCGGCGCCCAGAGCCTTGCCCCACTGCACCAGGATCGAGCCCACCCCGCCGGCCGCGGCGTGGACCAGGATGTGGTCGCCGGGCTTCACCTCGTAACAGCGCCGCAGCAAAAACTCCGCCGTCATGCCCTTCAGCAGGGCGCCCGCCGCAACGCTCGCGTCGATCCCCGCCGGCGGCTTGACCGCCCGCTCGGCATTGACCGCGTGAAGCTCGGCATAGGCGCCGATCGGACCCGAGGCATAGGCCGCGAGATCGCCCACCGAAAAGCGGGTCACCCCCTCCCCCACGGCCTCGACGACGCCGGCCCCCTCCATTCCGAGGCCTGAGGGCAGCTTCAGGGGGTAGAGGCCCGAGCGGTGATAGGTGTCGATGAAGTTCAGCCCGATGGCCTGGTTGCGCACCAGGATCTGGCCGGGTCTCGGCTCGGGCGCGGGGATGTCCACCAGCTTGAGGACTTCGGGACCGCCGGTGGCGTCGATCTGGATGGCGCGCATGGTCTGGGCCTAGAGCAGGTGTTGCTGGAAGAAGGCGAGGCTGCGGCCATTGGCGTGGCGGGCGGCGTCGGCGTCATAGTGCTCGCCGCCATGGCGGGCGAAGGCGTGGTCACGGCCGGGATAGGTATGGACGGTGACCTGCGGGTGGTTCTTCAGGGCCTGGAGGATGATGGCCTGGGCTTCCTTGGGGACGAACTGGTCCTCCTCGGCGATATGCAGCATCAGGGGCCGTTCCAGCTTCTCGGCCTCTCCCAAGCGATTCTCGATGCCGACGCCGTAATAGCCGACGCTGGCGTCGGCGTCTGTGTTGGTGGCGGTGAGGTAGGCCAGCAGGCCGCCCAGGCAGTAGCCCACGGCGCCCACCTTGCCCGAGCAGCCGCGATCGGCGCGGATATGGTCGATCACCGCGGCGATGTCCTTGACTCCGAGATCGGCGTCGAAGGCGTTGAACAGTTCAAAGGCCTTCTTCCACTCGGCTTCCGACTGGTCGGTGATGTCGATCCCGGGCTCGATGCGCCAGAACAGGTCAGGGCAGATGGCGAGATAGCCCTGGTCGGCCAGGCCGTCGGCGATCTCGCGCATGACCGCATTGACCCCGAAGATCTCCTGGATGACCACGATGGCCGGGGCCTTGGCCTTGGACGGCCGCGCCACATAGGCGTTGAAGTCGCCGTCGTCGGTCTTGAGAGTGATGGTTTCGCCGGCCATGCGGAGCTCCGTTTGTCTTGGTCTGCTTTGGCTACTAGCGCGCAGTGGCCGCAACCGGCCATAACTATTGCTTGAAGGAAGGGCCCCGCCATGAAGATGACCATCGAGATCGACTGCACCCCCATCGAGGCCCGCACCTTCATGGGCCTGCCCGACGTCACCGCCTTGAACGACAAGCTGGTGGAAGAGATGCAGAACCGGATGTCGGCCAATATCAACATGCTCTCCCCCGATGAGCTGATGAAGAACTGGACCGCCTTCGGGGTCGGGGCCCAGGAACAGTTCCGCAAGCTGATGTCCACCGCCGTGGACATGGGCATGGGCGGCGGCGCCAACCGCCCGAAATGACCGACACCATCTATGCCACCGCCACCGCCGCCGGCCGCGCCGCCGTGGCGGTCGTCCGTGTGTCTGGCCCTGCGGCGCGGGCGGCCGTGAAGGCGCTGGCCGGCGAGACGCCCCGCCCGCGCCTGGCGGCGGTGCGAACCCTTGGCTCCGACAGCGGCCCCATCGACCAGGCGCTGGTGCTCTGGTTCCCTGGCCCGGCGAGCTATACCGGCGAGGACAGCGCCGAGTTTCACGTGCACGGCGGCCCCGCCGTGGTCTCCCGCCTTCTTGAAGCCTTGAGCGGTCTCGGTCTCCGTCTGGCTGAGCCCGGCGAATTCACCCGCCGGGCCTTCGAAAACGGCAAGCTGGACCTGGCCCAGGCTGAAGGGGTCGCTGATCTCATCGAGGCCGAGACCGAGGCGCAGCGCCGCCAGGCCCTGGCCCAGGTGGAAGGCGCCCTCGGCCGCGCCCACCAGCGCTGGCGGGGCGATCTGATCGAGGCCCTGGCCAATTTCGAGGCCGCCGTGGACTTTCCCGATGAGGAGGTCCCCGTCGAGGTGGCCGACCGCGCCCGGCCCCATTTGCAGCGCCTGATCGCCGAGCTTCACCTGGCCCTTGCCGACGTGGATCGCGGCGAGCGCATCCGCGAGGGCTTCCGCATCGCCCTGGTGGGCGCGCCCAACGCCGGCAAGTCCACCCTGCTCAACGCCCTGGTCGGTCGTGAGGCCGCGATCGTCACGGCCACCCCCGGCACGACGCGGGACGTCATCGAGGTTCCGCTGCGGCTCGCCGGCTACAAGGTGCTGCTGGCCGACACCGCGGGCCTGCGCGACACCCACGACGAGATCGAGGCCGAGGGCGTCCGCCGCGCCAGGGCCTGGGCCGCCGCCGCCGATCTGAGGATCTGGGTGGTGGACGGCGCATCCTCCGCCATCGACCCCCCGCCGGAGGAGCTGAGCGCCGGCGACCTCTGCGTGATCAACAAGTCTGATCTCAATCCGGGCGACGATACCGGCCGGGCGGTGGTGGAGGCCCGGGCCCTGGAGCTTGAACTGCACCGCATCAGCGCCCGCGACACCACCCATGTCGGCGTGATCCTGGCCGCCCTCACCGACCAGGTGCTCCAGCGCCTCTCGGGCGACGAGCTCCCCACCGCCACCCGCCTGCGTCACAAGGACCTGCTGACCGAGGCCCTGGCCCGGCTGGAGCATGCCCTGGCTGTGGACGGCTCCCCTGAACTGGCCGCCGAAGACGTCCGCCTCGCCGGCCGCGCCCTGGACCGCATCACCGGGGCGATCGACCCTGAGGACGTCCTCGACCGGGTCTTTGCGACCTTCTGCATTGGAAAATAAGGTGTTTCACGTGGAACACCGCTGAGGGCCGGGCTAGCACCTCCTCTCCCGCTTGCGGGAGAGGGTAGGGTGAGGGCTCTTTCTGAATCGCGGCTACACTTCACCTCGGCAACGCGCAGCCCTGCTGCGCGCCCCTCACCCTACCCTCTCCCCATGGATGGGGAGAGGAGGCATGTCCCCGGGCCATCCGGTAAGACTCTTTCACGTGAAACCCGCCGCCCCTTCCGCTATAGGAACCACCCGCCATATGGCGCGGATGCGGAGTTTGGCGTGACCTCCTGGGACGTGATCATCATCGGCGGCGGCCATGCGGGCTGTGAGGCTGCGGCGGCTTCAGCGCGGTTCGGCGCCCGGACCCTGCTGCTGACCCACAAGCTCGAGACCATCGGCGAAATGTCCTGCAACCCGGCCATCGGTGGCCTGGGCAAGGGCCACCTGGTGCGCGAGATCGACGCCCTGGACGGCGTCATGGGCCGGCTGGCCGATGTGGCCGGCATCCAGTTCCGCCTGCTCAACCGCTCCAAGGGCGCCGCGGTGCGCGGCCCCCGCGCCCAGATCGACCGCAGGCTCTATCGCGAGGCCATGCAGGCTGAGCTGGCCGCGACCCCCAACCTCACCGTCAAGGCCGAGGCCGTCGAGGACCTGCTGGTGGTGGACGGCCAGGTCACCGGTGTCGTGGGCGCAAGCGGTGAAATCTATTCCGCCGGCCGCGTGGTCCTGACCACCGGCACCTTCCTGAAGGGCGTGATCCACCAGGGCGAACAGCGCATCCCCGCAGGTCGGGTTGGCGAGGCCCCGGCCATCGGGCTGGCGGACCGCCTCTACGCCCTGGGCCTGGACATGGGCCGGCTGAAGACCGGCACGCCGGCCCGCCTGGTGGCCTCGACCATCGCCTGGGACAGGCTGGAGATGCAAGCGGCGGACGATGTCCCCTCCCCCTTCTCCTTCCTGACCGACAAGATCACCACGCCGCAGATCGCTTGCGGCGTCACCTATACCAATGCGCAGACCCACAGGATCATCGCCGAGCGCCTGAGCGAGTCGGCGGTCTATGGCGGGCGGATCAACGGGCGCGGGCCCCGCTACTGCCCCTCCATCGAGGACAAGGTGGTGCGCTTCGCCGACAAGACGGCCCACCAGATCTTTCTGGAGCCCGAAGGCCTCGACGACGATACCGTCTATCCCAATGGCGTCTCCACCTCGGTGTCGGCGGAGACCCAGGACCTGTTCCTGCGCACCATCGTGGGGCTGGAGAACGTCCAGGTCCGCCGCCACGGCTATGCGATCGAGTACGACTATGTCGATCCGCGCGAACTGTCGGCCACCCTGGAGGTCAAGCGCCTGCCGGGCCTCTATCTCGCCGGCCAGATCAACGGCACCACGGGCTATGAAGAAGCCGCGGCCCAAGGCCTGGTGGCCGGGCTGAACGCCGCCCGCGCCGCCTCCGGAGCCGAGCCCGCCATCTTCGGCCGCGACGAGGCCTATATCGGGGTGATGATCGACGACCTGGTGACCCGGGGGGTCACCGAGCCCTATCGGATGTTCACAAGCCGCGCGGAGTTCCGCCTGACCCTTCGCTCCGACAACGCCGACCAGCGCCTGACCCCCAAGGGCATGGTCCTGGGTTGCGTCGGTGTTTCACGTGAAACCGCCTTCAATTCAAAGGCCAAGGCTCTCGCCGAGGCCCGAGGCCTCGCCGCCGAACTGACCCTGACCCCGGACAAAGCCGCCAAGGCCGGCCTGCCGGTCAAGGCCGACGGCCAGCGCCGCGACCTGACCCAGTTGCTGGCCTACCCCACCATCTCCTTCGAGGACCTGACAGCCATCTGGCCCGAGATCGCCGAATGGGACCCCCAGGTCCGCGAGCAGGTGGAGATCGACGCCGCCTATTCCGGCTATCTGGGGCGACAAGAGGCCGATGTCGCCGCCTTCCGCCGCGATGAGAACCTGCGCCTGCCGGCCGAGCTGGACTATTCGGTGGTCGGCGGGCTCTCCAACGAGGTGCGCGGCAAGCTGACCGCCATCCGTCCCCTCACCCTCGGCCAGGCCGCGCGGATCGAAGGGGTGACGCCCGGCGCGCTCACCGCCCTCCTGGCCCATGTCCGCCGGCGGGCCGCCTGATGGACAGGACCGACACCCTCCCCATCGAGGTGGAGACCGCCGCAGACTTCGCCATGGCCACCGGCGCCGACGAAAGTATGATCCGCGATCTCCAGCAATACCGGTCATACCTGGAGGACTGGAACCAGAAGATGAACCTGGTGGGCCCCTCCACCCTCGAGGTCTTCTGGTCGCGACACGCCTGGGATAGCGCCCAGATCCTGCCCCTGGAGCCCGACGCCCTGACCTGGGCCGACCTCGGCGCGGGCGCAGGTTTGCCGGGTATCGTGCTTGCGATCCTTCAGAAAAACCGCCCCGGCTTCCACATGCATCTCGTGGAAAGTATGGCCAAGCGCTGCCGCTTCCTAACCGAGGTGGTGAACGGCCTGGGGCTGCCGGCGACGATTCACAATTCACGTGCGGAGGACTTGTCCCTGACTGTGGATATCGTCACCGCCCGGGCTTGCGCGCCGATGACCCGGTTGCTTGGGTATGCCCAGCCCTACCTGAAGCGCGGCGCGACCGCCCTGTTCCTCAAGGGACAGGATGTTGCGGTCGAGATGGAAGAGGCGACCAAGTCTTGGAGTTTTGAGGCGGACATCCTGCCCAGCTTCAGTGATGCGCGCGGGCGCATCGTACGCGTAAGGAAGTTGGGCCGTGGCCGCTGATCAGAAACCGCATCGGGCGCTCCGCGTCCTGGTGGTCGCCAACCAGAAGGGCGGCGTGGGCAAGACCACGACGGCCATCAACCTGGGCACGGCGCTCGCCGCCGTCGGCGAACGCGTCCTGCTGATCGACTCCGATCCCCAGGGCAACGCCTCGACTGGCCTGGGCGTCCCCCATTCCAAGCGCAAGATCACCCTCTATGACGTGCTGATGGGCGACGCGGCCCTCACCGACGCGATCGTCCACACCGACCTTCCGGGCATGGACATCGTCCCGGCCCACGCCGACCTCTCCGGGGTCGAGCTGGAGCTGGGCCAGCAGGCGCGGCGCTCCTTCAAGCTGCGCGACGCCATCGACCCGATCCGCCAGTCGGGCTCTTACACATACGTGCTTATCGACTGCCCGCCGTCCCTGAACCTGCTGACGGTCAACGCCATGGCGGCCGCCGACGCCGTGCTGGTCCCCCTGCAGTGCGAGTTCTTCGCCCTCGAGGGCCTCAGCCAGCTGGTGCGCACCATTGAGTTGGTGCGGGGCAGCCTGAACCCCAACCTGGAGATCCAGGGGGTGGTGCTGACCATGTACGACCGCCGCAACAGCCTTTCGGAACAGGTGGCCAAGGACGTCCGCGCCCACTTCGGTGGCACGGTCTACGCCACGGTGATCCCGCGCAATGTGCGGGTGTCCGAGGCGCCCAGCTTCGGCAAGCCGGTGCTGGTCTATGATCTGAAGTGCGCGGGCAGCCAGGCCTATCTGAAGCTGGCGCGCGAAGTGGTGGTGCGCGAACGCGATCGCCGCGCCAAGGCCGCCTGAGGAAAACATGATGGTCGAGAAACGCGGACTGGGCCGGGGGCTGTCGGCCCTGCTGGGCGAGGTCGAGGAAACCCCGGTGGATGCGGGCGCCGCCGGCGGCCTGCGCGACATCCCCATCGAGCTGATCCATCGCAATGAGAAGCAGCCCCGCTGGGTCTTCCCGGAGGACGAGATCGAGGAGCTGGCCGCCTCGATCCGCGAGAAGGGCGTGCTGCAGCCGATCCTGGTGCGGCCCGCACCCGAGATGGACGGCCACTTCGAGATCGTCGCCGGCGAACGCCGCTGGCGCGCCAGCCAGAAGGCGGGCCTGCACGTCCTGCCGGCCCTGGTCCGTGAGCTGGGGGACGCCCAGGTCCTGGAGATTGGGGTCATCGAGAACGTCCAGCGTTCGGCCCTGAACCCCATCGAAGAGGCCAGCGCCTACCAGCAGCTGGTGGAGGTGCACGGCCGCAGCGCCGCCGAGGTGGCCGACGCCGTCGGCAAGAGCCGCAGCCACGTCGCCAACCTGGTCCGCCTGCTGGCCCTACCCGATCCGGTCCGGCAATACCTGATGGCAGGCCAGATCACCGCAGGCCATGCGCGCGCCCTGCTGGGCGCCGACGATCCCCTGGCGCTCGCCGACCTGGTCATCGCCAAGGGCCTGTCGGTGCGTGACACCGAATCTCTGGTCCGCAAGGCGGCGACTGGCGGGGTGGTGACATCCAGGCCTGCGGCGCCCAGGCCGCGCAAGGATACCGACACCCAGGCCCTTGAGGTCGACCTGTCGGAGGCGCTTGGTCTGACCGTCGAGGTTATCGACAGGGGCGGGATCGGCGAGCTTCGGGTGAAGTACGCCAGCCTCGAACAGCTCGACGAAGTCTGCCGTCGACTGACCCGGGCCTAGGTCCGAAAACCGCCAGACGAAAATTGGTCCTGTGGCGCACAGCGGCGGGGCGGTACGTATCCCAGGACGTCGCCTGCGCCAAAGCCTGTGGATGACTCGCGCCGAATCCAGGCTAAACTGTTGAGTTATTACGTGAAAACCTAATTTCCGGGCGCGGCCGCAACGACCGGTTTTTCCTCGATTTTCGGGGAGGCCTTCCCTCGCGCCTTCACGATGACCTCGCTGATGGCGCCGATGACCACATCTGGCTTCTCGTTGTGGATATTGTGGCCGCTGCCAGCCACCAGGCGATTGGCGCCCCGGGTCGAGAGGGCGGCGGCCTCGTCGTGCATCGCCGACCATAGCTGCGCGACGGCGGCCTGGTCGGCGGCTGGGATCGACGGATCCTTCGAGGCGCCTTCCGCGGTCAGGACAATGAGCGGCATGTCGCCCAGGCTGATCTTGGCGGTTTCGACCTGGGTGGAGTTCGGCTCGGCGACGCTCTCGATCTCCGACAGCCGCTGGCGGGCGGCGGCGGGATCGGTGCGCAGGGTGACGGCGTAGTCGCGCAGGGGGCGCGGCCATTCGGCGGGGGGATCGCCGACGCAGGCGGTCCACCCCTCTCCGCCTGGGCGCAGGGCGCTGGCCCGGGCCAGGTCGGCGCAACGGCGGGTCGTGGTGATCTCGCCCTGGGTCACGGCGACGACGGTGGGAGACACCGCGGCGAAGCGCTTGTCCTGGTGAGGATTGGCCGGGTCCACCAGCACCATGCCCACCACCTGGTCGGGATAGCGCGACGCATAGAGCCGCATGTTCATTCCGCCCAGGGAGTGGCCCACCAGGATGTAGGGGCCGGGGAAGTCCGGGGTCTGCAGGGCCGCATGCAGGTCGTCGACGATGGAGGCGGTGTCGCGCGGGAGGGGGCCGGGGCTGCTGAAGCCCGTTCCGGCCCGGTCCATCGCGCAGACCCGGGTCAGGGTGGCGACCTGCGGCTGCACGTTGCGCCAGGCGAAACTGGAGGCCCCCCAGCCGCTGTCGAGGATCACCAGGGGGCCGCCGAGGCCGGAGCAATGGAAGTGCAGCTTGCGACCGTCCGGCAGGGTGACCAGGGTCTGGGGGTTGGCATAGGCGGCCATCAGGTCGGTCTGGGCCGCGGCCGGGGTGGCCAGCAGCACGGCGGCGAGGAAGACGGCCCGCATCAGAGGCCCAGCCGCTTGGCGCGGCCGGCGATCTGCAGGGCCAGCCGTTCGGCGATCAGGGCGTCGGGGGAGCCGGCGGTCTTGCAGGCCTTGTCGGCGGCCAGCACCTCGGGCTGGATGCGGTCCAGCTCGGGCAGGGTCCAGGTGCGGGCCTGGCGTAGGAATTCCCGTTCACTCTTCCAGAACACGCCCGAGGCCTTCGCGGCCTCCTGCAGGCCGGCGCCCGACTTGGCCAGGGTCAGGGTGCGGCGCATGCGGCCGAGATACATCCCGAGCGCCCGAACAGCGGCGGGACCGCCCTCCCCCTCGGCCGCGGCGCGGCGCAGGCCCGCCTGGGCCTCGGCCAGGCGTCCGCCGAAGGCGTCGGCCGCGGCGTCGGAGAGCGACGCCTCGGGCTCGACGCCGAGGAAGTCTTCCAGGTCCTTGGGGGTGGCCGTCATGCCGCTGCCGGGGCCGAGGAACAGGGCCAGTCGCTCGATCTCCTGGCGGGCGACGCCCCGCTCCTTGGGCATGCGGCCGACGAAGACCTGCAGGGCCTCGCTGGTGAGGCCGACGCTGTCCTTGGCCAGGGCTTCGCGCACCAGGCGGGCGATGTCGCCGGGCTCGTCCTCGTAGCAGGGGATGGTCGCCGCGCCGGGCGCCTTCTCGGCGGCCTTGCGCAGGGCGGAGTTGCGGTCGAGATTGCCGGCCTCGATCAGCAGGAAGGCGTCGGGATTGAGCTCACCGGCCGCATGGCGGGTGAGGGCCTCGGCGGTCATCTTGTCCAGCGCCGCCTTCTCGGTGGCGAATTTCAGCCGCACCAGGCGCCGCCCGCCCATCAGGGACTGGGCCGCCAGCTCTCCCTCCAGCCGCGCCCCGTCACTGTCCAGGTCGCCATCGGTGAGCAGGGCCACGTCAAAGGGATCGTCGGGGCGGTCGCAGACCTTCTTGGACAACTGGTTGGCGCGCTCGCGCACCACCCCCATGTCGCGGCCATAGATCAGGGCGGCCCGGATGGCCTTGTCCGGCGACCCCAGGAAGCGTTCGATGTCCGGCCGCTTGGCGAGGATCACCGGGCGATCCCTAGGACTTGCCGGCCAGCCAGGTGGCGAGCTCGAGCTCGATCTTGCGGGCCGCCTCGCCGGCGGCGCGGTCCTGGGCGTCCTGCTGGGCGGCGACGGAGGCGTAGGGCTGGTCAGCCGAATCGTAGGTCACCTCCACCCGGACGCGCCCCACCTTGGCCGTGGTGTTGCTGACGGTGGAGACCAGGGTATAGGCGGCGGTCAGGACGTATTCGTAGCGGGTGGCGACATTGTCGACCCGAATCCCGCGAGGATAGCGCTGCTCGGAGATCTGCAGGTCCATCCGGTATTGCGGCTTGAGGTTGGAGTCGCGGGAGAGCGCGTCGTCCAGGTGCTCACGCATCAGCTGGCCGGCCCGGCCCGTGGGGGCCGAGACCTGCACCGAGGAAAGGGCCGCGCCGACTCCGGGGCGGCCATAGAGCGGCGTGAAGCCGCAACCGGCCAGGGTGACGGCGGCGAGCGCCAGGGCGCCGATGCTTGCGATGCGAGCCATGTGCCTCAGCTTGCCACGATGTTGACGATGCGATCCTTCACCACGATCACTTTGCGGATCGTGAGGCCCTCAAGGCGCCGTGCGATCTCGGGATCGTCAAGCACCATCTTCTCCACATCGGCCGGTTCGGCCCCGGCCGGCGCGGAAATCTCGCCCCGGCGCTTGCCGTTGACCTGAACCGGCAGGACGCGGACAGCGTCCTCGGTCAGGGCCGGATCGAACTGCGGCCACGGGGCGGACACCACCATCCCCTCCCCGCCGATGCGGGCCCAGGCCTCCTCGGCCAGGTGGGGCGTGAAGGGCGAGACCAGGCGCGCGAAGGCCGACAGGGCCTCGGCGCGGGCCGCCAGCAGGGCGTCGCTGGCGCCTTCCGCCGGAGCCGCCTTCAGGGCGTTCAGGAACTCGTACAGACGGGCGATGCCGGAGTTGAACCGGAAGCCCTCCACGGCCTCGGTGACCGCCTTGACGGTGCGATGGGTGGCGACCCGCAGGGCCATGGCCTTGGGGTCGGCCGCGATGTCGGCCGCAGAAGCCTTCTCCGGCTGGGCGTCGAACTCGGCCCAGACCCGGTTGACGAAGCGCCAGGCCCCTTCGACCCCGGAGGTGGACCAGATGGAGTCCCGCTCGGGCGGCGAATCCGACAGCACGAACAGCCGCGCGGCGTCGACGCCGTAGACCTCGAAGATGTCCCCAGGGGCCACGGTGTTGCGCTTGGACTTCGACATCTTCTCGATGTCGCCGATGATCACCGGCTGGCCGTCGGAGACGCGGACGGCGCGGCGGGTATTCCCCTCCGCCGTGATCTCCAGTTCCTTCGGCTCGACCCAGTCGCCGTTCTGCAGGCGGTAGGTCTCGTGGGTGACCATCCCCTGGGTGAACAGCCCCGCAAAGGGCTCCTTGGCCTCCAGCATGCCGGCGTCCGACAGGGCGCGGTTCAGGAAGCGCGCATAGAGCAGGTGCAGGACCGCGTGCTCGATGCCGCCCACATACTGGTCCACCGGCATCCAGTAGTCGGCGGCGGCCTTGTCGATCGGGTCGGCAGCGGTGGGGTCGGTGAAGCGGGCGAAATACCAGGACGAGTCCACGAAGGTGTCGAGGGTGTCGGTCTCCCGGGTCGCGGGACCGCCGCAGCCGGGGCAGCTGGTCTCTTTCCAGGTGGGGTGACGGGCGAGCGCATTGCCGGGCTTGGAGAAGTCCAGATCCTCCGGCAGGGCGACCGGCAGCTGGTCCTTGCGCACGGCGACGACGCCACACTTGTCGCAATGGACCACCGGCACCGGGCAGCCCCAACCGCGCTGGCGGGCCACGCCCCAGTCGCGCAGGCGGAACACCGTGGCGCCCTGGCCGGCGCCTTGCGCCTCGATCCTGGCGATGGCCGCGGCCTTGGCGGCCTCGATCTCCAGGCCGTCGAGGTCGGCGGACCGGAAGATGGTGCCCGGGCCGGTATAGGCCTCGGCGCCCACATCATAGGTGGCGGGATCCTCGCCCGGCGGCAGGACCACCGGCTTGACCGGCAGGTCGTACTTACGGGCGAAGTCCAGGTCCCGCTGGTCGTGGGCCGGACAGGCGAAGATGGCGCCCGTGCCGTAGTCCATCAGGATGAAGTTGGCGATCCAGACCGGCAGCCGCCAGGCGGGATCGAAGGGGTGGGCGACGGTCAGGCCGGTGTCGAAGCCGATCTTCTCGGCGGTCTCGATCTCGGCCTCCGAGGCGCCGCCCTTGCGGCAGGCCTCGATGAAGGCCGCGGCCTTGGGGTCGGCGGCCGCGATCTGCTGGGCCAGGGGGTGGTCGGGCGCCACGCCGACGAAGCTGGCTCCGTACAGGGTGTCGGGGCGGGTGGTGTAGACCTCCAGGCCGCTCTCGAAGCCGGCGGGGGCGACGTCGGCCCATTGGAAGGCGAACTTCAGGCCCTTGGAGCGCCCGATCCAGTTCTCCTGCATCAGCCGGACCTTGTCGGGCCAGCGGTCCAGACCCTTCAGGCCCTCCAGCAGGGCGTCGGCATAGTCGGTGATGCGCAGGAACCACTGGTTCAGCTTGCGCTTCTCCACCACCGCGCCCGAACGCCAGCCGCGGCCGTCCACGACCTGCTCGTTGGCCAGGACGGTCTGGTCCACCGGGTCCCAGTTCACCACGCCCTCGCGGCGATAGACCAGGCCGCGGGCCATCAGGTCGATGAACCAGGCCTGCTGCTGGCCATAATAGGCCGGGTCGCAGGTGGCGAACTCGCGCGACCAGTCGATGGACAGGCCCAGCTGCTGCAGCTCGGCGCGCATCTTGTCGATATTGGCGTAGGTCCAGGCGCGGGGATCGACGCCGCGCTCCATGGCCGCGTTCTCCGCGGGCAGGCCAAACCCGTCCCAGCCCATGGGGTGCAGGACGTTGAACCCCCGGGCGCGCTTGAACCGGGCGTTGGCGTCCCCGAGCGTGTAGTTGCGCACATGGCCCATGTGCAGGCTCCCCGACGGATAGGGGAACATCTCCAGGGCGTAGTATTTCGGGCGCGCGTGATCGATCTCCGCGCGGAACACGTCAGCGTCGGCCCAGGCCTTACGCCACTTGGGTTCGACTTCTTTGGGATTGTACCGGGCCATGGCGGGGGCTTAGCGCGCTTTCACTGAGGATGGGAAGCGGCCGGACACGCGCAAGGCGCGCCGACCTGATGAGTTCGGCGCGCCCGGTTATTTGTCAGATCCCGGAACGCGCCCGGGGATTAGCCCCGGATGTTCGAGAGCTTAAGCTGACGAGCCTTGGTCAGGATGGCGTTTTCGATGTCGGTCTCGGTCTGGCCGGCCGACGGAGCGTCCACCCAGGTCCCCGAGGCGTCGCGGGTCTGCTTGAAGACCGCCACGTTCAGGCCGTCGGCGCGCAGGCGCGCGTCCAGGATGTAGACCGTGCACTTGAAGCGCTCGTCGGCCTTCTCCGGATTGACGTACCAGTCGGTGATCACCACGCCGCCATAGGGATCGGCCGAGGCCAGGGGCATGAAGGCCAGGGTGTCGAGGGTCGCCCGCCACAGGTAGCCGTTGACGCCGATGGTCGGCTGCTCGGCGGCCGGAGTCGATTTGCCGCGTCCGAGGCCAAACAGGCCGCCGCCGTCGCTCTGGGTCTTCGGGCCACTACTCGAGCAGGCCGCGAGCGCCGAAAGGCTGAGGGCCAAGACCCCCGTCGCCACGCCACGCATCCAAACTCCACGCACAAACGGCATATATCCGCTCCCAGTCGCTGTTTCGCGTCGGTATCTCGCCGCGTCGCCGCACCCGCGCCGGATGCCTCTATACCAACGCCCAAAGCGGCGCCAAACAGGAATCGCGTGGCTCTGCCGCCACAGGCGCCAACCAACTGTGCAGACAGGCAGCCTGCGGCGTGTTGGCGTGTTGACCTTGATGATGGCGCGACTTTAATCGCATCAACGGCCTCGCCTCTCATGGCGTGGCCGGGGCTTAGGGGCCATATAGGTGGTTATGTTCAATCGGACGGTCATGGCGCTGGTCGGCGCGGCGCTCATTGCGAGCGCCGGATCGATGGCTCATGCCCAGACGACGAAGAAGACCACCGACTTTTCCGTGCGCAGTGAAACCTCGGCTCTGGCGTCGCCTCAGGCGGCCAAGGCGCTGAAGTTTGACGCGCGCAAGGGGCGCTGGGGGGTCACGCTCAATCTGCAGCAGCCGGACGGTCGAGACACCCAGTGGAACGACGTCCAGGCCGGCGCCTATTTCCGCGTGACGCCGTCGCTCCGGGTCGGGGGCGCCGTCGCCCTCGGGGAGAAAGAAACCCCCATGTACAAGAAGACCGAACCGCAGGCCGGCGCGCCGCGGGTCCGTCTCGAGACCGCTTTCAAGTTCTAAGGGTTTCGACCTCGATCAAAGAGCCGCCTTCGGGCGGCTTTTTTGATTCTGCCCCTCTCCTCCTCTCCCCCCGTCTCTCTGGGGGGCGAGGGGATCAAATTCCAAACACCTCCACCCCGGCGATGCCCACGACCCCGGTGGCTAACAGCCGCGCGGCGGTGGTCTGGTTCACTCCGCCCAAGGCGTAGACGGGACTCCGCGCCGCGCTGACGATCCGCGCCAGACGCAGCGGCCCCAGGGGCCCGCCCGCCGAAGGACTGTTCGACGGGAAGATCGCCGAGACGACGACCGCGTCGACCTGGGCGCGGGCCGCGCGCGGGCCGTGGGCGGCGGCCGTGATCAGCCAGTTCGGATGCTTCGCCCGAATGCGCACGGCTCGAGAGGCCAGGCGCTCAGGCAGGTGGACGCCATCGGCGCCGACCCTGGCGGCCAGGGCTTCGTCCGCGCCGATCAGCAGCTTGAGGCCACGCCGGCGGGCGATCGCCTTCAGGCGCAGGGCCACGGCTTGGGCGTCCGCCGCCCCAAAGGCCCGGTAGACGATGGCCGAGCCCCTGATCAGGCGCGCCGCTGCGGCCTCCGGATCGGGGGTCCGCACGGGGTCGGTGAAATAGAGCAGGGCGGGCAGGGGCTTTCGCCGGCCCGCGCGTCGCCCTAAGCAGGCCGCTGTCCGCGCCACTGTCCAGAACCCAGCTATGACCCGCTCCTTCGATCCCGCCGCCGCCCACGCAGACATCCTGACGCGTATCGCCGCCGCGGCGAAGGCCGGCGGGCGGCAAGCCGGTGATGTGACCCTGGTGGCGGTCTCCAAGCAACAGCCCTGGGAGCGGGTGGCGGCGATCCTGGAGACCGGACAGGCGGTGTTCGGCGAGAACCGCGTGCAGGACGCCATGGCCGCCTGGGACACTCACCGCGAGGGGGTCGAGCTGCGGCTGATCGGGCCGCTGCAAACCAACAAGGTCAAGGAGGCGGTGGCCTTCTTCGACGTCATAGAGACCCTCGACCGCGAGAAGCTGGCCGCCGCCCTGGCTGATGAGATGAAGAAGCAGGGCAGGGCGCCCCGCCTCTATGTTCAGGTCAACACCGGCGAGGAAGAGCAGAAGGCCGGCGTGCTCCCGGCCGAGGCCGACGCCTTCATCGCCAGCTGCCGCGACACCCACGGCCTGAGCATCGAAGGCCTGATGTGCATCCCGCCGGCCGACGAGCCGCCGGGACCGCACTTCGCCCTGCTGGCCAAGATCGCCGCGCGAAACGGGATCTCGAAGCTCTCCATGGGGATGAGCGACGATTTCGAAACCGCCGTTCGGTTCGGCGCCACCAGCGTCCGGGTGGGCTCGGCCCTATTTGGTCCGCGGGGATAGGACGTTCAGGGTCGGTCGGGGCGGCTTTCGCGCCTCGTCCATGTGCTCCATGGCGTCCAGGAACGGGTGCGGATTGACGTCGACGATAGAGACCGCCGACCCTGGCTCGGCCTTGCCGATCAGCTCCAGGACGTCCCAGGCCTGCAGGGCCACACAGCCCTCGGTGGGCTCCCAGTTCGGCCGCGCCACGTGCAGGAAGATCGCCGAGCCCATCAAGGGGACCACGGGATCGTCGTTGTGGGCCAGCACCAGGACGAAGTCGTAGACCTTGTCCTCGCGCCACATCTGCTCGGCGCTGGCCGGGTAGGGGAGGCTGACGGGGCGGTTGTAGTTCGGGTCGCCCGGCGCGTCGCACCAGCCGTCATTGGGCGCGATGGCCTTCACCGGCAGGCGGCTCTGGGGCGCGGGCGTGCGGTCAGGCCGGTACAGGACGCGGCGGATCGGCCAGACCCCCAGGGGTGAACAGCCGTCGCCCTCGCGCTTGTCGGCGGCGGCGATCACCCCGCCCTTGCCCAGCGCGCAACGGGTTTCACGGCCCGCGAGATCAAACCGGCCGTCTGACATCGCCGTGAACAGCACGCTTCATTCTCCTGGGTGGTTGGCGCTTGAGGCCAACACGGTGCATGTTCGCGACCATGGCCCAACGCAAGACCCTACTCGTCGTCGACGACAATGATGATCTGCGCGGCGAACTCGCCGAGCAACTGGAACTGCACGAAGAGTTCTCCGCCATCCAGGCGGCCACCGCCGGCGACGGGGTGCGGCAGGCGGTGGAGGCCCGCCCCGACCTGATCCTGCTGGACGTCGACCTCCCCGACATGGACGGGCGCGAGGCCTGCAAGCTGATGCGCTCCAAGGGGGTGACCTCGCCGGTGATCATGCTGACCGCCGCCGACACCGACGACGACGCCATCCGCGGCCTGGATTCCGGGGCCAACGACTACGTCACCAAGCCCTTCAAGTTCGCCGTCCTGCTGGCCCGCATCCGCGCCCAGCTGCGCAGCCACGAGCAGTCGGAGGGGGCGGTCTTCCACCTGGGCGCCTATGAGTTCCGGCCGTCGGCCAAGATGCTGGTGGACGCCAACCAGAAGAAGATCCGGCTGACGGAAAAAGAGACCAACATCCTGAAGTACCTCTACCGGGCCGGCGAGAAGCCGGTGAGCCGCGAGGAGTTGCTGGCCGAGGTCTGGGGCTATAACGCCGGGGTCACCACCCACACCCTGGAAACCCACGTCTACCGCCTGCGCCAGAAGATCGAGCCCGATCCCGGCAATGCACGCCTGCTGCTGACCGAGGCCGGCGGCTACCGGCTGGCGCCTTAGACCCGTCGTCGCCTAGAGCCCGAAGTCAGCGCTGACCGGCGCGTGGTCGCTGGGGCGTTCCCATTCGCGAACGTCGTCGTGGACGCGGGCCGCGGCCGCCCCTGGCCGGAAGGCGGCTTCCCGCAGGCCAGGGGAGATCAGCACATGGTCCAGGCGCAGACCCCGGTTTGACGCGCGGAAATCGGCGGCCCGGTAGCTCCACCAGGAAAACAGCTTCTGCGGATCGGGAATGGCTTCGCGCACCAGGTCGGTGAACTGACCCGCGGCCATGAGCTTGGCGAAGGCCTCCAGCTCGACCGGGGTATGGCTGACGATCCGCGACATCTGCTTGTGGCTCCAGACATCGAACTCGCCCGGGGCCACGTTCAGGTCGCCGACGATGGCCAGGGGCGCCTTGGGATCTCTCCGGCCCATCTCGGCGGTGAGCTTCTCGTAGAAGTCCAGCTTGTGGTCGAACTTGGTGTTGATCGTCCGGTCGGGGATGTCGCCGCCCGCGGGGATGTAGAAGTTCTGGATCTCAACGCCCGCCACCTTGGCCGAGACGCAGCGGGCGTGGCCCTCGCGGCAGACATCCAGGGGCGCCACCTCCTCGAAGGGCAGGCGCGAGGCGATGGCGACGCCATGCCAACCCTTCTGGCCGGCGATCTTGATGTGGGGCAGGCCCATGTCGATGAAAGCCTGACGGGGAAACTCCCCCTCCTGGCACTTGATCTCCTGCAGGCAGAGGACATCAGGCGCCTGCTCGTCAACGAAGCGGGCGACCTGCTCGGCGCGCAGGCGGACGGAGTTCACATTCCAGGTGCAGAGACGGAGACGCATGCGCGGGGTTTAGGGGGCTGGCTAAGAAAAGAAAACGCCCGGGCACTGGAGAAAGCCCGGGCGTAAGTGATGTCTCTCATGCCGCCGCCGGGAGGGGATAGGTTCCGGCACGGAACACGCCCGCTCGCACAGGCGCTATGCGTGGCATTAATGCAACGACGAAATGGAAATGTCAACCAGAATCACGAGGCGGGTTGCCTGTTGTCTGATTGTCACATTTTCCCGCGACCAACTGATTTGGGCCGGGGGTCGTTCAGCACGAAAAGGGTCGGCGCCAGGCCTGACGTCCGCTGCAGGCCGGTCAGGCGGATCCGGGTCGCCTGACCCTGGGCGTCGCTCACCGTCCAGCCGATCAGGGCCATCGGGCTGTTGGAGAAGGTCAGGGTGATCTGCCCCTCGGCCTGCTTCTTCCCATCGCGGGCGGTGATGGTGAAACCGTCGGCCAGCCGGGTGACGTCGCTGATCACCACGCCCCGGTCCAGCTTGATCTGGCGCGCCAGGAAGATCGACAGCGGCGTCGCCATCAGCGGATAGCGGTCGAAGGTCTTCAGCCGCGAGTCGGCCACCGACACATTGGCCCCATCGGCCACCACCAGCAGGCCGGAGGGGGCCTCATAGGCGAAGCGGGCCTTGCCGGGACGCTTGAGGAAGACGGTCCCCTGGGTGCTGGTTCCCCGGGCGTCGGTCTGCACGAAGCGCCCCTTGGCCTCGGTCAGGCCCTGCAGATAGGTCGCGGCCTTGTCCACCAGCAGGCGGTCGTCGGCGCTGAGCGGGGCTATGGCGGGACGGGCGGCGAGGGCCGGCAGCGGCAAGGCGGCCAGGCCCAGCGCCAGGGCGCGGCGGGTCAGTCGGGTCATCAACCAGGCTCCATTTCGCGCAGAAACCTACAGGCGCGGCGCGGCGTCAATAGGGCGGGAGAACGGCGCAGGCGGCGTGGCGTTCCGTTTGGTCAGGCCGCCGCGTGCGCCCGGCTCGGCCACTCGGAGAGCACGGCCAGCAGGCGGGCGGTCTCGATAGGCTTGCCGAGGTGGTCGTCCATGCCGGCGTCGAGGCACTTCTGGACCTGGTCGGGCAGCACATTGGCGGTCATGGCGATGATCGGCAGGCCCCTCAGGCGCGGCAGGTCCAGGGCGCGGATGGCGCGGGTGGCGGTCAGGCCGTCCATCACCGGCATCTGCACATCCATCAGCACCAGGTCGAAGACCTGATCGCGCACCTTGGCGATCGCCTGCTCGCCGTTCTCGGCGGTCTCGATGAGCACGTCGAAGGGGTGCAGCAGGGCGGCGATCAGCTCGCGGTTCACCGCCACGTCCTCCACCACCAGCAGTCGTAGGGGCGCCTCCAGGTCGAGGGTTTCAGGCTCGGCCTCGACCTCCTCCTCCAGGGCGTCGGTGCGCGGGAGAACCAGCTCGAACCAGAAGGTCGACCCCTCACCGGGAACCGAGCTCGCCCCGAGGGTCCCGCCCATCAGCTCCACGATGCGCTTGCAGATGGCCAGGCCAAGGCCGGTGCCGCCGTACTGGCGCGACACCGAGGCGTCGGCCTGGGTGAAGCGCTCGAAGAGCTGCTCAATCTGCTGCTGCGTCACCCCGATGCCGGTGTCGGCGACCTCAACGCGCATCCGGCCGCAGTCGTTGTCGGCAGGCTCCTGGATCAGGGTCACGGAGACGCCGCCCTGGCGCGTGAACTTGATGGCGTTTGAGAGGAAGTTCAGCAGCACCTGACGGATCCGCGCGGCGTCCCCCAGCAGGGGCTCAATCCTGCCGCGGGTCTGAACGGTCAGGGTGAGGCCCCTGGCGTGAGCCTGCTCAGTCAGCAGCTCGGCGATGGCGCGGACCGGGGCCTCGGGGTCGAAGGGCCTGGCTTCCACCTCCACCGCCCCGGCTTCCAGGCGCGAGAAGTCCAGCACGCTGTTGACCAGCTCCAGCAGAGTGGTGCTGGCGTCGTGGATAAGGCCGGAGTGGTGGGCGTCCTGCGCCTTTAGGCGGGGCGAACGGCGCAGGATGCCGGAGAAGCCGACAATGGCGTTGAGCGGCGTGCGCAGCTCGTGGGTCATATTGGCCAGGAAGTCGGACTTGGCCGCGGCGGCGTCCTCCGCCCGTTTCCGGGCCTCCACCAGCTCGGTCTCAAGGGCCTTGCGGGCGTCGATCTGGCGCGAGACCGAGAGGATTTGCGTCGCGCCCTCGGCGGAGGTGATCAGACCGAAATTGGTCTCGACCCAGAGGGCCGAGCCGTTCTTGTGCAACACCCGGTACTGCAGGGTCTTCTCGCCGCTCTGTTCGGCCAGCTCCGCGAGCTCACGGCGCACCCAGGGGGAGTCCTCAGGGTGCAGGAAGGTGAAGTTGGACGTCTCGAACAGCTCCTCCACCGAATAGCCCATGGTGGCTTCGATGGAAGGCGACATGTAGCGCCGGCGGCCGTCCAGATCGTTCAGCGCGATGACGTCGGTGATGTTGTCCGCCAGCACCTTGTACTGGATCTCGGAGGTGCGCAGGCGCGCCTGGGCCTCCTCGAACTTGCGGCGAATGGCGAGGGTCCGCATCACGCCGTCGATGGCGAAACCGAAGGCCAGGAGCAGCAGGCCCAGCACCGGCAGCAGGGGCAGGTCCAGGGGATTGGGGCCCAGCAACACCCAGGCCAGCATGCCCGCCCCAGGAAGGGCGCCACCCACCACGAAGCCGAGCGGGGACTGGTAGGCGTTGGTCTGGGCGAAGTAGATCACCGACAGCCACAGCACCGTGGCGCAGACCGCGCCGGCCGGGGCGCCGCTCATCCACAGCAGGGCGCCCAGGGTCATCCAGGAGATGGAGCCCGCCAGCACGGTCGAAAGCTGGGCCAGGCGGAGGGCGGGGCTGGCCTTGAAGCCCAGATACTGCCGGCGGGAGGCCAGCGCGCAGAGACTCTCTGAGACCGTCTGGAACGCGAGGAAGGCCGCGCAGGCCTGCCAGGGCAACAGGGTTGTCATCAGGGCGGCCACGGCGGCGGTGACCGCCATCCGCAGGGGGAAGCCTTCGTAGGTCTTCGCGGCCAGCTCATCGAGGCCGTCATCGAGCAGTGCGCGCATCGCCATCCTCGAAAATCGAGCCAAATCATAGATCTGGGCGTCTTTCGCGAGGGTTACCGTTCGCGGACCGATGCAATCGGACACCTAAGTTGAATTGTCGCAGGGCTCCCGCCATCCCAGGCTCCGGGCATGAGCCTGATCCATCCCACGGCCGTCATCGCCTCCGGTGCCCGGGTCGCCGAAGGGGTCGAGATCGGCGCCTATGCCGTGATCGGGCCCCAGGTGGTGCTGGCGACGGGCAATGTCGTGGGCCCGCACGCGGTCATCGAAGGCGCGACGGTGGTGGGACCCGGCAACCGCTTCCTGCAGTTCTGCGCCATAGGGGCGGGGCCGCAGGTGGACGGCTGGGCGGGGGAGACCGGCGCCCTGGCCATTGGCGGCGGCAACGTCTTCCGGGAGTTCGTCACCGTCCACGCCTCGACCGGGGTGGAGCCGACGAAGATCGGGTCGCGAAACCTGATCATGACCGGCGCCCACGTGGCCCATGACTGCGTCCTCGGCGACGACATCCGCCTGGCCAATGCGGCGACACTGGGAGGGCATGTGCAGGTCGCCGACTTCGCCCAGGTCAGCGGCCTCGTGGCCATTCACCAGTACAGCCGCATCGGGACCCACGCCTTCGTCGCCGGGGGATCCATCGTCACCCAGGACGTGCCGCCCTTCAGCCTGGTGCAGGGAGACCGCGCGCGGCTGGCGGGCCTGAACGCCATCGGCCTGAAACGGACGGGGGTCACGCCGGCCGAGGTCGCCGAACTGCGCCGCGCCTACCGGACGCTGTTCCTGGGGACGGGGCCGATGGAGGATCGCCTGGCCGCGGCGCGCCTGAGCGCAGGCGCTCGCACCCTCGTGCTCCTCGACTTCCTGGAAAGCTCCGTCCGCGGCTGCATCTCCACGCCGCGAAGCCGGAAACTCGCCGCCTAGCCGACCGCCGGAACCACCTGCGGATCCTGCTCGGCGGCATAGTCGACGCCGGCCAGGCCAAACCCGAAGATTTTCAGGAAGTCGCTCCGGAAGCCCGCCAGGTCGGCCAGCTCCGGCAGGGTCTGGGTGGAGATCTGCGCCCAGCGGCGCTTGACCTCGGCCTGGACCGGCTCGGACAGCTCCCAGTCGTCCAGCCGCAGGCGGCCGGCGTCGTCCAGGGCCTCAGGGCCGGGCAGGACCGTGCGGAACAGGCGGTCGATCTGCTCGATACAGCCCTCGTGCAGGCCCATCTCCTTCATCACCTTGAACAGCACCACGCCATAGAGCGGCACCACTGGGATCGCCGAGGAGGCCTGGGTCACCACCGCCTTCAGGGAGACGACCCGGGCGGCGCCGGCGCCGTGCTCCGCGCGGATGGCGGCCGCGGCGCGGTCGAGGTCTTCCTTGGCCTTGCCCAGGGTGGCCTTCCAGTAGATCGGCCAGGTCAGTTCCGAGCCGATATAGGTGTAGCTCAGGGTCTTGAAGCCGGGGGCCAGGACGCCGCCGGCCGATAGGGCGGCGATCCACATCTCCCAGTCCTCGCCGCCCATGACCGCCACCGTGCCGGCAGTCTCCTCAGGCGTGGCGGGCTGCAGTTCGGTCTCGAAGACCTCACCCTTGTCGGTGTTCAGGGTCTTGACCGTGACCGGCGCCCCCAGGGGCTTGATGGCCGAGCGGAAGGTCTCCCCGGTCTTGGGGTGGGTGCGGACAGGCGCGGCCATGGAATAGATCACCAGGTCCACCTGGCCCAGGTGCTCGGCGATGGCGGCGACCGTCTGGGCCTTCACCTCGTCGGAGAAGGCGTCGCCGTCCAGGGTGACCGCCTTGCGGCCGGCCTTGGCGGCCTGCGCCTCGAAGGCGCGGTTGTTGTACCAGCCGGCCGAGGCGGTCTTGGTCTCAGAGGGGGACTTCTCGAAGGAGACGCCGACGGTGTCGGCCCCGCCGCCGAAGGTCGCCACGATCCTTGAGGCCAGGCCGTAGCCGGCCGAACAGCCGAGCACCAGCACCCGCTTGGCCATGCCCGGAACCTCGCCCTTGCCCGCCACATAGCCCACCTGCTGGCGGACGTTCATGGCGCAGCCCTCGGGATGGGCGGTGGTGCAGATGAAGCCGCGGATACGGGGCTCGATGATCATGGGCGCCTCTTTTCGTGGAGGCGGAAGATACACCGGCGCGCGATCAGGGAAAGCTGGAGTTAAGGCGGCGGGCCCACCAGGACTTCGCGCTTGCCGGCGTGGTTGGCGGGGCTGACGACGCCTTCGTTCTCCATCCGCTCGATCAGCGAGGCGGCGCGGTTGTAGCCGATCTGCAGGCGGCGCTGGACGTAGGAGGTCGAGGCCTTCTTGTCCCGGGTCACGACGGCCACGGCGCGGTCGTAGAGATCGTCCCCCGATCCGCCCTCGTCGAAACCGCCCTCGCCTTCGCCGTCCTCGTCGTCGCCGCCGGCGGTGACCTCTTCCAGATACTGCGGCTGGCCCTGCTCGCGCAGGAACTTGGCCACGGCCTCCACCTCGCCGTCGGAGACGAAGGGCCCGTGCAGGCGGGTCACGCGGCCGCCGCCGGCCATGTAGAGCATGTCGCCCTGGCCCAGCAGCTGCTCGGCGCCCTGCTCGCCCAGGATGGTGCGGCTGTCGATCTTCGACGTGACCTGGAAGGAAATCCGGGTCGGGAAGTTGGCCTTGATGGTGCCGGTGATGACATCCACCGACGGGCGCTGGGTGGCCATCACCAGGTGGATGCCGGCGGCCCGGGCCATCTGGGCCAGGCGTTGCACCGCGCCCTCGACGTCCTTGCCGGCCACCATCATCAGGTCGGCGACCTCGTCGATGATCACCACCAGATAGGGCATGGCCTCGGGATTGATCTTCTCGCTCTCGTAGATCGGGCGGCCGGCGTCGTCGAAGCCGGTCTGCACGGTCCGCTCGAAGTGCTCGCCCTTGGCGGCGGCCTCGCGGGCCCGGTCGTTATAGGAGGCGACGTTGCGCACCCCGATCTTCGACATCCGCCGATAGCGGTCCTCCATCTCACGCACAGTCCACTTGAGCGCGACGATGGCCTTCTTGGGATCGGTGACCACGGGGGCCAGCAGGTGCGGGATGCCGTCGTAGACCGACAGCTCCAGCATCTTCGGGTCGATCATGATGAACCGGCACTGCTCCGGCGGCAGGCGGTAGAGGATCGACAGGATCATGGCGTTGACCCCCACCGACTTGCCCGACCCGGTGGTCCCGGCGATCAGGAGGTGGGGCATCTTCGACAGGTCGGCGATGTAGGGCTCGCCGCCGATGGTCTCGCCCAGCGCCATGGGCAGGGCCGAATTCGACTTCTCGTATTCACTGCTGCCCAGCAGGTCGCGCAGATAGACGGTCTCGCGCCGCGCATTGGGCAGTTCGATGCCGATGGCGTTGCGGCCGGGCACCACGCTGACGCGGCAGGCGGCGACGGACATGGAGCGCGCGATGTCGTCCGACAGCGCCACGACCCGTGCCGATTTCACCCCGGCGGCCGGGACCAGCTCATAGAGGGTGACCACCGGACCGGGGCGGATCTGGTCGATGGCGCCCTTGACCCCGAACTCGGCCAGCACGCTTTCCAGCAGCTGGGCGTTCTGGCGCAGGGCGCCTTCGTCGAACTGGCTGGCGCGGGGCTTGGGCTTGGCCAGCATGGCCAGTTCGGGCAGGGCGAAGCCGCCGGTCTTTACGAAATCGAAGGCGCCCTGGGCCTCGCGCAGCTCGCGGCCGGACTCCTTGGGCCCGGCCTTGGGGATCTTCACCGCCACCGGGGCGGCGAAGGGCTCCAGGGCGACAGGCGCCGGCGGGGGCTCGGGATCGGGCAGGGGGGCCGCCTTGGGCGCGCCTGGCAGGGAGGCGGCGGGGATCCGCTCCTCCGGCGTCGCCTTGGCGCTGGCGCGGCGGGCGACCGAGGGGCGGAGGGGCTTGGCCTCAGGCTGGGCCTTGGGCTGGAGGGCTGAGGCCAGCCAGGCGGCGCTAGCGCCCAGGTCCAGGCGGCGAAGGCCAAAGGCGTAGCCCAGGCCCGCGGCGGCGGCCGCCGCCAGCAGGAGAGCGGCGATCAGGGTGGCTCCGGGCAGTCGGGCGAAGGCCAGAACGCTAGCGAGCCCATGCAGCACGCCGTCCCCCCAGAACCCGCCCAGGCCCTTGGCCAGCGGCCAGGCGGCGGGGGCCGGCGGCGCGGCCAGCAGGCCGGCCAGCGCCAGCAGGCCCAGGGTCCCGATGGCGGCGCGCAGCCGCACCTGGCCCCGGGTCTCGTCGGGACGCGCGGACACCGCGCGATAGAGCCCAAACAGCACCATCAGAAGGGCCGCGACGCCGGCCGCGAGGCCCAGGGACTGGATGCCGATATCGGCGGCGGTGGCGCCGGGCCCGCCCAGGGCGTTGGCGGCGGCGAACGGGGAAGCGGCGTTCAGGCTGGGGTCGGCGGCGTTGTAGGTGGCCAGGGCCACGGCGAAGGCCGCGCCGGAGGCCGCGATCACGCCGCCTCGAAGGCGCGCGGTGGTCGGATGAGTCCAGGCCAGGCCCGCAATGTGCAGCCCCAACTCCAAACCCGTCTTTCGCGCCACCCGCGCCATACACCTACGCTCCCATTCTGGAAGTCTCAGTCTATGGGCGTCAGGTGGTTAAGAGGCGTTTACCTCGGCTGCGACCGATCGCGCTTTCTGTGGACGCCCGGCCCGCAATCGCAATTCCACTTTCCGGCGATCCGCATTAGGACTTTGCGTCATGTGGAGCATGCCGCGCAGCGTCTTGAGAGTTGTGGCCGTGATCATCGGCCTCTGCGCCGTTAGCGGCTTTGTCCTCGGCGTGCGCGGGGCGCCGGAGAAGGCGCGGTTGCCGGGGGAGGGCGCGCCGGGCGCCGCCGCCGGGGTCCAGCTTCAGGCCACGGACGCCAAGCCCCTCGACGACACCGCCCTGGCCCCACCGCCCCCCGTGGTGGAGAAGGTCGAGGAAGAAAAGAAGCCGGAAGAGAAAAAGCCGGCGGCCGATCCCCTCGACCTCGCCGCCGACCAGGTCCCGCCAGTGGCCGTGGCCACCGCGGCGCCGGCCAGGCCCGCGCCGCCGAAGCCGGTTACGCCGCCGGCCGCCGAAGACCGCGTCGGCGACCTGCTGGACGGCATCACGCCGGCCGAAGAGCCGCCGCACTGAACATCAGGCCGTCGGCTTGAACGCCTTCGGCTTCACCCCGTGCGCGGCGAAGTGGGCCAGCATGCGCCACCAGGCGTCGGCGGCGGCCTTGGGATCGTAGGAGGCGCGGTAATCGGCATGGAAGCCGTGCTGGCTGTCGGGATAGACAATGATTTCGCTGCCCTTCTTCCTGGCCGCCAGCAGCGCCGCGCGCATGGCCTCGACGTCGGCCAGGGGGATGCCCGCGTCCTTGCCCGCATAGAGGCCGATCACCGGGGCCTTCAGCTCGCCCGCCAGCTGGATGGGCCATTGGCGGCCGGGTTCGCCCAGGAAGTCGCCGGGCTTGGGCGGCGCGAGCCGGCCGTACCAGGCCGCGCCGGCCTTGAAGTCCTTGCGTCGCTCGCAGGCCAGCCAGGTGACCGCCCCACCCCAGCAGAAGCCGGTGATCCCCATCTTGCCCTTGTCGGCGTACTTCTGGGTTTTGAGGAAGGCCACGGTGGCGTCGAGGTCGCCCATAACCTGGCCGTCGCTGGCGGCGGAGACGATACGGCGGATCTCGGCGAAGTCGTTGATCGTCGAGGGGTCTCCGGCGCGGACGAAGAAGTCGGGGGCGATGGCCACGTAGCCCAGCCGGGCCAGCCGGCGGCAGGTGTCACGGATGTATTCGTGCACCCCGAACACCTCGCAGACCACGACGACGACGGGGAAGCGGCCCTTGGCGGCCGGCCGGGCGACGAAGGCCGGTATGGCGCGGTCGCTGGCCGCCACCTGCACCGTCTCGGTGATCAGGCCGTCGGCGGGCGTGGTGATGGGCTCGGCGCTGGCCGAAAGCGCATAGACCGCATAGCCGCCGAACACGGCGCCGGCCAATGCGCGGCGCGACAGGTTCAGGTCTTCGGGCTTGGTCCCCTCGGGACGGGTCAGGGTGATCATGAGCGGGCCTCCCAGGCGTTGTTGATCCGATCCTGGGGCGCGGCCCCTAAGGAGTCAAAGGCCCCGCCCGTCTGAGGGTCAGGTTGATCCGCCCGCCGCCGGGGATCAGCCGCGACGAGCCCGCCAGGATGCGGTCGACTCCATGGTGGAACAGCCTCGCCTCACCGGCCAGGACGCAGACGTCACCCGAGGTGAGCCGCATGGAGGTCGTCGGATCGTTGCGCCTGAGGCCCCCCAGCCGGAAGACGGCGGTGTCGCCAAGCGAGACCGACAGCACTGGGAACGAGAAGTCCGCCTCGTCCCGGTCCTGGTGCAGGCCCATGCGGGCGTCGCCGCGGTAGAGGTTCACCAGGCAGGCGTCGGGGGGCGTTTGGGGATCAGCCAGTTCGGCCCATAGATCCAGGAGGACCCCAGGGATGGGCGGCCAGGGCCCGCCTGTCTCGGGATGCTCAGACTGGTAGCGATAGCCCCGGGCGTCGGTGAACCAGCCCAACGGCCCGAGGTTCGTGGTCTCCACGCTCATGGCTTTGCCGCCCGGGGTGATGGGCTTGTAGAAGGGCGCGGCCTGGCTAAGGGCCAGCACCTCGGCCGCCAGGGCCGCCTGGGCCTCAAGGCTGAGCTTGCCGGGCCAGAGCCGAAAGCCGGTGGTCGTCGAAACGGTCATGACCCGCCATATAGGCCCTATGCGTGATCCCGCAGCCATGGCGCCTGGCGCTTTCCGGACCTTGACCGGCTCAGAGCGAGGGCTCGCCCACGAGATGTTCGGCGCGGCGCTGGATTGCGAGCGCGTTCGGGTCTTCGCCATCCCGCTCTGGCCCCGCGCCTTCGTGCCCGGCGGTCGCTTGATCGTCTGGCCCGCGCGCCAGGCCTGGACCGACTTCAGCCGGGCGCCGCTGGCGCTGCAGAGCGTCTTCATCCACGAACTGACCCACGTCTGGCAGGCCCAGGCCGGGGTCAATCTGCTGGCGGCCAAGCTGAGGGCCGGGGATGGGCCCGGCGCCTACGCCTACGACCTTTCGAAAACCTGCGATTTCTCAAAGCTCAATATCGAACAGCAGGCCATGGTCGTGCAGCACGCATTCCTGGCCGCGCGCGGCGGCCCCGCGCCTTATGATGGTGAAGCTTATGCAAGGATTTTAGGGACTTGGTCCGCGGCATGCGCCACAAGACCCCGCACACTTTAAGGGCATTCGCCCTTGCGGGCGGCCACGGCCATCCCATATCGCGACTCGACGGCGGTTTCCGCACAGGTTAACCGCCCGAGACCCTGATCGAACCGGGGACGGTGACAAAAGAAGTCGGGTGCTTGGAAACGAGGCCCCTTAGGCGCCGTCCGCCACTAGTGGAGCGAGCAAGAGACTCGAACATGAGCAAGATTATTGGCATCGACCTCGGCACGACGAATTCGTGTGTTGCGATCATGGACGGCAAGACGCCGAAAGTGATCGAGAACGCCGAAGGCGCGCGGACCACGCCTTCTGTGGTGGCCTTCCTGGAAGACGGGGAGCGTCTTGTCGGCCAACCCGCCAAGCGCCAGGCCGTCACCAACCCCACCAACACCGTCTTCGCCGTCAAGCGTCTGATCGGTCGTCACAACGACGATCCGCTGGTGGAAAAAGACAAGAAGATGGTGCCCTACGAGATTGTAAAGGGCCCCAACGGCGACGCCTGGATCCGCGCTCAGGACAAGGACTATTCGCCCCAGCAGATTTCAGCCTTCATCCTGGGCAAGATCAAGGAAGACGCCGAGCGTCACCTGGGCGAGAAGGTCGAGAAGGCGGTCATCACCGTCCCGGCCTATTTCAACGACGCCCAGCGTCAGGCCACCAAGGACGCCGGCCGCATCGCCGGCCTCGAAGTCCTGCGGATCATCAACGAACCGACCGCCGCGGCGCTCGCCTACGGGCTTGAGAAGAACGACGGCAAGAAGATCGTGGTCTATGACCTCGGCGGCGGCACCTTCGACGTGTCGATCCTCGAGATCGGCGACGGCGTCTTCGAGGTGAAGGCCACCAACGGGGACACCTTCCTCGGCGGTGAGGACTTCGACCTGCGGATCGTCGACTACCTGGCCGATGAGTTCAAGAAAGAGACCTCCGTCGACCTCCGGAAGGACAAGCTGGCCCTCCAGCGCCTGAAGGAAGAAGGCGAAAAGGCCAAGAAGGAGCTGTCCACCACGACGCAGTACGAGGTGAACCTGCCCTTCATCTCGATGAACGCCTCGGGTCCGCTGCACCTCAACATCAAGCTGTCGCGCGCCAAGCTTGAAGCTCTCGTCGAGGACCTGATCGCCAAGACGGTCGGCCCCTGCGAGATGGCCCTGAAGGACGCCGGCCTGAAGGCCACCGAGATCCAGGAAGTGATCATGGTCGGCGGCCAGACCCGCATGCCCAAGGTGCAGGAGACGGTGAAGGCCCTGTTCGGCCGCGAGCCGCGCAAGGACGTGAATCCCGACGAGGCCGTGGCTGCGGGCGCCGCGATCCAGGGCGCCGTGCTGGCCGGTGACGTCAAGGACGTGCTGCTGCTCGACGTCACGCCGCTGTCGCTGGGCATCGAGACGCTCGGCGGCAAGATGACCAAGCTGATCGAGAAGAACACGACGATCCCGACGCGCAAGTCCGAGACGTTCACGACGGCTGACGACAACCAGACTGCCGTGACGATCCAGGTCTACCAGGGCGAGCGCGAAGTGGCGTCGGCCAACAAGAAGCTCGGCCAGTTCAACCTGGAAGGCGTGGTGCCGGCCCCGCGCGGCGTGCCGCAGGTCGAGGTGACCTTCGACATCGACGCCAACGGCATCCTGCACGTGGGCGCCAAGGACAAGGCCACCGGCAAGGAACAGAGCATCCGCATCACCGCCAACTCAGGTCTCACGGATGACGAGATCAAGAAGATGGTGAAGGACGCCGAGATCCACGCCGAGGACGACAAGAAGTTCAACGAGCTGATCACGGCGCGCAACCAGGCCGACCAGCTCGTCCACGGCGTCGAGAAGTCGCTCAAGGATCTGGCAGCCGAAGTGCAGGACGACGAGAAGAAGTCCATCGAGGACGCCATGGCCGCGCTGCGCGAGGCGACCAAGGGCTCGGACAAGGACGACATCGAGACCAAGACGCGTGCGCTGGCCGAAGCCTCCGCGAAGCTGGCCGAGCGGGCGTACGCCAAGGCAGGCGGTGGTGCCGAGGGCGGCGCGCCGGGTGCGGCGCCGGGCGGGGCGAGCGCCTCGAAGGACAGCGACGTCGTCGACGCCGAGTTCACCGAGGTCAAGGACGACAAGAAGTAAGATGACATGAGGTCCGAGGGGTGAGGCGCCGAAAAGTGCCTCACCCCTTCGCCGTTTCTGGGAAGCGGCATCAAGGCCACGAATCG
>NZ_JAUYAF010000057.1 GCF_030693625.1 Phenylobacterium sp.
ATGGCGCGAAGCGACAGACGGGTGGGGCAACCCTTCCTGGGACTCGGAGCTTGATCCTGAATTCCCCACCCCGCTTGCCTTCGGCAAGTCGACCCTCCCCATGAAGGGGAGGGAAAGGCGCGGCGTCGGCGCTTAAGCAACTCGTTCTTCGTGCTACATATGTTCCGATGTCTTCCTACGAATCTCCCGACCTCCCAACCCCCCGGATCAGCGATCTCGCCCGCGCCGATGCGCGTCCGGCCGACTATCTGGAGGGGCTGAACCCCGAGCAGCGGTCGGCGGTGGAGGCCGTCGAGGGGCCGGTGCTGGTGCTGGCGGGCGCCGGAACCGGCAAGACCAAGGTGCTGACCACACGGCTGGCGCACATCCTGGCCACGGGGCGGGCCCGGCCCTGGGAGCTGCTGGCGGTCACCTTCACCAACAAGGCCGCCCGCGAGATGCGCGAGCGGATCGCCGCCATCATCGGCCCGTCCGCCGAGGGCCTGCGCTGGTTGGGCACCTTTCACGCGGTGGCCGCCCAGATCCTGCGCCGGCACGCCGAGCTGGTGGGGCTGAAGTCCAATTACACGATCCTGGACCAGGACGATCAGGAGCGGCTGATCAAGCAGGTGCTGGAAGCCGAGAACATCGACGCCAAGCGCTGGACGCCCAAGACCCTGGCCGGGCTTATCGACCATTGGAAGAATCGCGGCTGGCGGCCCGACCAGTTGCCCACCGCTGAGAATTCCCAGTTCGCCAACGGCAAGGGCCAGGCGCTGTATCGGCTCTACCAGGAGCGCCTGCGGACGCTGAACGCCTGCGATTTCGGCGACCTGCTGCTGCACAACCTGACCATCTTCATGAGCCAGCCCGAGGTGCTCGCCGAGTTCCACCGCCGGTTCCGCTACATCCTGGTGGACGAGTACCAGGACACCAATGTCGCCCAGTACTTGTGGCTGCGCCTGCTGGGCCAGGCGAGCCAGAACGTCTGCTGCGTGGGCGACGACGACCAGTCGATCTATGGCTGGCGCGGCGCCGAGGTGGACAACATCCTGCGCTTCGAACGCGACTTCCCGGGCGCGACCGTGGTGCGCCTGGAGCGCAACTACCGCTCCACCAGCCACATCCTGGCGGCCGCGTCGGGCCTGATCAGCGCCAACAAGGGCCGGCTGGGCAAGACCCTTTGGACCGAGCAGAACGGTGGCGAGAAGGTCATCGTGCGCGGGGTCTGGGACGGCGAGGCCGAGAGCCGGCTGATCGCCGACGAGATCGAGCGCGCGAAGAAGGGCGGCGTCGAGAAGGCGCCGCGCAAGTACCGCGACATGGCCATCCTGGTCCGCGCCTCCTTCCAGATGCGCGCCTTCGAGGAGCGGTTCGTGCTGCTCTCCATCCCCTATACGGTGGTGGGCGGGCCCCGGTTCTTCGAGCGCGCCGAGATCCGCGACGCCCATGCCTATCTGCGGCTGATCCAGTCGCCGGACGACGACTTGGCCTTCGAGCGCATCGTCAACACCCCCAAGCGGGGGATCGGCGACACCACGGTCCAGAAGCTGCTGCAGATCGCCCGCCTGAATGGGGCGCCGGTGATGACGGCGGCCCGCGAGGTGGTGCTGACCGACGAGTTGGCGGCCCGCACTCGCACGGCGCTGTCCAACTTCCTGCGCGACCTCGACCGCTGGCGGTCCCAGGCCGAGACCCTGCACCACGCGCGCCTGACCGAGCAGGTGCTGGAGGAGAGCGGCTACACCGACGCCTTGCGCCTGGACAAGACGCCCACCGCCCAGACCCGGCTGGAGAACCTCAAGGAACTCGTCCAGTCGATGGGCAATTTCGACACGCTCCAGGCCTATCTGGAGCACGTCTCCCTGGTGATGGACATGGACCGCGGGCCCCAGGCCGACGCGGTGCAGATCATGACCCTGCACGCCGCCAAGGGCCTGGAATTTCCCCTGGTCTTCCTGCCCGGCTGGGAGGAAGGCGTCTTCCCTTCTCAGCGCAGCATGGACGAGAGCGGCGAGAAGGGCCTCGAGGAGGAACGCCGCCTGGGCTATGTGGGCATCACCCGGGCCCGCGAGGAGGCCCGCATCTCCTTCGTCGCAAACCGCATGGTCTATGGCCGCTGGACCAGCCAGCTCCCCAGCCGCTTCGTCGATGAACTGCCTCTCGCCAATGTCGAGGCCTCCTCAGAGACCGGCTATTACGGCGGCGGCCCGGGCATGCAGCAGCAGCACGGCAGCACCTGGGATTCCACGCCCGCCTTCGGCTCCGGCTATTCGTCCCCCGGCTGGCAGCGCGCCCAGTCGCGCGGCTACCAGGGCAGCCATCCGGGCCGCCAACAGGTCATCGAGGGCGAGGGCCGGCTGGTGGCCGAGAGCTCCGCGGCCAGCGACTACAAGCGCGGCGACCGCGTCTTCCACCAGAAGTTCGGCTACGGCCAGGTGAAGGGCGTCGACGGCAACAAGCTCACCGTCGCCTTCGACAAGGCCGGCGAGAAGAAGGTCATCGACAGCTTCGTGGAGAAGGGGTGACAGATCGAATCCTTCTCCCCTTGCGGAGAAGGGAACCGAACTAGAGCATTTTTCGATCAGTCTGCATCGTATCCAGCGGCGGCGAAGTAGTTCGCGCATTCCCTTGGTGTGAAGGCGTCGATGATTTGAGCGATGGCTGACCAGAGCTGCTCGAGGGTTCTGGCGGCGGCCTTTCGGAGCA
>NZ_JAUYAF010000063.1 GCF_030693625.1 Phenylobacterium sp.
CTAGAGCCTGATCCGTTGAGGTGGAATCGCTTCGCGATTCCGCCGATGCGGTGGATCAGGCTCCCAGATTTAAGCGAGAGCATGATTCACGCCTGAGCCGGGACCGCTGCGCGGTTCCGTCTCAAGCGATCATGCTCTAGGACGGGTCATGACCGTCAAGCCCATCGAGATCTTCATCGACGCCGACGCCTGCCCCGTGAAGGACGAGATCTACAAGGTCGCCCAGCGCTATGGACTCAAGACCTGGGTGGTCTCCAACGCCTTCATCATGATCCCCAGGTCATCGATGATCGAGCGGGTGATCGTCGACGCGGGGCCCGACGTGGCCGACGACTGGATCGCCGAGCATGTGGCGCCGGGCGACGTGGCGGTGACCAACGACATTCCCCTGGCCGAGCGGGTGCTGACCGCAGGCGGACACGCGGTGGCGCCCAACGGCAAGCCATTCACGGAGAACTCCATCGGCGCGGCCATCGCCCAGCGGGCCCTGATGGAGCAATTGCGCTCGACCGGCGACATCATGGGCGGGCCCAAGCCCTTTGACCGCAACGACCGGTCGCGGTTCCTGCAGGCCCTGGACGAGATCATCCAGAAGGAACGCCGCAGGCGGGGCTGAGCGCTTGCCAATGACGGCGCTTCGAGTAGCTTCCGCCCACCGAGAGCCTTTTAGGGTCAGATGGAATCATCTGACCCGTTCAAATAGGCTCTCATTCAAAAAGACAGGCGCGTCGGACGGGTTAACCGGCCTCCACTTAACCCTGACGCGCTCTAGGCTCTCGAGAGGATTTCCCATGCGCCACCTCGCCCTGACGCTCGCCGCCACTGTCGCCGTCATCGGACTTTCGGCCTGCGGGAAGTCGGGCGGGACGGAGAGCGCCTCGACTCCCGCCTCGGCCCCGACGCCGGCGGCCGCTCCGGAGCTGAGCGACGCCGAGAAGCAGACCCTGCTGGCCGCCCTGCCCGCCCCCTACAACACCGGCGACCTGGCCAACGGCAAGAAGGTGTTCGCCGTCTGCAAGTCCTGCCACACCATCGTGCCGGGCGGCGCGAACATGACGGGCCCGAACCTCTACGGCATGTTCGGCCGCAAGCCGGGGACCTCGGAGGGCTACAAGTATTCCGAGGTCGTCAAGGCCGCGACCTTCACCTGGGACGCCGAGCACCTCGACAAGTGGCTGGCCAGTCCCAAGACCTTCATGCCCGGCACCAAGATGAGCTTCGTGGGGGTGAAGGACGCCAAGGATAGGATCGACCTGATCGCCTATCTGAAGGTCGAGACGGGTTACAAACCGCAGTAGCGGCCTGCGCGCTCGGAAAGCGCGCGTTTGAAATCAGACAACCTTGACGCGCACCTTGGCGCGGATCACCATAATGGGGTCGAGCTCTTGCAGCATCGATCCCGATCATCTCCCCCTGGGGTGACGGGCTAGGGGTGCGACTCTCCCGCTGGAGCCGCATCAGCGCCGGCGCGACGCCCCCGTCGTCGCCGGCGCGACCATCCCAATGACAGTCTCTCCTCCTCCCCGCTTCGGCGGGGAGGCTTTTCGCGCGACCAGCCTATTCGGCGGCGTTCGCAGCGCGCGTCTGCTCGGCGTCCTCGAAGGCCTCGATGCGGCGCGCGGTGGCCAGGGGAGACTTCGTGAAGCGGGCCAGCATGTTGTAGAAGACCGGCACGATGAACAGGGTGAGCAGGGTCGTGAAGATGGCCCCGAAGAAGATCACCACCCCGATGGTCTTGCGGCTCTCGCCGCCCGCCCCGCCCCAGACGATCAGCGGCACGGCCCCGGCGGCGGCGGCGATCGAGGTCATGATGATGGGACGCAGGCGCAGGGAGGCGCTCTCGATCACCGCCTCGCGGATCGACAGGCCGTCATCGCGAAGCTGGTTGGCGAATTCCACGATCAGGATGCCGTTCTTGGCGGCGATGCCCACCAGGATAATCAGCCCGATCTGACTGTAGGTGTTGATCGTCGAGCCTGCGACCAGGAGGCCGAACAGTCCCCCTAGTACGGCCACAGGCACGGTCAGCATGATCACCGCCGGGTGGATCCAGCTCTCGAACTGCGCGGCCAGGACCAGGAAGACCAGCAACAGGGCCATGCCGAAGGCCAGACCCACGGCCCCGCCCGCCTCGAGATAGTCGCGGGCCGTGCCGCCCCACTTCACCGTGGTGCCGGGGCGCTTGGCGACCTCGGCCTGCAGGAAGCTTACGGCCTCGCCCACCGTGTAGCCGGGGTTGAGCTGCACACTGAGGGTGATGGCCCGCAGGCGGTCGACCCGTGACCGGTCCGGAGTGTCGCCACGCACCTCGGTGCTGACCACCGAGGACAGGGGCACGGTGGCGCCGGAGTTGGTGCGTACATAGAGGCTGGCCAGGTCGTTCTCGTTCTGGCGATTGGCGCGGTCGGTCTGCAGGATGACGTCGTATTCCTGGCCATCGCGGATGTAGGTCGTGACCTTGCGCGAGCCGAACATGGTCTCCAGGGCGCGGCCCACCGACTGAGCCGAGACCCCCAGGGTCGCCGCCTTGTCGCGGTCCAGGTCCACCAGCAGGCGCGGCGAGGTGGGCTCATAGTCCAGGCGCGGACGGGCCATGCCGGGATTGGCCTGAACGGCCGCCATCAGCGGCTGGATCAGGCGCTCGATCTCCGGGTACTCGTTGCCGACCACGATCAGATCGACACTGCCGCCGCCGCCGCCGCCGCGCTGCAGGCTCGGACGGACCGAGGCGATGGCGCGGATGGCGGTGATCTTGGAGAAGTCCTTGTTGAGCTGGGCGGCCAGGTCTGGTGAGCTGATCTTGTGCTCGGCGTCATCGGGCAGGGCGGCGTTGGCGTTGCCAGTGTTGAACTGGTTCTGACCAAAGCGCGGCACCCCCAGGGTGTAGCGGCTGATCGTGCCGTCCTTCAGCAGCTCCTGTAGGCGGGCCTCCACCAGCTTGGCGGCCGGCAAGGTGTAGTCGTAACCGGCGCCTTCCGGGCCTTGCATGTTGATATCGACGCGGCCCCGGTCTTCGTCGGGCACCAGCTCGCGCGGCAGGACGGTGAACAGGGCGAAGGCCAGTCCGGCCAGGACCGCGACCAGGGCCACGGTGGCCACCGAGGCCGAGCGGCGGCCCAGCATGGCGTCCAGAGAGGCGTGGTAGGAGTTGCGCAGCTTGGTCATGCCGGCATCCACGCGCCGGGCGATGAAGCCCTCGCCATGGGCCGGGCGCAGCAGCTTGGAGGCCAGCATCGGCGAGAGGCTAAGCGCCAGCAGGGCCGAGAAGGCCACCGCCGCGGTGATGGCCACGGCCAGCTCCACGAACAGCTTGCCGATATAGCCCGGCAGGAACATCAGCGGCGCGAACACTGCGATCAGCACGATGGTGGTGGCCACCACCGCGAAGAACACCTGCCGCGCGCCGCGCTGGGCGGCGACCACGGGAGGCTCACCCTCGTCCACGCGGCGCTGAATGTTCTCCACCACGACGATGGCGTCATCCACCACCAGACCGATGGCCAGCACCAGGGCCAGCAGGGTCAGCAGGTTGATGGAGAATCCGAGCGGGGCCAGGATGATGAAGGTCGACAGGATGCAGATCGGCGCCACGACGGAGGGGATGATCGCCGCCCGCCATGTGCCCAGGAAGACGAAGTTCACCAGCGCCACCAGCGCCAGCGAGATCCCCATGGTGATCCACACTTCCTCGATGGCGTGCTTGGTGAAGACGGTGAAGTCGACCCCGACCTCCAGCTTGGTGCCCGGCGGCAGGGACCTGTTGATCTCCGGCAGCTGATCGCTGACGCCCTTGGAGATATCCAGATCGTTGGCCTGGGACTGGCGGGTGATGGCGATGCCGACCATGTCGCGGCCGTTGGAACGGAAAACGCGCCGACGTTCGTCGGCCCCTTCCTCGATCCGCGCGATGTCGCCCAGGCGGGTGACATAGGCGTTCTGGCCCCGGTCGGCGGCGGTGACGGCGCCGTCGGCGCTCGCGGTGGAGCCGAGCGCGCCGGCCGAGCCGGCGACGCTGGTGGAGACGACGGCGGCGGCGCGGGCCGCCGAGGTCACAGGCAGCTCGCGGAACTGGGCGGGGGTGGAATAGCCGCGGGCGACGCGGATCGTGAAGTCCTTGGCGGGCGCCTCCAGGGCGCCGGCCGGCAGCTCCAGATTCTGGGCGTTCAGGGCGCTCTCGACGTCATCGACCGTGATGCCGCGCGACGCCATGGCCAGCGGATCGAGCCAGATGCGCATGGAATAGAGCTGGCTGCCGCCAAGCCGGACCTGGGCGACACCGGGGATGGTGGAGATGCGTTCCACCAGATAGCGGTTGGCGTAGTCGGAGAGCTGCAGGCGGTTCAGGGTCGTGGACGAAAACGCCAGGAACATGATTGGCGAGGCGTCGGCGTCCGCCTTGGCGATCTGCGGCGGATCGGCCTGGTCGGGAAGCTGCGAGGTCACCCGGCTGACGGCGTCGCGCACGTCGTTGGCCGCGGTGTCCAGATCGCGATCCAGGGTGAAGGACACGTTGATCCGCGAGGTGCCGTCCCGTGAGGACGAGTTCACCCGGTCGATACCCTGAATGCCGGCCACCTGGCGCTCGATCACCTCAGTGATCCGCTCCTCGACGACTTCGGCCGAGGCGCCGCGATAGGTGGTGGAGACTGAGACCACCGGCGGATCAACGCTGGGCAGCTCGCGCACCGACAGCGAGGTGAAGCAGGCCAGCCCCACCACGCACAGGATGATCGACGCCACGGCGGCGAGCACCGGGCGGCGGACGGAGATGTCGGAGAGCATCATGGCGCGGGACGGCGGGCGGCTCCGCCCGCTCCCGGAGGCCCGCCGGAGCCCACCGGCTTCACGGCCTGGTTCGGCTGGATCTTGTTGAGGCCGTCGCCCACGACCCGGTCGCCGGCGGCCACGCCGTCCTTCAGCTCGACGAAGCCGTCCTGGCGCACGCCGGTGACCACCGGGCGCTGCTCAGCCACCGTGCGGTCGCCCTGTTTTGCCAGGACATAGACGAAGGCCTTGTCACCCTGGACGGAGACCGCCGATTCCGGAGCCGAGAGCCCCTGGCGGCCGCCTTGGGCGACGGCGACCCGCATCATCATTCCGGGTTTCAAGCGACGGTCCGGATTGGGAAACTCGGCGCGGGCCGTGAGCGCGCGGGTCCGCTCGTCGATGCGGGTGTCCAGCAGGGCGATGCGGCCCTGGACGACTTCGCCCGGATAGGCGTCGACCCGCGCGGTGACGGCCTGCCCCTGGCGGACGGAAGCGATGTAGCGGTCGGGCACCTGGAAATCGACGCGGATGGCGCTGGTGTCGTCCAGGGTGACGATCGCCGAGCCGGGATTGATGAGGGCGCCTGGGGTGATGTCGGTCAGGCCCACGACGCCGGCGAAGGGGGCGCGGATCAGCCGGTCGCCCTGGCGGGCCTGGGCGGCGGCGACATTGGCCTTGGCCGAGAGATAGTTGGCTTCGTACTGGTCGATCATCGCCTTGGAGGCGAAGCCCTGCTGGCCCAGGGTCTTGTAACGGTCATAGGCGCGCTGCGACTGGACCAGGCTCGCCTGGGCCTGGGCGAGGCCGGCGTCCTGCTCGGTGTCCTTCAACTCAACCAGAACCGCGCCGCGGCTGACCGACTGACCGGGCGAAAAGCGTACCCGTTCAACAAGCTGGGTCGCCGCCGCGGTCAGGGTGACCGACTGGCGACCCTTGGCCACGCCGATCACTTCGATGGTGTCGGTGAAGAGCCGGGACTGGATGACCGCCACGGCGACATCGGCCGGACCGCCCATGCCGCCCCGGCCGCCACCGCCGCCTGGACGACCACCCGGCCCGCCACCCGGGCCCTGCGTCATGGCCACGCCAGGCGGACCCCCAGGCCCCTGCTTCTTGCCGAGGGTCAGCTTGTAGGCGCCCGCGACCAGCATGAGGATCAGCACAAGGATCGCGCCGGTGAGGAAGAAGTGGCGTCGTAACAAGCGGGGGGACTCCGTCGCCTCGATAATGCGGGCGGCCAGTGGGTTCAAAGTCGAGCGGTCTTATGGCTTCCAGCTAGCGCCCGTCCAGTGACAGAACGATGGCTGTACGTGTCTGGTCGGAAATAGACCGCGGTTACACCGTGTAATCGCCGCATTTGATCGACGATAGCCTTTGAATCAACCGGTTAGCGCCAAGAAAAAGGGCGCCGGTCACCCGGCGCCCAGAGACTGTCGTTCGCCGGAATCGTCCCGGCCCGGACCTTGTCGGGCCGCCACCCCGCCGCGTGAGGAATCAGCGGCGGGCGGCGGGCGAACGGGCTGGCCACCAGTTAGGCGTCGTAACCCGGCAGTTCACGGTCCAGGCGGCGCAGGGCGCCGGGCCAGCCCAGCTTGCCGCCGATGCCGCGCATCACCTGCCCCTTGACCTCCAACTGGGCGGCCTCGGGGGCGAACAGCACGTTCTCCCGGCCCGCCGACAGCGCCTTTACCTGCATCTGGCAGGCGCGCTCCAGGTAGTACATGCCCGTCCAGCAGTCAGCGGCGCTCTCGCCCACGGACAGGGTGCCGTGGTTGCGCAGCAGCATGAGGGTCTTGGCGCCGATATCGGCCACGAGACGCTCGCGCTCGTCCAGGTTCAGGGCGATGCCCTCATAGTCATGATAGGCCAGCCGCGGCAGGACGATGCAGGCGTGCTGCGAAAGGGGCAGCAGGCCCTCCTTCTGGGCGGCGACCGCGACGCCGTCGTCGGAGTGCAGGTGCATCACGAACTTGGCGTCTTCGCGCGCGGCGTGGATCGCCGAGTGGATGGTGAAGCCCGCCGGGTTGATGAAGTAGGGCGTCTCCTGGAGAATCTTGCCGTCCAGGTCGATCTTCACCAGGGACGAGGCGGTCATCTCGCCGAAATACATGCCGTAGGGATTGATCAGAAAATGGTGATCTGGGCCCGGAATGCGGGCCGAGATGTGGGTGTAGATCATGTCGTCCCACCCGTAGAGCGCCACCAGGCGATACAGGGCGGCGAGATCGACCCGCGCTTCCCATTCCTCGGCGCTGACCTTGCCCTTGAGCGAATTAGCGCCTGCAAGCGAACCATCGGCCATGACAGCCTCCCTCGTCTTATCGTTTGTGATCGTTGTTCATAGGGTCGCGCCCCAGCGCCCTAGCGTCAAGGCCGCGCTCAGATCGACGCCAGCCGACGGATCTCCGCCGTTGCCGCCTCCTGGTTGGCGGCGCCGAGATCGGCGAGTTCAACGATGCCCAGCCGCGGCCGCTCGTCCTTGCGGGCGGAGCGGTCGTAGGCCGGGTCGTAGTGGTGCTCCATCAGGGCGCCCGCCAGATCCTCAAAGGCGCCGGCGTCGGCCAGGCCGCGCCAGTTCTCCAGCCGCTTCTGGCCGGGATAGACCGGCAGGCGGGAAAAGGCCTCCTCCAGCTCGGCGCGGTCGGCGATCACGTCGCGATAGGCCTCCACCAGATAGCGGGCGCGGGCCTCGCGGGGCGCCTGGATCACGATGCGCGGCGCGGTCTGCATGGCCTTCCAGACCGCCGGCGGGGTCATGCGCTCGCCGATCTTGCTGGATTCCGCCTCCACCACGATCGGCCGCGAGGGATCGAGCTGGTCCAGCGCCGCGAGCAGGCGGCTCTCAAACAGCTTCTGGCTGGGCTGGGGGTGTCCCGCCACCGCGCCGAACAGCGAGCCGCGGTGCGACGCCAGGGCTTCCAGGTCGAGGGTTTGAACCCCCTGCCCCGCCAGACGCGCCAGGATTTCGGTCTTCGCGGTGCCTGTATGGCCATCCAGCAGGACCAGATTCAGCGCCGGCGCCTCGTCATAGAGGCGGGCGTTCACCGCGCGGCGGTAGGTCTTGTAGCCCCCGGTCAGCAGCCAGACCGGCCAGCCCACCTGCGACAGGATGGTGGCCATGGCGGTGGACCTCTGGCCGCCGCGCCAGCAATAGATCAGCGGCTGGAAGCTGGCGGGCCGATCGGCCAGGGCGTTTTCAAGATGACGGGCGATGTTGCGCGCCACGAGGGCGGCGCCGATGCGCCGCGCCAGGAAGCGCGACTCCTGGACATAGATGGTCCCGACCTCCGCGCGCTCCGCGTCATCAAGAACCGGCAGGTTCTCGGCGCCGGGCACGTGGTCCTCGGCGAACTCGCCCGGGCTGCGCACGTCGATGATCGCATCGAAGCGGGCGAGCGACGGGGCGTCGACCGCCTCGGTGAGCTGGATTCCCATGGCCGACTGTTAGCACCGCGCGCGCCGCTGTGGCGAGACTGGTCCGACGCTGTGGCGCGGACTAAGAGGTTGGCAGGTTCCCCTGTCCGAGAGTTATCCATGACCGACGCCGTCCGCCTGACCTCCCTGGCCCATGGCGGCGGCTGCGGCTGCAAGATCGCCCCGGCGGTGCTGCAGGACATCCTGGCCCGGATGCCGGCGGCGGCGGCCTTCCCCAACCTGCTGGTGGGGACCGAGACCTCGGACGACGCGGCGGTCTGGCGCCTGAACGACACCCAGGCCCTGGTGGCGACCACCGACTTCTTCATGCCGGTGGTGGACGATCCCTTCGACTTCGGCCGCATCGCCGCCACCAACGCCCTGTCGGACATCTATGCGATGGGCGGCGCGCCGATCCTGGCCCTGGCCATCGTCGGCATGCCGATCGACAAGCTGGCGCCGGAAACCATCGGCCAGATCCTGGCCGGCGGCGCGTCGGTCTGCGCGGCGGCGGGCATCCCGGTGGCCGGCGGGCATTCGATCGACAGCGTCGAGCCGATCTATGGCCTCGTCGCCCTGGGCCTGGTGCATCCCGACCGGGTGCTGAAGAACAGCGCCGCCCGGGCCGGCGACGTCCTGATCCTCACCAAGGCGCTGGGCGTCGGGGTGCTGAGCGCGGCCTTCAAGCAGGACAAGCTGGACGCGGCGGGCTATGGCGCCCTGATCGCCTCGACCACCCAACTCAACGCCGTGGGCCAGACGCTGGCCACGCATGACGGCGTTCACGCCATGACCGACGTCACCGGCTTTGGGCTGCTGGGCCATGCCCTGGAGATGGCGCGCGGCGCGGGCCTGACCGCCAGGATCGATCCCGACCCGCCCCGGCTGCCGGGTGTCGAGGCCCTGGCCAGGGCCGGGGTGCGCACGGGCGCCTCGGGGCGTAACTGGGCGAGCTACGGCGCCTCGGTCGACGCGCCGGGCGACCTGCCCGACTGGAAACGCGACCTGCTGTGCGATCCCCAGACCAGCGGCGGCCTGCTGATCGCCGTCGAGCCCGCCGCCGCCGAGGCGGTGATGGCCCTGGTCCGGGAGGCGGGTTTCGCCGCCGCCGCTGTGGTCGGACGATTGACCCCGCGCGGCGGCCAGCCCGTGGTGGTCGGAACCTAGGGAGCGGCCGATGAAGCTGAGCGGGGTGATCTTCGACGCCGACGGGGTGCTGCAGCACGCCGGGCCCTTCGGGACGGAGGACTGGGTCTGGAGCGCCCGGCGGCACCGGGACTTCGTCACCGGCTTCTATTCCGCCGCCGCGCCTGAGACCCTCGCCGATCTGGGCGCCTTCACCGCCGCCTGTGGCCGGGCCCTGGCGCAGGCCGGTTGGCCCCACGACGCGGCCAGCTATCTCGAGCGCTGGGCCGAGGGCGCGGTCATCCCCGACCCCGCCTTGCTGGAGGACGTCCGGCGGCTGCGGGCGGCAGGCGTCGCCTGCTATCTCGGCTCCAACCAGGACGCCTTCTGGGCGGCGCACCTAGAGACGACGCTTGGCTATGGCGCCCTGTTGGACGGCCTGTTCATCTCCTGCCGCCTGGGCGCCGCCAAGCCCCAGGCCGCCTTCTTCGAGGCCATGCTGGCCCAGATCCCCTACCCCCGCGAGGAGCTGATCTTCTTCGATGACAAGGCCGCCAACGTCGAGGCGGCCCTCGCCTGCGGCCTGGAGGCGCGGCTGTTCACCGATCGCGCCCGGTACCTGCGCGACCTGGAAGAGCTGTCGGGACTGGAGACGTAGCGAGACTTGACGCGCCGCTCGGGGACGGGAAAACTGGACGCCGGTCGAGCATGGCGACCAACGGTCCGCGTAAAGGGTTGAACCCGCCTGCAGACGGCACATTCGAAGCATCTTCTTCTGCCCGAGAACCGCGGACGCCGGGCGCATTGGAGAAGGTGTTCCCATGACCAAACCCAAGCCCATTCCCGCACGCCCTAGCCTTGAATGGCTGCGCAAGACCGCCAAGGACCGGTTGGCCCAGGCGCGGAGGGTGACGCCCGAAGCCAAGCTCGCCGCCGCGCAGCTCCAGATCGCCCGCGAGTACGGGTTTTCGAGCTGGCGGGCGATGAAGGTCCATGTCGAGCGGCTGAGCGCGCGCCGGACCTTCGATGAGGACGGCGTCCCGACCCACCTGCCGCGCGTCGACCTGATCGCGTCCTGGCCGGACTTCACGGCCGAGCGCCCGTTGAACCTGTTGGTCAGCGGCTGCCTCGCCGGACTGCCGGTCGGGGTGGACGGCTCCACCTATGGCGACCATGCCCTTATCCGGCGGCTGATCGACCTGCCCAACGCGCGGGCGGTGACCTTCTGCCCGGAGAACTTCGCCTTCGGCACGCCCCGCGCCACCCCAGACATCCACGGCGGCGACGGGCACGACGTCCTGGATGGCCACGCGAAGGTGTTGTCGGATACCGGCGAGGACTGGACGGCGGGCATGATCGCGGCGGCAGAGCGCATGCTGGCGATCGCCAGAGCCCATCAGGTTCGGCTGGCTATCCTGATGGACATCAGCGCGGCCTGCGGTTCCCAGGTCATCTATCGGGGGGCCCGCGCATCGTCCGCCCACCAGATCGGCCAGGGCGTCTGCGCGGCCCTGCTGGTGCGCAACGGCATACCCGTCGTCAGCCAACGCGACTACCGCACCTTGAACGGCGTCTTCCGCCGGCTGAACCCCGCCTTCAGATCACGGCCGGACCTGCGCGACCACCATGAGGTCGACTGGTACCGGGATTACTTCCAGGCTTAGGCGCCCGCGGCGGCGGGTTGGCGGTGCAGGGTGCCCTTGAGCTGCTGGGTCGGGTAGGCGTCCATCGCCAAGCGCTCGGTCCGATGCGGATCGCTTTCGGCGCCCGACGTAGTGTCGAAGAGCATCACCGTGCGCTGCTCCAGATCATAGGGTCGCCACGCCGGGATGGCCGAGGTGTTGGGGTCGCCGGTGCGGGCGAAGGCCAGCCAGGCCTGGCTCATCTGATGGGCCATGGCCGCAGTCTCCTCGCTGGCCTCGCCCACCATGTGCGGGGCCTTGGAGACGTTGTCGAACATGAACGGCAGGTCGAGGGAGTGGGGGGTGATCCGCCGCCCGCCCTCCACCGGGGTGCGCCACATCAGGCGGTAGGACCAGACCGGCGCGGCCCCCTGGGCGGCCTTCAGCTGGGTCTGGATAACGCTGTCGCGCCAGTAGCCGCGGGCCGTGGTGATCTTGAAGAACAGCTCCGACGGCGAGGCGGCGGGGCTCTCGGCGCGGAAGGTCGCCACCACGCCTGGAATATCGGCCTGCGGCAGGTAGCTGGTCAGGCGTGCGGCGAGGCCGGCCTCGTCCAGGCTGAAGGTGGTCTCGTCGGCGCTGCCCACCTGGTTCGACAGTTCGGTGCGGCAGGTGCCCACCATCATCGGGATCTGGGCTGAGATGACCGGCGCCGCCGGATCCCACGGATGGGCGTCGAAAACCACCTCGTCGAGGGTGGGCGAGAAGCGCGCGGGGTGCTCGCGCATCAGGGCCCGATTGGCCTTCACCAGGTCCACGAAGGGCAGGTCCTGCAGCCGGCGCGCGTCGGCGCGGGCGATCCCGAGCAGGGTCAGCAGTCGGTCCAGCTGTTCGTTGGCCCGGTCGCGCGGGGTCAGGCGCAGGTGCGAGCCGCTCTGCACGATACCGCGATGGAACAGGCCCTGGGCGCCCTTGGCCGCCATGGAGATGCTGACCTTCCGGCCGCCGCCGGACTGGCCGTAAATGGTGACATTGCCCGGGTCGCCGCCGAACCTGGCGATATTGTCCCGCACCCACTTCAGGCCCGCGATGATGTCGAGATAGCCGGCGTTGGCCGACCCCGCGAAGTCGTCGCCCAGGGCGTCCTGCAGCAGGAGGTGGCCAAAGACGTTCATGCGGTGGTTCAGGCTGACGCAGACCACGTCGCCCTTCGAGGCCAGGTTGACCCCGTCATAGAGGATCGAGGAGCCGGAGCCGGCCTCGAAGCCGCCGCCGTGCAGCCAGACCATGACCGGCCGCCGCGCCTCGTCGGCGCCCGGCGTCCAGACATTGAGGACCAGGCAGTCCTCCCCCATTTCCGGCTTGTTGCCGGGATAGCCGCCGTCGGACAGGGTGCTGCGGGTCTGGGGGTCTGGGGGGCGGTCTGGCCATAGAGAATGGCTTCCCGCACCCCGCTCCAGGCCTCCACCGGTTGCGGCGGGCGGAAGCGGTTGGCGCCTCCGGTGGGCGCGCCATAGGGGACGCCGCGGAAGATCGAGACGCCGCGGAACCTTTCGCCGCGCACCTTGCCGCTCGCCGTCTCGACCACGGGACCCGCGCGGACGCTGTCGTCCGCCGCCACGTCGCTACCCATCACCCGCTCCGCTCGCTATCGTTCCGTCATGTGGAACGTTGTTCCATTGACAGAATGGTCGGCCCCAGGGCAGATCATGTCAACCAAGGGGAATGAGCCGATGAGCGCGGAGCCGGTCTCGACGACGGAAGGGGTGGTGCCTCGCACCTTCGCGGTGCTCGAGGCCCTGACCCGGTCGCCGGAGCCCATGCGGCTGTCGGCGCTGACGCTGCGCCTCGGCCTGCAGAAGAGCACGGTGCATCGCATCCTCGCGGGGCTCATCGGCCTCGACTACGTCCAGCAGAACGCCGAGACCGGCTGCTATTCCGCGACCCTGAAGCTTTGGGAACTGGGCGCCAACGTCATCACCGAGCACCCCATCAAGCGGGCCGCCTCCGGCTTCCTGCAGGAGCTTCAGCGGGTCACCGGCGAGACCGTCAGCCTGGTGATCCGGGCCGGCGACGACGTGCTCTATCTGGACAAGATGATCTCGCCGCGCCCGATCCGCTTCACCACCCGCATCGGCAGCCGGGTACCCGCCCCGCTCACGGCCGGGGGCAAGGCGATCCTGGCCCACGCGCCCGACGCCCAGGCGGTCCTCGAGCGCACCGCCGCCGGCATTGGCGGCAAGCGCCGCCTCGATGTCGCGGCCTTGACGGTGGAGCTGCAGGAGGTTCGCGAGCGGGGCTACGCCATGGCCAGCTATCAGCCCGGCGTGGTGGGCTTCGCGGCGCCCATCATGGCGCGCGGTCCGGAGGCCGCCGCCGCGATCTCGGTCTCCGCGCCCGCCGAACGCGTGGACGAGAAGGGCCGCCAGGAGATCATCGAACACCTGCTCTCGACCTGCGCCAGCATGGCCGAACAGGTGGGACGGCTATGAGCGCCGCCGACGCCGCGGGACCGGCGCTGTCGGCGTACATCGCGGGCAGCCAGACCGCGCCGGTTCCTGAGAGCTTCCGCAGCCTCGGGCGGCTGCACATCCTCGACACCCTGGCCTCCATCGTCGCCTGCCGTGACCTGGCGCCGGCGCGCCTGGCCCGCGACTTCGCCGTCGCCCAGTCCGGCGACGCCCGGCGCAGCGCCGCCACCATCCTGGGGACGAAAGCCACCGCCGCCCTCGGCGACGCGGCCTTCGCCAGCGCCATGGCCGCCCACGGCGCGGAGATCAACGACTTCATCCCCTCGGCCTTCGTGCAGCCGGGCCCGGCGGTGGTCAGTGTCGCCCTGGCGCTGGCCGAGCAGCGCGGGCTCTCCGGCGAGGCGGTGCTGCGCGCCGTGATCACCGGCTACGAACTGGCGGGCCGGATCCCCAAGGCGCTGGGGGTCGGCAACCTGCGGCGGGCCGGGATCGCCAATCACGGGATCGGGCCGGTGTTCGGCGCGGGCGCGGCGGCGGCCTCGATCCTGGGTCTCCCCGAGGATCGGATTCCCGACCTGCTGACCTATTGCGCGCAGCAGGCGGCCGGGTCCTGGCAATGGCTGCTGGACGTCGAGCATGTGGAAAAGTCCTTCGTGTTCGCCGGCATGGGCGCGCGCGCGGGCCTCAGCGCCGCCCTGATGGTGGAGGCGGGCTTCACCGGCGTGCGCGACAGCCTGGACCATCCCGAAGGCTGGATGGCCTCGAAGATCTTCACCGGCGGGGACGCAGACCGCGCGGGCCTGATCGAGGGCTTGGGAGAGCGGACCGAGCTGATCCACACCGCCTACAAGCGCTACCCGGTCGGCGGGCCGACCCAGCCGGCGGTGAAGGGACTGCTGGACCTGCTGCCCGACCTGGAAGCCTCGGCTGTGGAGAGCGTGCGCATCGAGATGCCGGGCCGCTGGCAGGCCTTCCGCGACGCGGCCATGCCGGCCCTCAACCTTCGCTACCTGACGGCCATCATGCTGATCGACCGGCGGCTCGATTTCGTCTCGGCCCAGTCGCTGGAACGGATGGCCGGTGACGCCGCCGTGCACGCGCTGATGGCCCGGGTCGACGTGGTCCACGACCCCGCCCAGGAGACCCCGCCCGGCCAGCCGCGCACCGAGTCGGCCCGCGTCATCGTCCGCCTGAAGGACGGCGCGGTGCGGGAGGTCTATGTCCCCCACGTGGTCGGCTTCCCGTCGCATCCGATGACGGCCGACGAGGTGGAGGCCAAGGCGCTGGAGCTGATGGCGCCGGTGCTCGGCGCGGCGCGGGCCGCCGAGGTGGTGCGCGCCGTCGCGCAGATCGAGACCCTGCCCAAGGCGGCCGACCTGGCCCACCTGATTGCAACCTGACGGCCGCAAAGACGGCCTGGCTCTGGAGAGACCCCATGGAATTCATTGGCGAGAAGACGCAGGACGGCGTCACGCGGCGCGAGTTTCGGCTGGTCGTGGACGGCGACGCCGTGCCGGGCGTCATCTGGGCGCCGGAGGGCGCGAAAGGCCCACGCCCGCTGATCCTGCTGGGCCACGGCGGTTCGCAGCACAAGAAGGTCGCCAACCTGACGGCCGCCGCCATCAGCCACGCCCAGAAGCTGGGCTATGCGACCATGGCCATCGACGCGCCCGGCCACGGCGACCGGATCACCCGCGAGCAGGCGGAAAAGGCGCGCGCCGCCGCCGCCGAGGCCGGCCGCAAGGCCCAGCAGGGCGAGCGCCCGCAGGCGGCGGCGCGGCCGACCCGTGACGCCGGGGTGGCGCTCAAGCATGTGGCGGAGTGGACGGCGGCCCTGGACGCGGCCCAGGGCCTCGACTTCGTCGGCGCCGGCCAGCCGGTGGGCTATTGGGGCGTCTCCATGGGGACCCGCTTCGGCGTGCCCTTCGTGGCGCAGGAGCCGCGGATCACCGCGGCCATCTTCGGCCTGTTCGGGGTCTTCCCGGGCCTTGAGGACCACAAGGCCGCCGCCGAGGCCATCCGCATCCCGCTGCTGTTCGTCTACCAGTGGGAGGACGAGCTGATGACCCGCGAGCAGGGCCTGGCCCTGTTCAGCGCCTTCGGCTCAACTGAGAAGACCATGCACATCAACCCAGGCCGCCACGTGGAAATCCCGGCCCACGAGCGCGACGGCTGGCTGGCCTTCTGGGAACGCCACCTCGGTCGAGCCTAGGCGTCAGTGGCCCACCGATGACGGCAGGTGGGTCTTGTCGTGGCGGCCCACCTGGTCGAGCAGGGTGGCGCTGGCCTCGTTCATACCGATGACAGCGACCTCGGCGCCCTGGCGGCGGTAGCGGAAGACGACGCGGTCCACCGCGGCCACCGCCGTCAGGTCCCACAGGTGCGCGTCGGTCATGTCGATCTCGACGCGCCTGGGATGGCCGTGGAACTCGAACTCCGCGCCGAACACATCGGCCGAGGCGAAGAACAGGTGGCCGTGCACGACGTAGCGGCGCAGGTCGTCGCCGTCTTCGAGCGCCTCGACCACCACGACCTTGGAGACCTTGCGCACGAACAGCAGGGCGCTGAGCAGAACGCCCAGGACCACGCCCTTGGAGAGGTCGTGGGTCACGACGACGGTGACGGTGGTCACCAGCATCACCAGCGATGACACCGCCGGAGAGCTCCGCAGCCGCAGGATCGATCCCCAGTCGAAGGTGCCGACCGAGACCATGATCATCACCGCCACCAGGGCCGCCATGGGGATCATCGCCACCCAGTCGCGAAGGACCAGGATCAGGAACAGCAGGAAGAGACCCGCCCACAGCGTCGAGAGCCGCCCTCGGCCGCCCGAGGTCACGTTGATGATCGACTGACCGATCATCGCGCAGCCGGCCATGCCGCCGAACAGGGGCGACAGGATGTTGGCGATCCCCTGCCCCCGGGTTTCGCGGTCCTTGTCGGAGGGGGTGTCGGTCATGTCGTCGATGATGTTTGCGGTTAGCAGGCTTTCCAGCAGGCCCACGAAGGCCAGGGTCGCCGACACGGGCGCGATGATCCGCAGGGTCTCCCAGGTCAGGGGCACGGCCGGCAGATGGAAGACCGGCAAGGTGTTGGGCATGGAGCCCATGTCCCCCACCGTCCTGACGTCGATCTTCAGGGCGATGGCCAGAGCGCTCAGCACGACGATCGCCACCAGGGGGGACGGCACGGCCTTGGTCAGCCGGGGGAAGCCGTAGATGATCGCCAGGCCGGCGGCCACCATGGCCCAGGTCTGCCAATTGGCCCCGATCAGCTCAGGCATCTGGGCCAGGAAAATCAAGATGGCCAGTGCGTTGACGAAGCCGGTCATCACCGAGCGCGAGACGTACTTCACATAGCGGCCGAGCTTCAGCAGCCCCACCACCACCTGGAAGACGCCGGTGAGCAGGCTGGCCGCGAACAGAAATTCGATTCCGTGGTCGCGAACCAGGCCGCCCATCAGCAGGGCCATGGCCCCGGTGGCGGCCGAGATCATGGCCGGACGGCCGCCGACGAACGCGATGGTGACCGCGATAATGAAGGAGGCGTAGAGGCCGACCGCCGGATCGACCCCGGCGATGATGGAGAAGGCGATCGCCTCAGGGATCAGCGCCAGGGCGACGACCGTCCCGGCGAGCAGGTCGCTGCGCGGGTTGGAAAGCCAGTCGCGCCGAAGGGTGGCGAGAGATGTCATGGAAAGCCTTATCGAGGCCAAGCAACCCCGCGCCTGCTGTGGGGCGGGTCAGGTCTGTCTGTGTCGCTTGAGTTTCCGGGGGATAGGCGCCCGGCCGAGCCACCCGGCGAGCCGGGTCCGATGAATGCCCGGCTTGTGCCCCGGCGCCGGACCTAAGGCAAGTTGGTTCAGGCCAGCAAGCCCCTGCCAGGTCCGCGCCTACCCCTCGGTCCGCACCCGGGCCACGGCGTCCAGCCAGCGGGCGTAGGCGGCTTCGCGGTCATGGCCGTCCAGCTTGGGGTCGTGGCGTTCGGTGGCCGGGCGGGCGGCGGCGGCGTCCTCGACGGTGGCGTAGACCCCTGCCCCCAGTCCCGCGAACAGGGCCGCGCCGAGCGCGGTGGTCTCCTGGTAGGTGGCCCGGCCCACCGGCACGCCGGTGAGGTCAGCCAGGCGCTGGCTAAACCAGGAGGAGCGCGACATGCCGCCGTCGATGCGGATCTCCACGGCCGCGCCGAAGGCGCTGGGCGCGTCGGCGCGCATGGCCTCCACCAGGTCCCGCGTCTGCAGGGCGCAGGCGTCGAAGGCGGCCTGGGAGATCTCGGCGAGCGTCGTGTCGCGGGTCAGGCCAAACAGGGCTCCGCGCGCCTCGGCGTCCCACCAGGGCGCGCCCAGGCCGGTGAAGGCCGGCACCATGACCACGCCATGGTCGTCCTTGGCGGTCTGGGCCAGGGCCTCGATGGCCGAACCGCCGCCGGGGACGTTCAGCCCTTCATTGATCCATTGCAGGGCCGCGCCGGCGATGAAGATCGAGCCCTCCAGGGCGTAGGTCGTCTTGCCATTGAGCCGGGCGGCGACGGTGGTCAGCAGCTTGGCGCGCGACAGCGGCGCGGTCTCGCCGGTGTTGACCAGCATGAAGCAGCCGGTGCCGTAGGTGGCCTTCATCTCACCGGGCCGGATGCAGCCCTGCCCCATCAGGGCGGCCTGCTGATCGCCGGCCACGCCGCGGATCGGGATGGCGCGGCCCAGCAGGGCGGCGTCGGTCTGGCCGTAGTCGGCGGCGCAGTCGCGCACGTCGGGCAGCAGGGCCGCCGGCACGTCCAGCAGGTCCAGCATCTCCTCCGACCAGCGCTGCTTCCTGATGTCGAACAGCAGGGTGCGCGAGGCGTTGGTGGCGTCGGTGGCGTGCACCCTCCCCCCAGTCAGCTTCCATATGACCCAGCTGTCCATGGTGCCCACCAGCAGCTCGCCGGCCTGGGCCCTGGCCCTCGCGCCCGGGATATCCCCCAGCAGCCAGGCGATCTTGGTCCCGGAGAAATAGGGGTCCAGCAGGAGGCCGGTGATCTCGGTGACTCGGGCCTCATGGCCGGCGCGGCGCAAGCGCTCGCAGGTGGCGGCGGTTCGGCGGTCCTGCCAGACGATGGCGCGGTGGATCGGCTCGCCAGTGGCCTTGTCCCAGATCACCACCGTCTCGCGCTGGTTGGTGACCCCGATGGCGGTGACGTCCCCGATGGGTCGCCCGGACTTCTCGATCGCTTCCTTGATCACCGCGACGCTGGTGGCGAAGATCTCGTTCGCGTCATGCTCCACCCAGCCGTCCGCGGGATAGAACTGCTCCAGCGGCCGCCCGGCCTGCGCCAGGGCGCGGCCCTGCGCGTCGAAGAGGATGGCCCGGGTGGAGGTGGTCCCCTGGTCCAGCGCCAGGATCAAAGGTTCGGCCATTTCGCCCCCCGCACTTAAACAAGCTGCCCGCCAGATTTGTGGTTGGCAGCTTGTAACCATGTTTTCATACGGGTCTGAGCAGAATCAGACCGCAACGATTCCCAGCAAGGAAACGGGTTTGAGCGTCGCCGCCAAGACGGAAGAGATATTGGGTCTGGCCAGGAGCCGCGCCGTCCAGGACCGCGAGCGCCTGCTGCTGGCCATCGTCGACCTCTGCGACGCGGGCGAGGGCGCCGAGGCGGTGATGAGTTCGGGGCCGGTCCAGGCCCTGCTCTCCTCCATCTTCATGAGCCTGGTGGTGGAGGCCGAGCGGGACATCCGCAAGCGCCTGGCTGAGAAGCTGGCGACCGCCGCCTGGGCGCCCGCCGCCCTGATCAATGTGCTCGCCCTCGACGACATCGAGATCGCCCGGCCGATCATCAGCTCCAGTCCGGTCCTGCAGGATCCCGACCTGGTGCGCCTGCTCACCGAAGCCACGATCGAGCACCAGATCGAGGTGGCCCGCCGGCCCAATGTCGGCCCACCCGTGGTCTCCGCCATCCTGCATCAGAACGAGCCGGCGGTGCTGACCGCCCTGGCCGGCAATCTCACCGCCCAGATCGCCGACAGCGAACTCACCGCCCTGGTCCAGGCCTCGCGGCGGATCGTGTCCCTGCGCTCTCCCTGCGCCCACCATCCGGGGCTGACCGACGACCTGGCGCGCGAGCTCTACATCTGGGTGGGCCAGGCCCTGCGCCAGGCGCTCACCGCCCGCTTCCGCCTCGACCCGGAGGCGATGGACGCCGCCATCGCCGAATCGGTGCGCGAGGCCCACGGCGGCGTCGTCTCAGAGCATCCCGAACAGCAGGAGGTCTGGGAGCGCGAAGGCGAGAAGGAGGAGATGGAGCGCCGGCTGCTCGCCAAGCTCGACATCGCCGGCCAGCTGCGTCCCGGCTACCTGCTGCGCGCCCTGCGCGAGCAAAAGCTGTCCCTGTTCGTCGGCGGCCTGGCGACCCTGGGCCGCTTCGATCCCGAGCACGTGCGCCGCTCGGTCGATTCGGACCGGCCCGAACTGCTGGCGCTGGCCTGCGCCGCCGTCGGCATCGACCGCAGCGTCTTCCCGACCATCCTGGGCCTCGTCCGCGAGCTGAACGGCGGCAAGCCCGGCGGCGGCCAGGAGGGCGAACGCCGCGCCGGGGGCGCCTTTGGCCCATTCGCGCCGGACATCGCCAACGCCGCGTTCCGCCAGGCGGCCGGCAAGGTTTGACAAGACCCGCGTTTCTCGCGCACCTCGCCGCATGTTCAAGGCGCAGCCCTTCGTGACCCGCCTGGCCTTTCTGGCCAGCGACCGCCCCGAGGCCCAAGAAGCGCGCGGGGCCCTGATCGCCCGCTACGGCGAGGCCCCGATGGCCGAGGCCCAGGTCGTCGTGGCCCTGGGCGGCGACGGTTTCATGCTGGAAACCCTGCACGACCAGATGAGCGGCGGCCACAAGCCGATCTACGGCATGAACCGCGGCTCGGTCGGCTTCCTGATGAACGAGTACAGCGAGGAAGGCCTGCTGGAGCGGATCAACGTCGCGGAGAAGGCGGTGATCCACCCGCTGACCATGACCGCGGTCGACTCCTACGGGAAGGAGCACAGGGCGCTGGCGATCAACGAGGTTTCCCTGCTGCGCCAGACCCGGCAGACCGCCAAGCTGCGCATCTCCATCGACGGCAAGGTGAGGCTGAACGAGCTGTCCTGCGACGGGGCCATGGTGGCGACCCCGGCCGGCTCGACGGCCTACAACCTCTCGGCCCACGGACCGATCATCCCCCTCGACGCCAAGGTGCTGGCCCTGACGCCGATCAGCGCCTTCCGCCCCCGGCGTTGGCGCGGCGCCCTTCTGGCCCACACCGCCAAGGTCAGCTTCGAGATCCTGGAGGCCGACAAGCGGCCGGTCAGCGCCGTGGCCGACAACCTGGAGGTCCGCGACGTCCTGGAGGTCCACGTCGCCGAGGACCGGGAGATCAGCATGTACATGCTGTTCGACGCCGGGCGCAGCCTGGAAGAACGCATGCTGACCGAGCAATTCGCGGTTTAGGATGTCGGGCGCGATCGCGCGCCGCGCGGCCATCTCGCCGCACCCCCGCCTCATTCGTTGTTAACGCCTGCGATCTAGGTTTCTGTGGACTAAGTTCAGGAGCCGAGTCGTGAGCCAAGAGAATTCCGGTCAGGTGATCCAGGTCCCCAACACGCTTCGCCTGAAGGTCGGGGGCCGGTTCGGCGCGATCGATCCGGCCGCCATCGCCAAGGCCGAAGCCGCGCTGAAGAGCCTCTCGGGCAACTTCTCGCAGTGGCTGAACGACGAGGTCATCAAGCTCGAAGCCGCACGCCAGCGCGTGAAGAGCGAGGGCATGAACCCTGAAACCATGGAATTCCTCTACCTGCGCGCCCACGACCTGAAGGGCCTGGGCACCACCTACGAATTCCCGCTGATCACCCGCATCGGCGCCTCCCTGTGCCGGCTGATCGACGACAAGGACAAGCGCATGCAGGCGCCGATCGCCCTGATCGACGCCCACATCGACGCCATCAAGGCCGCCGTCCGCGACGACATCAAGACCGACGAACATCCTGTGGGTAAGGCGCTGATCGAAGCGCTGGAATCCAAGGTCCGCGAAACCGGGCTCTAAGACCCGGAGTCCTTCTCCCATGAGAGAGGTCTCCTCCGATCACATCACATTGGCCAGCGGTTCGGCGACGATGCCGTAGCCGGCGTCGGCCGGCAGGGTCAGGACGCGGCCCTCGGGGCGGTCCTCGATCTTCGGCAGGACGGTGACCAGGGTGCGCCCCTGCGCGCGCGCCACGCAGTCGGCGGCGCTGGTCGCCTCAGCCAGCAGCTGCACGTTCATGCGCGTGGGGAAGATGACCTTGCGCGCGCCGGCGTCGGCCAGGCGAAGCACCTCGGCCGGCTCGATCCATTCGGCGTCCACCGTCTCGCGGCCGTCGCAGGCGGCGAGCTGGTCGGCGGGCGCCAGGGCCGCATAGAACCAGGTGTCGAAACGCTTGGGGGTCAGGGGCGGGGTGATCCAGCGGGCGAAGATGGTGAGCGCGTGCAGGTCCAGCTTGGCGTCCAGGTCCTTCACCACGTCCAGGAAGGCCATTTCGCCGCGATCCACCGCCTGGCGCACGTTCATCGGCGCGATCTGATCGCCCATCGGCGAGCCGTCGGTGTGGGAGGCCAGCAGGATGCCCGCCTCCTCGAACACCTCGCGGATGGCGGCGATCCGGAGGCCCCGCTGCTCGGCGTCAAAGTCGGCGTGGCCCAGGGTGTGGCCGGCCCAGGCGGGATCATGGTCGCCGGCGTGCGACTTGCCGCCCGGAAACACGAGGGCGCCTGAGGCGAAGTCGATCTGATGATGGCGCTTGACCATCAGCACCTCGAAGGTCGGGTCGTCGCGCAGGAGCAGGATGGTGGCGGCGGGCTTGATGTCCGCGTCGGGGGCGATATCGGTCATGCCCCAGCTTGGGCGCCACAGGCGCAGCAAGCAAGTCTGCTTTTAGGCGCTCTCGGACAGCCGCACCGTCTTGCGGGCCTCGTGAGTGATACGGTCCATCTTCTCCAGCAGATATTCGACGTCCTCGCGGGCGGCGTTGGCGGGCTGGGTGAGGAACCGCTGCAGCATGCGTTCCTGGAACCGCTCGCGGTCCCGGGCGCCGCCGTCGAACTCCATGGAATGGAAGGTGTCCACCCCGGCGCGGAAGGCGGGGAACAGGCGGGCCGGCAGCCCTGCCCGCTCATAGATGGCCCGCAGGCCCAGCGGCCCCGCGTCGTGAATCATCAGCCAGGTGCGGTGGTGCGGCACGCTGGCCAACTCGGCCAGGCTCCACTCGAAGAAGGTCATGTGGCCGTGGGCCAAGGACCGCAGCAGCAGGGAGGCGTTCAGCCGCTCGTGCTTGTGCAGGTGAGCCACGAAGCTCTTCACGTCCGGCGCGCGGCCGGCCTGGTCCACCAGGTCGATGGTGGCCCGCTCCTTGGCCCCCATGGCGATCTCGAGCGCCAGGTCCGGCGACAGGGCGTGATGGTTCAGCAGGTGGTCGCGGACCTCCTCGCTCACCAGGTCGATCAGCTTTTCGGTGACCGCCAACGGCAGGGCCGCGCGATAGGCGACAGCGGCCAGGACCCGCTCGGACTTCTCGAAGCGCTCGATGACCTTGGCCAGCGCCCGGTCGGCGAAGTCGGCGTTGTCGTTAGCGCAGGCGGCCTCCACCGCGCGCTCGACGCCGTATTCCACGATGGCGTTGGTGACGGTCTGGGAGACGCGGGGACGCTTTGCGATCACCACCTGGCGCACCGGGCCGCCCAGGCGCACGATCTCGGCCAGGTCCTCGTCGGTGAACACCGGCGAGGAGGACAGCATCGGCAGGGAAATGCTCTCGACGTCCTTGGCCAGCCGCAGGGCGACGTCGCGCGGCACGATGGTGGAATTCTTCAGGGTGACGGCGAGCGCCCGGCGAACCAGCTCGCCGGCGTCGGCGGCCATGACCCGCAGGATCTCCTGGGCCTGGACACGTTCCTCGTCCGACAGCTCGTAGCGGTCGATATTCCGGCACAGCTTGTGGGCCGCCACGGCCCGCTCGTCCGGGGTCGCGCCCTTCACCAGGGTGCGAATGTCTTCATCCGTCAGCGCCGCCCGCGTGGTCGCCATACCTGCACCTGTCCCCGCCCCGGAATCACCGGAGTCCGTCTCCGTTATAGTGACTGGTTAGGCTTAATGATCGGTTGCTTGGCCGTGAGGTCGGGAAGCTGTGGATTAACCCTGGCCGGTAACTCCGCGCCAACCCTGAACCACTACCTTGCGTGGCGATATCTCCCCCAGAGGCGCCCCATGGCCACGACCCAAGATGATCGGACGGCCGAGCCTATTCGGGGCGGCCAATCGGCGACACAGCAGGCGTTGGAGGCCCAGACCGCCCTCCTGCCCTACGCCCTGGCGGTGTTCGCCGTCAGCCTCCCGGCCTATGTCTGGGCCGGCAGCCATGCGGTGAACGCCGTCTGGATGACCGGCACCTTCGCCATCTTCGCCGGCGCCTGGGGTGCGTTCTACGGCGTCGTCAACTGGTTGAAGAACCCCGACAACGCCGCCAACACCGTGCAGCGGGGACGTGTCCAGATCCTGTCGGCCCTGATCTGGGCCCTGGCCGTGGCGCAGATCGCCGCCTTCTCCGATGGCGCGGGTCCCGCTCGCGAGCCGCTGCTGATGACCGCCCTGGCGGCCTCGGTGGTGATCATCTTCTTCGCCTCCCCCTGGTTGCCCAGCCTGCTGATCGTGGGACCCGCCGCCGCCGCCGGCCCACTGATCGCGCTGTTCTCCCGCCCCGAAGACAAGGACCTGGCCAGCAACGCCTGGGGCGCCATCGCGCTGGCCATGGCGCTGGCCCTGATCCTCAACCGCATCCTGCGCCGTCAGTTCTCCCTGGCCGCCGAGCGCGAGATTCTGATCGCCGACCGGGCGGGCAAGGTGGAAGAGGCCAAGCGCCTGGCCCAGTCCAAGTCCGACCTGGTGGCGACGCTGAGCCATGAGATCCGCAACGGCCTGACCGGGGTCGCCCACGTCCTGGCCGCAGCCGCCGGTCGCAATGGTCGTGGCGCGCCCTCCCGCGAGCAGCTGACCGCCGCCCTGGACGCCGCCAACGACCTGATCGCCGTGCTCAACACCACCCTGGATTCCGAGACCGCCGAGGCCGGCCGCCTATCGGTGGACACCCGCCCCTTCGATCCCGTGGCCCTGCTGCGCGACCTGGTGCTGCTGAACCGCCCCAACGCTTCCGTGAAGGGGCTGGAGCTGACCCTGCATGTCCCGCCAGAGCTGGAGGGTGGCCATGCCGGCGCGGCCCTGGCCGACGCGCACCGGGCCCGCCAGATCATCGCCAACCTGATCGGCAACGCCGTGAAATTCTCCGTCCGGGGCCGGGTCGAGGCCCGCCTCGAGATCACCCCGAGCGGCCGCCTGGCGGTCGAGATCGCCGACACCGGCCCGGGTCTCACCTCCGACGAGCTGGAGCGCGCCTTCGAGCCCTTCGCCCGCGTCGAGCGCACGAGCGCCGGGACCTCCGGGGCGGGCCTCGGCCTCTCCCTGGCCCGCCAGCTCGCCCGCCTGATGGGGGGCGACCTCACCGCCCACAGCGCCGTCGGCGTCGGGTCCTGCTTCCGCCTGGAACTGCCCTATGACGCGCAGGCCGTGGCCGAACGGGGGATCGAGGCCGTGGAGGCCGTCGCCCCCGATCCCAGCGAGCGCCGCACCCTGAAGGTGCTGATCGCCGAGGACGACGCGCTGAACGCCGCCATGCTGCGCGCGGTGATCGAGCAGCTGGGGCACCAGGTGGTTCACGCCGTCGACGGCCGCCGCGCCTTCGAACTGGCAAAGATCTGCGAATTCGACCTGCTGATGATCGATGGCCGCATGCCCAACATGGATGGTCCCGCCACCATCACCGCCGTGCGTGGCCTGGAAGGCCCCGGCGCTCAGGTTCCCATCGTGGCGGTGATCGGCGGTGACGCCGAGGAAGCCAGGGAATGCACCGACGCCGGCGCCGACGCGGTCCTGCGCAAGCCGGTCAGCGTGGCGGCCGTGGCCCGCGCCGTCGCCGACGCGGTCGCCGTGACCCGCAGAGAGATCCCCACGCGCCTCACGGCTTGAGGCAGGGGGCCGCGAACTATCCGATGAAATCGGATCAGGTCGACTCTTGCTTGGTCGCGCAATTTTCCGACGAACCGGCCACCACTTCGTTGGATTGCGCTCGGCGCCCAGTATGATCCCCAAAACAGGTGGGGAACGCGCGTGCTGCTCAAGGGTCTGAAGGTCGTCGAATTCGCCTCCTACATCGCCGCCCCCGGGGCGGCGGGCATCCTGGCCGACTGGGGCGCCGAGGTGATCAAGGTCGAGCGGCCGCAGGGCGACCCGATGCGGCACGTCTTCGCCGACGCCAAGAGCGAGCTCACCGGCAATCCCACCTTCGGCATGGACAACCGCGGCAAGCGGGCCGTGGTGCTGGACATCGCCAAGCCGCAGGGCCGCGACGCCCTGGCCCGCCTCGCCGCCGAGGCCGACGTCTTCCTGACCAATGTGCGCCCCGCCTCCCTGAAGAAGTACAGCCTGGACGAACAGACCCTGAGGGCGGCCAACCCCCGGCTGATCTACGCCGTCGTCACCGGATATGGCCTGGAGGGCCCCGACGCGCATCTGCCCGGCTTCGACGTGACCGCCTTCTGGTCCCGGGCCGGCGTCGCCCGCATGCACGCACCCAAGGGCTCCGATCCCTTTATCCTGCGCACCGGGGTAGGAGATCACACCACCTCCCTGGCCACCACCTCGGCGATCCTGGCGGCGCTCTATGAGCGGGAGAAGACCGGCGAGGGACGGCTTGTGGCCACCTCGCTGCTGGCCACCGGCACCTATGTGGTGGGGTCAGACCTGGCGGTGCAGCTGGTGTTTGGCAAGCTGGCCTCCAACCGTCCCCGCACCGACCCCTTCGATCCCCTGGCCAACTTCTACAAGAGCCGCGACGATCGGTGGTTCGTGCTGAACCCGCGCGGCGGCGGCTCCGACTGGCCGGCTCTCGCCCAGGCCTGCGGACGGCCCGAACTGCTGGAGGACGAGCGCTTCAAGGGCGGCAAGGCGCGCAAGGCCAACAACCGCGAGCTGGTGGCCGAGTTCGAGGCGGCCTTCGGGGCCTTCGACTTCACCGAGATCGCCCGCCGCCTGGACGAGGCCGACCTGGTCTGGGCGCCGGTCCAGACACCAGCCGAGGTGGCCGCCGATCCCCAGGTGGAAGCCGCCGGCGCCCTGGTCGCGGTGGAGGACGGCCACGGCGGAACCTATCGCTCGCCCAATTCGCCGGCCCAGTTCCCTGGCGTGCCCGCCACCCAGCGTCCGGCGGCGCCCGGCCTCGGTGAACACACCCGGGTGGTGCTGGGCGAGATCGGCTATTCCGACGCCGAGATCGACGCGATGATGGCGAGTGGCGCGGCGGGGTAGCGGCGGCTCTGGTCGCGAGCGCTGACGACCCATTGCGACCGTTCGCGGCGCTTCTATGGTTGTCGGATGGGCGACTACGGCAGTTCAATATTGAGGCCGGCGGCTGCGGCGGACGCACCGGCCTTGCAGCGCGTCCTCTTCGACACGTTCGACTCGACGTGGCGACCAAATATCTCGGAGAGCGCTGCGCTGGCCTACGTCCAAGAGAACCGACCGGCTGCCTACGTCGGCTCGCGAGGGCTCCTCTTCTGGGTCGTGCAGGTGGGCAGCGAAATCGCCGGCTTCGCCGATTGGGATGGCGACTTCATCAACGCGCTTCACGTGCGCTCGGCGCATGCCCGGCAGGGCGTCGGGCGACGGCTGATGGACCATGCTGAAGCCGAGATCGCTCACGCAGGGTTTTCATCGGTCCGCCTCGAAACCGATACCTTCAATGTTCGCAGCCAGGCGTTCTACGCCGCCCGCGGTTACCTGGAAGAGGGCCGATATCCCGACCAGGAATGGGCCAGCGGGCTCACCACCCTTCTCCTTGTGAAGCGGTTCGCCTGAGTCCCCCCCCTTGGCTGACATCGACCAAGTCGGTTCCGGCGCTCTCGGGGAACGTCTGCTTGCGGGGGCCCAGCCCGAGGCCGATTGCGACCCATAGGCGACCTTGCCCTGTGGAAGATGAAGCGCGACGGTGGAGCGATGATCGAGCGCAGTGACAGCTTCACCGACACCTTCGTCGCGCCAGGCACAGCCGTTCGCTACGACGGGACTGGCACACCTGAGTATGGCGTCGTGGTGCATTGCTGGCGCGACGATGAGATCGGCATGCATGACTGCTACGTGGCATTCTTCGGATCAGTGTTTCCGACTAACAAGCCAGAGGCAAAGCCGTATGTGCTTCGGTACGCTGCTACGTCATTGGCGAGACTGGAGCTTGCAGGCCGGAACGACCGCTAACCACCCACCCATTTGCGACCTTCGGAAGGTCTGCATTTTGGCGAGGCCCGCAGAGGCGCCGCTAGCCCTCAGGGGAACGCCAGGCGTCAGAAACCTAGCTCTTGCCGTCCCGGGCGTCGGACAGCACCCGCAGCATCTCGCTGGAGAAGATCGAGCCGGTCAGGCGCGAGCTGGAGCCGTCGCGGTCGGGGCTCTGGGAGCCGCGCAGGATCAGGTCCACCAGGGCGTCCTGCTCCTTCATCCGTTCGGTGCGGCGGGCTGAGGCGTACTGGATGAAGCCGTCCTCGGCGGGCGCGGCGGCGGGGCTGGTCGCCCGGCCCATGCCGCCCGTGCGGGTGAGGTTGGCATAGACCTCGGCGACGGTGGCGGGACGGCCGTCGCGGTAGAAGATCGAGCGGTTGGCCTGGGCGGCCTCGGGAAACAGGCTGGCGGCCGAGGCGCCGGGGCGGGTGTTGGCCGCCTCGATCAGCCGGGCCGAACCCTGCGGCCCCAGGAAGTGGGCGGCGTAAAGCTCCCCGGCCGTGGGCGTGCGGCCGGTGCGGCCCTTCAGATAGGAGGCGTGGTCGGAGGCAAGCTCCCCGGCCATCAGCGACGAGGCGTGGGCGTCCAGCCGCAGGTCCATCACCGCCTTGCGCGCCTCGGCCCCGTTCACCGAATAGCGGCCATTGGCGCCCTTGGTGATCAGGTCGGCGTAGCGGGCGTAGCCGTATTTCGAGCCGTGCTGCTTGAGGGTGGACAGCCAGGTCTGCTCGACGAACTGGAACAGGCCGGCGGCCGACGAGGATGAGGCCTTGGCGCGAGGGTTATAGCCGCTCTCGCGATTGGCGGTTTTCATCAGGAACGTGAAGTCCACGCCTGTCGCGTTGGACGCACGTTGGATGGCGGCTTCGACCGCGCCCCTGAGACCCTGGATCGCCATGATCCCTGGTTTGCACCGACATGGTTAACGCAGCGCTAACCATGCTGCGGCGGAGGAGCGCACTCAGTCTGCGGCCCTCCGGGCGGCGCTCTCTTCGGTGCGCTTGAGGCACTCCTCGAGACTGGCCAGCAGGCGGGGCAGTTCGATGGGCTTGGCGATGAAGTCGTCCATGCCGGCGGCGAAATAGGCGTCAGTCTCGTGGCTGAGCACACTGGCGGTCACGGCGATGATCGGGATGCGGGAACGCCCGCCGGTCCGCTCGCGCCGGCGAATCGCCTGGGTGGCCTCCAGCCCGTCCATCCCGGGCATGTGGATATCCATGAGGATGGCCGACCAGGTTGCGCCCTCCCAGGCCTCGATGGCCGCGGCGCCGCTGTCGACGGTGACCGTGTCGATCCCGAACTGTTCCAGCAGCGTGCGGATCACCAGCCGGTTGGTGGGATTGTCGTCGGCCACCAGAACCCTGAGAGCCTCGTCGAAGCTGGGCTCTTGCGCCTGGGCCACCGAGGTCGGAGCCTCGGCGCTGGCCAAGGGCGTTGTGAAGCTGAAGCAGGACCCCTCCCCCAGCGTGGTGGTGAAGTCGATCTCACCGCCCATGAGGGTGAGGATCTCACGGCAGATGGACAGGCCCAGTCCCGTGCCGCCGAACCTGCGGGTCGTGGAAGCGTCGGCCTGCACGAATTTCTCGAAAAGTTGCGGCGCGCGTTCCGGGGCGACGCCCATGCCGCTGTCGGTGACGCTGACCTTCAGCAGGTCGCCGTCGGCGTCGATGCGGGCGACAACGGAGCCGGCCTCGGTGAACTTCAGCGCATTGGCCAGCAGATTGGAGATCACCTGCCGCAGGCGCACCTCGTCGCCGCGACGCCAGCCCTTGGCGGCGGGCGTGATCTCCAGGCGGAACTCAAGGCCCCGCTCCTGGGCCAGACCGCCATAGAGCGCCGCCAGATCCTCGGCGAAGCCCGCCATGTTGAACACCGTTGGCGACAGTTCCAGGCGCCCGGCCTCGATCTTCGAGATGTCGAGGACATCATTGATGATCCCCAACAGGGCGCGGCCGGAGTCCTGGATGGTGCCAAGCCGGGTGCGCTGCAGCTTGGAGAGCGGATCCGCTGACATGGCCTGGGCCATGCCCAGCACGCCGTTCAACGGGGTGCGCAGCTCGTGGCTTATGGTGGCCAGGAACTCGGTCTTGCTGCGATTGGCGGCGTCGGCGGCCCGCGCCAGCTCCTGCGCCTGGAAACGAAGAGCCTGGTTGGTGGCCAGCTCCTGTTCGATCTGGCGGTTCAAGGCCTCGGCGGCCAGGCGCGCGCGCAGTTCGCGCATCACCACGCCCCGGGTCATGGTGGACAGGCCCATGGCTCCAAACGCCCCGGCCAGGCCCACGAAGGCGTATTGCCCCGCCGCGCCGGGCCCGGCCTGCCCCGCGAAGATCACCAGGGCGGTCAGCGCCAGCACCACGGAGGGGACCAGAATGCGGACGCTGGGCCCCACCGTGGCGAACCCCAGGGCCATGATCACAAAATAGACCAGCTTGGGCGCTTCGAAATGGATCGCCAGATAGGCCACGGTATTGGCCAGGATCAGCGCGTTGGTGGCCAGGGCCGCCATCTCGAGGGTCAGGTGAGCGGAACCCGGATTGCGGAGCAGGCGGTGGAAGCCGAGGCAGACCACGGCGGAGACCGCTGACAGGCCCATCAGGATCGCCAGCGCCGACCCGGTCTCATAGAATGGATGACTGGCGGTGATGATCACATAGTAGATGCCGGCCGCGATCAGGTACCCGCGCACGACAGGTCGATAGACGGCCGCCAGCTCTTGCGACGGCAGCGGCTCGACGGCTCGTGAGAACATCTTTGATTTGCGCCTCTATTCTCAAAGACCTTGGGAGGAAAGGGATTGCGTCGGCATTAATGGTTTGTATTTCCTCACTTTCGTCGCCATCGAATACTTGCGACCAAGCGTCGCAGATGCTTGATCGGGCGACCACAACCTGAGCCTCATGCGGACACGGTCAGCGCCTGCCAGGGGGTGGCCGAGAGCCCCGACAACGCCGGCTTCGGACAGGCCGCCCTCAGGCTCGCGGCCTATTTCAGGATGAGCCCTCAGACCCGCGATGGCCAACCGGTGGATGACGCCATTGTGCGCATCCCGATCAGGTTCACTCTGGGGAATTGATCAACCTCATCCCGGACGCCGACAGGCGTCCGGGATGAGGTGAAGCTCAGTAGCTCTTGGGCAGGCCCAGCACGCGTTCGGCGATGTAGTTCAGCACCATCTCGCGGCTGATGGGCGCGATGCGGGCGATCATCACCTCGCGGAAGTAGCGCTCAACGTCGTATTCCTTGGCGTAGCCCATGCCGCCATGGGCCAGGACGGCGGCCTCGCAGGCGTTGAAGCCCGCCTCGCCGCCCAGATACTTGGCGGCGTTGGCCTCCGCCCCGCAATCGCGGCCGGCGTCATAGAGGGCCGCGGCCTTGAAGGCCATCAGGTTGGCGGCCTCCAGCTCCGCCCATGACCGCGCCAGGGGATGGGCCACCCCCTGGTTCTGACCGATGGGTCGGCCGAACACGATGCGCTCCTTGGCGTAGGCCGTCGCCTTGGCCAGGGCCGCGCGGCCCAGGCCCACGGCCTCGGCGCCGAACAATACCCGCTCGGGATTCAACCCCTCCAGCAGGTAGTAGAAGCCCCGGCCTTCCTCGCCGATCAGATCGCCGGCCGGGACCTCCAGGTTGTCGATGAAGACGCTGTTGGACTCCACGGCCTTGCGGCCCATCTTCGGGATCACCGTGGCTGAGATCTTCGAGCGGTCGAAGTCGGTGTAGAACAGGCTCAGGCCCTCGGTGGCCTTGCGCACCTGATCCTTGGGCGTGGTCCGCGCGATGATCAGCATCTTGTTGGCCCGCTGGGCCATGGTCGTCCACACCTTGCGGCCCGAGATCACATAGCCGTCGTTGGTGCGCACCGCCCGTGTGGTCAGGCTGGTGGTGTCGAGACCGGAGTCCGGCTCGGTGATGCCGATGCAGATCTTGTCCTCGCCGGAGATCAGCCGCGGAATGGCGCTGGCTTTCAGCGCCTCGGAGCCGAACTTGGCGATCGGCATGGGGCCGAAGATGTTCAGGTGCATGGCGCTGGCGCCGGAGAAGCCCGCCCCGGACTCCGCCACCGCCTGCATCATGATGGCGGCTTCGGTCAGGCCCAGACCCGCCCCGCCCAGCTCGACGGGCATGGCGGTCCCCAGCCAGCCGCCGGCCGCCATGGCGGCGACGAAGGCCTCGGGAAAGTCGCCGGTGTCGTCGGTGCGCCGCCAGTACTCGGCGTCGAAGTCGGCGCAGACCCGGGCGACGCTGTCGCGGATCGCCTGCTGTTCGTCGCTCAGCCAGAAGCTCATCGTTTCCGCCCTAGATGTTGTCGAACCGCCTCGGATCGAGCCGGGCGGCATAGGGACCAAGGTCCCCCTCCGTCACGCAAGCCGTGATGATCTGCGCCACCAGGGGCGCCAGCAGCCAGCCGTTGCGCCGGGCCCCGACGGCCAGCAGCACGCCGTGGTGGCGGCCGCGTCCGACCATGGGCAGACTGTCCGGGGTGGCGGCGCGGACGCCGGTCTGGGCGATAACCTTGGCGTCTCTCACAGAGGGGAACAGCCGCGCGCCGGCCTCCAGCAACCCGGCGACCTGATCGGCCTCGACGGCCAGATCGCCCGCCCCGGCCTGCATGGTGGCGCCCAGGGTCAGGCCACCGGGCGCCGCGGTGATATAGGCGCCCTCGCCGCGCACCACGATGCCCTCGTAGACGGGGCCGTCGGTGCGAAGGATGTGGCCCTTGATCGGGGAAAGCCGGGCCAGCGACGGCGCGATCACGCCTAGGTCGCGCCCCATGCCGGTGGCGATCACCAGCCGCTCGCCGCCCTCGAAGCCGTCGGCGGCGCGGGGGTGGAAGCTGACGCCCGCGGCCTGAGCGGCGCGGCGCAGGGCCACCAGCGCGGCGGCGGCGTCAATGCGCCAATCCTCGCGGGTCAGCAGGGCGTGGCCCCAACCCGGGGCGAGGCCCGGCGCCAGGCCGATCATGGCGTTGGGGGACAATTCGGTGGGATGCAGGCCCAGCTTGCGAATGCCCGCGTCGGCGGCGTGCAGGAAGCTCGCGTCCCCCACCGCCATGGCGCCGGCCCGGTCCACGGTGATCCCGATCCGGGTCTCCAGGGCCGGCCACAGGTCGCGCGCCGCCAGCATCAGGTCGAAGTGGGCGCGAGTCTCGACGTCCAGCACCGCCTCGAACACCGGGGCGAGCATCCCGGCGGCCACCGCCGAAGCGGCGCCGCCGTCCGGCGACGGATCATAGACCGCCACCTCCGCCCCGGCGTCGGCCAGGGCGAGCGCCGTCGTCAGACCGAGCGCGCCCGCGCCCGCGACCGTGATCCTTGGCTTGCGGCTCATGGGCCTAAGCAGCGGGCTTCGGCGCCGAAATCAAGCAAATCTCACATCGAGGGTGAGGCGCCGCGCCGATAGCGGGCGACGCCCAGGTGGAACAGGCCGACCGCGATAGCGCCGTAGACCACCGCCCCGAACAGCACCAGGGCCAGGGTCTGGGCGCCCGGATTTCGCACCATGCCCATCGGCGCCAGCACCACGAAGCCGGCGGGCAGGATGGTGAAGGCGATGGTCTTGACCGCTCCTTGGTAGATCGAGCCGGGATAGCTGGAGAACAGCAGCATGAAGTCGGTCAGGTCGCGGGCGAAGGTGCGCGCGCCCGCCGCCCAGAAGGCCAGGCTGGCGAAGCTGATGCTGGCGCTGACATAGACGGTGGTCCCCGCCGCGATGGCCAGCAGCAGGGCGGGAAGGTCCGTCCATTCCAGCTTGGCGAACACCCCCAGCACGAAGACCGCGCCGGCCAGGTCGCCCCAGGCGGTGGCGATGCTCTCGCGGGCCAGCAGGCGCGGGATCAGCCCCTTGGGTTGGGTCAGCAGGGCGTCAAGTTCGCCCCGCAGCAGGGTCGCGGCCATGTCGCGATAGCCGCCGAAGAACACCCCGGAAATCCCCACCACCGACATGGTCAGCCCAAACAGCAACGCCATGTCCGACAGGGTCCAGCCGCCGATCGAGCGGAAGCCCGCGAAGAACAACACCCACAGGGTCAGGAAAAAGATGTCGTTGACGATCATCCCCCCCACCTGGATCGCGAAGTTGCCCCGGTCGGAGAAGGAGGTGCGGATCGCCGCGCTCGACTGGGCGGCGTAGAGGCGGAACGCGCGCATCATACCCCGCCCTCCCGCAGCACCTTGGCCAGGCCCGCGCGCCACAGCGCCAGGCACAGCAGGGACAGCAGCACGATCCACAGCACCTGCCAGGCCGCCGCCGTCAGGAACATCGCGCCGGAGGGCGCCAGCGCCTGGACACCGGCCCAATAGAGGTGGGCGGCGAAGGGGGTCGCCTCGGCCAGCTTCCGCAGCCAGTCGGGATAGAGGCTGATGGGAGCAAACAGCCCGCCCAGCAGGAACATCAGCTTCTGGATCACCAGCTGCACGGGCAGGATGCGGCGGGTCCAGAAGGCGCACAGTCCGGCCACCGCATAGAGCAGCATGCCCACGGTCACGGCCAGGACGCCCAGCACGAAGAGATAGGGATAGGTGGCGGCGGGCGGCCCCTGCCGGCCAGTCACCGCCAGCCAGACCACCGCCGTCCCCCCCAGGGCCGCAAGTCGCACCAGGGTCCCGCCCAGGCTCTGGGCCAGGCTCTGCAGCAGGTAGAACTTGGGCCGCAGCAGATGGGGCTCCAGCCCCCCCGAGCGGATGTCGTCCTCGAACCGCATGTGTACGGCGGGCAGGGAGAGCGTGATCCACTCGGTGGCCAGGACGTAGAGCACCAGGCCGCCGGCCGGCAGGGCGATGGCGCCGCGCGCGGGCTCGGCCGCCACCTTGTCCCACAGGGCCGAGAGCACGGTCATGATCAGGACGTAGAACAGGCAGCGCCCGGCCAGCACGGTCCAACCGGCCATGGCCTGGCCCGCCCCGACCCGCAGGGCGACGGCGGCCGCGGTCAGGTCACGTCGCATGGGTCGAGGCGTAGATGTCGGCGATCACCTCCTCCATGGGGGGATCCTCGATGGTGACGTCCTCGATGCCGCCGTCGGCCATGGCCGCGGCGATCACCTGCTCCACGCGCGTGAGCTTCGTATCCACCTCCAGGATGGTTGCGTGCGCCTCGGAAAGCCGCCGCGTCACGCCGGGCAGGTTCAGGGACACCCCCTGCCCCGCCGACTGGAAGGTGATGATCTTGCGGCCCAGGAAACGACGGCGCAGCTGGTCGGTGGGCTGGTCCACCACGATCCGTCCCTGGTTGACGACGATCACCCGGTCGCAGACCAGCTCGATATCCCGGGTGTCGTGGCTGGTGAGCAGCACGGTCTGGCCGTGATCCCGGGCATGTTCGCGGATGAAGTCGCGGATCGCCGCCTTGGCCGTGACGTCCAGCCCGATGGTGGGCTCGTCCAGGAACAGCAGGCCCGGCCCATGCAGCAGGCTGGCGGTGATCTCGCACCTCATCCGTTGGCCCAGCGACATGCGGTGCACCGGCTGGTCCAGCAGGTCGGTGAGGGCGAAGCGTTCGGTCAGTTCGCCCAGCCGTTTGGCGAAGGGCGCGGCTTCCTGGTCGTAGATGTGACGCAGCAGAGTGAAGCTCTCGCGGGCCGGCAGTTCGCCCCACAGCTGGGAGCGTTGGCCAAACACCACGCCGATCTTGTAGGCCAGCGCCTTGCGCTCCCTCCAGGGCGTCAGGCCCAGCACGCTGGCCTCGCCGCCGGAGGGCTCCAGTATGCCCGACAGCATCTTCAAGGTCGTGGACTTGCCGGCTCCGTTGGGGCCGATGATGGCCACGCGCTCGCCCCTGGCGATCTCGAAGTCGACGCCGGCGACGGCCTCGATGGTCACATGTTCGGGGGAGAAGGCCTCGAAGAAGCCGCCGCGGCGCCTAGCGTAGCGGTAGGCCTTGGAGAGCGACTTGACGGTGATGACGGCGGACATGGCGGGCTTCGATTTCTGAGGGGGTCGATGAGTCTGGCGAGTTGGAGGCATGCGGCGTCGGAGCCCGGTAGAGCTCATTGCCGCACGGCATCTGGCCAAACAGATTGATCATCGTCTCAGCTTGGAAACCCGCGAACAGGTTCGCGGAACGGCGTCATGTCTAGACGGCGATTCTGGAATTCACAACCGGGGCGCAACGAAGGTGCGCTGTGTGTGGCTTTCGCGCACGGCCATGCCCCACGTCGGCAAGACGTGGTCCATATCGGCGGTCAGCGGGGGCGGAACAGGACCTCCAGCCCCTGGATCACGTCCTCCATCAACCCGCCCTCGGTGTCGGCGGGGTCGGCCAGCATCATCGAGGCCGCGCCATGGCCGCAGGCCCAGACCGCCAGGGCCACCTTGTGGATCAGGTCGGGGTCCCGCTCCTGCTGGTTGGGGGACTCGGCGATGGCGGTCTCGATGACGGCGAAGGCGCGGTCGCGGGCCGCGGCCACCTCGGGATCGGCCAGGGCGGCGGGATCGAACATCAGGCTGTAGAGCGCCGGTTGCCGCCGGGCGAAACCGAAATAGGCCAGGGCCGTGGCGCGGATCGGAGCGGCGGCGGCGGCCGTGGCCGCGGCGCGCAGGGCGGTCTCGAACTCGCCGAAGCCCTCGGCGGCGAGCCCGGCCAGCAGGGCCTGTTTGGAGGTGTAGTGATGATAGACCGAGCCCGGCGCGATGCCGGCCCTGGCGGCCAGGGCCCGGAGGTTCAGCTTGCCGATGCCGCCGCTTTCCAGCAGGGCGCGAGCCTCGTCCAGCAGTTGAGCCCGCAGGTTGCCAACGTGATAGCCCCGGCGCCGGGTCGCGCCTACGGACGGCCAGGGCATCAGCGGCCCCTTCCGTCGCGCAGGTCGGCAGAACGGCGGCGCATGCAGACTCCCGTGGCTAGGTGATCATTGTTCACCGCCTTTCCGCCGGTTGTCGAGGCGCGATACGCGTCGCAGGTTGACGCAGCGGCTCTAGGAGGAAGACGGCCATGTCGGGCGAAGTGCGGATCGAGATCGAGGCGCGGGCGGGCGGCGCCTGCGTGGCCCATGTCACCCTCGACAATGCGGGCAAGCTCAACACCCTGAACAGCGCCCTGATGAAGGAATTCGCGGCCCGGATCGGCGCCTTGGCCAAGGATGAGCACCTCCGCGCCGTGGTGCTGACCGGGGCGGGCGACCGCGCCTTCATCGGCGGGGCGGACATCGACGAGATGGCGGGGCTGGACCCGGGCTCCGCGCGGGCCTTCATCACCCGCGTCCACCGCTGCTGCGAGGTGCTGCGCGACCTGCCGGTCCCGGTGATCGGTCGGATCAACGGCTATACCCTGGGCGCGGGAATGGAGGTGGCCGCGGCCTGCGATCTGCGGGTCGCCGCCGACAGCGCGGTGTTCGGCATGCCCGAGGTGAAGCTGGGCATACCGTCTGTGGTGGAGGCCGCCCTCCTCCCGTCACTGGTGGGCTGGGGCCGGACGCGGCAAATGTTGTTGCTGGGCGAGACCTTCAGCGCCGCCGAGGCGGAGTCCTGGGGCTTGGTGGAAGCCGTCGTCCCGACCGAGGGCCTGGACGCCCAGGTGGAGGCCTGGCTCACGAGCCTGCTGGCCGCCGAACCCGCCGCCGTGCGCCTGCAGAAGGCGCTGATCCGCCGTTGGGAAGACCTGCCGATGAGGGAAGCCATCGCCGCCGGGATCGGCGCCTTCGAGGCGGCCTGGACCACCGACGCGCCCGCCAGGTCCATGGCCGAGTTCCAGGCCAACCGCGCGGCGCGCCGAACTAACCGTTGATCACCTAGGGCGCGATCGCTAGCCTTTCCCCAACGACAGGTCGGGAACGAAAACACCATGGGCGCGGACTTCAAGGTCGCCATCCTCGGCGCGGGCTTTGCTGGCCTGTGCATGGGCCTGAAACTGCAGGCCAGGGGCGAGACCGCCTTCGTGATCCTGGAGAAGGCCGACCGGGTTGGCGGCACCTGGCGGGAAAACATCTATCCCGGCAGCGGCTGCGACATCCCCAGCCACCTCTATTCCTATTCCTTCGAGCCCAATCCCGACTGGCCCGAAATCTTCTCCGCCCAGCCCGACATCCTTGCGTACATCGAAAGCGTCGTCGAAAAGCGCAAGCTTTCCAAGCACCTGAGGTTCAATGCTGAGGTGACCTCGGCGGCGTGGGACGACGACGCAGGGTTCTGGCGCATCGGTCTGGCCGACGGGAGCTCCGTCACCGCCGAAACCTTCGTCACCGCCTGGGGCCAGTTGAACCGGCCCAAGCTTCCGCCCATCGCCGGCCGTGACGACTTCGCCGGCGCCGCCTTCCACTCCGCCCAGTGGGACGGCTCCGTCGACCTCGCCGGCAAGCGCGTCGCGGTGATCGGCAACGGCGCCAGCGCCGTGCAGTTCGTCCCCGAGGTCGCCAAGGTCGCGGAATCCCTCACCCTCTTCCAGCGGTCACCCAATTGGATCGTGCCGCGCATGAACCGGCCCTACACCGCCGAGGAGAAGGCTCGTTTCCGCGCCCAGCCCGAGGTGATGGCCAAGGTGCGCGGTGACATCTTCGAGATGGCCGAGGCCCGGCTTGAGGCCAAGCGCGCCGGGACCGCGCCGGTGGAGGAGGTCCCCATCCCCCTGGCCCACCTGCACGCTCAGGTCGCCGACCCGGAGCTGCGCGCCAAGCTGACCCCCGACTATGAGATCGGCTGCAAGCGGGTGCTCATCTCCAACGACTTCTACCCGGCCCTGACCCGGCCCAATGTCGAGCTGGTGACCGAGGCCATCGCGCGCATGACCCCGCGCGGCGTGGTGGACGCCCAGGGGATCGAACACGAGGTCGACGTGGTGATCTACGCCACCGGCTTCGAGACCCGCTCCTTCGTCGGCGACACCGGGATCACCGGCGTGGGCGGCCTGCGCCTGAGTGACGCCTGGATCGATGGGCCGGAGGCTTATCTGGGCCTGTCGGTCACCGGTTTCCCCAATCTTTTCATGCTGTACGGGCCGAACACCAACCTCGGGCACAACTCCATCATCTTCATGATCGAGGCCCAGGCCGACTATGTGCTGCAGGCCCTGGAGGCCATCGCCCAGGCCGGGCCGCTCTCGGTGAAGCAGGAGGTCGCCGACGCCTACAACGCCGAGCTCCAGAAGGCCCTGGCCGTCACGCCCTGGGCCGGCAGCTGCACCAGCTGGTACAAGACCGCCGACGGCCGCATCCTCAACAACTGGCCCCACACCGCGCGCGCCTACGCCCAGGCTGTCGAGCGGTTCGACCTCGAGGCCTATGATGTGATGCGGGCGGTGGAGGTGGCGTAACACCTTCCCTTCTCCCCTTGCGCGGTCGGCTCGCGCTCCGCTCTCAGGACAAAAACTGCCGTCATCCCGGGCGACCCGTAGGGGAGACCCGGGACCCAGGGGGATTGATCGCGGCCCCTGGGTCCCGGCTCTCCGCTTCGCTACGGCCGGGATGACGTTGGAGATTTATCGGACAGGCCCATCGGCCAGCTCTCCCGCAGGGGGAGAAGGACCACGACCCTAGGCCGCCGCCGAAGCGCCGCCTTCGGCTTCGTCCTCAACCTCCAGCACCGCCTGCAGGGCCGCAAACAGGCGTCCCACCTCGATGGGCTTGGCCACGAAGCCGTCCATGCCTGCCTCGGTATATTCCGCCACCTGGTGGGCCATGGCGTTGGCGGTGAGCGCGATGATCGGGGTCCGCGCCCGGCCCTCGGCGGCTTCCCGGGTCCGGATAACGCCGGTCGCCGTGGGTCCGTCCATCTCGGGCATCTGGACGTCCATCAGAATGACGTCCCAGTCCTGTCGCGCCCAGGCCTCCACGGCCAGCGTGCCGTTCTCGACGATCACCGGGTCGACGCCGATCTGGTGCAGCAAGGTCTTGAGCACCAGTTGGTTGACGGTGTTGTCCTCGGCGGCCAGCACCCGCAGGCCGCCAACCTCCATCTCGATGGCCTCGACCACATCGGCGTCAGGCGCCGGCGGCACGTGGCTGGCCGTACTCTTGATCAGCGGCAGGGTGACGAAGAAGGTGGAGCCCTTGCCGGGGTTGCTCTCGGCGCGGATCGCGCCGCCCATCAGCTGGGCGAGCTCCCGGCAGATGGCCAGGCCCAGGCCCGTGCCGCCGTAGCGTCGCGTGGTGGAGGCGTCGGCCTGCTCGAACTTCTGGAACAGGCTGGCCAGCCGCTCGGGCGGAATGCCTATGCCGGTGTCGGCCACGGTCAGGCGCAGGCCGTCGTCGGTGCGCGCCACACAGACCCGCACCTCCCCGCTCTCGGTGAACTTCAGGGCGTTGGAGACCAGATTGTAGAGGATCTGCCGCACCCGGGTGGAGTCACCCACATAGACGCCGCGGGCCCCGGCCTCGACGGCCAGGTCGAAGGACAGGCCCTTCTTGTTGGCGATGGCGGTAAAGGCGGCGTGAGCGCCGCGGGCCAGCTCGCTGATGTCGAACTCGGCCTCCTCCAACTCCAGCTTGCCCGCCTCGATCTTGGACAGGTCCAGCACGTCGTTGAGAATATGCAGCAGGGTCTCACCCGACTGGCGCACCACGTCCAGGCGGTCGCGCTGCAGGGTGCTCAGTTCGTCGGCGGCCATGGCCTGGGCCATGCCCAGCACCCCGTTCAACGGGGTGCGGATCTCGTGGCTCATGGTGGCCAGGAAGGTGGACTTGGCCCGGTTGGCCATCTCGGCGTCTTCCTTGGCCTGCATCAGGGCGCGCTCGGCCGCCTTGCGCTCGGTGATGTTCTGCATCGCCCCGATCAGCCGCACCGGACGGCCTTCGCGGTCATTCACCAGACGGCAGGCGGCTGAGGTCCAGACCTCGCGGTCGTCGGCGCGGATGAGGCGGTACTCGGGACGGTAAGGCGCGCCTTCCTCGACGTGCAGCTTCCAGGCCGCCTCGACAGCGGGGCGATCGCGCGGGTCTATGGTCGCGTAGATGTCCCGGTACAGTTCCTCATAGGTCTTCTCCTCGGAGAAGAAGGTGTCCTCGGCGCCCGCCTTGATCAGCTCGCGGCGCTGATAGTCCATCTCCCAGACGTGAATGTCGGCGATCTCCATCGCCAAGGTCAGGCGCTGTTCCGAGCGTTCCGTGGCCTCCAGGGCCTCGACCATCTTGGTGATGTTGTGGCTGGCGACGATTATGCCGGAGACCTCGCCGTCGGCGTTGCGCCACGGCACCATTTCGGCGGTCAGCCAGCGGACGGCGCCGTCGTCGAAGCGATAGGGGACCCGCTCGGCAGTGATCGTTTCGCCCGCCAGCACCCTCTCGTAGGACCCGCGCCAACGCTCGAACACCGCCGGGCGCAGTTCCATCATCGGACGTCCGGTGGCTTCGAGGGCTGAGAGACCCACCTCCTCGGCCCACCGGGGGCTACAGCCCAGGACGGTCAGATTGCGATCGGTGATCACCAGCGAGGCGGGCATGGCCTGCACCACAGCGGCGAAGGTCGACATGATCGCGGCGCGCTCGCGCCGGCCGTGTTCGCGCGCCTTGGTGGCCTGGGCGCGATCCCATTCGTCGGCGATGAAGGCGGCCAGGTCGATCAGCCGGTTGGCCAGGCTGGCCTCATAGGGCCGCACCTCCTGGCCTGTCACGCAGAGCACCCCGGGGATGGAGCCGTCCGCCAGGCGGATCGCGGCCGCGGCGTAGAAGCGCAGATAGGGCGGGCCGGTGACCGTATCCATGTCGCAAGATCGTGGATCGGTGCGACCGTCCTCGATCCAGAGGAACTCCCCGGTGTCGAGGCTCCATTGCACGTTGGGGGCGATGGCGTACTCGCCGCGTGGATCGCGGCTGCGCCATGCGCGGCCGTCCTTGACCAGCACGACCTGTGACTCCACCGCGCCGAACAGCGTACGCGCCAGACGCGTGGCCCGGTCGCAGACATCCTGGCTGAGATCGAGTTCGAAGGGGCGGGCCGCAGCGTCTGCGGCGACGGACTCGGGCGATCTGAACTCTGACATGCGCCGAACCCCCCGGTCTCTGTCTGCTTCTCAGAACAGCGGTACCGGATTTGGGTTAAGGGCGACTTTATACGGGGCGTCAAAAGACCGCGCCGCGAGGTGATTTCCCGTGTCTCTTGGGTGGGTTAGGCGCGCGCGCTGGCTGCTGGCCAGGACCAGCCTTCGAACTCGGCGGGATGGATGAACTCCCTGCGGAACCAGGGCCGCTCGCGGGCGTCGAAGATCGAGACTAGCCACTCGGCGACCCGGGCGACGCGCGGCGATTTCAGCGCATCGCGATGGTGGCAGAGCCACAGGGTCCCGGTGGCGAGCGGCGGGATGTCCAGCATCACCAGGTTGGAGGTCATGCGCAGGATCGCGGTGGGCACCGGACCGATGCCGGCGCCGCGCTCGATGGCGTGCAGCATGGCGGTCGAGGAGTTGACCACCAGGGACGGCGCGGCCAGCTCCATGAAGGCGCCGGTTCTGGCGTGCCATTGGCCCTTTTCGCTGACCTGCGCGGAGTGCGCGATGAAGCGATGGCCGACGGCGGCCTCCAGACGCGTGGGGGCCCCATACGTATCGATGTAGTCCTGCGACGCGAACAGGGCGTAGTGCAGGGTGGCCAGCTCCGTGGCCGCCACATCCGGCTGGCCGCCGGGCGACGTGAGCTGGACGGACAGGTCGACGTGACCGTCCACCGGGTTTTCAGGATAGAATCCGCAGTCAAGAGCCAGGCGTATGCCCGGGTTTTCCTTCATGAAATCCGCGAGCTTGACCCCCAACAGGAAGCCCCCGACGCCCTCCGGCGCGGCGATGGTCACCTCGCCGCTGTCATGGCGGTCGGCCTCCAGGGCCATGCGCTCGATGTCGACCGAGGCCCGCTGCATGGACAGCGCGCGGTCATAGATGCGCTCCCCGGCCCTGGTCAGGCTGACGCCGCGCAGGCCGCGGTCGAACAGCCGCACGCCCAGCCGAGTCTCCAGGTCGTCGATGCGACGGGTGATCGTGGGCTGGCTGGTCCGCAGGCGGCGCGCGGCCGCGCCGAAGCTGCCGGCCTGGGCCGCAGCGACGAAGGTCTTGATGTCGTCCCAGTCGGCGCGCCCGCCGTCGTGATTGTCCATCCCACCCAACCCGTATCGTGGCGCCCCCATACGAACTTGGCGGCTGCACCCAGATGATCTGACGCTCTACCAAAAGACCCGTTTGCACAAGTCAGGTGACCAGGATGCCGAGCGCCGCAGACACCACCAGCCGCCCGCGAGAGCACCTTGCGCGGCTGGGCCTGATGCTGGCGACCCCCGACATGATCGTCCAGGGCCGTGACATCGCGGCCCGCACCGTCTGTCCCGCCGTCGCGACCGTGGAAACCCTGCAGGCGGTCCAGGACCTCACCGGCTGCTCCGCCTTCAGCTACCGCGACGGCGATGGCCGACTGGCCGGCGTCCTCTGCATCATTCCCCTCAACCCGGCGGCCGCGCCGACCCTGGCCGCCGGTGTGTTCGACGGCGTCGCGCCCCCTATGCCGATGGTCGCCCGGCCCACCGACCCGGTCATCGCCGTCTATGGCTGGGGCATGGCCGGGGTCACCTGGCGCGGCCGGGCCGTGGTGATGGCCGGCGCCCTGGCGATCCATCGGGAGATCTATGACACCGTCCCGCTCTATGGCCGCGCGGCCACCCCGGGCGGCGAGCGCACCCTGCTGCGCCGCATGGGCGCGCGCGCCGTGCCAGGCCCCGGCGGACTCGTCGTCTGCCCCACCTGGACCCCCAAACGGAAGGTCGCCTGATGAACGCCAATGTCCGCATGCCCCTGGAAGCCAGGGCGCCCGCCGAGGTCGATGAGGGCCAGCTTGAGGTCGTGGTCTGCCGCACCCTGCCCGACCTGATGCAGGCCATGGCGGTGCGCGCCCTGGTCTATATGGGCGAACAGGCCTGTCCCTATGACGAGGAGTACGATGGCAACGACTTCGCCGGCGCCACCCACCTGATCCTGCGCCGCGACGGAGAGCCGATTGGAACCCTGCGCATCCGCTGGTTCGCCGACTTCGCCAAGGTGGAGCGGGTGGCTGTGCGCAAGGAGTATCGCCGCGGCCGCGCCACCCTGATGCTGATCCTGGCCGCCAAGAGGCTGGCCGAGAAGAAGAACTACCGGAAGATCCTAGGCTACGGCCAGGTGCGGCTGATCCCGTTCTGGGAGCAGTACTTCAACGCCTATGTCCGGCCCCGCCGCGACGGCTTCGTGGTCTCCGATCACGACTATGTGGAGATGGTGGTGGAGGGCGTGCCGCCGCATGACGCCCTGAACCTGGACTCCGATCCCTACGAGCTTTTGCGCCCCGAGGGCGCCTGGAACGAGCCCGGGGTGCTGGACAAGTCCGCCGCGCGCGCCGCCAACAATCCCGGCGGGCTGTCACGATGAGGACCTACGCCCCCGACGCTTCGGCCCTGGTCTGCCTGGATCTGCAGCGCGGACGCCTGGCCACCGAGAACGCCGCCGCCACGGTCGCCGCCTGCCGCCGGGTGCTGGAGCAGGCGCGCCGCCGGCGCTGGCCGGTGCTGCACGTCCATGCCCGGGTCGCGGGCGCGCCGATGGACCCACCGATCCCCGGCCTGGAGCCCCTGCCCAGTGAGGCGGTGTTCGTCCGCCAGGGCCCCTCGGCCTTCACCAACACAGCCTTCAGCCAGACCGCCCAGATCCTGGGCGGGCCGCTCGTGTTGATCGGCTTCCGGATGGCCGACACCGTGCTGGCCACCGCCTTCGCCGCGGCCGATCGCAACCTGGCGGTCGAGGTGGTCGATGACGCTGTGGGGGGCGACCCCGCCAGCCGCCTGGTCCTACTCAAGCCGCTTGCCGCCCTCGCTCCCCGGGCGCGGGTCACCACCTCCCGTGAGCTTTTCTTCGAGGACGCCTCGCGGTTCGCCGCGGCGAACATGCCATGACCGATTTCAAATTCCCTCACAGCTTCCTGCCGCCCGGACCGCCACGCCATCCCTCCGAGATGGACCTCGCCGACCAGACGGCCGAACTGCTGGAGATGGCCAGCCTGCTCAGCCCCAGGGACATGGCCACTCTGGCCGTCATCGTCCGCCGCGCCGCCGAGATCTCCGAGTCAGAGGGTGAGGAGGTGGCCATCGCCGTTCTCGATCAGATCCACGGCATCCTCGACGGCCGGGTTTCGGACGCCTGAATACAATCTAGGATTGTTTCGGTCCGCAAGATCGTTCATGCACCCATTACCCAAAATGGGGAGTATTCGTCTGCTGGGTGTCAGCTGTGCGCTAGAAGTGGCCTTGAAACGCCAAGCAGGCGAATTTTAACTCTGCACTGCGGCCCTATGTCTTAGGCGTGACAAATTGGTGGCGATACGGCTTTTACGCGTGCAAAAAGGCGCTGCGCACTCGAGCGTGCGCGCCAGAAGGACATATCCGTGGGCGAGAATCTTGACGATGTGGGCCCCGACCCCATCGACGTCGCTGTCGGCCACCGCATTCGCGTGCGTCGCAAATGGCTGGGCATCTCCCAGTCCACCCTCGCAGACCACCTGGGGGTCAGCTTCCAGCAGGTCCAGAAGTACGAGCGCGGCGCCAACCGCACCTCGGCCTCGATGCTTGTGCGCATCGCCGAGAAGCTGGAAACGACGGTCGGCGAACTGGTCGGCGAGAACGACCGCCCCACCGGCGACGAGAGCCTGTTCGAGAAGCTGGCCGTGCCGGGCGCCGTCCAGCTCCTGGAGGCCTTCGCCAGCGTGCAGCAGCCTTCCCTGCGCACCGCGATCCTCAACCTGACCCGGTCGCTGATCGAAGACACCGAAGAGCCCGCCCAGAAGCGCGCCCGCTAGGTCTTCACGGCGGCGAAGGCCAGGTGGTGCAGGACGATCCCCGCGGTCGTGGCCACATTCAATGAATCGAAGCCGGTGGCCATGGGAATGGCCACCGTCGTGGCGCGCGCCAGCACCGAGGCGGCCAGTCCCGGCCCCTCGGCCCCGAGCAGCACCGCGGTCTTCGACGCACGTCTGAGGTCCACCAGGCGGCGGTCCCCACCCGGGCTCAGCGCAACGGTCTCGAAACCCGCCGTTCCCAGCGCATCGAGCAGGTCGCCCTGGGCGGTGGCGAAGGGGGTCGCCAGGACCGCCCCCACCGACACCCGGATGGCCTTGCGGTACAACGGGTCGCAGCAGTCGGTGTCCAGCAGCACCGCATCAACCCCGAAGGCCGCGGCGTTGCGGAACAGGCCGCCCATGTTGTCGTGGTTGGCGATCCCCGACAGCGCCAGGACCAGGCTCCCCTCCCCCAGGCCGGCAAGCATGTCGGCGGCGCCCGGGGCCGCCCGCCTGCGGCCCAGGGCCAGGATGCCGCGGTGGATATGGAAGCCCACCACCGCGTCCATCGCCTCCTGGCTGGCGGAATAGACCGAAACGTCGTCGGGCATCTGGGCGATCAGGGGGGCCAGGCCCGCTACCCGCTTGCGGGCGATCATCAGCGAGACGGGCTCGCACAGCCCTGAGCGCGCCAGCACATTGAGCACCACCTCGCCCTCGGCCACGAACAAGCCCTCACGACCCACCAGGTCGCGCTCCCGAACGTCGCGATAGGCGGCGACGCGCGGGTCGGCGGGGTCGTCGATCAGGATGATCGGGGGCGCCACGACGCGCGGACTACCAGATCTTCACCCGGTCGGCGGGGGCCAGATAGAGCTTCTCGCCGGGCTTGGCGTCGAAGGCGGGATACCAGGCGTCCAGGTTGCGCACGGTGTCGGCGCGGTATTCGCCGGGCGCGTGCCCGTCGGTCAGCAGGACGCGGCGCAGGGCGGCTTCGCGGTACTTGCCTCGGTAGTTCTGAGCCCAGCCCAGGAAGATCCGCTGGTCGGCGGTCACCCCGTCGATCACCGGCGCAGGCGCCCCGTTCAGCGACAGATGATAGGCGTCATAGGAGGTCGCCAGCCCCGCCAGGTCGGCGATGTTCTCCCCCAGGGTCAGTTCCCCGTTCACCGACAGGTCCGGCAGGGCCTTGTAGCGGTTGTACTGCTCGACCAGCTGCTTGGAGGAGGCCTTGAAGTGGGCCATGTCGGCGTCGGTCCACCAGTTGCGGACATTGCCCTTGGCGTCGAACAGCGCCCCGGTGTCGTCGAAGCCGTGGCTGATCTCGTGGCCGATCACCCCGCCGATGGCGCCGTAGTTCACCGCCGGATCAGCCGCCGGATCGAAGAACGGCGCCTGCAGGATGGCGGCTGGGAAGCTGATGGAGTTCTGCATCGGCGCGTACAGCGCATTGACCGTCTGGGGCGTCATGTACCACTCGCCACGGTCCACCGGGCCACCCAGCTTGGCCAGGTTGCGGCGGTACTCGAAGAGCTCGCCCCGCCGCCAGTTGCCGTAGGCGTCGCCGGCCACGATGCTCAGGCCCGAATAGTCGCGCCACCTGTCAGGGTAGCCCACGCCCACCTGAAAGTTGGCCAGTTTCTCATGAGCCTTGGCCTTGGTGGCCGCATCCATCCAGTCCAGGCGGTCGATGCGCTTGCCGAAGGCGGCCAGGATGTTCTTCACCATCTCCTGAACCTCCGCCTTCGATTCCGGCGGGAAGTACTTGGCGGTATAGAGTTTTCCGATGGCCTCCCCCAGGGCGTTCCCGGTGAAGTCTACGCCCCGCTTCCAGCGCTCGGCCTGTTGCGGCGTGCCCGACAGGGCGGTGGCGTTGAAGGCGAAGCTCTCGTCCACGAAGGCCTTGGACAGGTACGGCGAGCCCCGCTCCACGGCATGGAAGGCCAGGTAGTCCTGCCAGGCGGCGATGGGCTCGGACCCCACCAGCCTGGCCTCGCCGCTGATGGCGGAGGACTGCCAGGCGCCGAACACTGGCTGGTCGGCCAGGCCCGCAGCGGTCAGGAATGCGTCCCAGTCCATGCCGGGCGCCTTCCGGGCAAGCTCGGCGCGGGTCCACTGTACGTTGTTCTTCTTGATCTCGAAGGTGTCGGCCACGGTCCAGTGCGTCGCAGCGATCTTGGTCTCCAGGGCCACGACCCGGGCGGCGCGGGCGTCCACGTCGCTGAAGCCCGCCAGGCGCAGCTGGTTGGCCACGTGGGTCCTGTATCTGGCGCGCAGGTCCACGTACTTCGCGCCCGCGTCGAGGTAGTAGGCGCGGTCGGGCATGCCGAGGCCGCCCTGGACGATGTAGGGCAGGTAGCGGCTGGTGTCGTTCAGGTCCTCCACGACCCACAGGCCGAAGAGGCGCTCGGTCTTGGTGGTGGTGGCGTTCAGGATGTCGACGTCGGCGCGGATCGTGGCGCCCAACTGGGCCGACAGGTCCTTGCGGGTCTTGATCGCGGCGATCGCCGCCAGCTCCGGGGCCAGCGGACCCGCGCCCTTCGCCTCGATGGCCGCCTCGTCCATGAAGCTGGCGTAGTAGTCGCCGATCATGCGGGCTTCGGATCCGGCCGGTCCCTGGGTTTTGGCGGCCGTCGCGATCAGCTCGACGGTGCGCTTGGAGGCGACCTCCCGCAGGACGGCGAAGGTGTTGTAGCTGGAGCGGTCGGCGGGGATCTCAGTGGTCGCGGCCCAGGTCCCGTTGGCGTAGGCGAAGAAGTCGTCACCGGGCTTCACCGACCGGTCCATGCCGGCGGTGTCGAACCCGAAGGTCCCGTAGACCGGCTTGGCCCGGGGCGCCTCAGCGACAGGCGCGGGCGCGGGGAGCTGGGCCGGCGGGGCCGCCCCCAGGCTCGCGCAGGCCGAGAGGATCACTGGCGCGCAGGCGGCCAGCAGCAGGACTTTCAGGTTGGTCATCGACGAAGGCTCCCAAGGGACCGGGCGCGTCGCGGCGCGCTCTCAGCGTTTGAGCCTTCATACACCGCAGCGGCGGTGGCGCCTCTGCGGGCGGATTAATCTTCTGTCATGAGGGCGCAGCGCCCTACCGCTGGACATCCAGGCTGTGGCTTGAGCGGACCGCCTCGACCTCGGCCACGGTGGCCAGGTTGAAGTCTCCCGGCGTCGCATGCTTCAGCACCGCGGCGGCCACAGCGAATTCCAGCAGGTCGGCCTCACCCATCCGGGTCAGCAGGCCGTGGATCACCCCGGCGGCGAAGGCGTCGCCCCCGCCGATGCGGTCGATGATGGGGTTCAGCGGCCGGCTTTCCGTGCGCCAGGCGCCGTCGCGCGAGAACAGGAATCCCGTCAGGTCGTGATGGTTGACCGTGTGCTGCACCCGGTCGGTGCAGGCTAGGCGCTGGAGGTTTGGCCAGGCCTTGAAGGCCATGTCGGCGGCCCAGCGCCGCAGGCCGTCGGCGTCTCCCCGACCCTCGAAGGACGCGTCGAGCACCAGGGCGATGTCACGGTGGTCTCCGAACACCAGGTCGGCCTGGGAGAGCATCTCGCCCAGGATCGCCGGGGCGTCACCGTTCCAGGCCTGCCAGAGGGTCGCGCGGTAATTGCAGTCCATGGAGACCGTCAGGCCGAGGCGGCGCGCGGCCTTCACCGCGTCCACCGCGGCCTTGGCGGTGTCGGGCCCGATGGCGGCGGTGATCCCGGAGACGTGCAGCCAGCCGGCCCCCGTAAGCTCGGTGTCCCAGTCGACGCCCGAGGCGGCTCGGCTGAAGGCGCTGTCGGCCCGGTCGTACAGCACCTGGGACGACCGCTGGGCCGCGCCCGGCGTCAGGAAATAGAGCCCCATCCGCCCCGCCGCGAACCGGACGCCAGACGTGTCCACACCATAGCGGCGAAGCTCGTCCACGGCGGCGTGACCCAGGCCGTTGTCAGGCAGGACGCTGAGCATCCGGGCGCCATGACCGAAGCGGACCAGGGAGACGGCCACATTGGCCTCCGCCCCGCCGAAACTGACCTTGAGGGTCGGCGACTGCAGCAGCAGTTCGTTGTCGGGCGCGGCCAGGCGGACCAGGACCTCGCCGAAACAGACCACATCAGCCGCCACATTCGTCTCCCGTTCGAGCAACGCCCTACCCTAGACAAAGCGGCGCGCCGGGGAACCGGCGCGCCGTAAGTCTCTCCTCGGGGGATCTAGGCCTAGTAGGTGTAGCGCACGCCGATCAGGTATTCCCGGCCGGTGTGGTGGTAGAAGTTCATCAGGTCCTGGGTCCCGTTGAACTGGTCCTGGAACTCGTCCGTGAGGTTCACGCCTTCGAGAGTGAACTTCAGGTGGTCGTTCAAGGTGTAGGTGAACGAGGCGTCCAGGTTCATGGTCTCGTTGGTCCCGTCATAGACCATGCCGGCCTCCTGACCGGGGACCCGGGTCAGGTACTTGTCGCGGTGGCTGGCCGAGACGCGGGCGCTGATCTTGTCGTCCTCATAGTAGAGGGTGAGGTTGTAGGCCTTGCGCGACAGGCCGGTGAGGTCGTTGGTGGCCACCTTGGTCGTCACCCCGCCCACCGTCGCATAGTAGTCGATGGACGACTTCACGCTGGTGTAGTTGGCGATGATCCCGGTGTTGGCCAGCGGCCCCGGCAAGAAGCTGAAGGGCTGCTGGAAGCTGACCTCGAAGCCGGTGAGATCGCCGCCGGGGGTGTTGATCGGGGTCGAGAAGTTCCAGGTCGCCGACGGGCTGCAGCCGACGGTGGCCCCGCAGGCGGCGGTGGCGACGCTGTCGGGCAGGCCGAAGGGGTTGCCGGTGAAGGTCGTCTGGGTGGAGAGCGTCTGCACGAAGCTGTCGATCTCCTTCTTGAAGAAGGCGACGCTCAGCAGGGCTTCGGGCTGATAGTACCATTCGAAGGACAGGTCGTAGGCCTTGGCCCGGAAGGGATCGAGGTTCGGGTTGCCCGCTGTCACGGTCCGCGAGGAGCCCGAGACGCTGACGCTGGCGCCGGGGGTCAGGCTGCCCAGGTTCGGCCGCGACATGGTCTGGGCCGCGCCGAAGCGGACCAGGAAGTTCTCGACGGGCTCGATCACCATGTTCAGCGACGGCAGGGTGTCGTCGTACTTGCGGTCCACGGTGATCGGCACCGGGGCGCCGGCCAGGAAGGTGTAGCCCGAGGCGGTCTGCTCGGTCTTCACATAGCGGACGCCGATATTGCCGCGGAAGGGCATGCCCGCCAGCTCGGTGTCCCAGTCGGCCTGGACGAAGCCGCCCTTGTCCTTCTCGCCCACCGAGTTGTTGTTGGACAGCGACGGCTCCTTGCCCATCCTCCAGGCCCCGCCGAAGGCGGTGGGGTCGTTGAGTTGGAACAGGGTGAGCGCGCTGAAGTAGTTCGGCGAGATCCACGAGGTGGTGCTGCCGCCCGGAACGCCCAGCCCCTCGGTGGGCAGGGTGACGGTCTTGGCGTAGGTGGAGGTGGCGATCGCCGCCACGCCGGCGGGGATCACGGTCTCCTGGTTGGTGGAGGCGCTGTTGGAGCGGCGCAGTTCCGTGCTCTCGAACTCGTACTGCTTCCAGGACAGCCCGGCCTTGAAGGTCAGGATGTCGTTGGGCTTCCACTCGCCATCGAAGGCGACGGTGTCGTAGGTGTTGACCGCGCTCTGCGGCCGCATCCGCACCTGGGTGAGCCGCCAGGCGCTGGGATTGGTCAGGTCGGCGTTCCCGTAGGTCAACAGCGGGGCCCGGCCCTGGCCGTAGTCGAACCGATAGCCGTCGACGTTGAACTGGTCCCAGATGATCGTCGTCTGAACCGGGTTCTGGTGGTCGGACTCCGAGTGACCGGCCACGGCGTGGATTTTCAGCGTGTCGGAGAACGCATGGCTGAAGTCCAGGGAGTACTGGTTGAAGGTGGTGGTCAGCTCGTCGTAGCGGTCCTCGACCCGCAGATCGACGTCGTCGAACGTACCGGCGGTCATCACGCCGTTGGTGATGGTCGAGGAGACCACGTTGGTGTCGGCGATCCCGCAGGAGGTGGCGACATTGGCCGCGGTGCAGGCGCCGCCGACGCTGAAGGACGGAGCCTCCAGGAACTGCTCCTGGCGGCTCCCGTCGAGCTTGGCGTAGAGGTAGTCGAAGGTCAGCTCTGTGGCGTCCGTCGGCTTCCATTGCAGGGCGAAGGTGGCGCCCAGGCGCTCCTGCTCCTGGTCATAGCGATCGTATCGCGGGAAGCGCGGATGGTAGGCGGCGTTGTTCGCCGCAGCGGCCGGATTGACGGTGGTGGGCAGGCCTGCGCCGTTCGGGAGGGCGTCAAAGCCCGGCGCGAAGCGGTCGCCCGCCGCCCAGCGCACCGTGGAGGCGCCCACGTCCAGCAACGAGCGCTTGGAGTAGGCCAGGCTGAGCAGGGCCCCGAAGGTTCCATCGGCCCAGGTGTTGGAGATCATGCCTGCCGCGCGCGGCGAGGAGTCCTCCGACAGCGAATTGTAGCTGGCCTGGGCGGAGGCCACGAACTTGAAGCCATCATAGTCCAGCGGCCGCGCGGTGCGCAGGTCCACCGTGGCGCCCAGCGAACCCTCTTCGGTCTCGGCGGCCGAGGTCTTCTGCACGGTGATCGAGTTGAACAGGTCGGCGGCGAAGATGTTGAAGTCGAAGGACCTGCCGCGATTGGTGCCGCCCGAGGCGTCGGTGCCGCCGGCGGTGGTCAGGGCCTCCATGCCGTTGATCCGCACGCGGGTGAATTGCGGCCCCAGGCCGCGGACGGAAATCTGGCGGCCTTCACCGCCGTCGCGGGCCAGGGCCACCCCAGATATCCGCTGAATGGATTCCGAGAGGTTCAGGTCGGGGAACTTGCCGATGTCCTCGGCCAGGATGGTGTCGCCGGCCGTGGCGCTGCCGCGCTTAAGTTCCAGGGCCTGCTGGAGGCTGCCCCGGAAGCCGGTGACGATGACTTCCTCGACTTCGTTCTGCTGCGCGAAGGCCGGCGCGGCGACCGCCATGGTCAGCGCCGCCAGGGACGCGCCGCTGAACAGCGCGCGCGTTTTCGTCCAAGACCGAGTGCGGACCATCTGTCCCTCCCTGTGCGAGGCCACCAGCGGCGTGAGGCCGTCAGATGGAAGGCGCCTGACCGGCGCTCCTCGCGTTTCCCCATTTATGACACCGGTGTCATTGACCGCTATGCGGCCCTGACACCGGTGGCAATGAGAATAGCCACGGTTCTGTCGTATCCGCAAGACGGGTCGCTTCAAACGCGAGCGGTCCCTGCGCGAAAGCTGTGCAGTGGGCCGAAAACGCTGGCGAAGACGGGGAAATGGGCGCGACGCGGCGAGGCGTGCGGCAGCCCCTCGCGCCAATCTGGCCTCAGCCTCTACGGACCGAGGGGGGCGGTATCGGGGTCGGGCGTGGCCTCTTCCGGGTTCAGGGTCGAGCGCGGGCGGTCAAGGCCGAGCGCGGTGGCCAGGGTGATATCCCAGCCGTAGGGATCGGAGCGGTAGACCACCTTGCCCTGATCGTCGACGAAGGCGGTGTGGTAGAGCAGCCGCACCGGAATGATGGCCGCCAGCGGCACGACCCCGGTCTTCCCCGAAGCCAGGACCTCCTCGAAGCGCTCCGAAGCGCCATAGAGCTCCGAAAGGTGACGCGCGAACTCCACGGCGTTCTCCACCCGCACACAGCCATGGCTGCGGTGGCGGGCGGCGCGGGCGAACAGGCTCTTGGACGGGGTGTCGTGCAGATAGATGGCGTAGGGGTTCTGCATGTCGAACTTCACTAGGCCCAGGGCCGCGGTCGGCCCCGGCCTCTGCACAACCCGGCCGCCGGTGACGTACATGTTCTGCCGACGCAGATAAGCCGCGCCGCGCGGCAGGATCTCGGCCCGCGCGATGCTGGCCGGCACGTTCCAGGGCGGATTGACCACCAGCTGGCTGAAGGCCGACTGCAGGCTCGGCGTCGCACGGTTGGCGCTGCCCACCACGGTCCGCGCCGCCCAATCCATGGCGCCGTCGCGGTAGAAGGTCAGGAAGGCCGCGGCCGTATTGACGTCGATGCGGGTCGCCGGGGCCTCCCGGCGCAGCCAGCGGCGGCGCTCCAGGTTCAGCACCAGCTGGCGGGCGTGGTCGGTCGGCCCGGCGTTCAGCACCGCCACCGTCGTGTTCCCCACCCGGCCGGTGGGCTGCATGCCGTTCTCGGCCTGGATCAGCTTCAGGGCCTCGGAGATCGGCGCCGACAAGGTCTGGGAGGCCATGGGGGGACCGGTGAGGTAGCCCAGGTCATAGAGCCGCTGGGCGATCATCGGGACGCGGTAGTCCTGGCCGCCCGGCTGGATCGCGCCGCCCTGGGGAATGGCCGAGACCCCTGCCTGCCCGATCTGAGCCCGCAGCGCCACATAGGCCGCCGACAGGGTCTTGTACTCCGCGTCGCGCGGCGCGAGCCCGTCGAGCCAGGCGCCGATCCCCCGGCGGTCCAGCGCCTGGGACAGGCCAGGCGCCACGTCCACGGTCTGACGTTCCAGCGTGAACAGCTTGAAAAGCTTGGTGGGGTCCACGAGGCCGCGCGCCAGGGCGTCGGCATAGGTCAGCGCCGCGAGCGTCAGTCCCGCCTCGCGGCTGGCCGGATCGCGTGCGGCGGGCGGCCGGAAGGCGTCGCCGTCCAGGCCGTGACGGACGGCGCCGTCGAGCGCCTGCGAGAACTGCCTGGCCTGGTCATCGGTCCAGGCCGGGGTCCAGCCGCGCAGGGCGTAGAAGCGGATCAGGCGGGGATCGGTCGCCACCGACTGCAGGACGCGAGGGTCCACGGTGGGATTGGGCAGAAGCTGCGCGCTGGCTATCGTGGGAGCCGCCAGCCCCATGCCGAGGGCCCACGCGCCAAACTGCCGGCGCGTCGCCCGCGCCGGTTCGGCCTCGCCCCCCGGACGCCCTACGGCGTCACCGCCCCCGAACACCATCAAATCCAGTCCACGCTTTTACGGCCCCAGCTATGGGGCAACGCGCGAGCCGCGACTAGGTGGCTCACCTCGCAGGTGATCTTGGAAATCGGGCGGATCAGCGGCCGAGCCAGCCGCCATCCACGGCCAGCAGCGTCCCGTGCACATAGTCCGCCGCCGAGGACGACAGGAACACAGCCGCCCCGCCGATGTCGGCCGGCGTGCCCCAACGTCCGGCCGGAATGCGGGCCAGGATGTCGCGCGATCGGTCCTCGTCGGCCCGCAGGGCGGTGGTGTTGTTGGTGGAGAAGTAGCCCGGCGCGATGGCGTTGACGTTGATCCCCTTGGCCGCCCACTCGTTGGCCAGGGCCTTGGTGATCCCCGCCAGCCCGCTCTTGCTGGCCGCATAGGACGGCACCCGGATGCCCCCCTGGTAGGACAGCATCGAGGCGATATTGACGATCTTGCCCCCTCGCCCCTGTTCGATCATGCGGCGCCCCACCGCCTGGGTGAGGAAGAAGGTGGTCTTCAGATTGACGTCCATCACCGTGTCCCAGTCGTCTTCCGTGAAGTCGACGGCGTCGTTGCGGCGGATGATCCCGGCGTTGTTCACCAGGATGTCGATCCCGCCGAAATGCTGGACGGTCTCGGCCACGATGCGGCCGATGGGCTCCATCGTGGAGAGATCGGCCGAGATGTCGTGGAAGCGGCGCCCCAGGGCCTCGACGGCGAAGCGGGTGTCCACCGGCGGGGTGCGGCCCACGGCCACGATGTCGGCGCCGGCCGTGGCCAGGGCCTCGGCGATGGCCTGGCCCAGGCCGGTGTTGGCCCCGGTGACGATGGCGGTCTTGCCGGTCAGATCGAAGGCAGACATGACCCCTACTTCAGCTGGCAGATGTCGAGGACGTTCATGTCGGTATAGTCGAGGTTCTCCCCACCCATGGCCCAGATGAACCCGTAGTTGGAGGTTCCCGCTCCCATGTGGATCGACCAGGGCGGGCTGATCACCGCCTCATCGGCGCCGACCACGATGTGGCGCATGGCGTCCGGCTCGCCCATGAAGTGGAAGACCTTATTGTCCCCGGCCAGGTCGAAATAGAAATAGATCTCCGAACGGCGGTCGTGCAGGTGCGGCGGCATGGTGTTCCACACGCTGCCCGGCTTCAGGAAGGTAACCCCCAGCAGCAGCTGGGCGGACTCGCAGACCCCGGGGATGATGTACTGGTAGATGGTGCGCTCATTGGAGGTCGCCGCCTCGCCGCGCTCCAGGGGGTTGGCCTGGCTGATGGCGATGTGCTGCAGCTTGCAGACCTTATGGGCCGGCGTGGAGGCCAGGTAGAACCTGGCCGGGTTCGCAGCGTCCACGCTCTCGAAGATCACGTCCACCACCCCCATCGGGATGTAGAGCCCGTCGCGCGGGGCCATGTCGAAGGCCCGGCCATCGACGGTGATCCTCCCGGCCCCGCCGACATTGACCACCCCCAGCTCGCGGCGTTCCAGGAAGGGATGGCCGGCGGCCGAGGCCGGCTCGGTCTGGGCCGGCAGCTTCACCGGTCCGGCCACCGGAGCCGCCCCGCCGATCACGAACCGCTCGTTGTGGCTGTAGTTCAGGCTGACCGTGTCGGCCACGAACAGGTCCTGGACCAGATAGCGGTCGCGCAGATCGTCATTGCCGGCGCCCTTCATCATGTCCGGATGGGTGGCGTGGTAGGTTTTCTTGAACATGATCAGGTTCCTATGAAGCAATAGCGCCCTTCTCCCCTTGCGGGAGAAGGTGGCCCCGCCGAGCGGGGTCGGATGAGGGGTCGAAGGCCGTATCCGCAGATTTCATTGGCGCCCCAGTCGCGGCGGACCGGTGAGCCGAGATGGCGTAATTGGTTTTCTTGAGAGCGAGGCGTGACCCCTCATCCGACCGGTCTCCGACCGGCCACCTTCTCCCGCAAGGGGAGAAGGACGAAGTCTGCGCCACCAGTGCAGTCTGTCGGCGTGTTTCGGCAGACCGTAGGCGAAATCGGCTGCCTCTGAGGATCAGCGACTTGGGCATGGTGGGGTGCGACGGCGTTTCCGAGGGCGCGGGCCGACAGCCCGTCTGGACACAAGGTAACCGGTGTCATTTCCAGGCGCAACGGACTTTCCCACCCACTCAACCTGGACTAGCGGGGAAGCTGGGCAGATCCGCATCGAAGAGATGCCAGGCTGGCGCCGAGCCCGTCCAGACATGGGCCTGGGGCCGGAACAGAGTTGGATCGTCAAGACTACCGGCGCAGATGGGGATCATCTCTGGGTGCTGTGAATTCGCCGCAGAGATTCCTGTCCCGCAGACCTCGCAGAAGGTCCGACCGACCTGCCCTCCACTGGCCGCCGTAGTCCAGTATTCCCGCAAAACCCCCCGGGTCAGCCGGAAGGCCGCGCGCGGAAAGGCGATGGCCGTCGCTGGCCCGCCGCCCGATCGGTACTGGCAGTCGCGACAGTGGCATAGGCCGCCGCCCAGAGGCGGAGGGTCGATCTCATAGCGGACGGAGCCGCACATGCACCCGCCGGTTATCGTGCTCATCAGTCGCTCCTCGACTTTGGGAAGGGCGCCGGCGGGAGCTTGCTCAAACCGTTCCGGCGCGATGAACTTAGGCCGGGCGTGGGTTTGCGTCCATGGGGGCGAAAGATGGCCGACTTCAAGGATCTCGACGAGCGCGCCTGGGCGATCCGCCGGCTCTATGCCGAGTTGGAAACTCAGCGCTATGGCCGACCCTGGACCGGCGAGGAGGTGGCCCTGGGTTTCATGGGCGACGTCGGCGACCTCGCCAAGCTGGTCCAGGCCGCCGAGGGGGTGCGCGCCATACCCGACGCGAAAGCCAAGCTGGCCCACGAGCTGGCCGACTGCCTGTGGAGCGTCATGACCCTGGCCCGGCTCTACGAGGTGGATCTGGAGGCCAGCTTCCTGGGCACGATGGACGAGCTCGAAGCGCGGCTGAAGCCATGATCGCCTTCCGGCCGCTGGCCGCCGCCGACTTTCCGATGCTGACCGGCTGGCTCGCCGAGCCCCACGTCCGGCGCTTCGTCCAGAAGACCCCGATGACCCTGGAGGACGTGGCCAGCAAGTATGGCCCCCGTGTCCGGGGCGCGCAGCCGATCATCTGCCATGTCGCGCAAAGCGACGGCGCCGACTTCGGCTACCTGCAGGCCTATCGCAACCGCGACTGGCCCGACGCCGCCGACGGCCAGACCGACGGGATCAGCCTGGACCTCCATATCGGTGAGCCGGCCTTCCTCGGCCGGGGCCTGGGCCGCGCCATGCTGGACGCCTATGTGCGCGGCCTCGCCCTGCCCCACTTCGCCCAGACCACCGCCTACATCGCCCATGAGCTGGCCAACACGGTCGCCCTCGCCTGCTCGAAGGCGGTGGGGTTCACGCCCCTGCGCGAGTTCGTCGAGGAGGGCGAGCCGATGCGATTGCTGCGCCTGAAGCTCTAAGCCGCCTCCAGACGCCGCGCCTTTGCGCCCGCCTTGTTGGTGAACGCCAGGACCCCGTCCTCGATCTTCGTGAAGCGCAGGTTCATCAGGTCGAGCGCGTAGTTCTGGTGCAGCTTCCAGGGCGCCTTGGTCCCCTGCTTGGGGAAGCTGGCCATGGCGCGCTGGACGTAGCCCGACGAGAAATCCAGCCACGGGACCTCGCCGATATTCGGGTCGTCGTTGCGCGGCGTCACCTGGCGATTGCCGGTCTTCTTCATGTGATTCAGCAGGCGGCAGACATACTCGCAGGTCAGGTCGCACTTCAGCGTCCAAGAGGCGTTCGTATAGCCGAAGGCCGAGGCCAGGTTGGGCACGTCGGAATACATCATGCCCTTGTAGGAGAGCGTCTTGCCCGGATCGATGGGCCGGCCGTCGACGCTCAGCTTCAGGCCGTTCATCGCCTGGAGCACCAGGCCCGTCGCCGAGACTACGATGTCGGCCTCCAGCACCTTGCCGGACTTCAGCTTGATCCCGGCCTCGGTGAAGGTCTCGATGTGGTCGGTGACCACCTCGGCTTTGCCGCTCTTGAGCGCCGTGAACAGGTCGGCGTCCGGCACCAGGCAGATGCGCTGGTCCCAGGGATTGTAGGTGGGCGTGAAGTGGGTCGCGACATCGTAGTCGGGGCCCATCTGCTTGCGGACCATCTCGATGATCCCGGCCTTCACCTTGGCCGGCTGTTTGCGGGCGTAGTTATAGAAGACCATGCCGAACAGCACCTTGCGCCAGCGGGTGATGGCGTAGGCGAGCTTGGCCGGCAGCTTGGTGCGCAGCCAGTTGGCCTGCTTGTCCTCCCCCGGCGCGGCCACGACATAGGTCGGCGAGCGCTGCAGCATGGTGACGTGGGCCGCGGTCTTGGCCATCTCCGGCACCAGGGTCACCGCCGTGGCGCCCGAGCCGATCACGACCACCTTCTTGCCGGCGTGGTCGATGTCCGGGGTCCACTGCTGCGGATGAACCAACTGGCCCTTGAAGCTCTCGACGCCGGGGAACTCCGGGGTGTAGCCGCCCGCATAGGAATAGTAGCCGCCGCACAGGAAGAGGAAGTTGGCGGTGACGTGGCTGCGCTTGCCGTCCTTCTCCACCTCGACGGTCCAGGCCGCGTCCTCGGTCGACCAGGAGGCGCCCTTCACCTGGGTGTTGAACCGGATGTGCTGGTCGATGCCGTGCTCGCGAGCGGTCTCGCGGACATAGTTCAGGATCGAGGGGCCGTCGGCGATCGCCTTGGCCTGGGTCCACGGCTTGAAGGCGTACCCCAGGGTGAACATGTCGCTGTCAGAGCGGATGCCCGGATATCGGAACAGATCCCAGGTGCCGCCGATGGCGTCGCGGCCCTCGAGGATCACATAGGACCGCTCGGGGCAGTTGGCCTGCAGGTGGTAGCCCGCGCCGATGCCCGACAGGCCCGCGCCGACGATCACCACGTCAAAATGTTCGTACGCCATACCCGATCCTCGAAATGTTGCGTGGCAGCATAGACACATGCCGCGCGCGGAAAGGAAGCCCCCACGCCGCCGCACTCGCCAAGCCTGGCCATGGGTGGAAACATCGCCCCATGACCGAGACCAAGTCCAAGCGCATTCCCTTCGACGCCGACCTCGTCCGCCGCCTGGTGGCCGGCCAGTTTCCGCAGTGGGCCCACCTGCCCGTCCGCCCGGTGGTCTTCGGCGGCAAGAACAACACCACCTTCCACCTCGGCGACGAGATGAGCGTGCGGCTGCCCAGCGCACGGGCCTATGTGGCCCAGGTCGAGAAGGAGCAGGCCTGGCTTCCGAGGCTGGCCCCGCAACTGCCCCTGCCCGTTCCCGAGCCGGTGGGCCTGGGCGAACCTGGCGAAGGCTATCCCTGGCCCTGGTCGGTCTATCGCTGGATCCAGGGGGAGACCGCCAGCCTGGAGCGCATCCCAGACCTGCCGCAATTCGCCCGCGACCTGGCGGCGTTCCTGAAGGCGCTGCAGGCCCTGGAGGTGACCGACGGCCCGGTGGCCGGCCAGCACAACTTCTTCCGTGGCGGCCCGCTGGCCACCTATGACGACCAGACCCGCAAGGCGATCGAGGATCTGGGCGCCAGCATCGACGGGGCCACAGCCCTGGCGATCTGGGAACAGGCCCTGGCGGCGGAATGGACCAACCCGCCGGTCTGGGTGCACGGCGACGTGGCGGCGGGCAATCTGCTGGTGAGGGACGGCAAGCTCAGCGCCGTCATCGACTTCGGCATCCTCGGCGTCGGCGACCCCGCCTGCGACCTGGCCATCGCCTGGACGCTGCTGCATGGCGAGGCGCGCGCCGCGTTCCGCGAGGCCTTGCCCCTGGATCAGGCGACGTGGGCGCGGGGCCGAGGCTGGACGATCTGGAAGGCGCTGATCGTGGCGGCGGGTCTGCCAGGGTCGAGCGAGGAGGAGATGGCGAGGAGCCGCGCGATCATTGTGGATTTGGTGGGGGAGGGAATCTGACCCCTTCTCCCCTTGCGGGAGAAGGTGGCCGGTCGGAGACCGGTCGGATGAGGGGTCACACTCCCCCATCCGCGCATCTCGCAACGCCCTAACCCGATAGGTCAGCGCGACCCCTCATCCGACCCTGCTCCGCAGGGCCACCTTCTCCCGCAAGGGGAGAAGGACTTCAGGCCAGCTGAGCCTTACGTTCCCGACGGCGGCGCGACAGGATGTGCTCGGTGTAGCCGTTGGGCTGCGACCGTCCCTCGAACACCAGTTCCAGCGCCGCCTGGTAGGCCACGCTGTCGGGGTTCCCGGACATCGGCTGGTACAGGGCGTCGCCGGCGTTCTGACCGTCCACCACCTTGGCCATGCGGGCGAAGGTCTCGCGGACCTGGGCCTCGGTGCAGACGCCGTGGTGCAGCCAGTTGGCGATGTGCTGGCTGGAGATCCGCAGGGTGGCGCGGTCCTCCATCAGGCCCACATCGTGGATGTCCGGCACCTTGGAGCAGCCGACACCCTGGTCGATCCAGCGCACGACGTAGCCGAGGATGCCCTGGGCGTTGTTGTCCAGTTCCTGGGTGATGTCCTCGGCGTTCCAGTTGGAACGGGCCAGGGGCGGGGTCAGCAGGTCGTCGAGGCCGGTGGCGGAGGTCGCGGCCGCCATGGTCGACTGCAGGCCGGGCACGTCCACCTCGTGATAGTGCAGGGCATGCAGAACCGCCGCAGTGGGGGACGGCACCCAGGCGGTGTTGGCCCCGGCCTTGGGGTGGCCGACCTTGGTCGCCAGCATGTTCTGCATCTGATCGGGGGCGGCCCACATGCCCTTGCCGATCTGCGCCTTGCCGGGGAAGCCCGTGGCCAGGCCGATCTCGACATTGCGCTTCTCATAGGCCGGCAGCCAGGGCTCGGCCTTGATGGCGTCCTTGCGGACCACGGGGCCGGCTTCCATGGCGGTGTGGATCTCGTCGCCGGTGCGGTCGAGGAAGCCGGTGTTGATGAACACGATCCGCTCGCGGGCGGCATGGATGCAGGCGGCCAGGTTGGCGCTGGTGCGGCGCTCCTCGTCCATGATGCCCAGCTTGACGGTGTTGCGTTCGAGACCGAGCGCGTCCTCCACCAGGTCGAACAGGCGAACCGCCAGGGCCACTTCGTCGGGCCCATGCATCTTGGGCTTCACGACATAGACCGAGCCCGCCGGGCTGTTGAGGCGCTTGCCCTTCAGGTCGTGCAGGGCGGCGGTGACGGTGACCAGGGCGTCCACCACGGTCTCGTAGACCGGCGCGCCATTGAAGCGCACGGCGTCCAGCAGCATGTGGTGGCCGACATTGCGCACCAGCATCAGGCTGCGGCCGCGCAGGGTGAGCTCGCCGCCCTTGACGCTGGCATAGGTGCGGTCGGCGTCGAGGCGCCGGGTCTCGGTCTGGCCGCCCTTCTGGAAGCTGGCTGAGAGGTCGCCGCGCATCAGGCCGAGCCAGTTGCGGTAGACGCCCGCCTTGTCCTCGGCGTCAACGGCGGCGACGGAATCCTCGCAGTCCTGGATGGCGGTCAGCGCGGCCTCCACCAGCACGTCGGAGACGCCCGCGGCGTCGTCCTTGCCGATGTTGTGGGCGCGGTCGATCTGGATCTCCAGGTGCAGGCTGTTGTGGGCCAGCAACACGCCCTCCGGCGCCTCCGCCGATCCCCGCCAGCCGGCGAACTGACCCGCGTCCTTCAGGCCGGTGGTGGCGCCGTCCTTGAGGCTGACCGCCAGGGCGCCGTTCTTCACCACATAGCTCGTGGCGTCCGAATGCGAGCCGCTCGCCAGGGGCGCCACGCGGTCCAGCAGACCGCGGGCGAAGGCCACTACCTTGGCCCCGCGCAAGGGGTCATAGCCCTTGCCGCCGGTCGGCGGCTCCAGGGCGTCGGTGCCGTAGAGGGCGTCATAGAGGCTGCCCCAGCGCGCGTTGGCGGCGTTGAGCGCGAACCGCCCGTTCGAAACCGGCACCACCAGCTGCGGCCCGGCGACCTTGGCGATCTCCGGATCGACGTTGACGGTCGAGATCTCGAAGGGCGCGGGCTCCGGCAGCAGGTAGCCGATCTCGCGCAGGAAGGCGATCTCCTCGGCGACGCTGAAATCCTTGCCCTTGCGCGCCTTCCACCAGGCGTCGATCTGTTCCTGCAAGGCGTCGCGGCGGGCCAGCAGCTCGGCGTTGCGCGGCGTGAAGTCTGCCAGGATGGACTCCAGGGCGCCCCAGAACTTGGCGGCGTCCACCCCGGTCCCGGTGAGCAGTTCCTGTTCCACAAAGGCGTGCAGGATGTCGTCGACGGTCAGGGTGCTGCTGATATCCATGTGCGTACCGGGCTCTCGAATTGGGCGTTCAAGGGCCCGCCGCACCGGCGACGCGCCCCACTCAACGGGCGCTTTACTGCACGGAAGCGCGCGGCTTTGAAGCCCCCATTTTCAGGGAGGGCGCAAGTTTCAGCTGTCGGAGAAGCCAAAGGGCAGGCTGGTGCGGCGGATGTCGTCGGGCAGGATCTGGCGACCGATGGGGGGCGCCGAGCGGGCCGTGCATTCGGTGCGGTGGCACAGGCGGCAGGTCACGCCGATGGGGGTCGCGGCCTCCGGCGGCAGGTCCTGGGTATAGACCAGCTTGCCCGCGTGCTCGGCGGCGCAGCCGAGCGCGATGGCCCGCTCCACCCTTGGGCTGCCGAAGGACCCGCCGCCGGCCGTCACCGTGCGGGCGATGGAGAAGAACCGCTGGCCGTCGGGCAGTTCCAGCCACTGGGTGACGATCTCGCGGGGCGTCTTGAACACCTGGTGCAGCGACCACAGGGGACAGCCGCCGCCGTGCCGCGCGAAGGGGAAGCCCGCCCCGTCCAGGCGTTTGGAGACGTTGCCGGCCGGATCGACGCGGATGAAGAAGAACGGCACCCGCTCCTGTCCCGGCTTCTGAAGGGTCGTCAGCCGGTGGGCGGTCTGTTCGAAGCTGGCGCCGAACTGCCGCGCCAGGGCCTCGACGTCGTAGCGGCGGGCCTCCACCGCCCGGGCGAAGGCCGAATAGGGCATGATCACCGCGGCCGCCGCATAGCTGGCGAGGGCGCGCCGGGTCAGGCGCTCGCCGCTCTCGGTGACGAAGGTCCCCTCGGCCAGGACGGCGTCCACCTCCTCGCGCATCTCCAGATAGGCCAGCTGCAGGGCCAGCTGGAACATCTGGCTGGCCGTATCCAGGCCGTCGTCCAGCAGGATCTCCTTGCGGTGCCAGTCCAGTCGCCGGATTGAGCCCACCATGACGGCCGACGGCATGCGGCGAACCCGCAGGCCGTGCCGCGCCTTCAGGTAACCCACCAGGTTGTCCTGCCCGGCGACGCCCTGGGCGATGCGCTCGGCGGCGTCGTCCAGGCTGGGGAAGCTGTTGCGCCGGGCGGCCAGGAAGCGCCGGGATTCAGCGACCGGATCGGTGGCGTCGCTCCCCTCCCCGCCGGTCTCGTGGGTTTCCGCGCCCCGGTCGGCCAGGGCCAACTGCTCCTCGCGATAGGTCGTGTAGAGCCTCAGCAGGGCCTCGGTGATGCCGGGGAAGTTACCCGACAGGTCGGAGGTTTCGAGGGCCGGCAGGTCGATGTCGGCGAACATCGGGTCCTTCAGCACCGCCTGCAGCCGCGCGGTCTCGTCGGCCCCGCTGGTCCCGGCCAGGGTCGACATGTCCAGCTTGTAGGTCTGGGCCAGGCGCAGCAGCATCTCGGCGCTGAGCGGCCGGTGATTGCGCTCCAGCAGCGCGACGTAGGAGGCCGAGACTTCCAGGTCGCGGGCCATGTCGGCCTGGGTCAGGCCAAGGTCCCGGCGCAGGCGGCGCAGGCTTGGCCCCACATAGAGGCGGCGTTCGGCGACCATGTCAGTTACAAATCCCGTTGTCGAAACATTACAACATGACAACGACGCCGCGTAAAGTTCGACAACTAGACCTCGCAGGCTCTCCCCAAGGCGTGAGCGGCTCTGCTATCGCCCCGCTCAACATCACTCCTGGCATCGAGGCCGACATGGCGTACCAAGATCATATCATTCAGATGGGCCAGCTCATCTCGTCGAAGAAGGGTCCGTGGGAGGCGATCGACGCCGAATCCGTGGCCCGCATGCGCGTCCAGAACCGCTTCAAGACCGGTCTGGAAATCGCCCGCTACACCGCCGGCATCATGCGCAAGGACATGGCGGCCTATGACGCCGACTCCTCGCAGTACACCCAGTCCCTGGGCTGCTGGCACGGCTTCATCGGCCAGCAGAAGCTGATCTCCATCAAGAAGCACTTCGGCACCACCGACCGCCGCTACCTCTACCTGTCGGGCTGGATGGTCGCCGCCCTGCGTTCGGAATTCGGCCCCCTGCCCGACCAGTCGATGCACGAGAAGACCTCGGTGCCGGCCCTGATCGAAGAGCTCTACACCTTCCTGCGCCAGGCTGACGCCCGTGAGCTGGGCGGCATGTTCCGCGACCTCGACGCCGCCCGCGCGGCCGGCGACAAGGCCAAGGAAAAGGCCATCATCGACGCCGTCGACAACTATCAGACCCACGTCGTCCCGGTGATCGCCGACATCGACGCCGGGTTCGGCAACGCCGAAGCCACCTACCTGCTGGCCAAGAAGATGATCGAGGCCGGCGCCTGCGCCCTGCAGATCGAAAACCAGGTCTCCGACGAAAAGCAGTGCGGTCACCAGGACGGCAAGGTCACCGTGCCGCACGAGGACTTCCTGCAGAAGGTCCGCGCCTGCCGCTACGCCTTCCTCGAACTGGGCGTTGAAGACGGCGTCATCGTCACTCGCACCGACTCGCTCGGCGCCGGCCTGACCAAGCAGATCGCCGTCTCCACCACCCCGGGCGACCTGGGCGACCAGTACAACAGCTTCCTCGACTGCGAAGAAGTCGCCCCGGCCGACATGAAGAACGGCGACGTGGTCCTGAACCGCGACGGCAAGCTGCTGCGTCCCAAGCGCCTGCCCTCGAACCTCTTCCAGTTCCGCGAAGGCACCGGTGAAGACCGCTGCGTCCTCGACTCGATCACCTCACTGCAGAACGGCGCCGACCTGCTGTGGATCGAAACCGAAAAGCCCCACGTCGAGCAGATCGCCGGCATGATGGACCGCGTCCGCGCGGTGATCCCGAACGCCAAGCTGGTCTACAACAACAGCCCGTCCTTCAACTGGACCCTGAACTTCCGCCAGCAGGTCTATGACGCCTACAAGGCGGCCGGTAAGGACGTCTCGGCCTATGACCGCGACAAGCTGATGAGCGTGGACTACGACACCACCGAACTGGCCGTGGAAGCCGACGAACGCATCCGCACCTTCCAGGCCGATGGCGCCAAGCGGGCGGGCATCTTCCACCACCTGATCACCCTGCCGACCTACCACACCGCGGCCCTGTCCACGGACAACCTGGCCAAGGAATACTTCGGGTCGCAGGGCATGCTGGGCTACGTGAAGAACGTCCAGCGCAAGGAGATCCGCGAAGGGATCGCCTGCGTGAAGCACCAGAACATGTCGGGCTCCGACATCGGCGACGACCACAAGGAATACTTCGCCGGCGAAGCGGCCCTGAAGGCCGGCGGCGTCCACAACACCATGGGCCAGTTCGCCTAAAGCGACCTGATCTACGGACGACAACAGGACGGCCCGGAGCTCACGCTCCGGGCCGTTTTGCTTGGGCCTCGCAGTTTCGCCGAAAATAGGGCTTGAGGCGGAACCTGGGTCCGGCCTCATAGGTGGCGCATCCCATGGAGACGCCAGTGAGCGAGCGCTTTCTAAGTCCCATCGAGACCGCGCGTCGCCTCGGCGTCGGGGTGCGGGCCCTGCGCCTGTACGAACGGAGAGGCCTGGTGTCGCCCCGGCGGACCCGGGCCGGCTGGCGCGTCTACGGTCCAGGCGAGATCGAGCGCCTGCACCAGGTGCTGACCCTGAAGTCGCTGGGCCTGTCCCTGGCCCGCATCACCCAGCTTCTCGATGGGCGGGACGCGGACCTGCCGGCCCTGCTCGCCCTGCAGGAGGACGTGCTCACCACGCGCATCAATGACCTGCAGCGGGCGCGCAAGTCGGTCCAGGCCGCCCGCACGAAGGTCTCGCGGGATGGGCGGCTCGCCCTGGAAGACCTCATCGACCTCGTCAGGGAGACCACCATGTCCACGCTGGACGAAGCCCGGCTGGCGGCCAGCGCCCAGGTGCTGGCCGACGCGATCGACCCGGGCCTGCCGGGCCTCTACCGCGGCAAGGTGCGCGACAACTACGACCTGCCGGACGGGCGGCGCATCCTGGTCACCTCCGACCGACTGTCGGCCTTCGACCGGGTGCTGTGCTGCATTCCGTTCAAGGGGCAGGTGCTGAACGGTGTCGCCCGCTGGGCCTTCGAGCAGACCGCCGACCTCTGCCCCAACCACGTGCTGGACTATCCCGACCCGAACATCATGGTCGGCCGGCGCCTCGAGATCCTGCCGGTGGAGTTCGTCGTGCGCGGCTATCTGGCGGGTACGACAAGCACCTCGATCCTGACCCTGTACCGGGCCGGTCGCCGCGAGATGTACGGGCATCTGCTGCCCGACGGCCTCGCCGACCACCAGGCGCTCGAGATGCCGATCATCACCCCCACCAGCAAGGCCGCCGACGGCGCCCATGATGAGCCGCTGACCGAGAGCGAAATCCTCGCGCGCGGTCTGCTCAGCGAGGCCCAATGGCGGCAGGTCAGCGAGATCGCCCTGGCCCTCTTCGCCCGGGGCCAGGCGCTGGCCGCGGAGCGCGGCCTGATCCTCGCCGACACGAAGTATGAGTTCGGCGTCGATGCCAACGGAACCATCTGCCTCGCCGATGAAATCCACACCCCCGACTCCAGCCGCTACTGGCGGGCCGACACCTATCCGCAGCGCCTCGCCGCCGGCGAGCCTCCCGACAGCTTCGACAAGGACGTGATCCGCGCCTGGGTCGCCGCGCGATGTGACCCGTACAACGAGGATGTCCCGGAAATCCCCCCGGAGCTGATTTGGAAGACCGCCCTGACCTATGTCGAGGCCCACGAGCGGATCACCGGGCGGGCGTTCGAGCCGCCCCGGCCCGCGCCACCAGTGCACGAGCGCGTCCTAGCGGCTCTAGGCGATTTCCACCAACCGCACGCGGCATGACCCTGCCCTACCGCCCACGCGCCGTGATCTTCGACATGGACGGCTTGCTGTTCGATACCGAGGCGCTGTGGCAGGAGGGTCTGCTGGCCGCCGCCGCCGAGGCTGGGCACACGATTCCGGACGCGGTCTACAACGGGTCGATCGGCGTGCGGCGGTCGCAATGCGGCCCCTTGTTCCGATCGCACTTCGGCGGGGACTTCCGGTTTGAGGACTTCCATGCCGATTGGCGGCGGCACTTCTGGCTGGTGGCCGAGAACAGGCCCGCCATGAAGCCCGGCGTTCTCGAACTGCTGGACGCCCTGGACCAGCTCCGGCTGCCCCGCGCCATCGCCACCTCTTCATCCCGCGCGACGGTCGAGCGTCACCTGGCCGCGCACGGCCTGACCGAGCGCTTCGCCGAGATCGTCTGCCGCGGCGACTACGAGAACGGCAAACCCGCGCCCGATCCCTTCCTGAAAGCCGCCGAGCGGCTCGGCGTCGAACCCCGGTTCTGCCTGGCCCTCGAGGACTCCCACATCGGCGTCCGGTCGGCGGCGGCGGCCGGCATGATGACCGTTATGGCGCCGGATCTGACGGAGCCCACCGAGGACATTCGCGCGCTCTGCGTCCTTGTCGTTCGCGACCTCCATGATGTCTGCGATCTGGTTCATACCCATTTGCCCAAATAGCTACGCGCGTCCTTCTCCCCTTGCGGGAGAAGGACAAACTGGAGGCGCGCAGAGGGGGTGCGGCCCCTAGTTCGGCGCCGGCGCGTGGGATTGCAGGGTCGCGCCACAAGTCGCGTGACGCCGTTCTGCGACTGGTACATCCTGCCCCGGAGCTTCCGGGGGGAAGGCATGGACGGCAAACAAGACCAACCAACAGTCAGCGGACCCGAGCCCTCGGGTTTGTCGACGCTGTGGGCTCGGCTCAGGGCGGCGCTGGCGGCACTCGCCGCGCGGAGGCCCAGGCCCGCCGACCCGGCTCCTCGCGAGAAGGCCTCCCGGCGGGCGGCCAAGGCGCGTCAGGACCCGGCGGCGGCGGCGCTGGTGAAGGCCTGGCGCGAGGTCCATGGACGGCCGGCATTCTGGATGGCCCCCTTCTTCCTGGTGTTCGCCGCCCTCTATGCGGTCCCGCATCTGGCGCTGATCCTCGAGCCGCAGGCGCCGCGCAGCCTGATCAACGACCTGGTCGCCGCCTTGCCCACCTGGGCCGAACCGCTCTCGGCGATGCTGGCCGGGTGGCTGTGGGCGCCATGGTGGCTAGGGCTGATCGCCCTACTCTTGCGGCTGCGGGCCGCCTGGACAGCCGGCAAGGCCGTGCTGGACGCCGTCGGCTGGGGGATGGCCGCCCTGGTGGTCGAGGGCGGGGCCTGGCTGTTCTTCGGCCGCGAGGCGCTGGAGGCCTTCAGCGTGGCCGAACAGACCGGGGCCTGGCGGCTGCTGGCGGCGGAATTCATCTTCCTGTTCCTGACCGCCGTGCTGTTCGGGCCCAACACCTACCAGCGCGTCCGCTTCGAACAGAGCTAGCGGGTTCTAGGCCGTCGCCAGGGCGTGGAACGCCATGATCGCACCGTAGCCTCCCAAGCCGTAGCCGGCGGTCAGCTGCTCCAGTTCCAGCATGTTGTGCATCAGCAGGATGGCCACCGAGCCGTCGGTGGGGTCGGCCTGCCACCAGCCGCCATAGGCGCCGGGCCAGCCCACCGTGCCCATCCCGCCCTTGCCGCGGATCACCGGGGCGGTGGCCGGATCCATCGTCACCGCGACCCCCAGGCCAAAGCCGCAGCCGGGGCCGAAGGTGGGCATGCCGAACATCAGGGTTCCGAGCCGCTGCGCCTCCGTCAGCCGGTTGGTCGTCATCAGGGCCAGGGTCTGCGGCGAGAGCAGGCGTCCGTCCACGAAGGTCCGCGCGAAGGCCAGGTAGTCGTCCACCGTCGACCAGAGCCCTGCCCCGCCCGAGGCGAATTCCATGTCGTCGGGTCGCTCAGCCAGGGCCGCGCCGCCTGGAACGGTGGGCAGCTTCTTCAGCCGGCCCTCCATGTCGAAGCCATAGAGCCCCGCGCGACGATGGCGCGCCTCCGGCGGCACGGAGAAACCGGTGTCGGTCATGCCCAGGGGTTCGAACACCCGGTGACGCAGCACCTCTTCCAGGGGCGCGCCCTCCATGCGGGCCAGCAGCAGGCCCAGCAGGTCGGTGGACCGGCCATAGGTGAAGGCCGCCCCCGGCTGGCCCACCAGCGGCAGGGCGGCCAGGCCCGCGATCCAGGCGTCGGGCGACAACGGGCTGTCGAGATCCGGTCCCAGGGCCTCGCGGTGGGCGGCGTCGATGGGACCGGTGTGGAAGCCCGCCTGGGTCAGGCCGGCCCGGTGCGTCAGCAGATCCTCGAAAGTGATCTGGCGGTCGGCGGGCGTGGTGTCGTCCAGCGGCCCGTCGGGATCGCGCAGCACCCGCATGGCCAGGAATTCCGGCGCCACACGGGAGATCGGGTCCTCCAGGGAAAAGCGCCCCTCCCGCAGCATCGTCATGGCCGCCGCCGAGACGATGGGCTTGGACATCGAGGCGATGCAGAAGATGGAGTCCCGCTGCATCGGCAGCCCGGCCTCGATATCGCGCCATCCGACCGCGGCGACCTTGGCCTCCCCGCCCCGCCAGACCAGGCCGACGGCGCCGGCCAGCTCCCCGGCCGCCACCACCGCCCCCAGGGCCTTTTCGATCGCGTCCATGGCCGACTCCAAAATAGACATCCTATAAAATAGACTTCCTATTAATTGGCAATCGCCTAGATTCCGGCCATGACCCAGGAGACCCGCCGCAGACCCAAGGGCGACAAGCGCGCCCGCACCCGCGCCGCCCTGATGGAAGCCGCCCGCCAGCTCACCCGTGAAAAGGGGTTCGAGGCGGTCACCCTGGAGGATGTCGCCCGTCGCGCCGGCATGACCAGCGGGGCGATCTACGGCAACTTCAGGAACCGCCGGGATCTGTTCCTGGCCATCGCCCAGACCGACTGGGCGCCCATCAAGCCGGTGATCGCGCCAGGCTCGAGCTTTCCCGAGATTATGCAGGCCTTCGCCCAGGCGACTCTGGCCGCGGCCCCGGACCTACGGCTGGCGGCCCCGGCCCGCCTCAGCGGCATGGCCCACACCCTCAACCACGAAGAGGTCCGCGCCCGGGTTCGCGAGATCACCGCCGAGAGCTACGCCGGCGGCGCGGCCTGGCTGGCTGACATCATGGAGGCAGGCGACAGCCCCATGGCGCCCGAGGTCCTGGTGGTGGTGATCCACGCCCTGACCGAGGGCCTGCTGTTCCAGCGGTTCATGACCCCGGACCTGGTCCCCGACGAGGTGTTCTATTCAGCCTTCGCGGCCCTGGCGGCCCGTCCGCGCTAGCGGGCCTCGCAGGCGGCCCGCCGTCTTCTTTTCTTCGGCCCCCTGTCGGCTGAGGGCATACTCGTTCGTCCTAGCCTCGATCAGGGACGCCCAGATGCTCTACGCCATCCTCTGCTACAACTCCGAAGAGATCGTCTATTCCTGGAGCCAGGAAGAGGACGACAAGGTCATGGCCGACCTCGACGTCGTGCATCAGAAGCTGCACGCCCAGGGCCGCCTCGGCCCCTCGCTGCGCCTGCTCCCCACCACCGCGGCCACCAGCCTGCACCGCGAGGGCGGCCTGATCACCGACGGCCCCTTCGTGGAGACCAAGGAGCAGCTGCTCGGCTTCTATGTCCTGGAGTGCAAGGACCTCGAGGAGGCCATCGAGACCGCCAAGGAGCTCACCAAGGCCAATCCCGGCTCGGGCGGCGGCTACGAGATTCGCCCGATCCGCCTCTTCCTGCCGGGCGGCGACGTGGCATGAGCGACCTGGCCTGGATCGAGCAGGCGATCACCGCCGCCCGGCCCCAGGCCGTCGGCGCCTTGCTGCGCTATTTCCGCGACCTCGACACCGCCGAGGAGGCCTTCCAGAACGCCTGCCTGCGGGCGCTGAAGTCCTGGCCCGAAAACGGCCCGCCCCGTGACGCCGCCGCCTGGCTGATCATGGTGGGGCGCAACGCCGCCATCGACCAGGTCCGCCGCCAGGCCAAGCAGACGGCCCTTCCGCCGGAGGACCTGATCTCCGACCTCGACGACGTGGAAACCCCGATGGCCGACCGGCTGGACGGGGCGCACTACCGCGACGATATCCTGCGGCTGCTGTTCATCTGCTGCCATCCAGATCTGCAACCCACCCAACAGATCGCCGTCGCCCTGCGGATTGTCTCGGGGCTTTCCGTCAAGCAGATCGCCCGCGCCTTCCTGGTGGGCGAGAGCGCCATGGAGCAGCGGATCACCCGGGCCAAGGCCAAGATCGCCCGCGCCGACGTGCCCTTCGAGACCCCGGGCGCGGTGGAGCGCTCCGAGCGGCTCGGCGCGGTGGCGGCCATGGTCTACCTGCTGTTCAACGAGGGCTATTCCGCGGGCGGGGCCGAGATCGCCGCCCGCAGCCCACTTTGCGAAGAGGCCATCCGGCTTTCGCGCCTGCTGCTGCGCCTGTTCCAGGCCGAGCCGGAGATCATGGGCCTGACCGCCCTGCTGCTCCTGCAGCACGCCCGTGCGGCGGCCCGCTTCGACGCCGCCGGCGACGTGATCCTCCTGGAGGACCAGGACCGCACGCTGTGGAGCGCGCGCAACATCGCCGAGGGCCTGGCCCTGATCGACAAGGCCATGCGCCATCGCCGGCCGGGCGCCTATCAGGTGCAGGCCGCCATCGCCGCTTTGCATGCCCGCGCCGCCCGGTTCGAGGACACCGACTGGGGGCAGATCGACCACCTCTATGCGACGCTGGAGATCATGACCCCCTCGCCCGTCATCACCCTGAACCGCGCGGTGGCGGTGTCGAAGGTGCGCGGGGCCCAGGCGGCGCTGGACATGATCGAGCCCCTGGCCAATCGCCTGGGCGGCTACTTCCACTATTTCGGCGCCCGCGGCGCCCTGCTGCTGCAGCTCGGCCGCACCGACGACGCCCGCGAGGCCTTCAACCGCGCCATCGCGCTGGCCAATACGCCGGCCGAAGCGGCCCATATCCGCATGCACCTGGACCGACTGCAGCAGGACCACGCCAGGAGCGCCTGAGTCAGACGCAGCGAAAACACCATTCGATGTCGGATCGGGGCCTCGCCATTCGTCCTGAGACCGTCGCGCCGCAGGGGCGCGCACTTGGAGCATCGCCATGACCCAAACCCTCGATCCCGTCTTCAAGGGCGTCATCCCCTATCTCAGCGTCGAGGGCGCGGGCGCCGCCGCCGAGTTCTACCAGAAGGCCTTCGGCGCCCAGGAGCTGCGCCGTATGCCCGCCGACGACGGCAAGCGCTTCATGCATATCCACCTGGAGATCAACGGCGGCTCCCTGATGCTCAGCGACGCCTTCCCGGAGAGCGGCTACGGCCATCAGCCCTCGCACAGCTTCACCATGCAGCTGGTGGTCGCCGACCTCGACGGCTGGTGGAAGCGCGCCGTGGACGCGGGCGGCAAGCCCACCTCCGAGCCGCAGGTGATGTTCTGGGGCGACTATTACGGCGCCATGGCGGACCCGTTCGGCGTCCACTGGGCCTTCAACCAGCCTGCGGAACAGCCCGTCTGAGCCACGCTTTTCTCCCCCGTTCGCTGCGCGACAGAGGAGGAAAGAGTCCTGGGCCTGTCGATTTCGACCTCGCCCGTTCGATGAGTCTGCAGGGTCGCGTCGGCCCGACGTCAGGAGATACCGCCATGCCCCGCTACCTGCTCAGCATCATCCAGCCCGACGGTCCGCCCCCGCCGCCGGAATTCCTGGGGCCGATCATGGCGGACCTGGTCAAGGTCAACGCCGATCTCAGCGCCGCCGGCGCCCGGGTGTTCGCCGCGGGCCTGACGCCGCCCTCGGGCGCCAAGGTGCTGAAGCTGCAGGATGGGGAGGTCCAGGTCACCGACGGCCCCTTCGTCGAGGCCAAGGCGCAGATCGGCGGGTTCACGGTCATCGAGGTCGCCGACGAGACCGCCGCCCTGGCCTGGGGGGGCCGCTTCGCCAAGGCCATCACCCTGCCCATCGAGGTCCGCGCCCTGCAGCCCGACCACCCGCCGGCGACCTAGAGCTTGCCATGACCGGACCGCCGGCGCTCATCGCGCCGAACGGGCAACTCCGGCCGTCGCCGGCGGTTCTCTCCCTTTCCACAGCATCCGGAGCCGAGCCATGGCCGCCCAGCCCACTTTCCAGGCCCACGATCCCGCCACGGGTCAGCCGGGCCGTTCCTATGTCGGCCATACCGACCAGGAATCCTTGGCGATCGCCCGCGCCGCACGGGCCTGCTTCGACACCTGGAAGCGCACCAACTTCGCCGAGCGCGCCGCCCCGATGCGCCGCGCCGGGCAGGTGTTGCGCGGCCGCGCGCCGGAGTTCGCGGCGCTCATGACCGATGAGATGGGCAAGACCCTCACAGAGGGCTTGGCCGAGATCGAAAAATGCGCCGCCCACTGCGACCACTTCGCCGAGCAGGCTGAGGCCTACCTCGCCGACCAGCCCGTGGACATGGGCGGCCCCAAGGCCAAGGTCGCCTTCCGGCCCCTGGGGACCATCCTGGCGGTCATGCCCTGGAACTTCCCCTTCTGGCAGGTGATCCGCTTCGCCGCGCCCACCTTGATGGCGGGAAACACCGCGGTGCTGAAGCACGCCAGCAACGTGCCCGGCTGCGCGCTCGCGCTGGAGGAGGTGTTCCGCGAGGCCGGTTTCCCGGCCGACGCCTTCCGCACCCTGCTGATCCCGAGCAAGGCCGTGAAGCTGATTATCGAAGATCCCGCGATCGCCGCCGTCAGCCTCACCGGCAGCGTTCCGGCGGGCAAGCAGGTGGCCTCACAGGCGGCGGCCGTGCTGAAGAAGAGCGTGCTGGAGCTGGGAGGCAGCGACGCCTACCTGGTGCTGGAGGACGTCGACGTGGCCGGCGCGGCGGAGATCGCCGCGGCCGCCCGCATGGTCAATGCCGGCCAGAGCTGCATCGCCGGAAAGAGGTTCATCGTCGTCGCCGAGATCCGAGAGGCCTTCGAGATCGCACTTGTTGAGGCCATGCGCGCCTTTGAGATGGGCGACCCGCGCGCCAGGGACACCAAGCTCGGCCCGCTGCAGAGCGTCGAGGCCCGCGACGGGATCCACCGTCAGGTCACCGAGAGCCTCGCCAAGGGCGCCCGCCTGCTGCTGGGTGGCCAAGTCCCCAACCAGCCCGGCGCCTGGTATCCGGCCACGGTCCTGGCCAGCGTCGTCCCCGGCATGCCGGCCTACGACGATGAGGTGTTCGGCCCTGTCGCTGCGGTGATCGAAGCCCGCGATGAGGCCGACGCCATCCGCATCGCCAATGACTCGCCCTTCGGTCTCGGCTCCGGCGTCCTGACCGGCGATCTGGCCCGCGGTGAACGGATCGCGACCGAAGAGCTGGAGGCGGGCATGAGCTTCGTGAACCAGAACGTCCGATCCGACAGCCGCCTGCCTTTCGGAGGCGTCAAGGATTCCGGCTTCGGCCGCGAATGCGCTGGCTTCGGCATCCGCGAGTTCGTCAACGTCAAGACCGTCGTGGTCCATGCCGCCCCTGTCCCGGCGGGTGGACCGGAATAGATTCAGGCCGGAGACCGCAGCCTTCCGACCAAGTGGACGAGGCCCACGATCACCGCACCAGCCGCCAGGCCCACAACTGCTGAACCCACCGCGAAGCCGAGCCAGCCGGTGATCGCGCCGACGCCGGGCGCCGCGCCCGCCCAATGGGAAAGACCCTCCACCAGGTGCGGGATCGCCATCCATCCGTAGTGCTCGAGGCCGTGCACCAGGATGCCACCGCCGACCCACAGCATGGCCGCGGTGCCGATGGTCGCCAGGCCGGACAGCAGGACCGGCATGGCCTTCACCAGGCCCCGTCCCAGGGCGCGGCCGCCCCGTGTGCCGCCCTTCGCCAGGTGCAGGCCGATGTCGTCCATCTTCACCAACAGGCCCACCACGCCGTAGACGCCGACCGTGATCGCCAGGCCCACGACCGCCAGGGCGACGGCCTGGATCGGGAAGGGCCGCCCGGCCAGGTCGGCCAGGGCGATGAACATGATTTCCGCCGACAGGATCAGGTCGGTGCGGATGGCGCCGGCCACCTTCTGGTCCTCCAGGGCGGTGGAGCTGAGCGCCAGCTCCTCCATCTCCTCGCCCGCCTCGTGCGGCACGAAGGCCTCCAGGATCTTCTCGCTGGCCTCAAAGGCCAGATAGGTCCCGCCGATCATCAGCAGCGGCGTCACCAGCCAGGGCGCGAAGACGCTGAGCGCCAAGGCCCCGGGCAGCAGGAAGATGAACTTGTTGCGCAGCGAGCCCAGCGCGATCTTCCAGACGATGGGCAGCTCGCGGTCCGGGGTGAAGCCCATGGCGTAGCCGGGGGTCACGGCGGCGTCATCCACCACCACCCCCACGGCCTTGGACCCGGCCTTGCCCGCCGCGCCGGCCACGTCGTCCACCGAGGCCGCCGCGATCTTGGCGATCGCCGCAACGTCGTCCAGCAGCGCCGCAAGGCCGGAAGCCATCGGTCAGTCCCTCAAAGATTGGTCCGCCTCCAATCGGTGAAAACATCCGAGGTTCCAAGCGGAAACACCGCGGCCATGACCTGGCGGGTAATGGCGCCGCTTCTACGCCGCCCCTAGTCTGATCCCAGGTGAAACGGGAGGTGAAGCGATGTCGAGGTTCTGGCGCAACTGGTTGACGGTCTGGGGCTGGGCGGTCGTCCTGTTCGGTCTGGTCCTGGCCGGGGCCGGCTTCGAGGCCACGAGCGGTCCGACCCGCCTGCTCTTCGATGTGCTGAACGGCCCCGAGGACCTGATCCTGAGCGCACAGATGCGTTTCGCGGTGGGTCTGATGGGGGCGGTCACCCTCGGCTGGGCGCTCACCCTGCTCGTGACCTTCGACGCAGCTCACAGGCTGGGCGCGGCGGGCGGGCCGGCTTGGCGCGGCGGGCTCGCCAGCGCGGTGGTCTGGTACGTGATCGACTCAGGCATCTCCGTCGCCACCGGCTTTGGCCTCAACGCGGTCTCCAACACCCTGCTGATGGCCGGCCTGCTCACGCCGCTCATGGCCAGCGGCGTGCTGCGCCGGGCCTAGCCGTCCTTCCAGCCGCGCGGCCCCTGTCCGGTCCACCGCTTGAAGGCCCGCGAAAAGGCGCTGCGGTCGGAAAAGCCCAGCAGGTAGGCGGTCTCGTTCACCGACAGCCGCGCAAGGTAGGTCTTGGCGAGCTCCTGGCGCAGCTCGTCCAGCACCTGTTCGTAGCTCACCCCTTCGGCCTTCAGCCGGCGATAGAGGGTCGGGCGGCTGAGGTTCATGGCCCTGGCCGTCGCCGCCATGCCGGCCGCCCCCAGGTGGAGGCGCGGCATCAGCAGGCGCTCCACCTCGCCGCGCACGGTGCGGGTGGCCTCCAGCCGCGCCAGCAGGGCTTGCGCCCGGTCGTTGAAGATGCCGAACACATACTGGTTGGCGCCGTGGGTCTTCAGAGACAGCCAGGACGGTTCGATCCGCAGGGCGTTGCGCGCCGCGCCGAACACCACCGGCGCCTTGAGCACCGCCTCATAGGCCTCGGCATGGGCGGGCCTGGCATGGGTCACCTCCACCGCCGTCACGAAGGGGAAGTCGCCGTAGCCGCGCGCGACCTCGCAGACAAAGCGGGCGAAGGTCTCCTCGGTGAGCTCCGGGAAGGCGTTGGGGTCGGGACGGCGGTCCTCCAGCCACAGCTCCGCGCCCTGGGGGACCAGTTCGAACCGCTCCCCGCCCCCCAGGTCCACCTCGGCGATCAGCCGTCGGTAGCGGTTCAACTGCTGCAGGGCCTCGCCCATGGTCCCGGCGGCGCGGCAGATCAGCCCCACCAGCGACACCTCCTCGAAGTTCGTCGCCGCGCCGAACCGCAGGCCCAGGTCAGGGGCCTCGCAGATCGCCTTGGCGGCCCGCATCAGCGCCACATGGCTCGCCAGCGGCACGCGGTTGTCACGGTCGGTCAGGGCGTCGGGCGTGATCCCCGACCGCGCCAGCAGCTCTGCCCGTCCCGCCCCCAGCGACACCGCGAAGTCCAGCAGCGCCTGGGCGTAGCCCGCCGAGACGGTGGGCCGGTCCGTGCGGTTGATCCCTGAGGTCACAAGTCTGGGTCCTGCGGTCATCGACGGCCGGGCGCGCCGCCCTAGGGTCGCACAAGGAAGCTTCACCGGCCGGGAGAGTAAAGTCATGTCCACCGCGCCGAAAGCCGAACGGCTGCTGCGGGCCTCGGCGGTCCTTTGGTACGCGATCGCGGTCGCGGGGCTGTGGGCCTTTGGCGCCTACATCGCCGCCCTCTATGGCGCGGGTTTGGCGGGAGGCGACATCAGCCGTTGGAACCGGGTGCTGCCCGACGGCCACGGCTATGTCGCCGGCGACCTCGAGGGCAATCTGGCGCTCGGCGCCCACCTGGCGACGGCCTTCATCGTCACCCTGAGCGGGGCGCTGCAACTGGTCCCCCAGATCCGCGCCCGCGCGCCTGCGCTGCACCGGTGGAACGGACGTCTATTCGTCGCTGTCGCGGTCGTGGCGGCGACGAGCGGCCTCTTCATCGCGCTGACCCGCGGCGCGGTGGCGGGGATCTATATGACGGTCGGCAACGCCCTCAACGCCGCCCTGGTCCTGACCTTCGCCGCCCAGGCCTGGCGCACGGCGCGAGCGCGGGCCTTCGTCAGCCACCGGCGCTGGGCCCTGCGCCTCTTCCTGGTGATCAACGCTGTCTGGTTCTACCGACTGGGCATGATGCTGTGGTTCGCCGCCAACCAGGGCCCAGTGGGGCACACCGCCGCCTTCGACGGCCCCTTCGACATCTTCCTGGCCTTCGCCCACGTGCTCCTGCCCCTGGTGATCCTGGAGCTCTACCTGGCGGCCGGAGCGCGGGGCGGCGCGGGCGCCAAGGGCGCCATGGCCGCGCTTCTGCTCGTTCTCAGCCTGGCGACGGCCGTGGGCGTGCTGCTGGTGGCGATGGGGATGTGGCTGCCGCGGCTCTAGAGTACGCGCTCCGCCCCTCTGTCGCGACGACCTCCCATATGGCGGCTAGCCGGTGATCCGGGCGGAAGCCAGGATCGACTCCACCTCCGGGAGGCTGGCCTGGAAGTAGTGCTCGGCCGGCGCGAGATAGACTGTCAGGTAGAGCTTGCCCGAAACCTCGGCGACAACGCCCGTGCCCTTGATCCCCAGGCCCTCACTGGTGCTGGCGTTCAGATCGAAGCGCACGCCGGGCGCCCCACCCAACAGCGCGGCGCGGGGGCGGACCAGCTCCACCCGTTGATACCCCATGGCCGCCACGCTGTCGGAGACGAATTCCAGCCTTTCGCTGGCCGACATCCCGGCGCGCATCAGCGGAGTCGGGCGCTCCTTCACATACGACCTCACGATGTTGTCACCGGGGACCAGACCACTGCCTACATAGAGGGCGTTCAGCAGGGGGCCGTCGATGGACAGCACCCGCACCTTCTTGCCCCTGTTGATCATGATCGGGGTGATGTCCGACCACATGCGGCCCAGGGTCACCTCTTGGCCGGCGCCTGCCTGGAAGCGGCCGGCCGGGGCGGCGGTCACGGTGGCGCAGCCCGCCAGGGCGAGCGCGACGAGAGCGGCGGCCAGGGGCCGAGTTACAAAACGCATGGTCATTTCCCCGATGTCAGGCTGTTCAGGCTGTCTTGCACGATCCAAGCGTCCTCCGCGGCGGGCGCCTTGGTCAGGTAGTTGTCGTAAGCGGCCTTGGCGCCGGCCGGGTCGCCCTCCTTGCGCCGCAGATCGCCGAGCTCGCGCCACACGGCGACGGGGGCGTCTGAATAAGCCGCCGCGGCCAGATAGGCCTCCCGCGCCAGGGCGAGATCGCCATCGCCCCGCCGTTGGCGATAGGCCTCGCCGCGATAGAAGTTGAGCACGCCCAGATCCTCGCCGTCCCTGGCCAGCCGGTCGATGAGATGCAGGGTCTGGCCGAAGTCGCGCCGTCTCAGGTCGTCCCGCAGCCATGCGGCGAGGTGCGGCCGGATCGCCGTCCGATGCCGGGCGCGGCCGGGTGCTCCGGCGTCGGGTAGAGCCTTCAAGTCGGCCTGCAGCGCCTGTATTCGCTCGGCGTCCACCGGATGGCTGGCGAATATGTTGGTGCGGGCGCCCGAATTGCGCACCCGCTTGAAATCCGACGCCTGGGTCTCGTCCATCTGCGCGCGCCAGATCTCGGTCGCCGCCGCTGGCCTATAGCCGGCCTGCGCGGCGCGACCGAGGCCCAGGCGGTCGGCCTCCAACTCGTTAGCCCGGTCAAATCCGAACAACGAGGCCATGCCAGCCAGATAGACCACGTCGATCAGGCCCCGGGTCGCATCCATAATGGAGCTTGCCCCGTCGTAGGTGTGGGCGCTGCTCGCCGCGGCCACACCCACCACCGCCACTCCAGCGGAGAGCACCATCATGGCGTTCGCCGTCGACTTCCTCCGCCGCCAGGAGGTCAGCGAGTGGTTGCGGTCGAAATGACTGATCTCATGACCCAGGATGAAGGCGAGCTGCGCCTCGTCGGCGGCCCGCAGCAGCGTTCCCGACCAGACCTCAGTATAGCCGTTGGGCGCCATGGAGGCGTTGAAGAACGGGCGGTCCATCACATAGACCCGGATGTCGGCGCAGTGGTCCCGCGCGACCTTGCAGGCCACGTCACGCACATAGGCGTTCAGAGCCGGGTCGCGGTCCAGCTCCGCCGACTGCCGTGCGCCGATCTCCGCCTTGTCCGACACAGACCAGAGTCCGCCTTCGTCGCTGGCTAGGTCGGGGCGCACGCCGGCCAGCCGCTGCGCCTGGGCGGCGGAGCCGACGGCCAGGCTGGCGACCGCGACGGCCGCCAGTAACCCGGCGCGCAATGAAGCCCTCAGAGCGGCGCGTCCTTGAGCATCGCCGTAACCAGCAGCTTGGCGCCGTCTGGCTGGCGCATGTCGGCGTTGGGGCCTGCCAGCGCAGTATTGTACCAGACGATTCGGCCGGTCTTGAGGTCCACCAGGGACGCCATGGCGTACTGGTTTCCCAAGGGGACGCTCACCCCCAAGGCCGCGAAACCGATCATGGCCACGACCCGACCGCCGCTCGCATAGGTTCCGCGCGCGGTGACGAACAGGGCATAGTCGGCCTCGTAGGCGCTGCCGAGCGCCTGGGCGCCCTCCCCCAGTGTCCAGTCGAACGCACCCTTTTTGGTGGGGATGTAGCCGTAGGGGATGGATCGGGTGACGGCCTCGTTAAGCCGCAGCAACTGGCCGGTCCGTCCCTCCATCGCGCCTTCCGGATCGATCATCCTGAACTGATGGGCGCGCGCCTTAAGCGAGGCCGACATCTCGGCCGCCAGGTTGTCCTCGCCCTGCTGGCTCCAGTCGGCGCGGGCCTCCTGGAGGCCCGATGCGGTCAAGACCGCGAGGTGCACTTCCGGCTGCAATAGGATGATGCGCGCGCCGGCCGGGGGCTTTGGCGCGTCCTTGAAGGCCAGTTGAGTGCTGGTGGTCGTGCAGGCGGCCAGCAGCCAGCAAGCGGCCACCGCCGCAACGATGCGTTTCATCTGGGAAAGCCCCCCGGCTCTAAGCGCGGCCTACGCACCGCAGGTACAACCTAGACGTTTCCCAGTGGCCATGTCGACCCTGATTCCGGGCCAGCCCCTGGCCCTCGCGAAGGCCGCAGCCCTAAGATAGCGGCGCGTCTTGGGGAGCGGCGGTGGGATGAAAGGTTCAAAAGCTCGCGACGTCTTCCGCCTCCCCGGCTTCCTGGCCTTCTGGAGCGCCGAAACGGTCTCGGAGTTCGGGACCTACATCACCACCCTGGCCCTGCAGGTTATGGTGGTGGTGACCCTGCAAGGCGGCGCTACCGATGTTGGCCTGCTGAACGCCTCGCGGTGGCTGCCCTATCTGGCGCTCGGCCTGATCATCGGCGCCCTGGTGGACCGCTGGCGGCGCAAGCCTCTGCTGGTGGGGACCGACCTTGGCCGCGCCGTCCTGCTGGGCGCGATCCCGGCGCTGTGGTGGCTGGGCGGGCTCAGCCTGCCGCTGCTGATGGTGTTCGTGGCCCTGTTTGGGGTGCTGACCCTGCTGAATGACGCGGCCTCCCAGTCCTTCGTGCCGCGCCTGGTTCCCGCCCCCTTCCTGCTGGCCGCCAACGCCCGCCTGGACCAGGGCGCCTCGGCGGCCCAGACCTCCGGCCCGGCGGTGGCCGGCGCCCTGATCAGCGCGGTGGGCGCGCCCCTGGCCGTGCTGGTGGACGCCGCCTCCTACCTGGTCTCCGCCCTGGTGGTCTGGCGCATTCCGGTGGAGGAGCCGCGCCGCGCGGCCGCCGGCCTCCGCCCGCACCTGCGCCGGGAGATCGGCGAGGGCCTGGCCTTCGTCTACCGCCACCGGGTGCTCAGCCCCTTTGCGGTCGGCACCCACGGCTGGTTCCTGTTCAATTCCATGCTGACCACCGTCTTCGTGCCCTTCGTCCTGCTGGAGCTGAAGCTCACCCCGTTCGAGATGGGGCTGGCGCTGGCCGCCGCAGGGGTCACCGGACTGGTGGGCAGCCTGCTGGCCACCCGGATCGGACGCGCCTGGGGAGCCGGCGGGGCGGTGATCGCCTGCCGCGCCCTGATGCCCGGCGCATGGGCGGTCATCGCCCTGGCCCCCGCCGCGGGCGGCGCCTGGACCCTGGCGGCGCTGGCGGTCGGCCAGGGTCTCTACGGCCTGGCCATGGGCGCCTCCAACGCCAACGAGATGGGCTACCGTCAGGCCGTGACGCCGGACGCCCTGCAGGCCCGCATGAACACCACCATGCGCTCCCTGAACCGGGCCATGATCGTGATCGGCGCGCCCCTGGGCGGCTGGCTGGCCGACACCCTGGGCTATCGCCCCACCTTCTGGATCGCCATAGCGGGCTTCGTGGCCGTCACCCTCTTCCTGGCCGCCAGCCCCTTTCGCCACGCGCGGCATGGGGACCCGGCCTAGGAGGGCGCGGGCCGCCTCCCTAGCGCCAGTCGTCAGGCCGGGGCGGGTCCATCGGCGGCTGGCCGCCCTTCCGGATCGGGGCGTCCGGCCGGGTCCAGAAGGCGCCGGTGTGGGCGTTGTCGCTCCGGTGGAGGATCACGCTGGCGGGATCGAAGTTCACGAACATGCGGGCGTTGACCGCGCGGATCGTCGAGGGCTGGTCCAGGGCGGTGTGGTGGGTGACGCAGCCGCAGGCCTTGCAGCGCCAGAAACCGATCCACCGGTTGCCCCAGATATAGGCCTCAACCGCGTCCTCGCCCTGGACGAGCTCCACGCTGAGTTCGGTCTTGCCGATGGGATCGGAGCGGTAGGCCCAGAGCACGCCGTAGCGGCGGCAGATCGAACAGTTGCAATCCAGCACCCAGGCCGGCGCCGGCTCCAGGGTGATCCGAACGGCTCCACAGTGACAGGCGGCCCTGACCATCGGCGGCTCCTTCTCTCGACGAGGCTCAGCCCCAGCGCGCGGCCGCCTCGTCCCGCAGTTGCCGCTTGAGGATCTTGCCAGAGGCGATGCGTGGCAAGGGTTCGGTGGCGAAATGGAAGTATCGGGGGATTTCGAACCGGGCCAGACGCGGCTCGAGGAAGGCCCGCAGCTCGGCCTCGTCGATGGGCGAACGGGCATGGATCGTCGCCCCCACCTCCTCGCCCAACCGTTCGTCCGGCACGCCGTAGACGCTAGCCTCCAGCACCTCGGGATGCTCCAGGATCGCGGCCTCCACCGCCCCGCAGCCGATGTTCTCCCCGCCGCGGATCACCAGGTCCTTGATGCGGTCGACGATGTAGACGAAGCCGTCCTCGTCCACATAGGCCACGTCGCCGGTGCGCATCCAGCCGTCCACGAAGGTCTCGGCGTTGGCGTCGGGCCGGTTCCAGTAGCCGCGCATGATCGAGGCGCCCCGGATCTGCAGCTCGCCCCGCGCCATGCGGGGTTGCTCAACGCCCGCCTCATCGACGATGCGGATGTCCAGCACGCCTGACACCCGCCCCGAGCTGGCCGGATGGGCCAGGTAGTCGGCGCCGGCGATGCTGGTGCCGATGGCGTTGGTCTCGGTCATGCCCCAGCCGGTGTTGGGGGCGGCGTTGGGGAAGGCCTTGTCGATGGCGCGGACCTGTTCGGGCGCGCGGCTCGCCCCGCCGCCGCCCACGGCGATCAGCGAGCTGAGGTCGCGGCCCTCGCGCCGGGCGATCTCCACGAGGTCGCCAGTCACCGCCGGCGGGCCGTTGAAGCCGGTGATGCGCTCGCGCTCGATGATCTCGACGGCGCGGGCCGGGTCCCACTTGTACATGCAGACCAGCCGGCGCTGGGCGCGGAAGCTCTGCAGCAGGCTGACGTGAAGTCCCGAGACGTGGAACAGCGGGATCGACAGCAGCGCCGCCGGCTGCGGCCCGCCCGCCACCGGCGCGAACCCGGCCAGCATGCCGGCCTGGGCGTCCAGCTCCCAGGACAGCAGGGCCGACATGATGTTGCGATGGGTGGAGACCGCCCCCTTGGGATGCCCGGTCGAGCCCGAGGTGTAGAGCATGATGGCGTCGTCGTCGGGGCCGACCTCGCGCGCCGGCGGCGCGTCGCCCGCGCCGGCCATCACCTCGCCATAGCTGCGCACACCCGCCGCCAGCGGCGACGTCGCCCGCACCGCGATGACCGACAGGCCCTCGGGCTGCGCCTCGCAGGCGGCCAGGCGGTCCAGCCGCTCCTGGTCGGCCAGCAGCAGCTTGGCGCCGCTATCTTTCAGCCCGTATTCCATCTCGTGCGGCTGCCACAGGGCGTTCATCGCCACCGCGATCGCCCCGATCGAGGTGGCCGCCATGAAGCCCAGGATCCATTCCGGATAGTTGCGCATGGAGATGGCGACCCGGTCGCCCTTGGCCACGCCATAGTCGGCCACCATCGCCGCCGCCAGCCGCTGCGACTGCGCCCACGCCTGCTCGAATGTCAGCCGCTCGTCCTCATAGACGATGAACGGCAGGTCGCTGCGCCCGGCTTCGAACAGGGTCCGCAGGTTGACCGGCGCATTGGCGAAGGCCCGCACCCGGCGGCCCAACGCCTCGATCTCGGTCAGCTCATAGGGCAGCCCCTGGCCAGTCAGCTGCGCCAGCGCCTCAATCCTGTTCACGTGTCTCACATCCCTGAAGTCGCCCGAACTGGCGCCGAGCCAAGTGCGCGCTAGGCGCCAGAGTTCGAGAGCGATGTCCAGTCGGCGTAGCCCTTGGGCGCCCGCCAGGTGACCGTGAGGCCGCGATAGCGGGCCCTATGGGCGGCGAAGCGCTGCGATGAGTCGATCACAGCGTCAGCTTACCCTATGACGGGGTGTTCAACGCGCCACCGGAGATCCAATGGGCCACGTCAAACGGTATCTCCCCCTGTTGCTGCTGCTGGTCGCCGTCGGCGCCATGTTGGCCAGCGGGGTCACGCGCTACATCAGCCTCGAAGCGCTCCAGGCCAATGAGGCCGCCCTGCGTCAGCTGGTGACGGAGCGGTTACCCTTGGCCCTGGCGGCCTTCGTGGTGATCTATGCCGTGGCCACGGCGGTCAGCCTGCCGGGTGCCACCATCCTGACCCTGACGGGCGGATACCTGTTCGGAACCTGGCTGGGCGGAGCCGCCACGGTTATCGGCGCCACCATCGGTGCGGTGCTGGTCTTCTATGCGGTGAGGACCTCCCTCGGCCAGACGCTTCGGGATCGCGCGGAAGCTTCGGGGGGCCGCCTGAAAGCGGTGATCGACGGTGTTCAGGCGGGCGCCTTCGGCTACATCCTCACCCTGCGTCTGATCCCTCTTGCCCCGTTCTGGCTGGTCAACGTGGCCGCCGCCCTGGCCCATGCGCCGTTGCGAGCCTACGCCCTGGCGACGTTCTTCGGCATCATGCCCGCCACCTTCATCTACAGCGGCATAGGCGCCGGCATCGGAGAACTGTTGTCCCGGGGAGAGACCCCCGATCTGGGCGTGATCTTCGAGCCGAAGATCCTGCTGCCGCTGGTCGCCCTCGGCCTCCTCTCCCTCGGGACGACCCTGTTCCAGCGGCATCGCGCCAGATCGGGCCCGGCGCTATGAGCAAGATCGCAAAGATGCGGGCCGATATCGTGGTCATCGGCGCCGGCTCTGGCGGGCTTTCCGTCGCCGCCGGCGCGGCCCAGCTCGGCCTGAAGGTCGTACTGTTCGAAAAGGGCGAGATGGGTGGGGACTGCCTCAACTATGGCTGCGTCCCCTCCAAGGCCCTGATCGCAGCCGCCACCGCCGCCCACGACGCCCGCCCAGGTGGCCGGCTTGGTGTGACGACCGAAGGCGTGACGGTCGATTTCACCCGCGTGATGGCCCACGTGCACGCCACTATCGCCACCATCGCCCCGGTCGACAGCCAGTCTCGGTTTGAAGGCTTGGGGGTCACCGTGGTGCGCGAATCCGCCCGGTTCGTGGACGCCCGCACCGTGGCCAGCGAAAGCGTCCGGGTCGTGGGTCGCAAGATCGTCGTGGCCACCGGGTCGCGGGCCGCGGTTCCGCCGATCCCGGGACTCGATCAGGTCCCTTATCTCACCAACGAGACGGTGTTCGACCTGAAGGCGCTGCCGGAACGGCTGATCGTGCTTGGCGGCGGGCCTATCGGGATCGAGCTGGGCCAGGCCTTCCGCAGGCTGGGCGCCGAGGTGGTCATCATCGAGGCCGGCGAAGTCCTCGGCCGCGAGGACCGCGGCGCGGCCCAGGTCGTCATCGACCAGCTCGAGGCCGACGGGATCGAGCTGCTGGGCGGACACAAGGCCGTGCGGGTGGAGGCGGGGCCGACGGTCATCGTGCAGTCCGAGGCGGGCGAACGCGCCATTACAGGCTCCCACCTGCTGGTGGCGGTGGGCCGCCAGCCGGCCTTGGAAACGCTCGACCTCGATCGTGCGGGGGTGGCCTACGACCGCAACGGCATTCGAACCGACAAGTCCCTGCGCAGCAGCAACCGTCGGGTCTACGCCGTCGGGGACGCTGCCGGCCGCGGACAGTTCACCCACTTGGCCGGCGCTCATGCGGGCCTGGTGGTCCGCCGCGCGATCTTCGCCCTGCCCGTCGACGCCGACGACCTACAGGTCCCAAGGGTGACCTATGCGGACCCTGAACTCGCGGCCATCGGGATCAATGAGGACGAGGCGCGCAAGGCCCACGGCGACAGCATTCGGGTCGAGACGTTCGAATTCACCGACAACGACCGGGCCCAGGCGGAGGGCGACACCCGCGGCTTCGGCAAGCTGGTCACCACCAGCAAGGGCAAGGTGCTGGGCGTCACCATCGTGGGGCGACATGCCGGCGATCACATTCACATCTGGGCGCTGATGTTGTCGTCGCGGCTGAAACTCAGTCAGATGACCAGCGCCATCGCGCCCTATCCGGTCCGCAGCGAGATCGGCAAGCGGCTGGCCGGCCAGTGGTACACACCGGCCCTGTTTTCCGACCGGACACGGATGCTGGTGTCGATCCTCAAGCGGTTCGCCTGACCCGCGCGACAAACCCGACGTCCAGGCGGCGCTTGAGCCACAGGGCGCTGCGCCCCTGCCACCAGAACCGTCCGCGCAGCGCCAGGCCCGAGCCGTCGCCAAGGTCCATGATCGAAAGCCACCGCCGCTGCGGAAGGTAGGGCTCGAGGCCGCCGGCCGCTGTCGCCGTGAGGTTGCACAAGAGGGTCGGCGCGGCCCGCACGCCGAAGACGCCGGCCATCGGCCTAGGCTCAAGGTCGATCACGCCGCAGTCGCCGGCGGCGAAGACACCCTCGTCGTTGATCGACCGCAATTCGGGCGTGACCCGCAGGCGTCCGCGGCCGTCCACCGGCAATCCCAGGGCCGCGATGATCGGCGCAGCCTCCAGGCCGGTGGCCAGCACCAGCATGTCGCAGGGCCGCTGCGCGCCCTCTGACAGCACACAGTGGTCACCCGCCCGCGCCAGGACCTCGCCCGGCAGGACCACCACGCCGCGCCGAGCCAGGGAGCGCGTCAGCCGGGTGATCGGCGCCGCCGGCGCCCAGCCGGACGCCGCGCCCACCAGGCTCACATCTGGAACCACGCGGTGACGCTCCAGAAGCCCGGCCAGCGCGGCGGCGATCTCAAATCCCGACGGTCCGCCCCCGGCCACGACAACGCTGGGAGAGCGGCCCCTGGCCCGCAGGAACCTTTCGATCGCGCTCCGGAGATCAAGCAGCCTGTCCAGGGGCTTGGCGGTCCAGACGCCGGGATCCGCCGCCAGGCCCCGGCGGTCTCGGGTGACGCTCCCCACATTGAGGGAGAGCCGGTCAAATTCGTGTTCTGTCCCGTCGTCCAGGATCAGGCGCCGCCGGGCCAGGTCGATGTCCGACGCCTCGCAGGCAAGGTAAGCCACCCCCAGTCGCGCCGCCAGCGCGCCCACGTCGACGCGCGCCGCCGCCACCTCGAGGGCGCCCGAGAGCACGCCGGTGGCCAGGCCCGAATAGTGGAACTGACGCGGCGCGATCAGGGTCGGCTCGACAGCGGCCGCCCGCAGGCGATCGAGGTGGTGGATGACGTGCAGATGCGCATGGCCCGCGCCCACCAGGGCCAGCCTGCGGACCCCCGTCACTGCCGGTTGGACCTCACCCCTTCGCCAACCGCTTCGACAGCCCCGCAAGATAGGCCTCGATACGGGCGGCGTTGGCCCCCAGATCGCTCAGCCCCACCCGCGAGGTGGAGCGCACATCGACGAGCGAACCCTCGCCGTCGGGGGCGCGCCGGATACGCACGGCCACGTCGTCCTTGAAGCCGAACCAGAAGGTCTCCGCCGTCGCCTCGATCACCCCCGAGCTCGGCGCACCGGCCGCGAGCGTCCAGCCCTCGGCGCGGGCCTGCGCCTGGGCGGCGTCATAGGTCGCAGCGGGGGTCGCCGACACCGCCAGCGTCTTGACGGCCGGATAGGCAGCCTGCCCGACCTCGCCCAGGGTCCGTGGGCCCAGGGCCGCGAACTGCGGCGCCTGATAGGGCTTCAGCGTCGACATCTTCGCACTCAGCGCGTTGACCGGATTGGCGCCCTGCGCCTGGCGGTCCGCCAGCACCCTCGCCGAGTGGATCGGCGGGTCGACCACGTTGGTGGCGATATCGTGGATCGGCGGAATGGCCGCGCCCCGCGCCCGCACCGTGGCCAGGTAGCCGACCCCCAGCGCCGGGATCAGCAGCGCCGCCAGGGCGATGGCCCAGCCCCGCCGGGGCGCGCGGACCAGGCAGGCGATCAGGGCGATCAGGGCCAGGGCCAGGCCGATCCCCAAAACCGGCAGGGCGAACTTCGCGATCAGCACCCCCAGTCCGAACTGCCAGGGCCACAGGCCGAACTTCACCCCCAGGGCCGCGGCCATGAAATAGACGGGGATCAGCAGGGAAACGGCCAGCGACAGCCGCGCAAGGTTAAATCTCATGATCTCGGCCCCGGGTTTCCATAGTGCAGTTGGAAGGGCGACGGGGTCTGCCGTCAACCAGGCAGGCGAGTCGGTACGATCTAGCGGTCTTGGCGGAACTCGGCCCGGGCGATCAGACTCCTCTGAACCACGGTCAGCAGGCACAGGACCGTTAACAGACTGGCGATCACCGGGAACGCGGCGGGAAACAGGCACATCAGCACGAAGGCCGCGATGGTCTCGGCGCCCTCGGCCAGGCCGGTGCTGTAGAAGAAGCTCTTGGCGCCGTGGCTCACGCTCTCCAGCCCGCGCTTGGCCGCCAGGGTCGCATAGGCCAGGAAGCTCACGGCGGTCAGGGTGAAGCTGGCCACCAGGGCCAGGGCGTAGGGCAGATGCGCCGGCTCGGCGAACCCGAACCCCAGGGGTACGGCCAGGTAGAAGACGTAGTCGCACAGGATGTCGAGATAGCCGCCGAAGTCCGTGGGCCGGGTGGCCCGCGCGATCGCCCCGTCCAGGCCGTCCAGCATCCGGCTCAGCGCGATCAGCGCCAGCCCTGCCAGCGGCTGCTGCAACCCGATGGCCAAACCCGCCACGCCGCCCGCCACCGCGCCCGCCACGGTCACCTGGTCGGCCGTGATCCCCCGCCGCGCCAGCGCCAGCCCCAAGCGTTTCAGCGGCGGATCGATCCACGGTCGCAGCTTTGAATCGAACATCGCAGAGGCCCTATCCTGAGAGGTGTGCCCGTCAGGTTTCCCCGCTTCGCCGCCCGCGGCAGGCGTCCGAGCAGTAGCGCACCTCGTCCCACACCTTCGCCCACTTCTTGCGCCAGGTGAAAGGCCGCCCGCACACCGCGCACAGCTTGGTGGGCAGGTCGGCCTTGGCCACGCCCTTCACAGTCCTCCCTCGCGCATGGCGGTCAGGTGCTGCTGCGCCTGATCGCGCAGGCCCGCCTGCCGCTCGGGCCCCATCCTGTCCCAGGTGGCGTAGACGAAGGGCATGCGGGCGTTGCGGCTGAACCGCTCGCGGTGGCGGGCCATGAAGTCCCAGTAGAGGGCGTTGAACGGGCACGCCCGGTCCCCGACCGCCACGGTGGGGTCATAGGCGCAGCCCTGGCAGTAGTTGCTCATCTTACGGATATAGGCGCCGCTGGCCGCATAGGGCTTGGAGGCCAGCACCCCGCCATCGGCGTGCAGGGCCATGCCGAGCGTGTTGGGCGCCTCGACCCACTCATAGGCGTCGGCATAGACCGCCAGGTACCACTCGTGCACCGCCTTGGGCGCCAGGCCCGCCACCAAAGCGAAGTTTCCGGTGATCATCAGCCGCTGGATGTGATGCGAATAGGCGTGGTCATAGGTGTGGGCCAGGGCCTCGCGCATGCAGGCCATGCGCGTCTCGCCGCTCCAGTAGAACCAGGGCAGCGGCTCTCTGGCCTCCAGGGCGTTCTGCTCGAGATAGCCCGGCATGAAACGCCAGTAGACGCCGCGCACAAACTCCCGCCAGCCGAGGATCTGGCGGATGAACCCTTCGGCGGCGTTCAGCGGCGCATGGCCCTCGCGATGGGCGGCCTCGGCCTTGCGGCACACTTCCAGCGGATAGAGCAGGCCCGCATTGATATAGGCCGCCAGCAGCGAGTGACGCAGCCAGGGCTCGCCCGCCACCATGGCGTCCTGATAGTCGCCGAACCCCGGCAGCACATGGGCGATGAAGTGGTCCAGCTCGCGCAGGGCCTGGCGCCGCGTCACCGCGAAATGGAAGGGCTCCAGCCGACCGTAGCCATCCGGGAACCGCCGCCGCACCAGCTCCAGCGCCTCGCGAGTGATCGCATCCTTCTTGAAGCTCAGGCGCGGCGGAGACTTGAGCCCCGCCTTGGGCGGCTTGCGGTTCTCCGTATCAAAGTTCCAGCGGCCCCCGGCCGGCTTGCCGTCCGGCTCCATCAGCACCTCGTGGCGCTTGCGCATCTCGCGGTAGAAGTACTCCATCCGCAGCTCGCGCCGGTCGCCAGCCCAGGCGTTGAACGCGTCGTGCGAGCACAGGAACCGCGTGTCGGGCAGGATGTCGAGCTTGACCGGCAGGGCCAGCTTCAGCGCCTCGAACCCCTCCCGCAGCCGCCACTCCCCCGGCTCGGTGACCACCACCCGGTCAGGCGCCAGGTCCGCCACCGCCCGCAGGATCTCGCCCTGCAGGCTCTGGCTGTTCCCCGCATCCTCCAGCGCCACATAGCGCACCTGATACCCCGCCGCCCGCAGGGCCTGGGCGTAGTGGCGCATGGCGGAAAACAGGAAGGCGATCTTCTTGACGTGGTGGTTCACGTACGACGCCTCGGCCATCACCTCGGCCATCAGGAAGACGTCGTGTTCCTTGTCGGCGGCCGCTACGACCGCCAGCCGGGTGGAGAGCTGGTCGGCGAGGATGACGCGGAGGACGGTCAAAGGCGCTAACCTGCCTTGCGGGTTGAGGCGTGCGGCGCCGACTCATGGGCGCAGTCAGGGATCATGGCGCCTCGCGCGGTTGGAAGACCGAGGGCCTACCTACCGGGGAACCGTGCTCCTGTCCCCGTGATCTCGGGGGGTGCAGGCGCCGCGTCTTGAAGGCGCCGTCGCGATTTCGTATATACACGTCATCACGTGGAGCGACGCCATGACCATCGCCGACAGCCGCACCTTCCGGAGTGGGAACAGCGAAGCCGTTCGCCTGCCCAAGGGCGTCGCCTTTGGCCGCGAGGTGGAGCTGACCATCATCCGCTCCGGCGACGTGCTGACCATCTATCCGAGCCGGCCGCCTATCGGGGATCTGGTCAAGACCCTAGCGGCGCTCCCCGCGCCCCGCGAGATCGAGATCCGCGATGTCGAGGACCTGCCCGAGCGACCGGGCCTCTGAGCCGTGGCCGCCTTCCTGCTCGACACCAATGTCCTGATCGGCCTGCGCGACGGCGACTCGACGGTCACCAACCGGGTCTCGGCCCTGGACGGCGCCATCCTGATGTCGATCGTCAGCCGCGTGGAGCTCGAGGGCGGGGTGCATCGCGATCCGTCGCAGGCCAGCCTGCGCCGCCCCCGGCTCGACGCCATCCTGGCCGCCCTGCCGGTCCTGGCCTTCGACGACGCGGCCGCCGACGCCCACCGGGTGATCATGGAGTCTGCCGGCTATTCCCGGCGCAAGCTATTGGACCGGATGATCGCGGCCCAGGCCCTGGTCCACCGCGCCACCCTGGTCACCCAGAACCCGGCGGACTTCCAGGACGTGCCAGGGCTCGACCTGTTGGCCTGGTGAGCCCCGGCCCATCCCCTCCCCCGTCATCCTAGGCCTTGCGCCTAAGGCCCCTCTGTCGGCGGACATCGCGATGCAGGTCAAAGCCTCAACCGCGCCACCACACCCTGCGGCGCCCATGGATCGGAAACAGGGGTCCTAGGCACAAGGCCTAGGATCACGGGCTTGGGAGGTTCGGCGCCAGGCCCCCCTACCCAACCTTCCCCGTAGACCCCCGCACCACCAGTTGCGGCTGGACCTCGTGCGCGTCCGCCCGCTTCTCGCGCAGGGCGTTGGGCACCAGCATCTCGCCGGCCATCCGCCCCATGTCCCGCAAGGGGAGCCGCACCGACGTCATGGGCGGCCACAGGCGCACGGCGATAGGGGCGTCGTCATAGCCCACCACCGAGACGTCCTCCGGGATGCGCAGGCCGGCTTCGCGGGCGGCGGTGTAGACGCCGGTGGCCATCTCGTCGTTGAGGCAGAAGATAGCCGTGGGGCGGGCCTCAAGGGCGAACAGCTCCAGGGCGGCGTTGACGCCGCTCTCATAGGTATAGGCGCCGATCTTGGCGAGGTCGGGGGAGAGGGTCAGCCCGGCCTCGGCGAGGCCTTCCTCGAAGCCCTTCTTGCGCTCGATCGAAGAGCGGAAGGTGGGGGGACCGGAGATCAGGGCGATGCGGGTGTGGCCGAGGTCGGCTAGGTGGCGGGCGGCCTGGGCGGCGCCGCGGCCGTCGTGGCTGACCAGCATGCGGTCGGGCTCGTCGAGGGCCACTGATCCGATCCGCACATAGGGGACGTCCAGCTCGCGCAGCAGGGCGGCAAGCTTCTCGTCCTCCGAGACCGGCGAGGGCAGGACCACGGCGAACAGTTTCTGGCGCTCCACGAAGTCGCGCATGTCGGCCAGCAGGCGGGGCGAGTTGCGGTCCACCGGGCGAACCACCAGCTCGAAGCCCGAGCCGGCCATGGCGTCCAGCAGGCCCTGCTGGTGGCTGATGGTGTGCTGGGGGTTGGGGTTGTCGTAGATCAGCCCCACCAGGAAGGAGCGGCGGAAGGCCAGGCCGCGGGCCTGCGGGTCGGGGACGTAGCCCGTCTCGCGCATGATCTCCAGAACCGCCTTGCGGGTCTCCTCCTTGACGAAGGGGCTCTCGTTGATGACCCGGCTAACCGTCTTCTTCGACACACCGGCCAGACGGGCGACGTCGTTGATGGTGTGCCGCTTGGTCTTATCGGAGCCTGGATCGCGTGCCGCCACGGGGGAAATGTCCTCATTCCTGTCCCGGTGTCATAACCCGCGCCGCGGTGTCGCGCCAAGCGGACCTGTCGGGGGTCCGATCAGGCCGGCGAGTTACTCCTGGCCCCGAGCTTCGAAAGCGATCCGGGCCCGCCTCTAGGTGCCCCGCGCCTTGGTCCCGGAGTCCAGCACCTCGGGCCGCCTGGGGGTCATGTCGTCCAGGTTCCAATCGGCCTCGTTGAAGGGCCGCCGGGTGGGGGTCTGGGTAGGATAGCCGTGCAGGTCGTTCTCGGAATCGATGATCCGGCCACGCCCCTCGGCCACGTCGGCGATCAGGCGGACGTCGTCATAGTCGCGGTCCCAGGGACGGGCGCCGGCGGTCATCAGCACGCTCTGCTGCACGGCGGTGGCGGGCATGGGCTTGAGGCCCTGCGGCCAGACCGGCGGGGTCTTCACCTCGATGATCCTGGCCGGCGAGGTGGTGTAGCGCCCGAGCATGGGCAGCGGACGACCGATGCGGTCCACGGCGATGTTGTCGCGGGCGTGGTACTCCACGTCGCCATAGCCGCCGAGCTGGAAGAAGGCGATCTGGTCGACCGGGGTGTCGATCCCGGCCCGCAGAGCGTTGCCCACCGCCACGATCTTGCCGACCTGGAAGGGACGGCTGCTCCACTCCTCGGCCTGCAGGTTGTAGTGCACCGCGCGCTGGCCGGGGTCGTAGATCAGGTTGTTGGCCATCACCGCGTGGACCCCGCCCTTGAACAGCGCGCTGCGCTCGTAATTGTGGGCGTACAGATTGCCCACGATCAGCAGGTCGGTGACGTTGTCGTGGACCAGGGTGCCCTTGGAATGCTCGATCTTGTCGTGGGTCGAGTGGGCCAGGCTCTCGGCGATGATGTTGTTTGAGAAGGTGATGCGGCGGCTGGTGCCCGCACGCCATTCCTCTGGCGTGTTCCCGGTGAATCGGGGGCCTGAGACCGAGAGGTTCTCGTCGCTGGCCCAGGTCAGGGTGCAGTGGTCGACGATGATGTTCCAGGCCGCGCCGGCGGTGGAGATGGCGTCCTCGTTCCAGCCGCTCTTCTTGGCCTGACCGGCCTCGCCTGGGCGCACGCGGATGTGCTGGATCACCACGTCGTGGCCGCCGATGTCCATGCCGCCGCGGATCAGGGTGACGCCCGGTGAGGGCGCCGTCTGGCCCGCGATGGTCAGGAAGGGCTCGGTGACCTTGATGGTCTTGCGATCCAGGTCAATCACACCGCCCACCTCGAAGACCACGATGCGCGGCCCCTTGGCCTCCACGGCCTCGCGGAAGGAACCAGGGCCGTCGCCGGCAAGCGTCGTGACCTTGATGATCCGGCCACCGCGCCCGCCAGGGGTCGTCGCCGCCCAGCCCTGCGCGCCCGGAAAGGCCAGGGGATCTGCGGCTTGGCCGGCGCCGGCGGCCAGCAGGATGGAAAGCGCCGCGGCGATGGCGAGACGGATGCCCATGAGGTTCTCCCTGATGTCCCCAAAATTGCGAATTTGGGACTTGATTTGAAAATGACACCGGTTTCCTCTAGAGACAACAGCGCCTTTCGGGGGGCGAGGGAGTGGGAGGCGATTCCGCGTGAGCGTTCCGGCGGCAAGCACGGCCGATGGCTTTCCCACGGACGACGTGGCGGCGCGGTTCGTCCGCGCGCGCCTGTCGGCCGCCGCCCTTCCAGACTTTCCCGGCCCCGTGCCCGGCGACCTCGCCACCGGTTATCGCGTGCAGGACGCGGCGCTTGCGCTGTGGCCTGACGAGGTGGTCGGCTGGAAGGTCGGGCGGGTGCCGCCCGAACACGAGGCGCGCCTGAACAGCAACCGCATCTGCGGCCCGATCTTCGCCAAGGCGCTGTGGCATGTGAAGCCCGGCCAGGTGACCCCCTTCCCGGTCTTCGAAGGCGGGTTCGCGGCCGTGGAGGCCGAGTATGTGGCGCGCATCGCCTTCGACGCCCCGGCCGACAAGCTGGCCTGGACCGCGCAGGAGGCCTCCGCCCTGATCGGCGCCCTGCACATGGGGATGGAGCCGGCGGGCAGCCCGCTGGCCAGCATCAACCTCCTGGGCCCCACGGTGGTGGTCTCCGACTTCGGCAACAACGCCGGCTTGATGGTGGGGGCGGAGATCGCCGACTGGCGCGAACGCCGGCTGGAGGACCTTCGCTGCGAGACCGTGATCGAGGGCAAGGTCGTGGGCCAGGGCGGCGCCTTCATCCTGCCGGGCGGGCCGGTGGAATCCATCCGCTTCCTGGCCGAGCACACCGCCCGGCGCGGCCGTCCGCTGAAGGCCGGCATGTACATCTGCACCGGCGCGGCGGCTGGCATCCATGACATCGCCGCGGGCGAGAGGGGCGCCGTGCGCTTCGAGGGCTACGGCGAGATCGCGTGCGCGGCCTACCCCGCCAAGCCCGCGACCTGACGAGACAATCTCCCGCGCTCGGCGACGGCGCGGGGGTTCAAGAGATGTCGCCAAGGCGAAGAAACAAAAGGGCGTTCTGTCCATGACCATCACCACCGACACCGGGCCCGCCGCCGCGGCGGACGGCAAGATGACCCGCCGCCGCTGGGTGATCTGCGCCCTGCTCTTCACCGCCGTGGTGATCAACTATGTCGACCGGCAGATGCTGGGGGTGCTCAAGCCCTTCATGTCCGACGAGATGGGCTGGAGCGAGACCGACTACGCCGACATCGTCTTCTACTTCCAGGCGGCATACGCCGCCTCCTACCTGCTGTTCGGGGCCTTCGTGGACCGGGTGGGCGCCAAGATCGGCTACGCCACGGCCTTCATCATCTGGCAGCTGGCCCATATCGCGCACGCCGGCGCCAGCACCCTGAACCAGTTCTTCCTGGTCCGCGTCCTGCTGGGGATCGGTGAAGGCGGCAACTTCCCGGGCGGGGTCAAGGCCGTCACCGAGTGGTTCCCCAAGAAGGAGCGCGCCTTCGCCACCGGCATCTTCAACGCCGGCGCCAATATCGGGGCGGTGATCACCCCCCTGGTGGCCCCGATGATCATGCTGGCCTACGGCTGGCGCGCGGCCTTCATCATCACCGGCGTGATCGGCATGCTGTGGATCGTGGCCTGGCTGGTGATGTACCGGTCGCCGGAAAAGGAGCCCAAGGTCAACGCCGCCGAGCTCGCCCACATCCGCTCCGACCCCGAGGATTCCGACCAGAAGGTCAGCTGGCTGAAGGTGGCCACCAAGCGGGAGACCTGGGCCTACGCGCTCGGCAAGTTTCTGATCGATCCGGTCTGGTGGATGCTGCTGTTCTGGCTCCCGGACTACTTCAAGAAGACCTTCGACCTGAGTGTCACCACGTTCGGCCTGGTGCTGGCGGCGGTCTATCTGATATCCGACGTCGGCAGCGTCGGCGGCGGCTGGATGTCCTCGCGGCTGATGAAGGCCGGGCGCAGCCTCAACTTCTCGCGCAAGATGACCATGCTGGTCTGCGCCTTCGCCACCCTGCCCTACTTCTTCATCACCCAGATCGACGACCTGTGGACGGCGACCGCCGTGGTCGGCCTCGTGGCCGCCGCGCACCAGGCGTTCTCGGCCAATCTCTACACCCTGCCCGGCGACGTCTTCCCCCGAAGCGCCGTGGGTTCGGTCATCGGCATCGGCGGCATGCTGGGCGGGATCGGCGGCATGGTGATGGCCAAGTCGGTGGGCCAAGTGCTGGAGTCCGCTGGCGGCTATGGCCCGATCTTCGCGGTCTGCGGCTGCATCTACTTCCTGGCCCTGCTGTCTGTGCACCTGCTCTCCCCGAGGATGGCCCCGGCAAAGGTTTAGGCGAAGGCCGCTTCTGGGGGCCCATCACGAGCCCTTGTGATCCGCCGGCGCCGTCTCAAGTTGACGCGGGCGTCATTTTCCGCCAATGGCAGGTCAACCGGAGGAACGGACATGAGCGACGGATCGATCGACCTGAACAGCGACGTGCGCGCGAAGGTCTATGCCACGCCTCTGGAACTGCTGGATCCGGCCCAGCCGGAACTGTTCCGCCAGGACGCGCACTGGGCGATCTTCGAGCGCCTGCGCAAGGAAGACCCGGTCCACTACACCGCCGAGCACGAGTTCGGCCCGTACTGGTCGATCACCAAGTACAACGACATCATGACCGTGGACACCAACCACGAGGCCTTCTCCTCCGAGGGCGGCATCACGATCGCCAATCAGACGGCCGGCGAAGGCCCCCTGCCGATGTTCATCGCCATGGATCCGCCCAAGCACGACGTGCAGCGCAAGACGGTCAGCCCGGCGGTCTCGCCGATGAACCTCGCCATCCTGGAGCCGCTGATCCGGGAGCGCGCCAGCAAGATCCTCGACAGCCTGCCGATCGGCGAGGAGTTCGACTGGGTCGACAAGGTCTCCATGGAACTGACCGCCATGACCCTGGCGACCCTGTTCGACATGCCGCAGGAAGACCGTCGCAAGCTGACCTACTGGTCCGACGTGGTCACCGCGGCGCCGGGCCAGGGCCTGATCGACACCATCGAGCAGAAGATGGAAATCTTCGTCGAGTACCATGCCTATTTCACCAAGCTGTGGAACGAGCGGGTCAACGCGCCCCCGGCCGGCGACCTGATCTCCATGCTGGCCCACGGCGAGGCCACCCGGAACATGGAGCCGCGCGAGTACTTCGGGAACGTCGTGCTGCTGACCGTCGGCGGCAACGACACCACTCGCAACACCATCACCGGCTCGGTGCTGGCGCTGAACCAGAACCCCGACCAGTACAGGAAGCTGCGGGAAAACCCGGGCCTGATCCCGTCGATGGTCTCCGAGACCATCCGCTGGCAGACCCCGCTGGCCCACATGCGCCGCATCGCCACCCGCGACTTCGACATCGGCGGCAAGACCATCAAAAAGGGCGACAAGGTCGTCATGTGGTACGTCTCGGGCAACCGCGACGACGAGGTGATCGAGAACCCGAACGCCTACATCATCGACCGCGAACGTCCCCGCCAGCACATCTCCTTTGGCTTCGGCATCCACCGTTGCGTGGGCAACCGCCTGGCCGAACTTCAGCTGAAGATCATCTGGGAAGAAATCCTGGCGCGTTTCCCCGACATCCAGGTCGTCGCCGAGCCGAAGCGGGTCTATTCCAGCTTCGTGAAGGGCTACGAGAGCATGAAGGTGATCATTCCTACCCGTTATTGATCACTGCCAAATTCTGACAGTATCGCGCAATAATCACGCCGCCCCCCAATCTGGGGGCGGCGTTTTGCTGTCCCGCCCGCCCGCCGGCGCAAATTCCTTTCTCGATCGGGCTTTCCCGCGGTCAGGACCAGATAACGCCGTTCCGTCAATTCCCGGCTATAGAGAGGTGAATGTTGGTAGAACGTTGTTTTATTGACATGCGCGCACAAGAGTATGGTCAATTTTCAACTGACAACGGGTGAGACGGTTACCCAAGGTCAAGCGCGACATTGATTTTACACACAAATTCACCTCTATCCGAACGCCGTTCGAGTCTGCTATCTCGAAGTATTGCCGCCGAGAGCCGTACAAGAGCTCCGGACGCGTTGGGAGGTACTAGGATGAGGAATTCTCTGCTTATGCGGAGCGCGCTGGTTGCCGGCGTCTCCGCCGTCGCTCTGGCTTCGGCCGGTTCGGCCATGGCGCAAGCGGGCGCTGCTCCGTTCATGATCGAGGAACTGGTGGTCACCGCTGAAAAGCGTGAAGCCAGCCTGCAGGACGTGCCGGTGGCGATCACCGCCTATACTAGCGAAAAGCGCGACCTTCTGGGCGTCGCCACTGTCGAGGACCTGGCGCGCGTCAGCCCCAGCATGGCCTACACCAACAATGACCGGATCTCGATCCGCGGGTTTGGGCGCCTGACCAACTCCATCGGCACAGACCCGTCGGTGGCCCTGTATTCGGACGGTATCTTCTCCAACTCGATGTCGGACGCCTCGACTCCGTCGCTGTTCATCGAGCGGACGGAAATCCTGCGCGGTCCGCAGGGTACGCTTTACGGCCGGAACTCCATCGGCGGCGCCATGAACATCATCTCCAAGCGCCCCACGGACATCTTCAACGGCGAAGTTCGCGCCTCGGTCGGCAATTACGGGACCTGGACGACCCAAGCCCTGCTGCGCGGCCCGATCACCGACGGCCTGCGCTACTCGATCGGCGGCTCGCTTGAACGCCGCGATGAAGGCTATATTCACAACAATGGGCCGGGCGGGGACACTAGCGCCGTAAAGCGCTACTTGATCGACGCTCAAATCGAAGCTGACCTCGGTGAGAACATCACCGCCCGCCTCAGCTACCGCAAGATCGACTGGGACGACAGCTACGGCGTGGGCAACATCCACGAAGCCGTGGTCAGCCCCTACGACACCACTTCGGTCGTCGGTCTGGGCAACTCGGCCCTCTACTACAACCCGACCTTGGGCTTCGCCGGCGTCAATCCTTCGACCGCCGATCCCTATACCATCTCGATGAACGACACCATGGAGGGCAAACTCTCCGATCACCACCGTCTGAACTTCGACATGACCTGGGATCTAGGCTGGGCCTCCCTGAAATACATCGCGGGCTATCAAGCCTATGTCTACAACACCAATGGCGACGAAGATCGCTCTTCACGAGCGGGCCTGTTCAACGTCTCCTCGGTGACGCCGTTCGGCGCCTACACCGCCAGCAACGTCTCGCCGCGCGAGCGCTTCTTCTACCAGGAGAAGCAAAAGTGGTGGTCGAACGAGATCAACCTGTCCTCCAACAGCGATGGCCCGCTGTCCTGGATCGGCGGCATCTATCAGTACCATCAGGAATATTCTCAGCCGCAGGGTCTGCGCGTCCTGGGAGACCCGACGGTTCAGAACCCGATCAACCTGGCGACCGGCGGCGCAGCAGCGCCCAACCCGAACGGCAACTACCTGTTGGTTGACGGCACTCTGCAGGTCGACTCCTACGCCGCCTTCGCCCAGATCGAATACAAGCTGACGGAGAGCCTCACCCTCCAGGCCGGCCTGCGCTACACCACCGACGACAAGACCGGCACCGACTTCGCCAGGTATGTCTCCCGCAGCCCGACCACCACCACGGTGCTTCGGTCCGGCGGCGTGCCACTGGCTGCGGCCGGCGACCTCGCCGTCGACTTCACCACCTTCGTGGTCTGCGGCGGCCCGACCATCGCCACCTGCCTCGCCAATCCGCTTTATGCGAACCTGACCCAGGTGGCGACCGGCGGCCTGAGCCGCAAGATGGCGGCCGACTACCAGGCCTGGTCCGGGACGATCGGTCTGCAGTGGCAGCCGGACTCCGACACCAACGGCTACGCCCGCTACAGCCGCGGCTACAAGTCCGGGGGCTGGATCGCGTCGAATGGTCTCTCGCCGTCCCCCTATGCCGATCCGGAATACGTGGACAACTACGAGATCGGACTGAAAAAGACCTTCGGTGGTCGCGTTCAGGTGAACTCGTCGATCTTCTACGCCGACTACAAGGGCTTCCAGGCTCCGCTCACCGTGGTGCTGAACTCGACGACCGGCTCTACGGGCACGCAGTTCCTGAACCTCGACTCCATCAACTGGGGCCTGGAACTTGAAGTGCAGTGGGCGCCGATCGAAAACCTGTCGATCTTCGGCAGCTACGCCTATCTGAACACCGAACTGCAAACGGGCTGCTGCTTCGTCGATACGGCCGATGCGAAGGCCCTGAAGGCCGGCGCACGTCCCACCGGCGTGGTCTTGCCCAATGGCAGCCGTCCGCAGACCCTCGTGGGCAATCAGTTGCCCCTGACGCCTGAGAATAAGTTCAACCTGGGCGCCAACTACACCTTCGACTTCGACGCGGGCAGCCTGACGCTCGGCGCCACGGCCACCTATACCGGCGACCAGCAGGTCACGATCTTCGCCCAGGACGGCTACACTTCGCCTTCCAACACGGTGGCGGATGTGCGGGCCCTCTGGAAGGACACCGCGGATCGCTTCACCATCATCGGCTATGTCAAGAACGTGACCGACGAGGTGGCGATCCAGAGCTCGACCATCGGCTCGCCGTCCTCCAGCGGCAACCAGCGCCAGACGCAGAAGCTGAACTTCCCGCGCACCTACGGCGTGGAAGTGCAATACCGCTTCTAAGCCACGGACTGAGAACGACAACTGGGGCGGCGCCGATTTCGGCGCCGCCCTTTTTCGTGGCTAGAGGTTGCGCTTGAACAGCGCCAGCAGGCGTTCCCAATGGCGCTCGGCGGCGGTCTTGTCGTAGGCGGGCCGCTGGGGGAAGGCGAAGCCGTGGTGGACGCCGGCATAGAGCTCCACCTCACCATTGACCCCGTTGGCGGTCACCGACTGGGCCAGGGCCTCCACCATCTCCAACGGCGCATAGGCGTCGATCTCGGCGCAGGCGAAATAGACCTCGCCCTGAACCTTCTGGGCGGCCAGGTGGGGACTGTCGTGGTCGTCGGTGACCAGGGACACCCCATAGATGGAGGCCGCCGCCTTGACCTTGTCGGGATAGTAGGCCGCCGCGTTGATGGCGTACTGGCCGCTCATGCAGTAGCCCACCGCCCCCATGGGGCCCTTCCGGGCCGCGGGATCGCTGTCGATATAGGTCAGCAGGGCGGCGGTGTCGGACATCACCAGCGGGATGTTGATCGACGCCATCAGCTCGAACATCCGCGCCCGATCGGCCTCGGTGGCGAAGCCGCCCAGCTCCAGCACCCCGGCCCGGTAGTAGAGGTTGGGCAGGACGACGTAGTAGCCGGCGGTCGCCAGCCGCCGGGCCATGTCGCGCAGTTCCTCGCGGATCGCCGGGGCGTCCATGTAGAACAGGATCACCGGATGCGGCCCGTCCCGCTCCGGGTGAACGATGAAGGTGGTGGTCGCCCCGTGCGGCGTGGCGATATCGACGGTCTGTTCGATCATGGCGTCCTCAGGAGATGAGCTGGCAGGCGCGGGCGAGCGACACCCGGGTCAATTGGCGGCGTCGGGCGAAGACCTGCATCGCCGCCGAGGTCGGGTCGCGGGAGGTCTGCCACTCTCCGAGGTCCCGGTAGCGGGTCATCAGCAGCAGACGGCGCGCGCCGCTGACCCGGTCGGCGTCGCTCTCGGCGGCCAGGAACAGGCCGAAGATTTTCGTCTCGAAGCGGGCCTCGAAGTCGGGCCAGGCCTCGCCCGACAGGCGCACGAACTCGTCCACCGCGTCGCCGTCGATCGTGAACCAGTTGTGGACATAGATGCCGCCGGCCATGGGCGGGACATCGTCCGCCGGCCGCAGTGTGGGCGTCAGGCTGTGGTGTTCGGAGGCGACCACTCCCGGCGCCGAGGCGATAGCGGCGGCGCCGCCAGCATCCTTCACCAGCACCAGGGCTGTGTCGGAGGCGAAGCCCAGGACCGGCGCGAACACTGCCACCAGTTCTGCGCCCATGGCCCCGCGCAGGTGATCGGAGAGCGCCTTCTGGGCCATGCGCTCACGGCCCAGGGTCAGGGAATAATAGTCGTAGGCCATGGCCTTGGTCCTAGTAGTTCACTCGGGCGCTGATCGCCCCGTCCACCAGCATGTTGATGCCGGTGGTGAAGGCCGAGCGCGGGCTGGCCAGGAAGACGGCGGCCGCGGCCACCTCCTCCGGGATCGCCATGCGGCCGGTCGGGTTGCGCTTGATCATCTGCTCGAAGAAGGCCGGCATCCCGGCCTTCACATTGCCCCAGACCCCGCCCTCGAAGAACACCGTGCCGGGCGAGACCACGTTGCAGCGGACGTGCTTGGCGGCGCCCTCCTTGGCCAGGCCCTTGGCGTAGTGGATCTGGGCCGCCTTCATGGCGCCATAGGCCGAGGCGCTCGTGGCCTCGGCGGCGGAGACCGAGGAGGTGATGATCATGCAGGCGTCGCCCTTTTCCTCGCCGGCCTTTTCCAGGAAGGACTTGGCCGCCTCATAGGCGTTGACCGCCCCCATAAGGTCGATGTCGAACATCGCCTTCCAGTCGGACTCCCGCGCGCCCTGAACCAGGGCGCTGGCGTTGGAGACCAGGATGTCGATGCCGCCCAGGGTCGTGCCGGCGGTGTTGACGAAGGCCCTCAGGGCCGGGCCGTCGGCGATGTCCACCACGTCGCCCCAGGCCTCGACGCCCTTGGCCTTTAGGGCCGCGACGGTCTCGGCCACCTGGTCGGCGTTGCGGGCGCAGATGGCGACATTGGCACCCTCCTCGGCGAACAGCTCGGCGATCGCCCGGCCGATGCCCCGCGTCGCGCCGGTGACCACCGCCGTCTTGCCCCTGAGTTGCAGATCCATGGCCTAACTCCCGTTTTGTTTGTTGCGACCTTTCTAGCGCGGGCGGGGCCCGCCGCGAGGTCTTTCTGAGCTCGGCGTTCCAAGTGATTGACGCCCCTGCGGCGCTCGGACCAAGAAGGGTGATGCTCGATCAGTTCGACGCCCGCCTCGACGCCGATTTCCCGCCGGTCGACTCCGCGCGGCTCATCGCGGCGCTGAAGCCGTTGCTGCCGGCCGAGGGGCTGAAGACGACTGTGGAGGCCCTGCGGCCCTACGAGACCGACGGCCTGGCCGCCTACCGCTCCCTGCCGGCCGTCGTCGCCCTGCCCGAGAGCGTGGAGCAGGTGCAGGCGATCCTGCGGGTCTGCTCGGCGCTCGGCGTCCCGGTGGTGGCGCGCGGGGCGGGCACTGGGCTCTCGGGCGGCGCCCTGCCCTATCCCGGTTGCGTGTTGCTGAGCCTGGCCAAGTTCAGCCGCATACTGGAGGTGGATGCCCAGGCGCGGACCGCGCGGGTACAGCCCGGCGTGCGCAACCTGGCGATTTCCGAGGCCGTCGCACACCTCGGCCTGTTCTATGCCCCCGACCCCTCCTCCCAGATCGCCTGCTCCATCGGCGGCAATGTCGCCGAGAACGCCGGCGGCGTGCACTGCCTGAAGTACGGCCTAACGGTGCACAACCTGCTCAAGCTGGAGATCGTGACCCTGGAGGGCGAGGTCCTGCACCTCGGCTCCGACGCCTATGACGCGCCGGGCTTCGACCTGATGGCCCTGATGACCGGGTCCGAGGGGCTGCTGGGCGTCGTCACCGAAATCACCGTCAAGCTGACGCCCCTGCCCGAGACCACCCAGGTGCTGCTGGCCGCCTTCGACGATGTGGCGGTCGCGGCCCAGGCTGTCGCCGAGATCATCGCCGAGGGGGTCATTCCGGCGGGGCTGGAGATGATGGACGGCCCGGCCCTGCGCGCCGCCGAGGACTTCGCGCTCGCGGGCTACCCCAAGGACGCCGCCGCCATCCTGCTGTGCGAACTGGACGGCGCGGGGCCTGATGTGGCCGAGGAAATCGCCCGGGTCTCGGCCCTGCTGTCGTCCAGCGGCGCCACCGAGGTCCGCCAGGCCCGTGACGAGGACGAGCGCCGGCGGTTCTGGGCCGGGCGCAAGGGCGCCTTTCCCGCCGTCGGGCGGATCGCGCCGGACTATTACTGCATGGACGGCACCATTCCGCGCCGGGCCTTGCCCCAGGTGCTGACCGAGATCACCCGGCTGTCGGAGGTCCATGGCCTGGCGGTGGCCAATGTCTTCCACGCCGGCGACGGCAACCTGCACCCGCTGATCCTCTACGACGCGGCCAAGGACGGCGACCAGGACGCCGCCGAGGCCCTGGGCGGCGCGATCCTGGAGCTCTGCGTCTCCGTCGGCGGCACCATCACCGGGGAGCACGGGGTTGGCCGCGAGAAGATCAACCAGATGTGCGTCCAGTTCAGCAGCGCCGAGATCGACGCCTTCCACGCCCTGAAGGCCGCCTTTGATCCCAAGGGCCTGCTGAATCCCGGCAAGGCCATCCCGACGCTCGCCCGCTGCGCGGAGTTCGGCGGCATGCACATCCACCATGGGGAACTGCCGTTTGCGCACCTCCCCCGGTTCTGACCTTACCGAGAGCCTGGCCGAGCGCGTCCGCGCCGGGGGTCCTCTGCGCCTGGAGGGCGGCGGGACGCGCGCCTTCTATGGCCGTCCCTTCGAGGGTGAGCTGCTGTCGCTGGCCGGGCATCGGGGCGTCGTGGACTATGATCCCAGCGAACTGGTGATCACCGCGCGGGCTGGGACACCGGTGTCAGAGATAGAGACCCTGCTGGCCGGCGAGACCCAGATGCTGGCCTTCGAACCGCCAGTGTTTGGGCCTGCCGGCACACTTGGCGGGGCGGTGGCGACGGGACTGTCGGGGCCGCGCCGGCCCTTCGTGGGTCCGCTGCGCGACTATGTGCTGGGCGCCCGGATCATGAACCCCCAGGGCGAGGTCCTGCGGTTCGGCGGCACGGTGTTCAAGAACGTGGCCGGCTTCGACGCCTTCCGGCTGATGGCCGGGTCCCTGGGCTGTTTCGGTCCGATCCTGGACATCTCCCTGCGCGTGACGCCCCGGCCGCGCGCCGAGCTGGCCCTGGTCTTCGAGATGGCGGGAGAGGCCGCGCGGACCTGGGTGACCGGCCTGATGGGCCGCCCCCTGCCCCTGTCGGGCGCCTTCCATGACGGCCACCGCCTGCACCTGCGGCTCTCCGGCGGCGGGGCAGGTGTCGCGGCGACCCGGGCCGAACTGGGGGGCGAGGAAGAGCCGCTGGAGACCTGGGACGCCTTCCGCCACATGACCCACCCTGTGTTCGAGGCGCCAGTCCTGTGGCGGGTGTCCCTGCCGCCGACGGGGCCCGCCGAAGGCTTCGAGGCCACGGCCTGGGACTGGGCCGGCGGCCAGCGCTGGCTCACCGCCGACACGGTCGATCCCGGCGTCTGGGCGCGCGCCGCGCAGCTCGGCGGGCACGCGACCCTGTACAGAGGCCAAGCCGGGAACGGCGAGGTTTTCCAGCCGCTTGCGCCGGGCGCCTTCAACCTGCACCGCCGTGTGAAGGCGGCGTTGGACCCGGCGGGGATCTTCAATCCCGGCCGGATGTATGAGGGCCTCTAGATGAAGACCGTCATCCAGGGGCCCCTGGCCGACACGACCGGGGGCGAGATCGCGGCCCGGGCCCTGCGCGCCTGCGTCCACTGCGGCATGTGTAACGCCACCTGCCCCACCTATCAGATCACCGGCGACGAGCTCGACGGACCGCGCGGCCGCATCTATCTGCTGAAACAGGCGCTCGAGGGCCAGCCGGTCAGCCAGACCACGCTGAAGCACCTCGACCGCTGTCTTAGCTGCCGGGCCTGCGAGACCACCTGCCCCTCCGGCGTCCAGTACCACCGGCTCTACGATATCGGCCGCGAGGCGGTGGCAGATCAGGTCGGCCGGCCCTGGACCGAGCGGCTGGCGCGGACGGTGATCCGCAGAGTGACCCGCTCGGCGGCCCTGCTGGGCGCGGTGCTTATCGTGGGCCGGCTCGTCCGCCCGATCCTGCCCAGGACCCTGCAGGCGAAGATCACCCCGCACGTCGCGCCAGGCCCGCGCCCGGCCCCGCATCACCTCCGGCGGATGCTGATGCTGACCGGCTGCGCCCAGTCGGCGGCGGCCCCGCACTTCAACGCCGTCACCGCCCGTGTCTTCGACCGCCTGGGGGTCAGCCTGGTTGAAGCCCCCCGCGCCGGTTGCTGCGGCGCCGTCAGCTTCCATCTGGACGCGCCGCACGAGGGCGCGGCCGCCGCGCGCGCCAATATTGACGCCTGGTGGCCCGACATCGAGGCGGGCGCGGAGGCGGTGGTGGTCAATTCCAGCGGCTGCGCGGCCTTCATCAAGGACTATCCCGACGTCCTGCGCGACGATCCCGCCTATGCCGAGAAGGCCCGTGTGGTGGCGTCCCTGGTGCGCGATCCCGTCCAACTGCTGTCGGTGGCCGACCTCGCCGCGCGCCGAGCCCCCGCGCAACCGCGCATCGCGGTCCACGAGCCCTGCACCCTGCAGCACGGCCTGCGCCTGACCGGTGCCATCGGGACCCTGTTGCGCAGCCTGGGCTACGACCCCCAGCCCGTGGCCGACGCCCACATCTGCTGCGGCTCGGCCGGCGCCTATTCGCTGCTGCAGCCGGAGATGTCGGGCAAGCTCAAGGACGCCAAGCTGGCCCATCTCAACGCCCACCAGCCGGCGGCCATCTACACCGCCAACATCGGCTGCTGGATGCACCTGGCGCCCGACTCCACCGCGCCCGTCCGCCACTGGCTGGAGGCGGTGGACGAGGTCACCCGGCCCTGACTCGCCGTTGACAGCCTGCCGCTGCGGCAGTCTCATGTCGCGATAAGCGGGCGGGCTCGACCACGTCGGCGCAAAGACATTTAGGGAAACGACCATGGCTGATTTTGGCGGCGCCGATCTCGACGCCTTCCGCGCCCAGGCCAAGACCTGGCTGGCGGAGAACTTCCCCCCGTCCCTGAAGAGCCGCAGCGACATCGCCGCAGCCGAAGCTCCGGTCCCCGTCGAAGGCGACTACAAGCTCTGGAAGGAGCGCATGGGCGCCAAGGGCTGGGGTGTTCCCACCTGGCCGTCGGAATACGGCGGCGGCGGCCTGAACAGCGCCGAGGCCCGGGTGCTGCGCGAGGAGATGGCCGCGGTCGGCGCCTGGAACCCCATCGGCGGCATGGGGGTGATGATGTTTGGCCCCACCCTGCTGGAATACGGCACCGAGGAGCAGAAGCAGCGCCACATCCCGCCCATCGTCCGCGGCGAGCTACGCTGGTGCCAGGGCTATTCCGAGCCGGGCTCGGGATCTGACCTCGCGTCCCTGCAGACCAAAGCTCAGGACATGGGTGATCATTTCCTCGTAAATGGTTCAAAAATATGGACTTCTGGCGCTCAGTACGCCGACTGGTGCTTCTGCCTGACCCGCACTGATCCCTCCAAGAAGCATGAGGGGATCAGCTTCCTGCTGATCGACATGAAGACCCCGGGCGTCGAGCCGCGGCCGATCCTGCTGATCTCGGGGTCATCGCCCTTCTGCGAGACCTTCTTCACCGATGTGAAGGTGCCCAAGGAGAACCTGGTGGGGCCGCTGAACGGCGGTTGGACGGTGGGCAAGCGGCTGCTGCAGCACGAGCGCAACGGCCTGTCAGGTGGCGGCGGCGCGCCGGCGCGGAGCAATCCGGGGGCGCTCCGCGAGATCGCCAAGAAGTACATCGGCGTCGATGCGACCGGCCGGCTGGCCGACCGCGACTTCCGCACCCGGCTGATCGAGCAGGACATGAACGCCCGCGCCTACCAGCTCACCAACGCCCGGGTGGCCCTGGAGGCGCGAAACCAGAGCGGCCCCAGTGCGGCGACCTCGATCATGAAGAACGCCTCCTCAAGCATCAATGTGAACCACGCCGAGATGGTGGTGGAGGCCATGGGTTATAACGGCCTGGCCTGGGCCGGCGACGAGTTTAGCGCCGAGGAGCTGGCCGCCGCGCGGGCCTTCCTGCGAGTGAAGTCCGGGACAATCGCCGGCGGGTCCTACGAGATCCAGAACAACATCATCTCCAAGCGGATCCTGGGTCTGCCCGACACCAACATCCACACCTACTAGGATTGGGCTTTCCGGCGCGTGCGGTTGACCCGCGCGCGCCCGACGCCTAAAGCGCCGCCATGGCCACCTCGACCGCCAGTGCTGCGATGACCGACCTGCGGAGCGTGCTGAACGCCCGCGGCGGCCGAGGTCTGCGCGTCTTCGGATAGACCGCGGGACCAGGCGTGAGCCGTTCCCGGGCGCTCCGGGGACGTGAAACCACCGCCTGACATTCCCAAATCTATCTGGAGGAGCCGCCGTGCTTTCCCTCTACCAATCCAATGGGTTGGTCCACTGGACCGACCGTGAGATTCGCCTGCGCGACATGATGGCCGCCCACTTCGCCGCTGAGGTGTCCGCCTTCCTGACGAACGCCAACCCCGCCTGGGACATCCGCCGGGTGGAGGCGCCGCAGCTGACGCCGCGCGAGTTGGTGTCGGAGGCCTATGGGCCCGAGGACATATTCTTCATCGAGCGCCTGGGCGACGCCCAGCTGGTCCTGCGGCCGGAGACCACGCCCTCGACCTACGCCTACATGCAGCACCTGCTCAACAGTCACGCCAGGGTGCGCATGCCCCTGTGTGTCTGGCAGTCCGGAAAGTCGTTCCGGCGCGAGCAGGACCAGGTGAGCAAGCACATGCGGCTGAAGGAGTTCTGGCAGATGGAATTCCAGTGCGCCTACACCGCCGATACCGCCAACGACTATCACGCCGCGAGCCTGGAGCCGTTGCGCGCGATGATCGAGGCCATGGTGCGCCTGCCCACGCGCATCGTGCCCTCCGACCGCCTGCCCGCCTATTCCCAGGTGACCATGGATGTGGAGGTCGACAACGGCGACAAGTGGATGGAGGTCTGCTCCATCTCCCGGCGCACCGATTTCCCGCAAGTCGCCCGCTTCCCCACCAAGGCCGGCGAAGTGCGCGAGGTGGCGGTCCTGGTGCTGGAGATCGCCATCGGCCTGGACCGCTGCGTTTATAACTGGAGCGTCGCCGACGCCCGGTAGGCGCCCTGCCCCGGCCGGTCCGCCGGCCGGGGAAAACCTCGCCCCACTTCCCTTGGGTCAGCCCTGACAAGGCGTCCGTCTTGGCCCATTCTCCGTATCCAGAGAGCGGCGCCCGCGAGAGCGCCGCCCATACGGAGGACGACGTCATGGCCACATCGAAACGGGCGCTCTGGGGCGCGACCCTGGCCGCCGCGCTGGTGGCCACCACGGCCCAGGCGGCGACCCTGACCGTCAACCCCGGGCCCGACGCCCAGGAGCGGCTGCAGACCGCCCTGCTGGACGCCAAGCCGGGCGACGTGGTGGCCCTCGGGGCCGGCAAATTCGACTTCACCGACGGCCTCTCCCTCGACGTCGACAACGTCACCGTGACCGGCGCGGGTCAGGGCAAGACGGTGCTGTCCTTCGCCGGCCAGAAGGGCGCGGGCGAGGGCCTGCTCATCACCTCGGACGGTGTCACGGTGCGCGACCTGACCCTGCAGGACAGCAAGGGCGACGGCATCAAGTCCAAGGGCGCCGACCGCATCAGCTTCGTCAGCCTCACCGTGCAGTGGACCGGCGGCCCCAAGGAGACCAACGGCGCCTACGGCGTCTATCCGGTATCCTCCACCAATGTGCTGATCGACCAGGTCACGGGGCGCGGCGCCTCGGACGCCGGCATCTATGTCGGCCAGTCGAAGAACATCATCGTCCGCAACAGCCTGGCGGAGTTCAACGTCGCCGGGATCGAGATCGAGAACTCCACCGACGCCGATGTGTTCGACAATGTCGCCACCCACAACACCGGCGGCATCCTGGTGTTCGACCTGCCGGGCCTGCCGGTGATGGGCGGCCACTCCACCCGCATCTTCCGCAACAAGGTGGTGGATAACGACAACCCGAACTTCGCGCCCAAGGGCAATATCGTGGCCAGTGTGCCGGTGGGGGTCGGGATCATGCTGATGGCCAACCGCGACGTCCACGTGTTCGACAACGACATCTCCGGCAATCAGACCAGCGCGGTGATGCTGGTGAGCTTCAGCCGCAGCTTCGACGACAAGAGCTACAACCCCCTGCCCCGGGACATCGTGGTGCGGGACAACCGGCTGGGGCGCAACGGCTGGCTGCCCGGCCTGCCCGGCGGCAAGATGCTCGCCGCGGCGACCGGCGGGTCTCTGCCTCCGATCCTCTGGGACGGCGTCACCACCTATCCCGGCTACGACGGACCCGCCCCGCGCCTCTACCTGAAGGACGGCCCGGTGCTGAACCTGAACCTTCCCAAGGCGGGCGAGGTGGAAGCCGCCAAGCCGACGGTCACCGCGACCCTCGGATCGCCAGGCCTCCCGGAGCGCGCCGCCGTGGTGCTGCCGGTCGGCCAGGACAAGCCCGCCCAATGATCCGTCTCGCCGCTCTGCTGGCGGCGGTCCTGTCGCTTGGGGCGGCGCCCCAGCCCGCGCCCGTGGCGCTGGACGCGCTGCTGGCCGAGGCGCCGGCGCCGACCCTCGACGCCTACCGGCTGTTCACCGACCAGGGCGCGCGGGCTCCGAACGCCGGCCTGACGCCCTATGCCCTGAACACCCCGCTGTTCAGCGACCACTCGGAAAAGTCCCGCTTCCTGTTCCTGCCGCCGGGGACCCAGGCGACCTATGCCGCCACGGGCGCCTTCGCCTTCCCGGTGGGGGCGGCCCTGGTGAAGACCTTCGCCTATCCCGCCGACCTGCGGAAACCGGGGGATCAGGTGCGGTTCATCGAGACCCGCCTGCTGATCCACAAGCCCCGTGGCTGGGTGGCCCTGACCTATGTCTGGAACCCCGAGCAGACCCAGGCGGTGCTGAAGCGCGCCGGAGCGCGGCTGCCGGTCGCAGTGATCGACCACGCTGGCAGGCCGCTGACCATCGACTACGCGGTCCCCAACACCAACCAGTGCAAGGAGTGCCATTCCCTCTCCGGCGTGCTGGCGCCCATCGGTCCCAAGGCGCGCAACCTGAATGGCGACCTGGCCTATGGGTCGCGGCGCGAAAACCAGCTGGCCCATTGGACGAGGACGGGCCTGCTGGCCGGCGCGCCGGATCCGCACGCCGCGCCCCGCACGGCGGTCTGGAACGACCCGGCCGAGCCCCTGGCCGACCGGGCGCGCGCCTATCTCGACGCCAATTGCGGCCATTGTCACAACCCCGAGGGCATGGCGAGCAACTCCGGGCTCTTCCTGCACCTGGAGGAGACCGACCCCGCCAACCTGGGCGTCCGCCGGCGGCCGGTCGCGGCGGGGCGCGGGTCCGGCGGCCTCGAATTCGATATCGATCCGGGCCGTCCTGAAACCTCCATCCTGCTGCACCGCATGAAGTCCCGCGAACCGGGCGTGATGATGCCGGAGCTGGGCCGCTCCCTGGTGGATGAGCAAGGCGTGGCCCTGATCGCCGACTATCTGCGGAGCCTTCCGGCTTCGCGTTGACACCCAACCAGGGGACGCCTCTTGTCGCCACAGGGCGACGGCAAGAGCGCCCCAAGAGGAAACGAAGGTCATGGTCTACATCCTGGGCGGCTGGCAGAGCGACTTCTCGAAGAACTGGGCGCGCGAGCAGATGGACTTCGCCGACGCCTTCGCCGAGGTGGTGGGCCAGGGCCTGGCCGCCGTGGACCTGGAGCCCAAGGACATCGACACCGGCCACGTCGGCAACTTCGTCGGCGACCTGTTCGCCGGCCAGGGCCTGCTGGGCGGGTTCTTCGGCCTGGTCCACCCCGACTTCGACGGCATGCCCACCTCCCGCCACGAGGCGGCCTGCGCCTCGGGCAGCGTGGCGATCCTGGCGGCCACCGCCGAGATCGAGGCCGGCCGCTACGATACCACCTGCGTCATCGGCCTGGAGATGATGCGCAATGTCTCGGGCCAGCAGGCCGCCCAGAATCTGGGCGCCGCGGCCTGGGCCGGGCACGAGTTCCAGGACGCCACCTATCTGTGGCCCAAGGCCTTCTCCGACCTGGGCGAGGAATATGACCGACGCTGGGGCCTCAAGTACGAGCACCTGATGCGGATTGCGGAGATCAACTTCGCCAACGGGAAGAAGAACCCCAACGCTCAGACGCGGGCCTGGGCCTTCAACGACAAGAGCTTCACCGACGACGACGAGGCCAATCCGGTCGTCGAGGGGATGATCCGCAAGAACGACTGCGGCCAGGTGACCGACGGCTCAGCCGTGGTGTTCCTGGCCTCGGAAAAGGCGGCCAGGGCCTATGCCGACAAGCGCGGCCTGCCGCTGGAGAGCCTGCCGCAGATCAAGGGCTGGGGGCACCGCTCCGCCCCCATCAGCTATGACCGCAAGGTGCGCGCCAGCGCCGGCGAACCTTATGTCTTCCCGCAGGTGAAACGGGCCATCGACGAGGCGCGCGCCCGGGCCGGGATCGACGACTTGAGCCAGGTCCATGCCGTCGAGACCCACGACTGCTTCACCACCACCGAGTACATGGCCATCGAGCACCTCGGCCTGACCGCGCCGGGCGAGGCCTGGAAGGCGGTGGAGGACGGCTCCATCGAGATGGGCGGCCGCCTGCCGATCAATCCCTCCGGCGGTCTGATCGGCGGCGGCCATCCGGTGGGCGCCACCGGTGTCCGCATGACGCTGGACGCCTACAAGCAGGTGACCGGCACGGCCGGCGACTATCAGGTGGAGGGCGCCCGGACGGTCCAGACCCTGAACATCGGTGGCTCCACCACCACCACGGTCAGCCTGGTCGTCGGCCTGTGAGCCCAAAGCTCGCGCTGATGAAGGCCCTGATCGCGGACTGGACCCGGGGCGACATCGACGCCGTGTTGGCGCGCATGACCGACGACGTGGTCTGGCACTACGCCGCCGCCGTCGCCCCGCCCCTCATCGGCAAGGTCAAGGCGCGCAGGTTCCTGGAGCGCTTCAAGGGCGAGATCGCGCAGGTGCGCTGGCGGATGTTCGACCACGCTGAGAGCGGCGACCGCCTGTTCGCGGAAGGCGTCGACGAGTATGTGGCCAAGGACGGCGCCGTCGTGGCCGCGCCCTACGCCGCCGTGATCGAATTCCGTGGCGATCTGATCTGCGGCTGGCGCGACTATGTCGATATCGGCGTCATCGAGGCCCAGAAGGCGGGGGAGCCGCGCAGCGCCTGGCTCACCGCCCTCATCGACCGCCCGGCCCTGTGAGTTAGAGGACACCCATGGAAATCGCTCAACTGCTGCTGCTGAACGCCGGGGTCTCCGTCGCCCTGTTCATCGCGCTGTGGCTCTATTCGATCCGCATCCAGGACCCGAGCTTCATCGACAGCTGGTGGCCGCTCGGCATGGTGGTCATGGCCTGGACCAGCTACCTGATCACCGGCGGACGCGGGCCGCACGCGGCCCTTCTGACCGGGCTCTGCGCCATCTGGGGCATGAGGCTGGGGGTCTATCTGCTCTGGCGCTGGCGCAAGCATGGCGCGGACCGCCGCTACGCCACCATGATGGGCAAGGCCAAGCTGGAGCGCGGCTGGGACTATCCGAAGGCCTCCCTGCTGCTGGTCTTCGCCCTGCAGATGCCGTTGCAGTTCATCGTCTGCCTACCGGTGCAACTGGGCCAGATCCAAGCCACCACCGACCTGGGCGCCCTGGCCTGGGCCGGCGTCGCCCTCGCCGTGGTGGGCATAGCCTTCGAGAGCGTCGGCGACTGGCAGCTCGTCCGGTTCAAGGCCGACCCCGCCAACAACGGCAAGGTGCTGGACACCGGCCTCTGGCGCTACACCCGCCACCCCAACTATTTCGGCGACGCCTGCGCTTGGTGGGGCCTGTGGCTGATCGCCGCCGACACCGGCCTGGTGGGGGCCGCCTCCATCGTCGGCCCGGTGCTGATCACCTTCCTGCTCACCAAGTGGAGCGGTGTGCCGACGGTCGAGGGCCGCATGCGCCGCAAGCGCCCGGACTACGAGGCCTATGTGGCCCGGACCTCGGGCTTCGTGCCGATGCCGCCGAAGAAGGTTGTCTCCTAGAGCATGTCAGGCGCAAGTGGGCGCCGGTTCGCCGCCCGGACATGCTCTAGATTCAAGAAGATAGACCCTCTTTTGTCCGATCAGGTTGATTCAACCTGATCCGGAAAGGGTCTAGGCGCTGAGCATATCCCGTGGCGCCCAGACCGCGTGGGTGCCGCTGCACAGCTTGTGCGGCAGGCGGATCCGGCAGACCGGACCGGCGGCGATATCCTTGGCGTCCAGCAGGATGCACTCCGACGTGCCGGCGTTCTCGTCGGTGAGGAAGCTCACCAGGTAGCCGTCGTCCTCGTCCACCGCGCCCACCCGCGGGCAGAAGGGCGCCTCGCTGGCATAGACGCCCTCGGGCAGGATGAACTCGCTGCTCTCGCCGGTTTCCAGGTCGTGCTTCACGAAGCCGCGGAACAGGAACCAGCCCACCTCGGCCACAGTGGAATAGGCGTAGCGGTACTTCCGTCCGGCGTAGCGGGCGTTGATCATACCGAATTCCAGGATGCGATCATCGAGGTGGCCCTCGGTGGTCTCGCCGGTCTTCAGGTTGAAGCGCCAGCGGTGCAGCTTGGGCTTGAACCGCGACTCGTCGAGATAGGCCATCATGTGCTCGAAGCCGGGAGGCGCGTCCTTGTTCGGCTCCGGGGTCGGGTCCTCCTGGAAGTAGCCGTCCAGCACGATCTCATCGCCCTCCTCATAGGCGTTCAGCCAGTGTAGGACGTAGGTCGGCGCGGCCTCGAACCAGCGGATCTCGCCACCGTGCCGCGGGACGATGGCGAAGCGCGAGGGGATGCCCTCGTGCAGCCGCACCGCGTGGATGTTCCGCTCCAGCAGCTTGGCGTCCCAGAACACCGGCAGATCGTTGAGGATCGAATAGTTGGTGGTGAAGGCCATGTCGTGCGGCAGGCGCGGGCCGGGCAACGGGATAGGGATATAGGTCTTCAGCCGGTTGTCGGGTCCGACCACGCCATAGTGCATGTAGGGGGCGTGCTTGGAGTAGTTGAAGAACATCAGCTCGCCGGTGGCCTCGTCCACCTTGGGATGGGCGCTGACGCCGTCGATAGGCACCCAGCTCTCCAGGCCCTCCTGCTCCAAGGTCAGGGGATCGAGGCGGTAGCCCTCCCCGCACTGATAGAAGGTCGACAGCGCCTTGCCGGCGTGGACCACGACATCGGTGGAGGATGAGTCCTTCAGGAAGCCGTGCGCGCCCCAACCCGGACGCTTGGCCAGTTGGACGGGGTCGGCCAGGCCGCCCCAGAGCGAACCGGCGGCCTCCTGCTCGGCCTCGAAGCCACGGGTGCGGACGAAACGGTTGCGGTAGCTGGCCTGGCCGTTCCGGAACTCGATCTGGTGGATCATCCCGTCGCCATCGAAGGGATGGAAGCGGCCCAGCGGCTGCTGCACCTGGTTCTCGGTATTGCGCAGGTACACGCCATCGAGGTCGGGGGGGATGGCGCCGTGGGTCACCTCCAGGTCGGTGGCGTTGACCTCCTCGTGCAACGGGGTCCAGGCCCCGTTGAGATAGGGATGGTTGCTGGGCAGCAGGCTGGTGACGACAGGCGGAAGCCGTTCGACCTTCATGGATTGCGCGTCCTCGGTTGCGGGGCCCTTCTGAGACGGGGCCATCGGGCGACTCTAGCCGCGCCGCGACGCCGGAGCGAGGGCGCCCTTGGGGCAATTCCGGGCCTTTCGAGCCGCGCGAACAGAGATTCTCACCGATCCATGAAACAAAATTGAGGGGGCTCTAGGTCGACGTCCTTAACAGCGCCGGCCCTCTCGCTGATGTGGAGCGCCGCTGAATCGCCCGAGAGTCATGGGTTAGGCCCCGCCGCCCTCTTAGACTCTCGTCGCCGTTCGTTATGACTCTTGGTGAATCAAACTTAAGGAACGGCCAGAGTATTCCCGGGATTCATAACTCACACATCTTCGCGTAACGATTCAAAAACCCTGCCCCACTACAACGGTGACAGAGCAAAAATGCTTGCGGTCACCAAAACGGTGAACGAAACCTAAAAGTGGGGTTTTCCAAGATGCCGAATAGCGTCAATACCAACGTCGGGGCCATGGTCGCCCTTCAGAACCTGAACCAGACCAGCTCCGAGCTGATGACGGTCCAAAACCGCATCAACACCGGCAAGAAGATCGCTTCGGCGAAAGACAACGGCGCCATCTGGGCCATCGCCCAGAACCAACGCGCCACCTCC